>DATLQT010000091.1:0-19686 GCA_035535055.1 Candidatus Dormiibacterota bacterium | reverse complement strand
ACTACGTCCAGTCCACGATGAACCACCCCCGTGGCGTCGGTGTCTATTCCACCTCTTACATGTGGGGCGAGATCGCCGGCTCTTTCGCGCCGCCGCAGGTGCCGAACTGGGTTGCGGGCGCGACCGCTCTCAACGACGGCGTCTCCTGCGTAGCATCTCTCTGGCCCGGCGGCCAGGTCTGGGCCATCCAGTACCTGAATCTCGACCTCAACCTCGACCAGGACGTCGGCTGCTGACCACCTTCGGGAAATGAGCAGTAGGCCGGGCAATTGCCCCGGCCTTCTATCTTTCTGACGTGAAGATCGCGGTCGCCGGAGGAGGCCCGTCCGGCCTCTACTTCGCGATGCTGGCCAAGCGCGGCGATCCCCGCCACGATGTCACCGTCTACGAGCGCAACCGGCCCGACGACACCTTCGGGTTCGGGGTCGTCTTCAGCGAGAAGACCATGAACTACCTGAGGGAGCAGGACGCCCGGACGCACGCGGAGATCCTTGCGGCCGCCTATGCCTGGGACCCGATCGAGGTCCGCATCCACGGCCGGGTCCTCGGCTGCGGCGGCATCGGCTTTTGGGCGATCAGCCGCAAGCGGCTGCTCGACATCCTGCAGCGCGGCGCGGCCAAGGAGGGCGTCGATCTGCGCTTCCAGGCCGAGCTCAAAAATCCCTCCGAACTGCTCGAGGACAACGACCTCGTGGCCGCGGGCGACGGTGTCAACAGCATCTTTCGCAACCACTGGGCGGACCAATTCCAACCGAGCGTCGAGGCCGGCCGCACGGTCTTCGCCTGGTACGGCGCGGCTCTGCGCTTTCCGTCCTTCACCTTCCTCTTCGAACAGAACGATGCCGGCCGTTTTTGCGCGCACATCTATCCCTATGAGGAGGGCCTCAGCACCTTCATCGTGGAGACCGACCCGGAGAGCTGGCGGCGGGCGGGACTCGAGGAGTCGAACCGCGCGGCGCAGGCGCCGGGCCAGAGCGACCTGTTCGGCCTCCAGTATTTCGAGAAACTCTATGCCGGCCACCTGGACGGCCACCCGCTCCTGGCCGACAACTCCAAGTGGGCGCCCTTTCGCACGCTCCGCAACCGCGTCTGGCACCACCGCAACCTGGTCCTGATGGGCGACGCTGCCCACACGGCGCACTTCTCTGTCGGCTCCGGCACCAAGATGGCGATGGAGGACGCGATCGCACTCGCCTTCGCACTCCAGCAGAACCCCGCGGACCTCCCGGCGACCTTCGCCGCCTACGAGGCTGAGCGGCGGCCGCGGGTGGAGGCGATCCAGCGGGCCTCGCGCCCGAGCCTTCGCTGGTACGAGCAGTTCCGGCACTACTGGGACTTCACTCCCGAGCGCTTCAGCTTCCACTTCCTGACCCGCGGCAACTTCGATTACGGGCAGCTGAAGGAGCGCGACCCGGGCTTCGTGGCCGAGGTTGAGCGGGTGGTCGCGCCGGAGCTGGGACCCCTGGCCCACCGCGTCCTTACCCGCTCCGACCTGGGCCGCTTTCTCTGGCTGGAGCAGCCCTTTGCCGAGCCGTCCGCCATCGACCGCACTCAGATGCAGAGAGTGGTGGCTGGGCTCTCGGCGTCCGCCGCCGAGGCCCCGTTGGACCGGGGGCTTCTCGTCATCCTCGGCCGGGGAGGCCTCTTCCACGCCTTCCTCTCGCCACTCACCAACCACCGCGAGGACGAGCACGGTGGCAGCCTCGAGAACCGGATGGCGTTCCCCCTCGAGGTGGTGGCCGCGGTTCGTGGCGCCTCCAGGTCCGAGCTCTGGGTGCAGGTCTCGGCCACCGACTGGCTGCCGGGCGGATTCACCGACGACGACGCGGTCGTGCTCGCGAAACGCCTGAAGGAGGCCGGCGTCGACGTCGTGCTGGTCGAGAGCGGTCATCTCTCTCGAGCCTCGATCCCCTGGTACGGGCGCTGCTTCAACGCCCAGTTCAGCGACCGGGTCCGCAACGAGGCCCATGTGCGCACCGCCGTCGCCGGCGGCATCCTGACGTCCGACGACGCGCTCAACGTGCTGCTCGCCGGCCGGACCGACCTGGTCGTCGCCGACCGCCCGCTTTAGGCCTCTTTGACGGCTCGGTTGGTCAAAGCTCCGATGCCCTCGACCGAGCAGCGGATGGTCTGGCCCGGCTGCAGGAAGAGGGGCGGGTTGCGCCACTGGCCCACCCCCGATGGCGTGCCGGTTGCGATCACGTCGCCAGGTTCGAGGGTGATGATCTCGCTGCAGTAGGCGACCAGCTCGGCCGGCTTGAAAACCAGGTCCGCGGTGGTGCTGTCCTGCATCACCACGCCTTCGACCTCGGTCCAGAGCCGCAGGTCAGAGGGGTCGAGCTCGTCCCTGCTCACGACGACCGGGCCCAGCGGCGTGCTGGCCTCGAAAGCCTTGCCTTGCATCCATTGGGTTGTCCGGAACTGGTAGTCACGGATCGAAGTGTCGTTCATGACCGTGTAGCCGAAGATCGCGTCCTCCGCGGCCGCGCCGCTGACGTGTCGCGCGGTCCGGCCGATCACGATCACCAGCTCGACCTCCCAGTCGACGTTCTCCGAGACCCGCGGCAGCACGATCTCGTCGTTGGGCCCGATCAGCGTCCGCCGGAACTTGTTGAAGAGCGTCGGGTATTCGGGAACCTTGGCGTTCTGCTCCCGGATGTGGGCCAGGTAGTTCTGTCCGACGCAGATGATCTTGGGCGGATCGACGATGACCGGGGCGAGGTCGAGCCCGGCAAGCGGGCGGGTGGACCCGGTGGCGCTCCGGGCCGCCGCCAGGCCCGCCTCGCCGCGGGCAAGCAGCGCCCCGACGTCGGCGTCCTCCAATTCAATCACCTGGTCGCCGTCGACACGTCCGGCCCGGGTTCCGCCGTCAGTCCGAAAGGTGAGCAATCTCATACAGATGACCACGATACGAGATACGGAGCTCGGGCCTCCCCGCGTCCGCCGGGCTGGGTCCCGGCTAGCCCGTCCTCTCCTCGACCGGGAGCTGGGTCACCCCCGCCTCGCCGCGCGCGAGGCGCCCGCGCAGCACGGCGAAGTACCAGAGTCCCGCCAGGACCAGGACCACCACCACGATGAGGTCCGCCAGCCAGTAGACCTTCGGGATCATCAGCACGCCGAGCGCGATGATCGTCCAGGCCAGCGCGGCATACATGACCGGGCCGGCCCAGGCACCGAGGTCGAAGGCCTCGGGGAGCTTGTCCATCCGGTGCCGCCGCATGACGTAGGCGAGGACGGTCAGGAAATAGACCAGGAAGGGCAGCGTCGCGGTCGCCGTGACCAGCGCGAAGAAGGCGTCCTTGGCGGTGCCGGTGGTCTCGACGAAGTAGCCCCAGACGGTGAAGACCAGGCCCAGCAGCGAGGCGGTGACGAGGGCCCGGATCGGTGTCTGCGTCTGCGGGTTGACGTGCCGCAGGTAGGCCGAACCGGGCAGGATATTGTCGCGCGACATGGCGAAGATCAGCCGCCCGGTCGCGGCGAGGCCGACCACGTCGAGGGCGAAGATCGAGAAGATCACGATGACCAGGAAGACGGCCGCCATCGCCGAGCCCAGCCAGTGGCCGACGATGTCAACCAGAGGGGTGCTGGAGGCCGCCGTCTTGGCGACGTCGGTGATGCCGATGGTGAATCCGACCAGCGCGATCATGCCGAGAATGGCCGAGCTGGCGACGGACCACAGCACGGCTTTCGGCACGGTGATGCGGGCGCCGATCGCCTCCTCGCCGAGGTCGGCGGCGAGCTCGAAGCCGACGATGGTGAAGATGCCCATCAGGCCTGCGACCGGGATGGCGGCGAGGATGGCGCCCCCGTTGGAAGCACTGCCCGTGCTGCCGAGGAAGTCGAGGCCGTGGTTGGGATGAATGGCCCAGGCGATGAAGACCGCGATCGCGAAGCCGACCATGCCGATGATCTCGGTGAAGACAGCGATGTTGTTGATCCTCGCCGCCAGGGCGATGGAGACGATGTTGATCGCCAGGTTGACGGTGAAGATGATCAGCGTGATCACCAGGTCGACGGTTGGATCACTGGGGTTCTTGATGTTGAGGATCGGCTGGAAGAGCGTTGCGACGAAGGGGGCGACGACGAGGAAGTTGATCGCGGCCGCGCCGACCGACAGGTAGGCGAGCCCGATGAAGCCGGTGAACCAGCCGTAGGCGGAGTTCACGAGGCGGGCGCCCCACTGGTAGGAGTAGCCGGCGAGCGGGATCCGGGTGCCGAGCTCCGCCACCACCAATGCGATCAGCATCTGGCCGAGCGACGCGACGATCCAGAGCCAGATCGAGGCGGGCCCCATGGCCCCGATAGCGGCCCCGTAGTTGAGTGAGAGGCCGGTGGTGATCGAGATGATGGAGAAGGAGACCGCGTAGAGCGAGAAGAGCTTGAGCGCCCTTCGCAGTTCCTGCTTGTACCCGAACGACTGGTTGATCCAGTCGTCCGAGAGCGCTGAGTTGTCCGCCATCTGGTTACCCCCTTTTTCTCATTTGCCGAGCACCCGCTCGGTGTAGGCGTTGGCAAAGTGGCGATCGGGATCGAGGCGATCTCGTGCCGCGAGGAACCAGTCCCACTGCGGATAGCGGGGCCGCAGCGTTTCCGCGGTCTGGAAGTGGAGCTTGCCCCAGTGGGGGCGCCCCTGATGCTCGTTCATGATCGCCTCCACCTCGCGAAAGTAGGGCGCGTACTCGAACTTGTTGAAGACATGGACGGCGATGTAGCCAGTGGCGCGGCCGTAGGCCGGGCTGAGCGGGATGTCGTCGGCGGCCACCGTCCGGACCTCGACCGGGAAGCTGATCTTGAATCCCTTGCGGTCGATCATCGAACGGATCTCGCGCACCGCCGGGACCAGGTCCGCCCGGGGCACCGCGTACTCCATCTCGGCGAAGCGGACCAACCGTTCGTTGGCGAAGATGCGGTCGGACCGGTCGGTCATCTCCTTGCGGCTCATCGTCCGCGCCGTGAACCCGGCCAGTGACGGTATCCAGTCGCGGTTGACCTGGGCGGCTCGCTGGATCAGGCCGAAGGCGTGGTTCTCGAGCAGGATGTCATTGACGTAGGCCCCGAACCCGCGCCGCCGCTGGGACTCAGAAGGGGGCTCTTGGGTGCGGGTATTGGTGATCCCCTGCGCCCAGTCGGTGTGCGGCCACCAGAAGAACTCGAAGTGGTCGTTGTCCCGAGAGCGATCGTCGAGCTCATCGAGCAGCACGTCCACCTTCTCCGGCTGCTGGAGCGAGCGGACGTTGTAGGCGGGCACGGCCCGCAGCGTCACAGTTGAGATGACACCGAGTGCGCCGAGGCTCACCTGCGCCGCCTTGAAGGCCTCGTGCTCATGGTGCGCCGAGCACTCCAGGACGCTGCCGTCGGCCAGCACCAGCGACACGGCGACCACCTGGCTGGAGATGTTGCGGAGCCTCTCCCCGGTGCCGTGCGTCGCGGTGGAGATGGCGCCGCTGATGGTCTGGTAGCCGACGTCGCCCATGTTCTCCATCGCCAGCCCGTGCTCCGCGAGGGCGGCGCTCAGCTGAAGGATGGTGATGCCGGCCTGGGCGGTGATGCTCCGCTTCTCCACGTCCACCGCCAGCACGCGGTTGTAGCGGTGGAGACGGACGAGGCAGCCGTCGGTGCAGCCGATGTCGGTGAAGGAGTGCCCGCTGCCGATGACCTTCACCCGTTCGCCGCGCTCGGCCGCGGACCTGATCGCCGCCACCAGGTCCTCCTCGCTGGAGGGCGACTCGATCCGGGTCGGGCTGCAGCTGTAGGTGCCGCCCCAGTTGGTCCAGCTCGCGCGCGCGGCCGTCACCATCCTCGTAGATCCACCTCCCAGGTCTCCAGCACGTCCTCGCCATCGACCAGGTGCAGCCGCTGGTGGAGGGCGACCGTCGGGTCGCAGTGGGCGGGCACCACCCGGACGCGGTCGCCGACCTTCACCGGCCGCTCGGGGACGATGGTCAGGTGCTCGTCGGAGACGATCAGCACAGTGCCCCCGTCCGCCAGGTCCGGCTTGCCGTGGTCCATCCCCAGCGCTTTGAGCCCGCAGTCGGCGACGGCGTAGCCGTTCGGGCTGACCGAGATCACCGTCGCCAGCACGAAGAGCGCCTGCCGGAAGGGAAGCTCGAGCCTGGCATAGGCGGAGTCCATCAGGGCGTAGGAGCCGGCCTGGATCTCGTTGGCCCAGGTGTTGATGTCGTAGGTGCCGGTGCCGCCCGCGGAGACGATCTCCCCGCCGACGGCCGCGTGGGCCTGGAGCAGGAGGGCCATCGACTCGGCGCAGATCTCCTCCCGGGCGGCGCGGTCGGGCAGGCCGACGGCGTGCCCCTCGTACCCCATCACGCCCCGCACCTCGAGGCCGCGGGAGCGGGCCAGCCCGGCGAGCTCGCCCGCCATCTCGGGCGGGATGCCGCAGCGGGGGAGACCCACGTTGACGTCGATGACGACCTCCCTGACGCCACCTCGGGCGGCCGCGTCCACGGTCTCCGGCGAGTCGACCGCGACGGTGACCCGCGCGTCGAGGCGGCCCAGCCGGGAGGCGTCGAGCACCTGGTTGGCGAGCAGCAGGTCATCGCCGAGGCCGGCGGCCGCCATCCCCTCGACCTCGCGGATGGTCGCGCAGGTGAAGCCCCGGTGCCCGGCTGCCGCCTGGCGGGTCGCCAGTGCGGTCGTCTTGTGGGCCTTGACGTGAGGTCTGAGTCGCGGCCCGGGCAGCGCCGCCGACATGGTCGAGAGGTTGTGCCCGAACGCTTCCGAGTCGAGCAGCAGGGCGGGCGTCTGCAGCTCGGCGGCTCGCACGACGCGAAAGCTTAAAACTTCAGCTGAGCAGCGGGCCCAGGAGATTTGCCAGGGCGACCAGGGAGAAGATGGCGACGACCAGGCGGGCGCCGTTGAGTGCGGCTCGCCGGCCGCCGAGGACGGCGATGCCGAGTGCGGCCACCAGCAGGACCTTCGCCAGGGCGTAGAGCGGGAAGTGGCCGCTGGCGAGGGCCGCGGCCACGAAGGGGTTGTCCTCCCTGAGCCCGCCCATCAGCGAATGCCAGGTGGTGGCGACGTCGGCCATCTGACTCAGGGCCAGCAGGGCGAGCCAGGTCCAGAGCAGCCGGCGGGGCACGGGGTGGTCGGTCGCGCGAGTGTCGAGCAGCCTCCGAGTCTCCTTTCGACGGCCAAGCTAGGCGCCCGCGCCCGCGTTGCGACGACAGCGAGGTTCGTTGAGCGCGCAAGTTGACTCTCGACCACGGGCGGCGCAAGATCGACGCACCACCGGCCCGGGCGGCCGGGCGGCAGGCTGGGGTTACCAAGTTCCGGGGCCGGCGGCCCCGGCGATGTGAGAGTTCCCGCGTCGTCGGTTCTCCGTTCAGTGGAGGTGCCTGAGTGTTTCCTGCGGCTTTCGATTACCGTGCGCCCGCGACCATCGAGGAGGCCCTGGCGGCGCTCGCCGAAGCGGGTGACGAGGCCAAGGTGATGGCTGGCGGCCAGAGCCTGATACCGCTCTTGAAGCTGCGGTTCGCCTCGCCCTCGCTGGTGCTCGACATCGGCCGGCTGCCCGGCCTGCGCGGCGTCGAGACCGGGGGCGGGATGATCACGATCGGGGCGCTCACCCGCCACGCGGACCTGGAGCGGAACCGCGACCTGGCCGCGATCTGCCCGATCCTGGCCGACACCGCTCCCCAGGTCTCCGACCCGCTGGTCCGCAACCAGGGGACGGTGGGCGGCTCGATCGCCCACGCCGATCCCTCCGGCGACTGGGGCTCGGTGATGATCGCCCTCAACGCGCAGCTCGTGGCGCGCTCCAGCCGCGGGGAGCGGGTGATCGCGGCCACCGAGTTCTTCCAGGGGCCGTTCACGACCGCCCTCGCGGCCGACGAGATCCTGACCGAGATCCGGATCCCGGCCGTGGCCAGGGCCGCAGGCACCTATCTCAAGCTCGAGCGCAAGATCGGGGACTTCGCCACCGTCGCGGTGGCGGTCCAGGTCGAGATGAGCAATGGGAACATCGGCCGCGCCGGGATCGGCCTCACCTCGGTGGGCGCGAAGAACCTGCACGCGACGGCGGCCGAGCAGGCACTGAAGGGCGCCGCGCCAACCCAGGAGGCGATCGGCGAAGCCGCCCGGATGGCGGCGGCGGCGGCCGAGCCGAAGGACGACATCCGGGGGACCGCCGCCTACAAGCGCGACATCGTGCGGGTGTTCGTCCAGCGCGGGCTCAAGACCGCGATCAAGAGGGCGCAGGAGGTGGCGGGATGAAGGTCTCCCTGAAAGTCAACGGAACCGAGTACTCGGACGATGTCGAGCCGAGGGTGCTGCTGGTGGACTTCATCCGCACCAACCTGAAGCTCACGGGCACGCACATCGGCTGCGACACGACCTCCTGCGGCGCCTGCACGGTGCTGCTGGACGGCGAGCCGGTCAAGTCCTGCACCCTGCTGGCGGTTCAGGTGGCCGGCCGCGAGATAGCCACTGTCGAGGGCCTCGCCGCCGGCGGTGCGCTGGACCCGGTCCAGGTCGGCTTCCACGAGGAGCACGGCCTCCAGTGTGGCTTCTGCACCCCGGGGATGATGCTGGTCTCCAAGGCGCTGCTGGACCGCAACCCGGACCCCACCGAGGAGGAGATCCGCTGGGCGATCAGTGGCAACATCTGTCGCTGCACCGGCTACATCAACATCGTCAAGGCCGTGCAGCACGCGGCCAAGGCGAGATCGGCAGCGACCGCGGCGCCCACCGGCGCCGGCCAGGCCGTGCCAGCGGGAGGTCAGTGAATGGCAGTCGAGACCAAGCACCACCACGGCGGCATCGGCGAGTCGCGCCCGCGCGTCGAGGATGCGCGCTTCATCCGCGGCCAGGGCAACTACCTGGACGACCTGGTGCTGCCCGGGATGCTGCACATGGCCATCCTGCGGAGCCCGCACGCGCACGCGCGCATCGTGTCCATCGATACCTCCGAGGCGAGCGCGGTCCCCGGCGTCGTCGCGGTCGTCACCGGCGAGCTGATGGCCCAGCACAAGCTGGCCTGGATGCCCACCATGTCGGGCGACACCCAGGCCGTGCTGGCCACTGACAAGGTCCGCTTCCAGGGCCAGGAGGTGGCGGCCGTCGTCGCCAGCAGCAAGTACATCGCCGAGGACGCCGTGGCGAAGATCGTCGTCGAATACGACGTGCTGGGAGCGGTCACCTCGCCGCAGCAGGCGATGTCGGCCGGCGCGCCGCTGATCCGCGACGACAAGGAAGGCCAGAAGGACAACCACGTCTACCACTGGGAGAGCGGCGACCAGGCCGCCACCGACGCGGCCTTCGCCCGCGCCGCCAAGGTGGTCAAGCTCTCGACCTTCTATCCGCGCTCGCATCCCACGCCGCTGGAGACCTGCGGCATCGTCGCCGACGTCAACGGCGTCACCGGCCAGTGCAACCTTCACATGACTACCCAGGCGCCCCATGCGATGCGGACAGTCTTCGCGCTGGTCGCCGGGCTCCCCGAGGAGAAGATCCGGGTGATCTCCCCCGATCTCGGCGGCGGCTTCGGCAACAAGGTGCCGGTGTACCCGGGCTACGTGGTGGCGACCGCGGCCTCGCTCCTGATCGGCAAGCCGGTCAAGTGGATCGAGGACCGGTCGGAGAACATCATCTCGACCGGTTTCGCCCGTGACTACCATATGAACGGCGAGCTGGCGCTGGACGAGAACGGCAAGATCCTGGGGCTGCGGGCGAGCCTGCTGAGCGACCAGGGCGCCTTCTTCGCCGACGCCCAGCCGTCCAAGTTCAAGGCCGGCCTCTTCCACATCGTGACCGGCTCCTACGACATCCCCGCCGCGCACGTGGTGGCCGACGGCTACTACACGAACAAGGCGCCGGGCGGAGTCGCCTTCCGGTGCTCCTTCCGCGTCACCGAGGCGTCCTACCTGATCGAGCGGCTGGTAACCAACGCGGCGATCGAGCTGGGTGCCGACCAGAGCGAATTCCGGATGCGGAACTTCATCCGCAAGGACCAGTTCCCCTACCTCTCGGCGACCGGTTGGGTCTACGACAGCGGCGACTACGAGGGAGCCATGGATCTCGCCAAGAAGATGCTCGGCTACGACGATCTGCGTCGCGAGCAGGCCGAGAAGCGGGCGCGGGGCGAGTACATGGGCATCGGCGTCGCCAGCTTCACCGAGGTGGTGGGCGCCGGCCACGGGGCCGACTTCGACATCCTCGGCCTGCGCATGTTCGACTCCGCCGAGCTGCGCGTGCACCCTACCGGCAAGGCCATCCTGAAGCTGGGGGTGAAGTCCCAGGGCCAGGGCCACGAGACGACCTTCGCCCAGATCGTGGCCGAGGAGCTCGGCATCCCGGCCGACGACATCATCGTCAAGGAGGGCGACACCGACAACACGCCCTATGGCCTCGGCACCTACGCGTCCCGGTCGACGCCGGTCGCCGGCGCGGCCACCGCGATGGTGTCCCGCAAGCTGCGCGACAAGGCCCGCAAGCTGGCCGCCCATCTGCTCGAGGCTTCCGAAGACGACCTCGAGTGGGAGCGGGGCAAGTTCTTCGTCAAGGGCTCGCCGGACCGCTTCAAGACCATCCAGGACATCGCCTTCGCCGCCTACACCAACCTGCCCGAGGGCATGGAGGCCGGGCTGGAGGGCGTCACCTACTACGACCCGCCCAACATGACCTTCCCCTTCGGCACCTACCTGGTGGTGGTGGACGTGGACAAGGGCACCGGCCAGGTCAAGACCCGCCGGATGATCGCGGTGGACGACTGCGGCGTGCGGATCAACCCGATGATCGTCGAGGGCCAGATCTGCGGGGGCCTGACCGAGGGCTGGGGCATAGCCTTCACCGAGCAGATCGCCTTCGACGCCGAGGGCAACTGCATCGGCTCCAACTTCATGGACTACCTGCTCCCGACCGCCTGGGAGACCCCCAAGTTCGAGCTGGGAGCGACGGTGACGCCGTCGCCCCACCACCCGCTGGGGGCCAAGGGCGTCGGCGAGTCGGCGACGGTCGGCTCGCCGGCTGCCTACGTCAATGCCGTGATCGACGCCCTGGCGCCGATCGGCATCACCAACATCGACATGCCGGTCACGTCCGACAAGGTCTGGGCGGCGCTCCGCTCCAAGGGGGTGACCGAGTAATCGAGGACGTCCTCGAGCTGCTGGCCAAGCACGCCGCCACCGGCACGCCCTGCGTGCTGGCGACCGTGGTCCGCTGTGATCCGCCCACCTCCGCCCGGCCGGGCGATAAGGCGGTGATCACGGCGGACGGCCGGCTGCGCGGCTGGATCGGCGGCAGCTGCTCGGAGCCGCTGGTGCGGCGCGAGGCGCTGCTGGCGCTCGCCGACGGCGAGCCCCGGCTGGTCAAGATCGTGCCGGCCGAGGCGGTCAAGGCCTCACGCCGGAAGGGTGAGCTGACGATGGCGACCACGTGTCCCTCGGGCGGCGCGCTCGACATCTTCATCGAGCCACAGCTGCCCAAGCCCCTGCTGGTCGTCTTCGGCGAGACGCCGGCGGCCGAGACGCTGGCGCGGATGGCCGAGATGACCGGCTTCAGGACCGAGCTCGTGAGCCAGGCGATGCTGAGCTCGCTGGCCGCGCCGGGACCCGACGCCTGGGCGGTGGTGGCGACGATGGGCCACTACGACGAGGAGGCCGTCGAGGCCGCGCTCACCTTCCCGGGCCTGCCGGTGGCACTGGTGGCCAGCCGGCGCCGGTCGGCGGCGGTGCTCGACGCGCTTCGGGCACGCGGACTGACCGAGGAGTCGCTGGCCAGGGTGCACGCCCCCGCCGGGCGCGTCCGGGGGGTCAGCCAGGAGGAGGTCGCGCTGCTGGCGCTGGCCGAGGTCGTCGCCGAGCGCCACCGCCGCGGCCCCGCCGCCCGCACCGCCGCGGCCGAGGTGGCCGCGTCGGTCTTCGCGACCGACCCGATCTGCGGGATGTCGGTCGAGGTCAAGCCCGGTGCGTTGCGCACCGAGCGGGACGGCGATACCGTCTACTTCTGCGGCCCCGGCTGCAAGGCCTCGTTCCTGGCCGCGTCCACCGCTTGAAGTCCGCCGGGCTGGTCCTCGCGGCCGGCTCCTCGCGGCGGATGGGCACACCCAAGCAACTGCTGCCGCTCAACGGCCGGCCGCTCCTCGAGGGTGTGGTGGCGGCGGCCAACGCCTCCGCGCTGGACGAGGTGGTCGTGGTGCTGGGCGCCAACGCCGAGGAGGTCCGCCGCGTCGTCGACCTCGGCCGGGCGCGGGTGGTCGTCAACCCCGACCACGAGGCCGGGCTGGGCTCCTCGGTGCGAACCGGCCTCGCCGCGCTCGGCCCCGAGGTCGGGCGGGCGATGGTGATCCTGGGCGATCAGCCCGCGGTCAGCGCCGAGCTCTTCGACCGCCTCCTCGACCTGCAGTCGTCGTCCGGCCTGCCCTCGGCGGCGCTCCGGTTCGGCACCCTCCTGCACCCCCCGGTGGTGCTAGAGCGCTCGCTCTTCGGAGACCTGGGCTCCCTCGAAGGCGACGTCGGCTGCCGCGCCGTCGTCCGGGGTCGCCCGGAACTGGTGGCGCCGTTACCGGCCGAGACCGACGGCGTTCACCCCATCGACCTCGACACCCCCGAGGACTATCGCCGGGTCTCTTCCCCGGGATGAGCCTCGGCCAGCAGCTCCAGCTGCTGCAGCCGGGGCACCGTCGGGAACAGGACCAGCTCGTCGCAGCCGGCCTCGGCGTAGCCTCCGGCCAGCTCCTCGATCTCGCCGGCGCTGGTAAGCAGCCCGTCGGCGATCCGCTCGGCGAAGGGGCCGACGAAGCGGTAGTACCGCCGTAGGAACTCCCTGCCTTCGGCCTCGGCGTCGCCGAGCGCGAAGTAGCCGGTTCCGACCAGCCGCGGCGTCCCCTCGCGACCGTTGTCGTACCAGGCGGCCAGGGCGCGGTCGGCGGCGCCTTTGAAAGCCCGGGCCGGGCCGCCGCCGTGGACGTAGCCGTCGGCGAGCCGCGCCATCCGGTTGAGGGCGGCGTCGCCGCCACCGCCCATCAGCAGGGTCGGTGCGCCGCCCCGCCAGAGGCCCGGCAACTCTTGTAGCTGCTCCTCCAGCCGGCGACCGCGGGCGTGGAAGTCGGCTCCGGCGGCCCGGTAGTCGTCCTCCCGCGGCCCGATCCCGACCCCGAGCGTCAGCCGATCGCCCAGCGAGTGTGCGGCCTCGGCGATGGCGGTCGAGGTGTGGAGCGGGGCGATCAGCACCAGCGAGGCAAGCCGTATCCGGTCGGTGGCCCGGCCCGCGGCCTGGAGGGCGGTGAAGCAGTCGATCGACTCCCAGGCGAGGCGATCGTGGCAGCCGAGGCTCGAGAAGGGGCCGGCGTCAGCTGCGCGGGCCCATTGTTCGATCAGCTCGAGGGTGGCGCCGGGGACGACGGCCGGCAGGCCGGCGCCTATTTCCAATTTTTCGAGTAGAGCTCGTAGGCGAGGCCCTCGCCGTTGAGGGCCGTGTGAACCTGCGCCAGGGCGGCGCGGGCGGCGGCGGCCACCGCCGGAACTTCGCTGGCGGCGAGCTGCTGGAGGTCGTCGTAGACGCGGCGGAGCCGCTCCTGCTCGGACTTCGAGAGCTCGGGCTTGGCGTAGCCGGTCATGGCTTCGCCGCCTCCAGCGTCATGTCTCGGAAGCGTTTTGCCTTCATCTCGAAGCGGGGCAGCTGGCCCGGCGCCGCCAGCTCCACCCGGGGTGTCAGGGAGAGCTGGCGCTTCACCTCGGCCGCGAAGCGGGCCCGCAGCGGCTCGTACTCCGCCTCATGGAGGCTCACCACCGGCTCGATCTGGATGACCAGGGTGTCGAGCGCGTCGAGGTTCACCAGCAGGCACTGGAACTCGTCGATCTCGGGGAAGGTGCGAACGACGTCCTCGACCATCGAGGGCATGAACCAGACCCCGCGGATCTTCCGCATGTCGTCGTGGCGGCCCCTGATCCCGCCCTGGTAGAGGTCCCAGGTCCGGCCGCAGGAGCAGTCGGCCGCCGGTCGCTTCACCACCAGGTCGTTGGTCCAGTAGCGGAACATCTGGATGCCCTCGCGGCCGAGTGAGGTCATCAGCCGGACACCGACCCGGCCGTAGTCGCAGGCTTCGCGGGTCTCGGGGTCGACCACCTCCTCGATGTAGTCGCTCTCGATGATGTGGCAGCCGCCAGGCTCCTCGGCGCACTCGAACATGAAGATGGTGGCCGCCTCGGTCATGCCCGCGGTGTCGCCGCAGAAGGCGCCGAACGCCTCCTCGATCTTCCGCTTGGTCGCCTCCGGCCGCGGCTCGCCGGAAGCGATCACCACACTGATCTTCCCATCGCGGGCGAGGTCGACGCCCATCTGCTCGGCCGTCAGCGCCAGCCGGAGCGCGTAGGTCGGTGTGCAGGCGAGCACGGTGCACTCCTGCTCGATCAGCAGCTGGACCCGCTTCTCGGAGTCGAAGGACCCGGTCGGGATCACCTTGCAGCCGATCTTTTCGAGCGCGTACTGGAGGCCCCAGAAGCCGATGAAGAGGCCGTAGCCGAAGGCGACCAGGGCGGTGTCGGTCGAGCGGACGCCCATCGCGTAGGCGCCCGTGCACCACATGTCGGCGCACCAGGCCCAGTCCCGGCTGGTATCGAAGGTCCGGACCGGGTTGGCCCCGCTGGTGCCCGAGGTCTGGTGGTGGCGCACGCCGAGCGCCGGGTCGACGCTGGCCAGGCTGCCGTAGGGCGGCGCGGTCGCCTCGGCGGTGGTGATCTCGTCGCGCCGGAGGATGGGGAAGCGGGCGCTGTAGTCGGCCAGACTTCGGATGTCGTCCGGCCCGACCCCGGCAGCATCCATCCGCTCCCGCCAGAAGGGCGAGCCCTGGTGGGCATGCGCCAGTTGCGCCCTCAGCTTGCGCAGCTGGAGGGCGGCCAGCTCCTCGCGGGCCATGGTCTCGGTGCGCGGGTTCCAGTAGCCGCGGGGCACCTCGGCGCGCACGCGACTCAACTGCGCACCGCCACCGCCTCGATCTCGATCATCGCGGCGGGATCGAAGAGGCCCTTCACCCCGACCAGGGTCGAGGCCGGAAAGTGGCGCCCGAAGACCTCCTGGTAGTGCTTGCCGATCGGCTTTGACGCGGCCTTGTAGGCCTCGACATCGGTGACGTAGTAGAGGATCTTGACCACGTCGTCCGGCCGGCAGTCGGCCGAGGCGAGCGCGACGCCAAGGTTGCGGATGGCAGCGCCGAACTGCTCGCTGATGTCGCCCGGGTTGAGGATCCGGCCGCTGACGTCGCAGCCCACCTGGCCGCCGATGAAGACCAGGTCGCCGGAGCCGGACGAGGCGTGGGAGTATCCGGAGGGCGCTGGCAGCTCCGGCGAATTGAAGTGGCTGATTCCCGGCATTGCCGTCACAATGATGCGCCGTGCACGGGGAACGGGGCCATTTCAGCTATGCCGTCCGGGGTCCGGTCGCGACCATCGCCTTCGACCGCGACGAGCGCGTCAACGAGGTCGCCTTCGAGGTCTATCGCGACGTGGCCCGGTTGGCCGCCGAGCTGGCGCAGACGGTGGGTGACGTCCGGGTCCTGGTGCTGCGCGGCCGCGGTGGTGGTTTCTGTTCGGGCGGCGAGGTCGAGCTGGTGCTCGGCCGCCTCGCTGCGGCCGACCACCGCGACGCCTATGAGCTGGCGACCGTCACCGGTGACTGCGTCCGCGCGCTCCGCGGGCTGCCGCTGCCGGTGGTAGCCGCCGTCAACGGGGTCGCGGCCGGACCGGGGGCGGTGCTCGCCCTGGCCGCCGACATCCGGGTCCTGGCCGAGAGCGCGAGCTTCCAGTTCCTCTTCACCCGGGCGGGCATCGCCGGCGCCGACACCGGCATCTGCTGGCTGCTGCCGTGGATGATCGGCCTCGGCCGCGCCTCCGAGCTGCTGATGCTGGGCGAGCGGATCGACTCCGAGCGGGCGCTCGAGTTCGGGATCGCCAATCGGGTCGTGCCGGACGGCGACCTCGATTCAGCCGTCGACGGCTACGTCGAACGGCTGCTGACCGCCGAGCCGGGCGCTCTCGCCACGACCAAGGACCTCATCGGCCGCTCCTCGGACACCTTCGGCGCGGCCCGGCTCGGACGCTGGGCCGATTCGCTGCTGATGAGCCGCAGCGAATTCCGCGACTACAGCGCCGGCTTCCGCGGCCACCGCCGCCCGGCGGCGCGAAGCAAGACCTAGAACCGTTCGCTGGGGCCGGCCAGCGCGTCATGGGCGAGGCTGCCCAGGACGGCGCAGCCGATGCCGACGCCGACGCCGATCACCAGGTAGCCGAGCCAGCCCCCGGCGAAGCCGAGGAGCAGGAGGTACCAGCCGCCCAGGCCGAGCACCAGCCCGGCGAGCGCCCAGAGCCCCCGCTCCAAGGCAGATCCGCCCCTATCCGCCGGGGGTCGCGCTCGCCGCCGGGAGCGGCACGAGGGTGACCGCGGTCGCGGTCAGGTTGCCGCTCGCGTCGCGCTGCCCGGTGACGGTGACGGTGACTCCGTTCTGGAGGTCGGAGGTCGTGCCGGTGACGGTCTTGCGGACGGTGACGCCGCTGCCGAAGGTGACCTTTGTCACGGTCCCGGCGGCGGTCGTGAGGGTGAAACCGGTGGCGGTCAGGTTGCTGATCTTCCCGGCGCCGCCGCGTCCCGCGAACGCCCCGCCCGCACCGCCTCCGAAGGCGCCGCCGAAGCGACCGGCGCCCGCGCCCGCGGCGGCAGCTGCGCCAGCGCCGGTGCTCGCGGCCGCCGCGCCCGAACCGGTGCTGGCGGGCACCTTGGCCGCTTCATAGCTGTAGCCGCCGTAGAAGCCGCCCAGCAGCGTGATGAAAGCGACGAGACCGGCCGTTACGTAGTTCATTTATTCGTACCTCAGTGCTTCAATGGGATGGAGTGCCGCCGCCCGGTTGGCGGGGTAGATACCGAAGAAGAGTCCGATCCCGACCGACACCCCGAAGGCGAGGAAGACGGAGGGGAGGGAGACGATCGGCGGTGGCAGGGACGTCGTGCCGAGCTTGATGGCGCTGACCTGGGTCGAGATCAGCCACCCGGCCGCGATGCCGAGCAGGCCGCCGAGCCCGGACAGCACCATCGACTCGATCAGGAACTGGAGCAGGATGTCCCGGCGCCGCGCGCCGATCGCCTTGCGGATGCCGATCTCCCGGGTCCGCTCGGTGACCGTCACCAGCATGATGTTCATGATCCCGATGCCGCCGACCACCAGCGAGATGGCGGCGATGGCGCCCAGCAGCACCGTCAGCGTGCCGGTGATCGAGCCCGCCGCCGCCAGGATGTCCTGCTGGCTCTGCGTCGTGAAGTCGGGGTTGGCCGGGTCGACCTGGTGGGTGCCGGCGAGGATGCTGGTCGCCTCCTGGGTCGCCGCCGTCACCGAGTTGGCGTCGGTCGCCTGGATGATGATCTGGGTGATGTTCTTGCCCCGGCCGCCGGTCAGGTAGGTCCAGGCGGTGGTGATCGGCACCACCGCGATGTTGTCCTGGTTGCCGAGCGCCGCCGAGCCCTTGGAGGCGAACACCCCGATCACGGTGAAGGACTGCCGGTTGATCTTGATCTGCTGGCCCAGCGGGTCCTGGCCCTGAAAGAGGTTGTCGACGACCGTCTTCCCGATCACGACCACCTTCGAGTTGGCGGTGACCTGGTCGGCGGTGAAGAAGGCTCCCTCCGCCATCGTGTAGTCCCTCACCTGCGGGAACAGCTCGGTCGAGCCGGTCATCGGTGCGAACCAGTTCTGGTTCTGGTAGGTCATGTTGCCCGCCGCCTGGGTGACGGGGATGGCGGTGACGATGTGCGGCGCCGCCTGCGGGTTGTTGAGCGCGGCGACGTCGGCCGCCGTCAGCGTCGAGCCGCTGCCGAAGCCCTGGGAGACGCCGCCGGCGCCCCGGGTGGAGGCCGGGTAGATGTAGACGATGTTCGAGCCCAGCGCCGAGACCTGGTTCTGGACCTGGACCGAGGCGCCGTTGCCCACCGCGACGAGCAGGATCACGGCGCCGACGCCGATCAGGATCCCGAGCATGGTGAGGCTCGACCGGAGCCGGTTGGCGAGGAGGCCCTGCCAGGCGAGGCGGATCGCCTCGAAGACGCTCACGAGACGACCTCGGCGGTTTGGGCAGGCTCCTCGATCGGGTTCTTTTCCTGGGGGCCGCCCTCCGCGGCCTCACCGGCGATCGGTCGCGGGACCTGGCGCTCGTCGCTGATGATGTGGCCGTCCCGCAGCCGCACGACGCGGCTCGCGAAGGCGGCGATGTCGGACTCGTGGGTGATCAGCACGACGGTCCGTCCCTCCTCGTTGAGGCGCCGGAGGAGGGTCATGATCTCGATCGACGACTCCGAGTCGAGGTTGCCGGTCGGCTCGTCGGCGAGCAGGATGGCCGGCTCGGTGATCAGCGCGCGGGCGATCGCCACTCGCTGCTGCTGGCCGCCCGACAACTCTGACGGCTGGTGGTCGGCGCGTTCGGCGAGCCCGACCAGTTCCAGCGCCGCCATCGCCCGCTCCTCCCGCAGGTCGGTGTCGCCGGCGTAGATCAGCGGCATCTCCACGTTGTGGAGCGCCGTCGAGCGAGGGATCAGGTTGAAGCTCTGGAAGACGAAGCCAATCCGCCGGTTGCGGATGACGGCGAGGTCGTCGTCGACCAGGTCGGCGACGTCGATGCCGTCCAGCACGTAGGTGCCGGCGGTCGGCTGGTCGAGGCAGCCCAGCAGGTTCATCAGCGTCGACTTGCCGGAGCCCGAGGCGCCCATGATGGCCACGAACTCGCCCTCGTCGATGCTGAGGTCGACGCCCCTCAGGGCCTGGACCTCGATGTCACCCATCTGGTAGACCTTGGTTACCCCGCTCAGCGTGAGCAGGGGCGTGGGCTGGGGCATCTAGCCGCCCAGCCCGACGCCCACCCCGGCCCCGCCGCCGCCGAAGCGGCCGCCGCCGCCGCCGAGCGTGGTGGTGCTCCGCGTTGCGCTGACGGTCGGGATGACCACCGTGTCGCCCTCCCTGACCCCGGTCATGACCTCGGTCGTCGTGGTTCCGACCACGCCGACGGTGACGGCCGTGAGCACCTGCTTGGTGCCCTCCAGGAGGTTGACGAAGACCTGCGTGCCGCGGTGGATGAGGGCGGAGTTCTGCACGGTCAGCACGTTGTCGGCCTCGGCGGTGATCAGGGTCGCGTTGGTCGTCATACCGGGCCGCAGGCGCGGATCGGTGCTGTCCAGCGAGAGGGTGACGTAGTAGTTGACGACGTTGGAGACGACCGTCGCAGAACCCGCGACGGCGAGCACGTGGACGGGGACAGTGAGGCCGCTGATGGCGTCGAAGGTGACCTGTCCCACCTGGCCGGCCGCGACCTTGGCGGCGTCCGACTCGGCGAAGGTGACGACGGTCTGGTAGTTGGCGGTGCTGACGAGCGTCATGAAGGCGCTGCCGCCGCCGGCGCCGCCGCTGCCGGTCCCGGTGCCGCTGGAGGGGAGCAGCGCGGTGCTGCCCGGGGCCTCGGCGCCCGAGCTGCCCGAGTTGGCGGCGATGCTGTCGCCGGCCTGGGCGTTGACGGCGGTGATGATGCCGTCAACCGGCGCGGTGAGGGTGGCTCCGTCGAGGTTGCTCTGGGCGGTGTCCACCTGCGCCTGGGCGGCCGCGATCTGCGACTGCTCCATCTGGATCGTCGCCGGCCGGTTGGCGGCCTGGCTGTTGTAGCCGTCGCGGGCGCTGGTCACCGAGTTGGCGGCGTTCTGGACCTG
>DATLQT010000090.1:0-4748 GCA_035535055.1 Candidatus Dormiibacterota bacterium | reverse complement strand
CTGGTGATCGACGTCCAGAACGAGTACTTCCCCGGTGGAGCTCTCCCGGTGACCCACCCCGAGGGCTCGCTGAAGAAGATCACCGACGCCATGGACGGGGCCGCGGAGGCAGGCATTCCGATCGTCGTCATCCAGCACGGGACCGAGGACGCGGAGGCCAAGGCCTTCGTCAAGGGCACCCGTGGCTGGCGGCTCAAGGGGGAGGTGGAGGTCCGCAAGCGCGCGGTCGTGATCGAGAAGACGCTGCCCGGCAGCTTCACCGGCACCAACCTGGAGAGCTGGCTGAAAGAGAACGGGGTGGACACGGTGGTGATCGCCGGCTACATGACCCAGATGTGCTGTGACACCACCGCCCGCCAGGCCGTCCACCGCGGCTACGCGGTCGAGTTCCTGAGCGACGCCACCGGCACCCTCGACCAGGGCAACTCCGCCGGCAAGATCAGCGCTGCCGACCTGCACCGAGCGATCCTGGTGACCCAGCAGTCTCGATTCAGCAAGGTGCTCAGCACCGACGACTGGGTCGAGTCGCTGGCCGCCGACGCCAAGTAAACTCCAGACTCATGGCCGCCTCCTCCCGCCAGTTCCGCGTTGCCGTCGTCGGGGCCACCGGCGTCGTCGGCGCGGAGATGCTTCGAGTTCTGAAGCAGCGTGAGTTCCCGGTCGGAGAGGTCCGGGCGCTGGCCAGTGAGCGCTCGGCCGGGCAGACGGTCGCCTTCAACGGCAGCCGGCTGGAGGTGGCCGCGCTGGACGAGCACAGCTTCGAAGGCATCGACATCGCCCTCTTCAGCGCCGGCGCCGGCATCGCCAGGGACTACGCGCCGATAGCGGTCGAGGCCGGGGCACTCGTGATTGACAACTCGAGCGCCTGGCGGATGGCGGAGAACTGCCCGCTGGTGGTTCCGGAGGTGAACGGCGACGACATCTCGGCCGGCGAGGGGATCATCGCCAACCCCAACTGCTGTGCGATTCCGCTCGCCATGGTCGTCGAGGCGATTCGTCAGGCGGTCGGCATCGAACGGGTGGTGGTCGCGACCTACCAGAGCGCCAGCGGCGCCGGCAAGCCGCTGGTGGACGAGCTGGAGGAGCAGACGCGCGTCATCGCGTCCGGCGGCCATCCGGTCGCCTCCGTCTACCCGAAGCAGCTTGCCCACAACGTGGTGCCCGGCGGCTGGAGCCTGGAGGCGGACGCCTACAACGAGGAGGAGGTCAAGATCGTCAACGAGACGCGCAAGATCCTCCACGATCCCAGTCTCAGGGTCGCGGTCACCTGCGTTCGGGTGCCCGTGCCGGTCGGGCACGGCGAGGCCGTCTTCCTGGAGACCGCCGGCGAGATCTCGGCCGAGCAGGCGCGGAGCGTCCTCGACGCCTTTCCCGGGATCACAGTCGAGGACGACCTCGCCGGCGCGGTCTATCCGACGCCCGCGGAGGTGGCGGGCAAGGACGACGTCTACGTGGGCAGGATCCGGCGCGACCAGTCGACGAGGCACGGCCTCGCGCTATGGGTCGTCAGCGACAATCTCCGCAAGGGCGCCGCGCTCAACGCGGTGCAGGTCGCGGAGCGGGCGATCGAGATGGGGGTGTTGAGGTCGACATGAGCACCGAACGCGGCATCGGCCGCTTGCTGACGGCGATGGTGACTCCCTTCAAGGAGGACGGCGCCCTCGACCTCGAGGCGGCCCAGCGGCTCGCCCAACTGCTGGTGGACAACGGGTCCGACGGCGTCGTGGTCTTCGGCACCACGGGCGAGGCGCCGGCGCTCGACGACGAGGAGAAGATCGCGCTCCTCCGGGCCGTCAAGCGCGCCCTCCCGAACCACACGGTGATGGCCGGCACCGGAACCAACGACACCCGTCATTCCCAGGAGATGACCCACCGCGCGGTCGAGGCCGGGGCGGACGCCATCCTGGCGGTAGTCCCCTACTACAACAAGCCGCCCCAGGAGGGTATCTACCGGCACTTCAAGGCGATCGCGGAGGCCGCTTCCGGCACGCCGGTCGTGATGTACAACATCCAGGGCCGGACGGGCGTCAACATGACCGCGGCGACCACGCTGCGCTGCGCCGAGATCCGCGGCGTCGTCGGCGTCAAGGAGGCGTCGGGAGACATCGACCAGATGGGCCTTGTCTGCGCCGGCAAGCCGGAGGGCTTCCGGGTTTGGAGCGGCGACGACTCCTTCACCCTGCCGCTGCTGGCGGTCGGAGGCTACGGCGTCATCTGTGTCGTCTCCCACATCGCGGGCCCCGCCATGAAGGCGATGATCGAAGCCTTTCTCCGAGGTGAGACCGAGAAGGCGAGGCAGATCCACGGCCGGCTGCTGCCGGTGATCAGGGCTCTCATGACGACGGCCAGCAATCCCATCCCGATCAAGCAGGTCGTGAACCGCCTCGGCTTCCCCGCCGGTCCCTTCCGGCTTCCCCTGGCGCCGCTGCCTGACGCCGACCTGGAGCGCCTCCTGGCGGTCGTGAAAGAGGCAGGGGACCTGATCAGCCTGCCGGTCAGTGTCGGCTAGCCGGGACACGGTAGACCCGACCGGGCTCCCCAACTTCGAGCGCCTCCAACGCCTCCACCAGGCGGTGGTCGGATGCACCCGCTGCGGGCTCAGCACGACCCGGACCAACGCCGTTCCCGGATCGGGGCCCTGCCCGGCCGAGATCATGATCGTCGGCGAAGCCCCCGGCTTCAACGAGGACGTCCAGGGAAAGCCCTTTGTCGGCCAGGCCGGCAAGCTCCTCGACACCCTGCTGGCGGGCATCGGGCTGCGCCGCGAAGAGGTCTATATCACCAACGTACTGAAGTGCCGGCCGCCCCAGAATCGTGACCCGATGCCGAACGAGGTGGAGGCCTGCGCCAACTACCTAACCTGGCAGCTCAAGCTGGTCGAGCCGAAGGTCGTGATTGTGCTCGGACGGCACGCGCTGGAAAGGCTGCTGCCCGGTCACGGGCCGATCAGCCGGGTCCACGGCCAGATGGTGGACCATGACGGCCTCAAGTACGTCGCCGTCTATCACCCGGCCGCGGCGCTCCACAATGGCAGCCTCATCAACGACCTCCAGGCGGATTTCCTGAGCGTCCGCCGCTACCTGGACGAGGTGCTGGTCCCTCCGCCCCCGCCGGAACCAGAAGTACCTGTCGCGCCGTACGCGCCACCACAACAGCTGACGCTGCTTTGAAGCTCCGCTACGTTGCGCTCGGAGGACTGGGCGAGGTCGGTCGCAACATGTGGGCGCTGGAATGGGACAACCAGGTCTTGGTGGTCGACGCCGGACTGATGTTCCCGAGCGAGGAGATGCACGGCATCGACCTCGTCATCCCCGACATCTCCTATTTGTTGAGGAAAGACAAGAAGGTTCTCGGGATCGTCCTCACCCACGGCCATGAGGACCACATCGGCGCCCTGCCCTTCGTCCTCAAGCGGCTGAACGTGCCCGTCTACGGGGCCCGGCTCACGCTCGGCCTCGTCAAGCCGAAGCTCAAAGAGCACCGGATCCTCAGGGAGGCCTCACTGCGAGAAGTCCGGATGGGCGACCAGTTCCAGCTCGGTCCATTCCGAGTCGAGTTGATCCCCGTCTGCCACAGCATCCCGGACGCGGCTGCGCTGGCGATCAGGACTCCCGTGGGGATGGTCGTCTACACCGGGGACTTCAAGCTTGACGACGATCCGCCGGAGGGCCGTCCGACCGACCTGGCGCGCCTGGCCCAGATCGGCCGGGAGGGCGTGCTCCTGCTGCTGAGCGACTCCACCAACTCCGAGCGCGAGGGCCACAGCGGTTCCGAGCGGGACCTGATCGAGCCCTTCGAGCGCATCTTCCGCGAGGCGCCGGGCCGGATAATCGTCGCCAGCTTCGCCTCCAACCTGCACCGGATCCAACAGCTGATCACCATCGCCGAGGAGTTCGGGCGCCAGGTGGTGGTGGCCGGACGGAGCCTCCAGACCAACGTCAAGACCGCCCAAGAGCTCGGCTTCCTGCGGGTACCGGCCGGGATGGTGGTGCCCCTGAAGCAGGTCGACTCGGTGCCAGCCTCCAAGCTGCTCCTGCTGATGGCGGGCAGCCAGGGCGAGCCGATGTCATCGCTCTCGCGCTACGCCAACCGCAGCCACCCCGCGGTCAGCGTCCGAAAGGGGGACTGGGTGGTGATCTCGGCGACTCCGATCCCGGGCAACGAGACCCTCGTCAACCGGACCATTAACAACCTCTACAAGCACGGCGGCGAGGTGTTCTACTCGACCACGGGCAAGGTCCATGTCTCCGGCCACGCCTACCGGGACGAGATCCGGACCATGATCGAGACCGTCCGGCCGCGCTTTTTCATCCCCGTCCACGGCGAGTTCCGCCAGCTCCTCCATAACTCCCGCATCGCCTTGGCGGCGGGCGTCCGATCGGAGAACCTGCGGATCGTGGAAGATGGCCAGGTCGTGCTCCTCGACCGGGACTCCATGGAGCTCGGCGAACAGGTACCGGCCGGCTACGTGTTCGTCGACGGCTTGGGCATTGGAGACGTCGAGCAGGTCGTGCTCGGCGACCGCACCCACCTAGCCGGAGACGGCATGGTGATCGTCACCATCGGCCTCGACCGGACGACGGGTGCGCTGCGCAGCGGCCCCGACTTGATCTCCCGGGGCTTCATGGAGGAGGGCCAGAGCGGCGAGGTGCTGGAGGAGGCGCGCCGGGCCGTCATCGCCGAGCTGCGCCGCTTCGAGGGTGAGCCCGAGCCGTCGGCCATCGCCGAGAGCGCGCACGACGCGGTCC
>DATLQT010000089.1:0-28376 GCA_035535055.1 Candidatus Dormiibacterota bacterium | reverse complement strand
GTGCGCCGTGTTCGGATAGGTGAGGTGGTGGACGATCTCGCGCCAGCCGCTGGCGTCGCCGGGAGTGCCGCGAAAGTCGCCGTACCAGTAGCCGTACCAGTTGTCGTAGCCGGGGTCGGAGTGGTAGCCGAAGAAGGTGTTAGCCTCGGGGTTGTAGGCGACCGTGGGGTCGTTGGAGACCGGGTAGGAGGCGTAGGTCGCGGGCAGGAAGGACTGCGCCGGGCAGAAGCCCGACGGATCCCCATAGGGACTGCCCCAACGGGCTGCGATCGCCATCCGCGGGGCGAAAGAGGCCACCAGCGCCAGGCCGACACAGAGGATGGAGCAGAGCCTCGTCATGTTCGCCACCACTGGTCGGGCGGGAGGTCGCGCGCGTCCACGATCAGCCAGCGGCCGCCTGACCAGCGCACGGTGGCCAGCCACTGCCGCACGATCCGCGACCAGGCGGGGCCCGGACCGGCCGCGCCGTCGAGCCGCTCCTGGCCAGCGATCTGGAGGGTGCCCTGCCCGCCATCCTCGGAGGCGGTCCAGTGGACCAACCGCCGGCTGGAATCCTCCTCTTCGACCCGGGCCCCGTGGCGCCGCAGGGCAGCGAGCTCGGGAAGAAGGGGAGCGATCGCCGAGTCGGCGAAGAGGGGCCTGAGGGGAGCCGGATCGGCCGTCGCGAAGGCGGCTGCGCGGGCTGAGTCCGCGGCCACCAGCAGCTGCGTCGCGAGTGACTGGTCGAGCGCCGGGGCTCGCAGCGCCGCGGTCACCGGCGCGCAGGACATTCCGAAGGCAAGTGCCGGAAGCAGCAGGACGAGGCAGCCGAGCCGCTTCATGGCAGCGACGCACGGTATCGGCGGCAGGCCTCGAGCGCCAGCTCCAGGCACGCCCGGCCGAAACGCGGCGATCCCAGCGACGCGGGCACCCCGCGGGCTCGGCTGGCCAGCTCACGAGCGCCGACCAACGGCAGGCGGTGGGTCGCCGCCGAGGGAACCGGCAGGACCCGTTCCAGGCCGGCCAAGGAGCCGTTGAGGACCAGCACCGTCCGCTCGGCGGGGAGCAGACGAAGATAGCCGGCCGCCATCTCGAGGCTCTCGGGCAGGAGGTCGGCCGCGACCAGTGTGAGGTGGGCTTCGAGGGGCATCCGGGAGAGACCGTGCGACCCCACCAGGAAGCCGTGCTCCCAGCCCACCACGGAGACGCCGGAACCAGCGGCGGCAGACGCGAAGAGGCCGGCCAGACCCTCCTGGAGGATGCGGGCGAAGGTCGGTGCCGCCGGCCGCGCGACCTCGACCCGGAGCCCGCGGTCCTCGGCGAAGATCGGCAGCAACGGCCGCAGCCAGCCCGGCCGGGAACAGACCGTGATCGCGCGGGCCTGCTCGGGCAGCGCCATCCCGCCCTCGATGACCCGGAGGTCCACCGCCGGCGGGAGCAGGTCGGCAAAGTCGAACCGGAACCTGATCGCCTCACTCATGGCCGGCAGGCTAGGTCGCCGGCCCGGGATCTCCAACCAGGGCGGTTAAGAGCGGCGCACACCCTGGCGCGGTTACCTTGGATGCGGTGGAGGGGGTGGCGGAGGCGGCCGGCCGGCACCCCGCCAGGATCCTGCTGGCGACCCTACCGCTCCAGTTCGCCTTCGGACTCGTCTACTGCTGGGGCGCCCTCGCGCCCTACGTCGCGCGCAGCGACCACTGGCCCACCCTTCTCCTGAGCGCCGTCTTCAGTGCCACTCCGGTCGGCTACGGGACCGGGATCGTGGTCGGCGGCCGGCTAGCTGACCGGGTGCCGCCGCGCCGCCTTTGCTGGGCAGGGATCGGCCTGCTGGCGGTCGGCGCCGGCATCGCTCTGGCGGCGCCGAGCGGACTCCTGTTCGTGCTCCTCTACTCGATGCTCGGGCTCGGGCTGGGAGGCGGCCTTGCGCTCGCCGGGTCGATGGCGGCCGCGCGCCACGCGATGCCGGACCGGCTCGGCACCGCCTCCGGGCTGGTCACCGGCGCCTACGCCGTCGCCGCCCCGATCCAGGTCCCGGTCATCAGCCTCCTCGCCGCCGACCTCGGCTGGCTCACCGCCCTCCGGCTAATGGGCGGCACGATGCTGGCGCTCGCGGTGGTGCTGCTGGCGACTATGCCAGCGGTCCCGCGACCCCGGCACGCGGGGGGCCAGGCTCGCCGGCATCCGTCGATCGCCAGCCTGCTCAGCCGGCCACGCCTCCTGACCGCGCTTTTCCTCGAGGTCGCGGGGACCCCGCTGGGCGCCTATGCCTTCGTCAACGCGGCCGCCTACGCCCGGGACCTTCGGTTCGTCGCCCTGCTGGCGACGGCGGCCATTACGGCGGTTGCCGTCGGCAACGCCGCCGGCCGAATCGTCGGCGGCGCGGCCTCTGACCGGGCGGGCGTGGACCGTGTCTTCCTGGTCTCGTTGCTCCTCAGCCTGGTGGCGGCGTCGTTGCTGGCGCTGCACCCGACGGCCGTGGGCGTCGTCGTCGGCGCGATGCTGGCGGGAGCCGGCTTCGGCGTCCCCGCGGGGGTGATAGGGAGGCTGGCGGAGGACTCCGCGCCCGACGCCCCCAACTCGGCGTTCGGCCTCATCTTCACCGGTTTCGCCGCTGGCGCGGGCGGCGGCTCGCTCCTCGGCGCGGCCATCGGCGGCCCCCTCTCCTACCTCGTGCTCGGCCTGCCTTCGATCGGAGGCCTGGCGATCCTGCTGATCCGCGGAAGGCTTCGGGGCGGGCTTCGGAGGGACCTCGAAAGCGCCTAACTTTGGACCCGCGCGATGTTGCTGAAGTGTTCCAACCGGTGTGGCGGACAGCTGTTCCGGGCGCTTTTCGCCGAGGTGGACCTCGACGGCGAGGGCGAGTACCAGGGCCACTGCGTCCTCCAGCCAAGCTACCTGTGCCTCAACTGCGGCAGCCCGGCCCTCGACCTCGGTGAGGTGCCTGACGCTCTCCGCGAGGAGGCCCTGGAGGACGAGGCACCGCCGTCGGTGGAGATCCTCTGTCCCGTCTGCGAATCGCGGGTGGTGGTCGGTCCCAACCGCGAATGCCCGAACTGCGGGGCGTTCCTGGAAGAGGTTGAGATCGAGAGCTAGTAGCGGTCCAGGCTGGCCGTCCCGGCGAGGACGTCGAGCATTCGACGCGCCGCCGACCCGTCCCTCAGCCTGACCGCCCGCCGGAGCACGCCGATGGCTGCCGGGGTGTCGAGGTCGGAGTCGAGGGCGCCATCGAAATCGGCGGCGAGCTCGCGGGCGGGCCGGCCGTCGGCCGGCAGGGCCGCGATCCGCCGGACCAGCCCCTCCGCCGCCTCCAGCCCGCTCCAGCTGAAGGTCCAGTCGCGCCGGTAGTGGTGGGAGGCGAGGTAAACCCGCAGCCCCGCCGGAGATGCGCGCTCGAGCGCCTGCCGGATGTTGACCAGGTTGCCCAGCGACTTCGACATCTTGTGGCCGTCGTATCGAACCATGCCGGCGTGCATCCACGCCCGGGCAAAGGGCACGCACCCGGTCAGCGACTCACTCTGCGCCCGCTCCGACTCGTGGTGGCTGAAGATCAGGTCCCGACCGCCGCCGTGGAGCTCCACCTGTTCGCCAAGGTGACGCATCGCCATCGCGGAGCACTCGATATGCCAGCCCGGCCGGCCGGCGCCGTAGGCGGACGCCCAGCTCGGTTCGTCCGGCGCCGACGGCCGCCAGAGGGGGAAGTCGAGCCAGTCGCGCTTAGTGCCTGGGCCCTTGGTCCCGAGCAGCTCCTCAGCCCGGAGCTTGGCCAGCATCGAGCGCCGGGACCGCCCCGACAGCTGGCCGAAGCCGGCGTACCGGGACGCCTCGAAGTAGAGCGACCCGTCGGCGGCGTGGTAGGCGAAGCCCTGGGCCGCGAGCGCCTCGGCCGCGGCGAGGATGCCCGGGATCTCCTCCGAGACGCGGGGCATGACGTCGGGCGGACGCCAGCCCAGCCGCGCCATGTCCCGCACCAGGGCTGCCTGTTCGCGCTCGGCGAGGTCCTTCCAGTCCACGCCGTCGCGGCGAGCTCGCTCGAAGAGCGGGTCGTCCACGTCGGTGACGTTCTGGACGTAGAAGACGCGGAGACCCTTTGCCTCCAGGTGGCGAACCAGGACGTCGAAGGCGCAGAAGGTGAAGGCGTGCCCCATGTGCCCGGACTCGTAGGGCGTTACGCCGCACACGTAGAGGCGCACCAGCGGGCCGCCGTCGACAGTCGCCACCGGGAGGGGCACGAGCCGCCGGCGGAGGGTGTCGTAGACGCGGATGCCGGAGGACTTCAAAGCATGGCCATTATTTCGCGCCCCGCGCGCCGACGAGGTCAGGACGCCCGGCCGGTCGCCTCCTCCTGGAGCTCGAAGATGTCGTCCAGGACGCGATCGACCCGCCTTCCCTCCAGGCGGTGATCGGGTATCAGCCCGGCAAGACCAAGAAGGTTGCGGAGGCGGCTGCCCAGAGGAGCGTCCACCCTCGCCTGCCCGCGCTCGAGGGCGTCCTCAAGCAGGACCAGGCAGGCGTCCAGAACCTGGAGCCGGTGGCGGCGCTGGGGGAGAGCGCTCACGGGGCGTAGACCAGGACTTGGCCGGCGACGACCTTGACCTGGACGCCCGGCAGTGGAGGGAGGTCGTAGCTGACCTCGGTCGTCCGACCATCCGGCGCGAACTTCACGTCGTGGCAGGGGCAGACGAGGACGCCCAGGGGCGCGGCGCTCCAGTTGAGCGTGCAGGGCCAGTTGGCGTGGGAGCAAATGCCCGAGATGCCCCTGACGCTGTCGCCGTCGCGGAAGAGGAAGGCGACGACGTCGCCCGCCACGACCCGGGTCGGGGCAGATTGGCTCAGGTCGGACAGGAGCGCCACCGGCACCCAGCGGCCGGCGCCCGCTTTCATGACACCACCCGCGATGGCGGGGGCACCGCGCGCGGGCGCCGTCTCGGCGCCGCCCGCCAACCGCCCGAGCGCGGCGGCGCCGGCCACACCGGCGGCGAGGCCGGCCACGGCGCCGAGGGCGGTCCGGCGGGTCACCTGGGCGCGATCCTCGCCGGCCAGCAGCGCCGTGAGCCGCCGGCGGAAGGCAGGAGTCATCCTCGGATGAGCCTCGCGCACCGCTGCGAGCTCGGCGGCGAAGATGATCGCCTCCCGCTCCCCTGCATCGCGGGCCTTGACCCGAAGCCGCCGGCCCTTCAGGAGGCCGTCCACGGCCCGGTCGATCCTATCCTCCAGGTTCTCAAACATCGATCTGAATCCTGGCGGCCGCGCGCAGGGCGCGCAGCTGCATGACCTTCACGCTTCCCGGCGTCGCCTTCATCTCGGCAGCGACCTCACGAATCGAATACCCGCGCAGGAAACGCAGCTCCAGCACTCGCCGGTAGTTCTCGGGCAGGCGGTGCAGGATCCTGGTCGCCCGGTCGGCCGCCTCGGTCGAGTGGGTCACCGGCGGCGGTGCGCTGATGAGCCCTTCTTGGAGCTCTTCCTGCGAGACGCCGAACCGCGCGGCCCAGAACCCGCCCAGAACCGAGCGGGCGGTCGCGAAAAGGTAGCCGCGGATCGACGAGCTGCTGGCGCCCTGGCGGAGCCGGGGGATCGCCTTCAGCGCCACCTGTTGAGTCAGATCCTCGGCGTCCGGGCGGTTGCCCACCCGGCTGTAGATGAAGGCGTAGACCATCTCCAGTTCCTCCAGGGCGACCCTGGTCGGGTCGGCAGCCGAGCCCGCGGGAAGGTGGAGGACGCCTTCGGGCTGGGGATCCATCTAGGTGGCGTCGCGCGGGTTGTGACTCATCATTTGCATTCGAGCTGGCCCCGATCTGTCTTTACGGCGGCAGGTTACAGGGGGAGCGCACCGGAAGCGAGTACGAGGTGACGGGAATGGACAGCGAGCTGATGCGCAGGCGGCTGGCGCGGGCACGGATCGGCCACCTCGCCACGGCGGGTGCCAGTGGGAGGCCTCACCTGGTGCCGGTCTGTTTCACACTCGACGGAGAGTCGATCCACTGGGCGGTCGACTTCAAGCCCAAGTCCGGGCCCGACCTCAAAAGGCTCCGCAACCTCGCCGAGAACCCGCGAGCGGCGCTGCTAGTTCACCACTACGAGGAGGACTGGACGCGCCTCTGGTGGATCCGGGTGGACCTTTCCGACGCGGCGGTGGCGGACGGCGCCGCGGCAGGCCGCGGCCTCGACCTCCTGGCCGCCAAGTACGAGCAGTACCGCCTGCGAAGGCCCGCCGGACCCGTGGTCCAGATGAGCATCGAACACTGGAGCGGCTGGGCCGCGGGCCCGTCGGGGGAGCGCGACTAGACCGCGGCTCCCGAGGGGCCGCGCTGGAGGTCGAGGACCTGGAGGCCTCGACCTCGGAAGTGGTCGCACCGCCAGCAGAAGACGACCGCGTCGAGCCCGTAGGGCAGGATCCCCGGGACGAGGATCTCGCGCTCCCGCCGATGCAGCACCCAGCAGATGAGATGGTCGATCAACTTCTGGGCGGCGAGTGTCGGCGCGACTGGCTCCAAAGCGAATACGAACCTGTTAAGGAGCGGACAGGGTCGAAGCCACCGCCGGCGCGTCGGAGTTCACGGCCAGGATTCCCCTCACCGTGTCGAGCCAGCTCGGGTCGCCGTCGTCGGCGCGCCAGAACCAGTACTCGGCACCCCAGAGCAGGATCGTCCCGAAGCCCTGCGCGCGGAGGCTGTCGAAGCGGGTACCGATGTCGGGGGCGAGCGTGCTCTTCGGATCGCGATAGTTGCCGAGGGACGATTCCCACGGTTCCCCCTGGGCCTCGGTGATCCCTGCCCGCTTGCCCTGGGTGGGCGCTACCTCCCGCCACCGGCCGGCCTTGGTCGTCCAGTCGGAGCCGGCATGGCTGATCCCCTCCTGGCCGAGGAAGCGATGGTCGATCTCGGTGTAGACGTCGAGGCCCAGAATGTCGTTGCCGCCGAGCAGGCCGAGGCTTTGTGCCTCGGCGGTGGAGGACTGGAAACCGAGGGGGCTGCCGAGGTCGAAGCCGGAGCGGTTGGAGGCGGTGTCGAAGAGCATGTTGAAGTGGCCGAAGCCGCCGACGATGAGTGGCCTCGTGGGGTCGGTTCCCCTGACCGCCGTCACCTCCTTCGAGAGGAGGTCCTTGTCGATGTACCAGCGGTGCGGTCCGGCGGGGTTTAGCGGCTCGTTCTCGACCTGCCAGGCGACCAGCGTGGGGTTGGAGCGGTAGCGCGTGACGGTCGTCTTGAGGAAGGCGACCACCCCGGCTCGAAGGTTGGTATCGGGACCCACGTCGCCGCCGTCACCGGTGGTCGGGGTGAAATTCGGACGGGATGTAGAACTCGGGCCAGCCCTCGCCCTTCATGCCGACCGAGAGAACCACCGGCTGCCCGCTCGCCTGCGATTCGTTGAGCAGCCAGTCGAGCTGGCCGTAGCCCTCGGAGTCGACCTGGTCCCAGTAGGCCGAGAGCCGGATGACCTTTAAGTGCAGCGCCTCCAGGCGCCTGGACGACCGCTGCCAATCGAGGCCGAGGAAGGTGGCGTGGCGGGGGCTGAAATAGTCCGATCTGGACCGGCACGGTGCTGGCGACGACCCGCGAGGAGCCCGGAGAGGTCCGGTCGAGACCCGGCTGACCTGGCAGCGGGAGGAGGAGAGAGACGGTGACCGAAATCGCCAATAAGATGGCGGGTCGCCTCGGGACCAGACACCTTCCTCGGGGTTGCCCACAGCCTAACAACAGCTGTGTAAATAGTTAGATCACCCTTAATGACACCCGGCTCCCTTCGGCCTGGGATCCGGCCAGCCTCTCCATGCGCATCGCTCTATCTTTATGTAATATTAGTGCTATCACCTTTTTCGGATATGCTGTACGCAGTAAGTAAGTTCACCGTTGGGGATAACAAATGGCAGCCCGATTTGATTTGTTGGTAGGTCGACAACCTCAACCGCGAGCACTCGCGGCGGGTGCCGACGCCACGGCAATGAGCCGTGATGAACGGGTCGCCCGCATCCAGCGCAAGCGTCTGATGAGCCGTGCCGCCGTCGCCCTCGAGAGCGTCCTGTGGCTGGCTGGAGCCGCTTTCGTGACCGCCGTTGCCATCGCCGGGATATCCGGCCTCCACTAGCTCTTCCCCCCCCTTCCCCGGCGAAAAGAGCTCGCCCTTCCGGCGGGCTCTTTTCATTTCCATCTCGGGCTCGCTGCTAGCGTGGGGCCATCCGCAGGGCGCCATCGAGCCGGATCGTCTCTCCGTTCAGGTAGGCGTTCTCGATGATCTGGCAGGCCAGTTGGGCGTACTCGGCCGGCCGCCCGAGGCGATGGGGGTTGGGAACCGAGGCGGCGAGCTCGGCCAGGATGTCGTCGCGAAGGCCAGCCAGCAGCGGGGTGTCCATCAGCCCGGGGGCGATGGTGCAGACGCGGATCAGCAGCGAGGCCAGGTCGCGGGCCGTCTGGATGGTGAGGCCGTGGATCGCCGCCTTCGAGGCGGTGTACGCAGCCTGGCCGATCTGGCCTTCGAAGGCGGCGATCGAGGCGGTGTTGACGATCACGCCACGCTCTCCTTCGACGGGTTCCAGCGACCCCATCCGGAAGGCGGACTTGCTCAGCACATTGAAGGTGCCGACCAGGTTCACCTCGAGGACGCGCCGGAACTGGTCGAGCGGATAGGGCCCGTCCTTGCCGGCCACCCGCCCGCCGCTGCCGATTCCGGCGCAGTTGACGGTGATCCGGTGCTCCCCGAGCTCGGCGGCAACGTCCAGCGCGCGGTTCACATCCTCCTCGCTAGTCACGTCGGTGGGCGCGAAGCGGCCCCCGAGCGCCTTGGCGAGCGCCTCTCCCTCGGAGCGCGGCAGGTCGACAATGACCACCCTCGCTCCCCTGGATGCAAGCAGCTCGGCGGTCGCCCGGCCGAGGCCGGAGGCGCCGCCGGTGACGAGGGCGACTGTTGATTCGATTCTCATCCCGCTATTGTCGAGTTCGATGACGCTGGTCCGCAGAGGCGACGAGATGGCGGGCGAGGTGCGCAAACCGCAGGGCAGCTTCACCGGGGAGGCCGTCCAGCGGCCGCTGCGCGCCCGGGAGGACACCACCGTGCGGGTCGGCTTCGTTCGATTCGAGCCAGGGGCGCGGACGCACTGGCACTCGCACAGCGGGGGCCAGGTGCTGCACGTGGTCGAGGGCGAAGCCGCAGTGCAGGAGCGAGGCGGCGAGCGGCAGATCCTGCATCCCGGCGATACCGCCACCGCCGAGCCGGGCGCCGAGCACTGGCACGGGACGGCCGGCGAGACGGCGCCGATGACGCACCTTGCCGTCACGATCGGCGAGGTCAGCTGGCAAGAGCCGGTCTAGGCGATCGCCCGGCGAGTGCGAGCCCGCTCCGGCTCCAACGTGTAGAGCGCATAGGCGCGGCGGATGACCGGTTGGGACGCGTTGCGGACCGGGTCCCCGGCATCCGTGGCTCGGCCAGCTGCTCGAGATCGGGCCGGAGGAGGCCCGCCGAGTCCGCCCCGAAGTGGACGTCGGCGCAGGCGGCGACCCGGATCAGGCGACGGTCTCCGCGCGACCGCCCTCGGCCAGCCTCACCACCGTCACCTGGTTGACGATCTCGGTGTTCGGCAGCAGCTCAGCCGCCACGTCCTCGACCGCCCCGCGCCGCTCGGCGGTGGAGGCCCGGCCCCTGAGAACGAGGGCTCGGGCCTCGAAGCTGCCGTCGATGTTGAGCTCGTTGACCCGCGGATCCTCGGCCAGGCGCTCGCGGAGATGGGCGATCAGGTGCGCCTCGTCCCGATGCATCGCCAGGGGTGCCGTCGCGGCGAACCGCTCATAGACGGCCACGTAGAGGTTCCGGATCCCTGGTCGGGAACGATCATGTCGTCGGCCTGGGCGCGGAGCAGAAGGCTCAGCACGCGCCTCGGTCCGATCCGAGCCGGCTGCACCAAGTAGTCCCAATCGAGCTCGGTCGCCGCGATGATGCCGAGCGCGTCGTGCCAGTAGCGCGGCGTGTCCTCGTCGGAGGCGATCGCCTTCATCACCACCAGGTCCTCCGGGGGCACGACCCGCAGGTTGACGCCGTGGTACTCGACCGGTCGGACCCGGGCGAGCATCTGCTGGTCGAAGTAGATGCCTCCCTTGGCGGTGAAGATCAGGTCGGCCAGCACCCGGTCGCGGACGCATTTCGCCAGCCAATTGTGCTGGCTGGCCTTCGACTCGAAGCCGGCGGCCTCGAGCTCCTCCACCGTCCGGCGCACGTCCTGAGGCCGGATGAAGATGTCGACATCGAGCGTCCAACGCGGGCGGCCGAAGAGCGCCGACGCCATGGCACCCATCAGCCCGTAGTCGATCTCCGCCTTTTCGAGGGCGGCGGTGGCGTCGCGGACGACGGCGAGGAAGACCTCCTCGTCGACCTCCACCCGTTCGACCTCGTCGCCACTTTAGGGCTCCTGTGCGGATACCTCACAACCCCCTTGGCGCTATCCTTTAATCGTAGTCGCCCTTTATCATTGCGAGAGGGCGCGGGGATAGGTGGTCGGCGTGGCGTCAAGCCGAAAACGGCGTCGGACTGACGGCAAGGTGTCGCTGTCAAGCCGTTTCCTTGTCAGCAAGCGAAGCGTCTACTGGTGCAGGCTGCCTTGAGAAGTCAAAGATTTGCCGCGATCCAGAGGGCTTGTGAGACGGCTCATACCTCAAAGCGCTTTTTCGTCGGCGCCGCCGGCGTGGCCGCCATCGCCGTGGTTGCCTTCTCGCTCTGGCTTCTCCTCAACCTTGGCGGGATGCGCGTGGCGACCGCGGTCGACGACTTCGGTGAGCTCGCCGCCGCCCTGCTGGCCGCCATCGGCTGCGCGGTCGCTGCCTGTCGCACACGCGGGCGTAGCCGGGTCGCCTGGGCACTGATCGCGGTCTCCTGCGGCAGTTGGGCCGCCGGCGAGGCGGCCTGGAGCTACGTTGAAGTCATCCGCGGCCTGCGGGTCGGCAACCCGTCGCCGGCCGATTTCGGCTTCCTCAGCGCCGTTCCCTTCGGCGTCGCCGGGCTGCTCCTGTTCGCCGCGCCCGCCCGCCGCGGATGGGAGCGGATGCGGGCGCTCGTTGACAGCCTCCTCATCGCCGCCTGCTTCCTCTTCATCAGCTGGGAGTTCCTCCTCTGGCCGATCTATCGGACCAGCCTGCTCTCGCCGATGGCAAAGCTCGTCACCCTCGCCTATCCCGTGGGGGACGTGGCGATGCTCACCATCGCCGCCTTCGCGCTCAGCCGGGTCCGAAGGGAGAGCCGGACCTCGGTGATGCTGCTGGCGGCCGGCATCTTCGGATTGAGCATCGCCGGCAGCGCTTCAGCCTACCTTTCGGCCACCGGCAGCTATTCGGGCAGCGCCGTCGACACCGGCTGGATGGCCGGCTTCCTGCTCATCCTGCTCGCTTCGCTTCGCTCCCGAACCGACTCCCTTCACCGCGAGGATTCCGGCGAGACGCCCGTCGGCCTGGTCCGGATGTTGATACCCAACCTCGCCCTCCTCGCGGCGCTGGTGTGCGGCTCCTGGGTCCTCTTCAGCGGGGGGAACGTCGGCCAGGTGGCGCTCGGCATCGCGCTCACGGCCGCCACCTTCACCCTCGCCAGCAACCTCCTCGTCCAGTTCGAGAACCAGGGCCTGCTGGAGAGCAGGCTCGTCAGCGAGCGAGCGCTGGTGGACAGCAGGCGGGCTCTCCTGCAGGTGGTCGACAGCGCGCCGGTGATCCTCTTCGCGATCAATCCCGCGGGCACTCTGACGCTGGTGACCGGCGCGGGCCTGGCCGGCTTCAGCGAGCGCGCCGCCAACCTCGAGGGCCGGAACGTGCGGGAGGTGGTCCGCGACTCCCCGGAGTTCCTCGCGGCGGTCGAGGCTGCCCTGGCGGGAAGGCCGGGGCAGCCGCTGACGAGGTTTGAGCACGGCGACCTGGACGTCCGGCTCCTGCCGGTGACAGAGAACGGAGCGCTGGTCTCGGTGAGCGGCGTCGCGATCGACGTCAGCGAGCGCCGCCGGGCCGAGGTGGCCCGCGGCGAGAGCGAGGCCAAGTCCCGCTTCCTGGCGACGATGACGCACGAGCTGAGGACTCCGCTCAACTCCATCCTCGGGTTCGCCGAGCTGCTGCTCGGAGAACGGCGCGGTCCCCTCAACGAGCAGCAGCGTCGCTACGTCGGCAACGTCCTCGGCAGCGGCCGGCACCTGCTGGCGCTGATCACCGACCTGCTCGACCTCTCGCGAGTCGCGGCGGGCGAGGTCGAGGTGAACCTGCAGCGCGTCAACCTGGCCGAAGCCGTCCAGGAGGCGGCGGACAAGATCCGGCCGATGGCCGAACGCAAGCGGCTTGAGCTCACCGTCGACGAACCGGGGCCGCCGGAGGTCATGGCCGACCCGCTGCGGCTGCAGCAGGTGCTGCTCAACCTCCTCTCCAACGCCGTGAAGTTCACCGCCTCCGGCGGGGCGATCGGGATCGGCAGCCGGCCCGATGGCGGAAGGGTGCAGATCGCGGTCCGCGACACCGGCGTCGGCATCCGGCCCGAGCACCGGGACTTGATTTTCGATCAGTACTCTCAGCTGGATGGCCCGGACGGGCCGGTCCGCGAAGGCATCGGCCTCGGCCTGGCGGTGAGCCGAAGACTCGCGGTGCTGATGAACGGGAGCCTGGACGTGGAGAGCACCGTGGGCGCCGGCTCGGTCTTCCTCCTCCGGCTCGAGGCGCCCGCGTCCAGGTCGGCCACGGCCGGCGCCGCGCTCCCGGCCGAGCTCCAGGGAATCAAACCCTAAAAGACGCCGAAGTCGGGCCGTGACCCCGGGCAGCCCGACCGTGGGCGGTGGTTTGGAAGCCCACCGGAATGGGCATCGGTGGTGAGCCGGTTTCAACGCGAAACAGGGTTTCCTGGGTGAAGAGAGACAGCTGCGCGCGGTGAGTGAGGTGCGCCTCGAACGCGATGGGGCGGTGGCCGTGCTGACGCTCGCCGCACCGGAGCGCCGCAACGCCCTGACCCCCGCGATGGTCGAGGAGTTGCTCCAGGCCTGCGAGGAGATCGACGCCGACCCGGCCGTTGGTGCGGTGGTGGTCCAGGGCGAGGGTGAAGGCTTCTGCGCCGGCGCCCACCGCGACTCGCTCGCGGCTGCCGGCCGCGACCCGGCCAAGGACGAGCATTACCGGGGGCTCGGTCGCACCTACCGCGCCTTCGCCCGGGTCGGCGAGCTGGCGCCGCCGACGATCGCCGCGGTTCGCGGCGCGGCGGTCGGCGCGGGCGTCAACCTGGCCCTCGCGACCGACCTCCGCGTCATGGCCCATGACGCGCGGATCATCACCGGCTTCGCCAGAATCGGCATCCACCCGGGCGGCGGTCACTTTGCCCTGCTCGGGCGCCTGGTCGGCCGCGACGCGGCGGCCGCCCTGGGACTCTTCGGAGTCGAGATCGACGGGCGCCGCGCCGCCGAGATCGGGCTCGCCTGGGAGTCGCTGCCCGCCGAACAGGTGGAACCGAGGGCCCGCGAGTTGGCCCGCCAGGCGGGAGCCGACCCCGAGCTGGCCCGCCAAGCGGCGGCGTCGATGCGGCTCGAGCTGGGGCCGCCGGCGCTCGGCTGGGCGGCAGCCCTGGAGCTCGAGCGGGCTCCCCAGATGTGGTCGCTGCGTAGGCGCGCGAATTAAATTGGCGATGATGCACGGGGGCCCCGGCGGCGGGGGTCCGCCGATGTGGATGTGGGGCGGACGCCGGCGGCGTACGGCGACCGACACCGGTCCCGCGAACAGCGGCATCACCGGCGATCCCGGGCTGGAGGAACCGCCCGAGCAGGAGGGTCCGAAGGACCTCCGCGGGCGCTGGCTGAACTTCAAGCAGTCGCTGACCGGGACCCTGGCAGCCCTGCCCCGCGTGGTCCGGCTGGTCTGGGACGCCAGCCCCGGCCTGACCCTGGCGATGTTCGTCGCGACAGTCCTCGCCGGCTTGATGCCGGCCGCCTCGGCCTACACCTCAAAGCTTTTGGTCAACGCGGTGGTGGCCGGGATCGGGATCCACGCCTACCACCGGCCCGACCGGCTCCCGCCCTTCGCCTTCGGACCCTTCCACACGCCTAGCTACACGAGCTTCGATGCGATCCTCTTCCTGGCCATCCTCCAGCTGGCGATCTTCACTGTCATCTCGCTGCTGGGGACAGTGCGGAACATCGCCCAGCAGCTGCTCCAGAACTCGGTGACGATGACGATCCAGCTGATGGTGATGGAGAAGGCCGCCGGCCTCGACCTCGCCTTCTACGAGGACCCCGCCTCCTACGACCTCCTCCGCCGGGCGCAGAACGACTCGGTCAGCCGGCCGGTGATGATGATTTCGACCGCCTTCGGCCTCCTCCAGACCGCGCTGACCTTCCTCACCATGATCGCCCTCCTGCTGGCGGTCAGCCCGCTGCTGGCGGTGATCGCGCTGCTCTCGCCCATCCCGGCCTTCATCGCCGACACCCGCTACGGCTGGCGCGGCTACAACATCGCGCGCTGGGGCTCGCGCCTGCTCCGGCGGATGAACTACCTGGTCACCCTGGTCACCACTGACAGCTTCGCCAAAGAGGTCAAGCTGTTCGGCCTCGGCGGCTACTTCATCGATCGCTACCACCTGATCGCGGAGGCCTTCTACAACACCCAGACGCGGCAGGTGAGTCGCCGCTACTCGGTCGGCTTTCTCTGGGGCATCCTGAGCACGCTGGTCACCTCGGCGACCTACCTCTACGTGGCCCTGCAGGCGATCGCCGGCCGCCTGACCCTAGGCGACCTGACCCTCTACACCACGGCCGCCCAGTCGGTCCAGAGCTCAATCCAGGGCATCCTCGCCGGTTTCACCGGCATGTACGAGCACAACCTGTACCTGAGCAACCTCTTCGAGCTGGTCGAGGTGCGGTCGGAGCTGCCGGTGCCGCCCGAGCCGGTCGCCGTCCCTCAGCCCCTGCGGGGAGAGATCACCTTCGAGCACGTCAGCTTCGCCTATTCGGGGGCGACGGCCAAGGCCCTGACCGACCTCAGCTTCACCGTCAAGCCGGGCGAGACGATGGCCGTCGTCGGCCGGAACGGGGCCGGGAAGACCACCCTCTTCAAGCTCATCTGCCGCCTTTACGACCCGACCGAGGGCCGGATCCTGATCGACGGGCACGACATCCGTGACTACGAGCCGGAGGAGCTCCGGCGGCAGATCGGCGCCATGTTCCAGGACTACGTCGACTACCAGGCGACGGCTGCCGAGAACATCGGCCTCGGGGACCTTCCGCAGCTGAACGACCGCGGCGCGATCGTCCACGCCGGCCGGCAGGGCGGCGCGGACGAGCTGATCTCGAGTCTCCCGGCGGGCTACGACACCGCGCTCGGCAAGTGGTTCGACGCCGGCGTCAACCTGAGCGGCGGTGAATGGCAGAAGGTGGCGCTCGCTCGCGCCTTCATGCGCGAGGCGCCGATCCTGCTCCTCGACGAGCCCACGGCGGCCCTCGACGCGCAGGCTGAGTACGACCTCTTCGAGCGGCTCAAGATGCTCACCACCGGCAAGACCGCCGTCTACATCTCGCACCGTTTCTCGACCGTCCGCCGCGCCGACCGGATCCTCTTCTTGGAGCATGGACGGCTGGTCGAGGAGGGCACCCACGAGGAGCTGATGCGGCTCGACGGCCGCTACGCTCGGCTCTTCCGGATGCAGGCCGCCGCCTACACCGGGGACGAGGTGGTCGATTTCGACCCCGCCGCTTCGTCGTAGCTTTGGAGGGCGCCTACCGGCGGCCGACTATTGGAGGTAAGCGGCGACATGAAGTACATCCTTCTCTTCTGCGGCAACGAGGACCGCTGGGACACCATGCCCGAGGCGGAGCGAAACGCCATGTACGGCCGGATCGGCGAGTGGTGGGGCAAGCACAGCGCCTCGGGGAAGATCTTCGGCGGCGAGGAGTTGCAGCCGGCGGCGACGGCCACCACCGTCCGCCACCAGGGCGAGAAGACGGTCGTCACCGACGGGCCCTTCATCGAGGCCAAGGAGACGGTCGGCGGGTTCGCGCTGGTTGACGTGGCCGACCTCGACGAGGCTATCGAGCTGGCCCGGACCTGGCCCGCCAAGGGGATGGTCGAGATCCGTCCGCTGGTCGCCGAGAGCGACCACATGTGAGCTCCGGCTCGCCGCCGAGTTCCGCTTCGGAGGCGGCCCTCGCACAGGTGTTCCGGGAGGAGACGGGCCGCCTCGTCGCGGGGCTGGTTCGCTTCCTGGGCGACTTCGACCTCGCCGAGGAGCTGGTCCAGGAGGCGGTCCTCAGCGCGATCGTCACCTGGCCGGTCACCGGCATCCCCGCCCGCCCCGCCGCCTGGCTGACCACGACCTCGCGCCGCAAGGCGATCGACCGGATCCGCCGGGAGGCGCGCTACCGGGACAAGCTGGTGCTCCTCGCCGCGTCGGAGGCGCCGGCCGCCACCGAACCGGACGACCGGCTGCGGCTGATCTTCACCTGCTGCCACCCCGCGCTCGCGCGGGAGGCGCAGCTGGCACTCACCCTGCGCGCCGTCTGCGGGCTCACCACGGCCGAGATCGCCCGGGCCTTCCTCGCCGGCGAGGCGGCGATGGCGCAGCGGATCGTCCGCGCCAAGCGCAAGATCGTCGAGTCGGGGATCCCCTACCGGGTGCCGACCCGCGAGGAGCTCGGCGGCCGGCTGGCCGAGGTGCTGGCCGTCCTCTACCTGCTCTTCAACGAGGGCTACCTGGCCAGCGGAGGCCCGGCGCCCGACCGCCGCGACCTCGCCGTCGACGCCGAGTGGCTGGCGAGCCTGCTGGTGCGCCTGCTCCCCGGCGAGCCGGAGGCGATTGGCCTGCTGGCGCTGATGCGCCTGCACCTCGCCCGTGCGGGCAGCCGCTTCGACGCCGATGGCCGTTTGATCCTTCTTCGGGACCAGGACCGGAGCACCTGGGACCGGCGGGCGATCGCCGCCGCCGGCCGGCTGATCGTAGAGGCCGGGGAGCTCGGTCGGCCAGGGCCGTACCAGATCCAGGCGGCGATCGCCGCGCTCCATAGCGAGGCGCCCTCCTGGGAGGAGATCGACTGGGAGGAGATCGTGGCGCTCTATTCCCTACTGCTCGCCCACCAGCCTTCGCCGGTGGTGCGGCTCAACCGCGCGATCGCGCTACGCCACCTGGAGGGCCCGGGGCCGGCGCTGGCAGAGGTGGACGCGGTCGCCGGCGAGCTTGAGAGCTACCACCTCCTCCACGCCACCCGGGCCGAGCTCCTCCGCGACCTCGGCCGGCCGTCCGAGGCTCGGGCCGAGGACGGTGCCGCGCTCGGCCTGACGCGCAATCCTGCCGAGCGGGAACTGCTCCGCCAGAGATTACTCGACTAGAGAGTTTGTCTGATAGCATGTCTATCAGATAAGCTCTGGCTGAGCACACAGGAGGTGAATTCCGAAAGATGGTCCATCTACTCATCGTGGCGGCAGTCGTCCTCTTCGTTCTGTGGCTTTTGTTCCACGCCACCGGCGCCTTGGTCAACCTGCTTTGGATCGGCATCGTTGTGCTGGCGATCCTCTGGCTTGTCGGCCTTTTCCGCGGTCGCAGGACGACGTACTAGTAGCGCTTCGCGGCCGCGCGCCGCGATTCCTTCAGAGCTGGCGGCCTTCGATCCAGGCCGCCAGCTCCCACGGTGGCAGTGGCCGGCTGTCGGCATAGCCCCCGACGAGCGCAAGCGCAGAGAGGTTTCACGTCCACCCTGCAGTCAATTTCGGTGATCACCCAGCTGGTCAGCGGAAGGACCTTGGACTCGTTCGCGTAGCAGCAAGCCTCCTGGCCTCGCGGCCTGGCCTCGGCTTGCGCCTCGCGGCGCCCTTCAGACGGTGATCCGGCTGCGGTAGACCGAGGTCAGCCAGTCGGAGGGCGCGCCGCCCCGGACGAGCTCGAAGTAACGCTCCTGGATCCGTTCGGTGACGCGCCCGATCTGCCCCTCGCCCACCCGGTAGGAGTCGATCTCCGCGATCGGCATCACCTCCATGTTGGTGCCGGCGAAGAAGAGCTCCTCCGCCACGTAGAGCTCGGTGAAATCGACCTCCCGCTCCTCCACGCTCAGTCCCAGCTCGCGGGCGACGCCTAGGACCGTGTCCCGGGTGATCCCCTCCAGGATGTTGTCGGTGAGGCGAGGCGTGACCACTGCGCCCCGGCGAACCAGGAAGATGTTCTGGCCGGGCCCCTCGGAGACCTGGCCGCGCTCATTGAGCATCACCGGGATGTCGAAGCCCTTGAGCTTGGCGTCAACCGACGCGAGACGGCTGTTCAGGTAATTGGCGCTCGCCTTCACCCGCGGGGAGATCGAGTTGTCGGACGGCCGGCGCCAGGCGCTGACGTTGCAGCGGACGCCCGTTTTGAGCCGCGGGTTCGGGGCCTTGGGGAAGGCCAGCATGTAGACGCCGGTGGGGTCCTCCTCGGCGGCGCCGGCGGAGCCGCCGGCCACGAGGTCGTCGAGGACGTCGAAATAGGCCACGACGCGAATATGGGCGTCATCGCGGACCTCGTTGGCATGGAGCAGGTCGATGATTCCGCCGGTCAGCTCCTCGACCGAGTGGCGGATGCGCATCCGCAACACCCGCATCGAGCCGCCGAAGAGGCGCTGGAAGTGTTCCTCGAGCCGAAAGAGGAGCAGGTCGTCGCCGCCCGCCGAGCGGTAGGCGCGGATCCCCTCGAAAACGCTCGCTCCGCGGAGCATGGCGTCGCTGGCGACGTGGACCTGGCTCTCCGCCCAGGGCGTGACGCGGCCGTTCATCCAGGTGTTGGCGGGGTTCATGTCAGGCGGAGGTTAGCGCGCGCAGGCGCGGGAGGTCGGCGGCCACCTTCTCCAGCACCGCCTCCTGGCCCTCCCGAGGCATGTCGATGACGAACTCTTCGATCCCGGCCTCGCGATGGCGCCCGACCATCTCGTGGAAGGCGCCGAGCGAGGCCCAGCAGTCGTCGTCGGCGCGCGCCGTCCAGTAATAGAGCGAGCGCAGGACCGCTCGGGGGTCGCGGCCGATCCGGTCGCAGTGCCCGTCGAGGATGGCGTTCCGCTCCCGGATCTGATCCAGGGTGCCGAAAGAATTCCAGCTGTCCGCCTTGCGCGCGACGATGCCGAGCAACCGGGGCCGTGCGCGCCGAGGGTGAGCGGCGGGCGCGGGCGCTGCACCCGCCCCGGCCGGAAGGAGGCCTCGGTCAGCTGGTAGTGGCGACCCTGGAAGCTGGTGACCTCGTTGCGGAGCAGGAGGTCGATGACCTCGACCGCCTCCTCGAAGCGGTCGACGAGCTCCCTCGGTTCCGGGAAGGGGATGCCCAGCATCTCGTGCTCGGGCGCATACCGGCCGGCCCCGAATCCCAGTTCCAGCCGGCTGTTTGAGATGTGGTCGACCGTTGCCGCCTCCTTGGCGAGCCACGCCGGGTGGCGGAACGTGTTCGAGCTGACGAGGCAGCCGATCCGGATCCGCTCTGTCCCCGCCGCGAGGGCGGCGAGGAGCGTCCAGGCCTCGAAGTAGGGGCCGGTCGGGCGGCTGGGCTGGGCCCAGTGCTCGCAGCCCCAGGCGCTGTCGAACCCGAGCTCCTCGAACCGCCTCCAGCGCTCCAGGCCCAGCTGAGGTTCTGGTCGGTTCAGATCCCAAAGCGCAGCGGTCTCGCCATCTCGAAACCAAAAGGTATGCCGTTTGCGACAATCGACGCGAAATGAAAACGATCTCTGGAATCGAGGGCTACCGGGCGCTGGCTGGGGAGCAGCTGGGCGAGAGCGATTGGCTGGAGGTGGACCAGGACCGCATCAACCAGTTCGCCGACGCGACCGGCGACCACCAGTGGATCCATGTCGACGTGGAGCGGGCTAAGCAGGGGTCGTTCGGCACCACCATCGCCCACGGCTTCCTGACCCTGTCGTTGATCCCCGCGCTCACCGGCGGGCTGATCAAGGTTGACGGCGTCCGGATGGGGATCAACTACGGTCTCAACAAGGTTCGCTTCCCGAACCCGGTCCGGGCCGGGTCAAGGGTCAAAGCCTCGGTCCGCAACCTCTCGGTGGAGGACGTGCAGGGCGGCATCCAGATCGTCAACGAGGTGACGCTCTCGATCGAAGGCGAACCCAAGCCGGCCTGCGTCGCCGAGACGGTCACCCGCCTCTACACCTGAGGCGCCGATCGCTAGCAGAGGCCGGCGGAGGGCGGCAGCAGGGGCGCGGCCTGGGCGGCGTCGGCCTCGGCGCGGGTGATGTAGTGCTCGCTCACCATCGAGTCGAGCACCACGCCGCGGCGCCGAAGCGCCGCCTGCGGGTGGGCGCGCGGCTCGTCGCCCACCGGTGACTGGGGCAGTCCGGCGAGCAGGGCGTACTCAGAGAGGTCCAGCTCGGCGAGCGGCTTGCCGAAGTAGGCACAGGCCGCGGGACCGGCCCCGTAGAGCGTCGGGCCGGTCGGGGCCAGCGTCAGCCAGTCGGCCAGGATCCGGGGCTTGCTGATCACCGACTCGACCTTGAATGCGAGCGCCATGTCGACGGGCTTGTTGAGGCCCTGGTCCGAGCCCTTCAGATAGACCTCCTTCATCAGCTGCTCGGTGAGCGTCGAGCCACCCTCGCAGAGGCATCCGAAGCGGGCGTCGTCGATCATCGAACGGAGCAACCCGGGGAGGTCGATTCCGTGGTGGCTGTAAAAACGCTCGTCCTCGGTCGCGACCACCGCCAGGGCGAGGACGTTGGGGACCTGGTCCGGGGCCAGCACCGGCACTTTATGGGCGGCGGCCTGGGCCTCAACCCGGGCCTGGACGTCGTCCACTGAAGGCGTGCCGAACCAGGCCACCAGCCCAACGATCACCGAGGCCATCACAATTGCGGCCGCCAGGCGGCCGAGGCTTCGCCCCACCATCTCAGCAGCGTGGCGGCCGCGAATTGGTTACGGTTGGTTGCCGACAGGACAATGAGCAAACCGCGCCTCGCGCCCGCCGCGAAGCCGTCGCCGGAGGCTATCGAGGTGCTGGAGAAATCGCCCGCGATCGGCGGACGGGCGCTCAACATCTTCGGCACCCTCGCCCACCACCCGCTGCTCCTGAAGCGCTACATCGCGCTGGGCGGTGTTTTCCTCCGGTTCGGGCTGCTGCCGGCGCGCGAGCGCGAGCTGGTCATCCTTCGTACCGCCTGGCGCACCGGCTCGGTCTACGAGTTCGGCCAGCACACCAGGCTCGGGCAGACGGCAGGTGTCGCCCCCGCCGAGGTAAGCCGCCTCGCCCAGCCTGGCGTCGATGGCTGGTCGCCCGACGACGCCGCCCTGCTGGCGATGGTCGAGGACCTCCACCGGTCCGACCGCGTCTCCGATCCCACCTGGGAGGCGCTCGCCGCCCGCTGGTCCGAGGCCGAGCTGGTGGAGCTGCTGGCGCTGGCCGGCTTTTACCGGATGACGGCTGGGTTCCTCAACTCCGCGGGAGTGGAACTAGAAGCGGGAGTGCCGGGCTGGCCCGAGGGTAGCGGCCGATAATGCCCGCCATGGGATCGGTGATCGTGGCGGGGGCGCGCACGCCGATCGGCAAGTTCGGCGGCGGCCTCTCGACCCTACCCGCGGTGGAGTTGGGCGGGATCGCGATCCGGGCCGCCGTCGAACGGGCTGGGATCGACGCCGGCGAGGTCGACTACGTGATCATGGGCCAGGTCCTCCAGGCCGGCGCCGGCCAGATCACCGCCCGGCAGGCGGCGGTGCTCGGCGGGATCCCGGTCTCGGTACCGGCCATCACCATCAACAAGGTCTGCCTCAGCGGCCTCAACGCGATCGCGATGGCCGACCAGATGATCCGCGCCGGCGAGATCGAGGTCGCCGTCGCCGGCGGCATGGAGTCGATGTCGCAGGCTCCCTACGTAGTGCCCAAGGCGCGCTTCGGCGCCCGGATGGGCAATACCGAGATGGTGGACTCGATGGTCCACGACGGGCTTTGGTCCACCTTCCTGGAAGCGCACATGGGCGAGACCTCGGACGAGATCAACCAGGAACTGGAGATCGGCCGCGAGGAGCAGGACGAGTGGTCCGCCCGCTCCCACGCCCGCGCCGCCGCGGCCTGGGCCGACGGCCGCCTGGCCGAGGAGACCATCGCGGTAGAGGTCGCCGGGAGGAAAGGCCAGATAGCCAGGGTGGAGCGGGACGAGGGGTTCCGGCCTGACACCACCGCCGCCGGGCTGGCGGTGCTGGCGCCGGCCTTCCGCAGGGAGGGGACGATCACGGCCGGGAACGCCTCCCAGATCTCCGACGGGGCCGCAGCGGTGGTGGTGATGTCGGCCGAGCGAGCGGAGCGGGAGGGTAGGCGTCCGCTGGCCGAGATCGTCGCCCATGGGATGTCCGCCGACCGCTTCGGATGGCTGCACACAGTCCCCGCCCTGGCCATCGACCGCGCCCTTGCCCGAGCCGGACTCAAGGCGGCGGACCTCGACCTGGTCGAGGTCAACGAGGCCTTCGCCGCGGTGGCTCTGAACGCGACCCGCATGCTTGGACTGGATGAGGAGCGCGTCAACGTCAACGGGGGCGCCGTGGCCCTCGGCCACCCGATCGGCGCCAGCGGAGCCCGACTGGTCCTGACGCTGGCCTCCGAGCTGCGCCGGCGAGGTGGCGGACTGGGCGCCGCGGCCCTCTGCGGCGGCGGCGGCCAGGGCGACGCGCTGATCGTCAGGTCCCGCGCCTGACAGGACCTTAGGGGTCAACTCCCGGGCGGCACCCGGGTAACGTGGGCCGGGTGACAGGCGAGAAGCTGGTCGAGGCACGAGGCCTGACTAAGCACTACTCCAACGGAGTCGTGGCGGTCCAAGACCTCGACCTCAACGTGATGCGCGGCGAGGTCTACGGCTTTCTCGGGCCCAACGGCGCCGGCAAGACCACCACGCTGCGCATGCTTCTCGGACTGATCAGGCCGACCAGCGGCTCCGCGATCGTGGTCGGGCACCAGCCGGGCTCGCCGGCCGGCCTGGCCCGGGTTGGAGCCATCGTCGAAACTCCCGCCTTCTACCCCTACCTGAGCGGGCGTGACAACCTCCGGATCCTCGCCGGGCTGAGCGGTGCGGACGAATCTCGGATCGGGTCCTGCCTCGAAGAAGTGGACCTGACGCCGCGGGCGCACCACAAATTCGAAACCTACTCGATGGGCATGAAGCAGCGCCTCGGCGTTGCCGCCGCCCTCCTCAAAGAGCCGGACCTCTTGATCCTCGACGAGCCCACCAACGGCCTCGACCCGCAGGGCATGGCGGACATGCGGAGCCTGATCGTCGAGCTGGGCAAGGGCGACCGCACCGTGCTGATCTCCAGCCACCTGCTGAACGAGGTCGAGCTGATGTGCACGCGGGTGGGAGTCATCCAGCAGGGCCGGCTCGTCTCGGAGGGGACGATGGATGAGATCCGGGGCGCCACCCAACTGCTGGTCCGGGCCGAACCTGCCGACCAGGCGCGCCGGGTGCTCGAGGCGGCGGTTGGTGCCGACCATGTGACTGCCTCCGACGGCGCCTTCCGGGTGAAGGTCGCGCTCGAGGAGACCGCCGACCTCAACCGGCAGCTGGTGGCCGCCGGCGTTGCGGTGAGCGAGCTCAGGCCCAGCGAGCGGTCGCTCGAGGAGGCCTTCATGGCACTGACCGGGGAGAAGGGCGGGCTGTGAGCGCGACAGCCGCGACCTTCCGCTGGGAACTCTTCAAGCTGTATCGCCGGCCCGCGGTGTGGGTCTCGGTGATCATCCTGCTGGTGCTGGCGCTCGCGCTCGGCTACGGCCTCGTCTGGTACATCTACACTCACCCGCCGGCCCGGGCCGCCGCCAGCTTGCCCCGCGGGGCCAGCTTCGCCCTTCTCAAGGTGGGCCTTTACCCCGCCGCCTTCGTCAAGCACACCCTGGGCCAGTGGTCCACACTCGGCGGCGTCTTCGCCCTCATCGTCGGCGTCCTCAGTCAGGGCAGCGAGTACGGCTGGGGCACCGTCAAGACCCTCTTCACCCAGCGCCCGGGGCGCCTCTCCCTCCTGGCCGGCAAGCTGACCGCCCTGGCGGTGCTGGTGCTCGTGATGGTGGTGGCTCTCTTCGCGGTCGACGCCGCGTCCTCCTACGTGGTCGCGCTGCTGGACGGGAAGAGCGTCTCCTGGCCGGCGTGGCAAGACGTCGCGAAGGGCATCGCCGCGGCGTGGCTGATCTTCGGCTTCTGGGCGGTCCTCGGCTTCAGTCTCGCCACCATCTTCCGGCAGTCGGCGATGGCAATCGGGCTCGGCCTCGCCTACGCGGTCCTGATCGAGGGGATCATCTTCGCCATCCTGGGCACCCTCGGCAGCGACTACACCAAAGTGATCGAGCCGTGGTTCCCGCTTGCCAACGCCGGCTACCTGGTCGCCGCCTTTGGCCAGGCCGCCGAGGGGAGCGGTGCTCCGGCGGCCGCGCCATTGGCCGATGCGACCCACGCCGTGGCTACCCTCCTGGTCTACGTGGCCACGCTGATCGCGGTCTCGGCCGTGCTGACCCGGCGACGCGACGTGACCTCCTAGGAAGACCGGCTTCAGGCTTCCTTCACCCAGCACGCCTTTAATTTGGAGTCGGGTGAGCCCCGCCACAAGGTCGGAAGTACTGCCGGCCACCCCCTCGACCACCACCGCAGCCGTTCCCTTCTGGCGCACGGCCGTGTTCTGGTACCTGCTGGCGGCCCTCAACGCGGTGGTGGTGGCGGGCTTTTGGTACACCAGTTCGGGCCACCTCGTGGTTCGCAGCTCGGCCGACTTCTTCAACGGCCTCGGCCGTGTCACCGGCCTCGAGGGCACCTACCTGGTGCTCCTCCAGTTGGCGCTGATGTCCCGCCTCGGCTGGTTCGAAGAGGCCATCGGCCTGGAGCGGCTGGCGGTCCTCCACCGGTTCAACGGCTACCTGGCGATCGGCCTCCTGCTCGCCCACGCCGTCTTCCAGACCATCGGCTACATGCTCGGGGACGGCTACAGCGTGCTCGGCCAGCTGGGCGACTTCATCGCCAATTACGAGGGCCTGCTGGCCGCCATCGTCGGGCTGCTCCTGATGCTGACGGTGGTCGGCATCTCGATCGGCGCGGCCAGGATCCGCTTCAGCTACGAGACCTGGTACTTCATCCACCTCTATTCCTACGTCGCCGTCCTGCTGGCCTTCAGCCACCAGCTGGCGACCGGCATCGACTTCGTCCGCAATCCGATCTTCACCGACTACTGGATCGGCCTCTACCTGCTCCTCATCGCGGTCCTGGCCTGGTTCCGGATCGCTCGGCCCCTGCTCCTCTTCTCTCGCCACCGCTTCTGGGTCCACCGGGTGGTCAAGGAAGGTCCCGGCATCCACTCGATCTACATCCGCGGCCGTGACCTCGCCGGCTTCCGCGTGGCGCCGGGCCAGTTCCTCATCTGGCGCTTCCTCGACGAGAAGCGCTGGTGGCAGGCGCACCCCTTCTCGCTCTCCCTGCCGGCCGACGGCCGCGAGATGCGGCTGACGGTCAAGAACATCGGCGACTACACGGCCCGCCTGGGAGGCCTCCGCCCGGGGACGCCGGTTTTGATCGAAGGTCCCTTCGGCAAGTTCACCGAGGAGCGCGCCACCAATCCGCGGGTGCTGCTGATCGCCGGAGGCATCGGGATCACGCCACTGCGGGCCCTGGCCGAGTCGATGGCGGCGCGCGGCCACGACGTGGTCCTCCTCTATCGGGCGACCCGGCAGCGAGATGTCGTCTTCAAAGAGGAGCTCGATAAGCTGGCCGCCTCCGGCCGCATCCAGGTCGAGTACCTGCTCTCCGAAGGCCCCCGCCAGCTCCGCAACCGCGCGGCCTGGTTCAAGTCCAAGACGATGAGAGAACTGGTCCCCGACATCGCCGATCGGGAGGTCTACATCTGCGGGCCGGTGGGTATGACTGAAACCGTGACCGCACTCCTGCCCGAGGTCGGCGTTGATGCCGCCCGGATCCACACCGAGGTCTTCCGCTACTGAAATGAAGCGAGCTGTGATCGTCGCCGGAGCATCCATGGTGGGCGTGGTCTGGCTCTTGAACCTGAAGCCCGCTCCCCACGGTCTGAGCATCATCGCCAGCAGCTCGGGGCAGGCCGGTTACGACCCCAACGCACCCCAACCGGCGGTAGCCACTCCCAGCCCCAGCCCGGGCGCCAGCCCCACCCCCACCCCGAGTGGCGCCACGGGAACCTACACGGGCCAGCCGGAGGACGCCTTCTACGGCACCGTCCAGGTGCGGGTCACCGTCTCGAGCGGAAAGATCACCGACGTCCAGCCCCTGCAGTTGCCGAGCGATCGGGCCCGCTCCGCCTACATCAGCCAGGTCGCCGGGCCCATGCTGCGGACCGAGGCGCTGCAGGCGCAGAGTGCCAGGATCGACATCGTCTCCGGCGCGACCTACACCAGCAACGCCTACGCGCAGTCACTGGAGACCGCCCTCCAGCAAGCCAAGCTGGGGTAGACGCGATCGCTCTGCGGCGGGTCCAGGAGGTGATGGGCATGCCGGTCACCGTCCAGGTCCTCGATTCGACGGCCGACGATTCGATGCTGGACGAGGTCTTCGAGGAGTTCGCCCGCCTCGACCAGACCTTCAGCCCCTTCCTCGACGGAAGCGCGGTCAGCCGCATCAATCGGGGCGAGCTTTCGGTCGAGGAGGCCGGCCCGCTGGTCGTTCAGGCCGCCGAGCTCTGCCGCCTCTACGAGGTCGCGACCGGCGGCTACTTCTCGGCCTGGCCGGGGGGCCGCTTCGAACCCTCCGGGCTGGTGAAGGGCTGGGCGATCGATCGCTCCGCCTCGATCCTCGCCCGCCACGCCTGCGATGACTGGTTCGTGGACGCGGGCGGCGACGTCCTCGCCCACGGCCACAATGGCGACGGCGGCCCCTGGCGCGTTGGCATCCGTCACCCGGTCGAGCGCAACCGGGTCGTCCGAGTGGTGCTCGCCTCCGACCTCGCCGTCGCGACCTCGGGCACCTACGAGAAGGGCGAGCACATCCTCGACCCTCACACCGGGAAGCCCGCCACCGAGTTGGTCAGCTTCACGGTCGCCGGCCCGGACATCCTCAGCGCCGACGTCTACGCCACCGCCTGCTTCGCAATGGGATCGCGCGGCCTCGACTTCCTCGACGGCGTTGAGGGTTACGAGGGCCTGGCCGTCGACAGGGAGCTTCGGGGCGCCTGGACGGCCGGCTTCGCCGCGCTCTGCGAGGGCGCCTGAAGTCTCCCTCGGCCGTTCACAGGGCCTTCACAACTCGGGGCCAGCATCTTGAGACACAGGCGGGGCTCGTAGGAAGCCTCCGCCAGGGCAAGTCAAAGGAGATGCTTTCGAAATGAGATCGAGGTTCGCGTTCATCTGGGTGCTGCTGACCGCGGCGGTTGCCGGCGTGGCGGCGTGGATCGCCTACGGGGCGGGAGTGGCCACCAGGGTCGCCTCCACCGCACCGGCGACCGCCGCCGGGGCTCCGCCGTACTACTACTACGGCCATCCGGGGTTCGGGTTCTTCCCGTTCTTCGGGTTCTTCTGGCTGCTCTTCCTCGTCTTCGTCCTCTTCTGGATCTTCCGCGGCCGGCGCGGTTGGGGCCACCACCGGTTCGGCACTCCCGGCGGGATGCCGCCCGTCATCGACGAACGGCTCAAGAGCTGGCACGAACAAGCGCACGGCGACGAGAAGAAGACTGCTCAGCAGTGAAGACGGTCCTGGTGGTCGACGACGAGCCGCAGATCTTGCGGCTCGTCCGGGACTACCTGGAGCACTCCGGCTTCTCGGTCCTGGCCGCGGCCACCGGCCAGGAGGCGCTCCGGGCAGCCCGCACCTGCTCACCGGACCTGGTGTGCTGGACCTCGGGCTGCCGGGCCTCGACGGCCTCGACGTGCTCCGCGAACTCCGCCGGGCGGGCGGCCTGCCGGTGATCGTGCTGACCGCGCGAGGCGAGGAGTCGGACAAGCTGGTCGGGCTCGAGCTGGGCGCCGACGACTACCTGACCAAGCCCTTCAGCCCCAAGGAGCTGGTGGCCCGGGTGCGGGCGGTCCTCCGCAGGACCGAGCGCGCGGTCGACGCCAGCGACGTTTTGCGGGTGGGCGAGGACGTAGTCATCGACCTGCCCCGGATGCAGCTGTCGGTGGCCGGCCGCCGGGTCGAGCTGACGCCGACGGAATTCCAGCTACTCGCCGCCATGGCTCGCCAGCCTGGCCGCGTCTTCACCCGCGCGCAGCTCCTCGACGCCATCCACGGGGTGGCCGTCGAGTCCTACGAGCGGGCGATCGACGCCCATGTCAAGAACCTGCGCCGAAAGATCGAGCCCGACCCGCGCGCGCCAAGCTCGAGGCTCGGGAGGCGCGCCGGAGGTCCTTCCTGGCCGAGGTGACCCACGAGCTGCGTACCCCGCTGGCCATCATCCGCGGCGAGGCCGAGGCGATCGCGGACGGCGTCCACACCCCGGACGCCGAGAGCCTGGGCCGGATCATCGAGGCGACCGCCGTCGTGGAGAGGTTGG
>DATLQT010000088.1:0-27016 GCA_035535055.1 Candidatus Dormiibacterota bacterium | reverse complement strand
CTCTACAACCGGCTCCGCTTCAAGAACCAGTGGGAGAGTGAGGTCGCCTTCATGGAGCAGCTGGCGGCGCCGCCGGCGGTGCCGGTGACCTCGATCTACACCCGCTCGGACGGCATCGTGAACTGGGAGGCCTGCCTGCGTAGCGACGTCACGGCCATCGAGGTGAACGGCAGCCACGGCGGCCTGGCCGTCAACGCGCAGGTCTACCGCCACCTGGCGGCGCTGCTGCCAGACTAGGTCCCATGGCTTGGGGCCCGGTCCTGACGACCGGCGCCAACTCCGGGATCGGCCTCGCCACCGCGATCGAGCTCGTCCGGCGGGGCTTCGACTCGGTGGGCTCGGTCCGCTCGGCCGTCAAGGCTCGGGTGGTGCGCACGGCCGCGCGAGAAGCTGGCGTCGAGGTGCGCACGGTGATCCTCGACGTCGGGGACCCCGAGCGGTGCCGGCAGGTGGTGGATCGGCTGCGGCCCTACGCGATCGTCAACAACGCCGGCTTCGGCGCGGTGGGCGCGATCGAGGACGTCTCCGACCAGGACGCCCACGCCGCCTTCGAGACCATGGTCTTCGCGCCGATCCGCCTGGCCCGGCTGGCGCTGCCCCACATGCGCTCGCTGGGCGGGGGCCGGATCGTCAACATCTCGTCGATCTACGGGCTGACCACGACGCCGCTCAGCGGCTGCTACCAGGGCGCCAAGCACGCGCTGGAGGGGCTCTCGGACGCGCTCCGGATGGAGGTCATAGGGGACGGGGTGAGGGTGGTCCTGATCGAGCCGGGCGGCTTCGACACCGGGATCTGGGAGAACACCCGCTCCGAGGTCGAAAAGCGGCCGGGCTCCCGGTATCGGGGCGCCTACGGCCGGCTCCAGGCTGGGGTCAGGCTGAGCCGCCCGCTGATGGGCCACCCGCGCCAGGTGGCCAAGGTGATCGCGGGGGCGATCAGCTCTTCGCGGCCCCGCGCCCGCTACCTGGTCGGCGCCGACGCCCAGGCGATCGCCTGGTGGGATCGCCTGGTACCCGCTGAGCTCCGCGACCGCGTGATCCGCCTCTCGCTCGGCCTCTAGCATTCTTTGGGCGCCATGGTCACCGACGTCCGGGGGAGGCTTTCGAGGGCACGGCGCCGTTTGATGCGCAGGCCTGGCGCCTACATCGTGGGCATGCACCGGAGCGGAACCTCGGCGGTGGCGCGGATCGTCAACCTCCTCGGGGTGCCGATCGGCGATGCCGAGGACCTGATCGAGGCGGACCCTCCGTCAAATCCCAAGGGGCACTGGGAGAGTGGCTCCCTCGCCGCCTTCAACGACCGCCTGCTGGCCACCCTCGGGGGAGCCTGGTCGGCGCCGCCGCAAATGCCGCCCCAGTGGGAGGCTTATGACTACATCGGAGCCTTGGGCGGCGAGGCTATTCGCGCCTTCGACGCCGTCTACGGTTCCAAGGCATGGGTCTGGAAGGATCCCAGACTCTGCCTCACCATCCCTTTTTGGCGGCGTCAACTCAAGGTCCGTTCGGTGGCGCTGCTGGTGCTCCGCCATCCGCTCGAGGTCGCCGCTTCCCTGGAGGCCCGCAACGGTTTCCCCACCGCCTACTCGCTGGCACTGTGGGAGCGCTACAACCGGCAGGCTCTGCTCGGCCTGCGTGGTCTGCCGGTGCTGGTCACCGCGTTCGAATCCCTCCTCCAAGACGCGCCGGGATGGTGTCGCCAAACCGCAGCCTTCCTCAAGGCGGCCGGATTGCCCGCCTCGGTGCCCCCCTCCGGCGCCCTCGGCGAGTTCCTCGACCCGAAGCTGCGCCACAGCGCGCAGGGGCTGGAGACACTCGAGTCCCCGGCGGTCTCGGCCGAACAGCGGGCGCTCCACAAAGCGCTCATCGGCGCCGCCGGCAGCCACGCGTCCTTCCACCTCAGCCTGTCGATCGACGAGACCGCCAGCACCGCGCGGCTGATCGCTGCTCACCGGGAGGCGGTGGTGGCCGCGCGCAACCCGTGGCTGGTGCCGGAGCGGAGATGACACGGGACCCGGGCACCGGCAAGCATCCTCTGCGCCGGGCCGTCGGGCTGGCGCTGGGCCTTGTCCTGATGACGGCAATGACCCTCGGCTGCACCCGGGGCTCTTCCACCCAGGTTCCCTCGGCGCCGACCGCGCCGCCCGTCCCGGCCGACCGGCCGGTGCTGATGACCTACTACTACTACTGGTACGACGCCACCACCGGCGCGCACCTCCAGCCGTCGATCATGCGCTACCGCTTTCCTCCCACCCCGCCGCCCAGCTGGCGCAGCGTGGCCTGGCAGGAGATCCAGCTGAGCGACATGAGCGCGGCCGGGATCGATGGGGCGCTGGCCGTCTATTGGGGGCACGACAATCCCACCGACGCTTGGAGCTACCTGGGACTCAACGTGATGGCCCAGGCCGCCCACCAACTCGTCAAGGCAGGTCGCCCCTCGCCCAAGATCGGGATGTTCTTCGACACCACGGTGGTGGACAAGCGGGACCTCCGCACGCCCCAGGGAAAGGCCTGGTTCTACTCCAACTTCAACGACTTCTTCACCCGCATTCCGAGGGACGAGTGGCTGCTGGTCGACGGCCGCCCGGTCGTCTTCCTGTTCACCTCCGATTTCACCGAGGCCTTCGACCAGTCGACCTTCGACTATGTCTACGATCAGTTTCAGGCCGACTTTGGCGTGCGGCCGTACATCGTGCGGGAGGTCTCCTGGGACTTCCCCTTCAGTGGCTGGTCGGGCGGCACCCGGCAGTGGGACTACACGACGCCGATCAAGACCGACAACAACTATCTCTGGGCAGCCTCCATCCACGGCTACGTCGACCGCGGCGGGGTGGCCGCCGTGGGGCCCGGTTTCGACGACCACCTGGTCCCCGGCCGGGGCGCCGGCACCATCGTCGACCGCCAGGACGGCGCCTTCTATAAACGGGCCTTCGACGCCGCCATCCACTCCGGCAAGAAGCTGCTGGCGATCGAAACCTGGGACGAGATGCACGAGGGAAGCAACATCTGCGACACCGTGGAGTTCGGGCGCCAGTACATCGACATCACCAGGGCCGAAGCCGACATCTTCCACGCCCAGGGCTGAAGGCCGGAGCTCCCGCCCTACCTCCCCTTCACGAGCGCCTCGTAGAGCTCCCGGTGGGCGCCGACGCAGCGAGCGACCCCGAAAAGGCGCGCGCGCTTGCGCCCGGCGGCGGCCAGCCGGTCTCGAAGGCCGGGGTCGCGGAGGACCCGCTCGGCCGCTGCCGCAAAGGCGGCCGGGTCGCCGGGGGGAGCCAGCTCGGCGGCGCCGTCCATCGTCTCCCGGAGCGCCGGCAGGTCGGAGGCCACCACCGGCACCCCGCAGGCCGCCGCCTGCAGCGCCGGGTAACCGAAGCCCTCGGCCTGGGAGGGGAAGAGCAGCAGATCGGCTCTTGCGTAGAGCGCCCTCAGGTCAGGCTCGGTGAGGCTGTGGACCAAACGGACCCGGTTCGCCAGACCGCTCGTCTCGATTCGCCGGCGCAGCGCGGCCGCGTGCCCCGAAGAGCGCTCGACGACGGCGACAAGCTGGTGCCCGAAGCCCCGACCGGCCAGGATCTCGAAGGTGGCGAGTGCGCCGGCCAGGTCCTTGCGTGGCTCGTAGGAGCCGGCGAAGAGCAGGTAGGGGGCCTCGACGCCGAGCCGCCGGAGCGGCTCCGGGTCGGGGTTGGGCTCAAACTCGACACCGTTGGGGATGACCGTCATTCGCCGTACGCCGGCCGCGCGGCCTCCGCTGACGATCTCCGCGCGAGCAGCCTCGGAGACGGTGACGACGGCGTCCGAGGTCAGGGCCCGGCGGAGGTTCCAGCGGTAGAAGACCCGCAGCCGCAGCGGCAGGTCGGAGCCGTAAAAGCTCAGCGGGATCAGGTCGTGGACGGTGGCGACGACCGGGATGCCCGGCCGGGCCACCGGCGGGTAGGAGGGCCTCACGTGCACGGCTGGCGAGTGGAAGAGGTCAAGCCGATCCGCCCGGGCGGCGGCCGGCAGCCGTCGGAGCCGGCTCTCCAGCGCCGCCCATCGCGGCCGGGCGCCCGAGCCGAGGGCGCGCCACTCGACCCCCTCCGGGAGCCAGACGGGGCGGGGCTCTTGCGGCCCTCCGTAAGCGACCAGCTCAAGCCCCGGGCCGGTCGCCGGCAGGTGGCGCAGGAGGAGGGCGGTGTACTGGCCGAAACCGCTGTGAAGGAGGTCGCCGGAGATGCCCCAGGCGTCGATGCCGACGCGGAGCACCCCGCTCAGCCGACCTCGGTCGACTCGACCTCGGCCGACTCCTCGCCTGACGACTCCCCGGAGCCGGTGGTTTCCTCCAAGTGCCGGTCGATTCGATCCACAAAGCGGCTCCAGGGGAAGTCGAGGGCACGCCGTCGAGCTCGTAGCGAGAACGCGTCGAGCTCATCGGTGGACATCGACGCGAGCTCCCGGATACCGCGCGCGAAGGAATTCGGTTGGTCCACTCGCAAGAGCCCGGTCGACCCGTTGAGGACGCTCTCTTTGGGGCCGCCGCGGTCGGTCGCCAGGACCGGCTTGCCGCAGGCCATCGCCTCCAGGGGTACCAACCCCCAGTCCTCGTTGGCCGGTGGGAAGACGATCGCCCAAGAACGCTGGTAGAGGTCGAGCAGGTCGTCGTCGGGCGGGGAGACGATGAACTCCACGTCCCGCCGGCCCGCGACCTTGGCCTGCATCGCTTGGAGGTAGGGGCGGCTCTTCTGATCGACCATCCCGGCCACGATCAGCCGGAAGTCGTTGTCGGACTGGTTCGGCTTGAAGAGCTGCCAGGCTTCCAGGGCGAGCTCGATCTTCTTCTGCCACATGATCCGGCCGGGCACCAAGAAGAATCGCTCGCGCCGGCCGTCCGGCTGCCAGCGTTCGGTGTCGACGCCATGGTGGGCGACCTCCAGGCGGTCCTCTTCGACCAGGCCGGCGGCTAACACCCGGCGCCGCACCTCCTCGCTGTTGGTGAATACCCGCTGGTACCTCTTCCAGCTTCGGCGGTCGGCCAGCCGGTAGGCGGCGAAGGCCGCCCGGAACACCGGCCGCCGGCGGCCGGCGTAGAACTGGGCGCGGGTGAAGGGGTCATAGAGCACCTTCAGCGGCGTGAGGCAGATACAGGAGGTCGGGATTGGCGACCGGGCGGCGACGAAGTTGCCGAGGCCCTCGCTGACGACCATCAGCGAATCGTGGCCGGCGAAGTCCACCCGCTGGGTTCCGAGGGTGAGCATGGCCCGGGCCACCTCGGGGATGGTGCGCCGAACCGACACCTCGCGGAGCTGAACGACCCTGAACTCGGACAGCTCGGGGAAGGTCGCCGCCGGCTCGAAATGGTTGGTGTACAGCGTCCAGTCGTGCCGGCTGCGCCGCATCAGTTCGAGCAGGACCCGCTCGGCGCCGCCCTTGAGGTAGACCCAGGGGTAGTAGAGAGCGGGCCTCACGCGGCCGCCTCGGCATAGACGGCGAGCGTCTGGTCGGCGACCCGTTCCCAGCTGAACCGCGCCGCCTGGGCGGGGCCGGCTTGAGCCAGCGCCCGGCGCCTTCTCCCGCTCCCCAAAAGGCCCTCGATGGTGGAGGAGAGCGCCCCCTCGTCGAGCGGGTCGACCAGGGCGGCCGCGTCTCCCACCACCTCGGGCAGGGCGGAGGTGCAGGAGGTCACCACCGCGGTGCCGCATGCCATCGCCTCCAGCGGCGGCAGCCCGAAGCCCTCTTCGAGGGAGGGGAACACGAACAGGTCGGCGCCACCGTAAAGGGCCGGCATGTCCTCTTCGGCGACGTATCCGAGCACCCGGATCCGGTCTCGGACGGGGGAGGCGTTCAGCGCTGCCCGAAAGGGTGCCGCCCTCCAGCCGGCGCCGCCGGCGATGACCAGTTGGTGGGGAAGGCCGGACCGCAAGACGGCGGCGGAGAAGGCGCGTACCAGCCGGTCCAGGTTCTTGCGCGGCTCCACGGTCCCGACGAAGAGCACGTAGGGGCCGGCCAGGCCCAGCCGCTCCCGGGTGGCGGACACGGCCTCGGCGGAGGGTGGCACAAAGCGGGCATCGACCCCCTCGCCGACGACCCTCACCTTCGCCTCGGCGTTGGGGTGGTGCTGGAGGAGCCGGTCGCGGGTGTAGGCCGACACGCAGATGATCCGGCGCGCCTTCCCGATCGCAAGGCTGCTCAGCGCGCTCAGGTAGAGGTGAGAGCGCAGGCGGTGGAGGCTCGGGTCGAGGTAGAAGAGGTCGTGAACGGTCACCACCGCCGGGCAGCGCAGTGCCAGCGGAAGGATGTAGTTCGGCGAGTGAAAGACGTCCGCGCCCAGGCGCGCCACCTGGAGGGGGACTATCGACTGCTCCCAGGCAGCGCGTGCGTACTCGTTGGGAGTGGGGAAGGGCGCGCGCACGCGGCGGATCCCGAGGCCGCCGATCCCGTCTTCGGCGCGCGTCACGAACACGCTGAGGTCGGTGCCGAGCCGCGGCGCCAGGGCCGTCACCAGCTCGTGCGTGTAGCGGACGACGCCCGAGAAGCGGCCGCGTAAAGAGCGTCCCATCAAAGCCACCTTCATGGCCGCCCGGCCGTCCCGGCGGCGGCCAGGCCCCGCGCCTGCGCCGCGGTCTCCTTCAGCACCTCCTCCAGAGCAGCCGCCCGGGCCGGCCACGACCAGGCGCGGGCAACCTCCGATCGCCCTTTCGCGCCCATCCGGCGGCGCAGCGCCTCATCGGCCAGCAGCCGCTCCAAAGCGGCGCTCATCGCCGCCGGGTCGGCGGGGACCAAGAGCCCGGTCTGCTGGTCGCGCACCGTCTCGCGCACGCCGCCCTCGTTCACGGCAACAACCGGCAGGCCGTGGGCCATCGCCTCCACCGGGGCCAGCCCGAGGGGCTCGTGCCGCGCACCGTAGCAGAACAGGATCGCGGTCCGGTACTCAAAGTCCAGCTCTGCCTCGGGAACCCGCAAGCGGATGGAGACCCTGACGCCGAGCCGGGCCGCCAGCGCCTCCAGCCGGGCCCGGTAGGCCGGGCTCCCGTCGTTGCCCACCAGGTGGACGGGGGGCCGCAGGTTCTCCGGCAACCGGGCGACCGAGCGGATCACCAGGTCCTGGCCCTTGTGCGCTTCGAGCGCACCCACGCTCAAGATGTGCTCGCGCCGGCCCGACTCTCCGGGAGGCGGCAGCTCGACCCCGGGAGGGCACAGGCGCGCCTCGATGCCGTAGTGCTCCCGCGCCCGGTCCCGGGTGAAATTGGAGTTGACCATGACCGTGCGGGCCCGCCGTACCAGCCGCCGGTCGAGGCTGCGCAGGCGCTCTTCAAGGCCGGCCTCGAACGGCCGGTGGACCGCCCGCCGGGCCTCCTCGTAGGCCGACCGCGCCACCCGGGTGGGGACGTCTTGGACCCGCCAGGGCCCGTGGTGGCAGTAGTAGGCGGCCGGGGTCCGGACGTGGTCGAGGATCTGCGGCGCGTAGGTGAAGCGGCAGGCGTCCGCCAGCAGCACGGCGTAGCCGCCGGCGTCGACCAGCCTGGCGGCCTCGGCGTTGACCCGGTCCAGGTCCTCGATCGACCGGCTCCGCCGGGCGTCGTTAAAGAACAGGCCGAGGCGCACCGACGGCCGCGGCGCGTAGGGGAGCACGGTCACCGACGACGCCCATTCGCTGTCGCTGACCAGCTCCTGGTCGGCGGTGGCCAGGGTGAAGACGTCGACCTGGTGGCGCTCGGCCAGCCGGCGGCCGAAGCCGGCCAGCGCCCGTCGCGCTCCCCCCGAGGGCTGGTCATGGTAGACGGCGATCCTCACGGTTGCTCCCAGTAGCCGTCCCAGGCCTCGAGGTCGCAGGCCCGCATGGCCAGGCCGGCGAAGAGCCAGAAGACCATCGACACGGGCGTGTTCTCCCAGGCGTGGAGGAAGTTGCCGGAGACCAAGAAGGCGCCGGCCGCGCCGGCCACAGTCAGCGTCAGCAGCCGAAGCCAGTGGTCGTGGAGGCGCCAGAAGTACCAGAGGCTGACCAGCATCACGGCCACCACGACCAGCAGGTAGGCGCCCATCCCGATGACGCCGATCTCGGTGCCGAGCTGCAGGTACCAGCTCTCGTTGGTGAGGCTCTCGCCGCCCTTCAGCTGGGTCTGGGCCACCACTCCGGCGGTGCCCAGGCCCCGGCCGAAGGGGTACTGCTCGATGACCTGGATACTCTTCGCGATCTGCTGGTCGTGCTGGACGCTGGAGGCGTCCTGGAAGTTGGTGAGGGACTCGATGGTGCTGAGCTTGATGTAGCCCGAGATCAGGATCGCCGCTACCGCGCCCCCGCCGAGGGCAACCAGGAGGCCGTAGCGGAAGAGCTTGCCGGCGACGATCGCGATGCCGATCACAGCGCCAATGGCGGCGGCGATCGCGCTCCGGGTGAGGGTCAGGACCATGGTCGCGGCCATCAGGGCCAGGAAGCCGCCCGCCGCAGCGCGGGCGAGCCAGCTCTTGGAGAGGCTGAAGAGGGCGGCCGACATCGAGACCAGCAGCAGCTGGAAGAAGGCGAGGGCAAGGTCGCTCAGCGCCAGCGATGACGCCCGCGGCAACTGGGCGGCGCCGGGCAGGTCCCGGGCGCGGACCACCAGGGTGTCGCCGGTGGCCCCCGAAAAGGCGTTGAAGTCGGTGTAGCCGAGGTAGTCGAAGATGCGGTTGGCCAGCGCCGGCGTCACGAACTGCCAGATCGCGACCAGGCCGACGATCACCGCCCCGGGGACGATCGACATCAGGATCCAGCGCAGCTGCCGGCGGTGGATGTGCAGCCCCCGCCCCGCCCAGTAGGCGGCCATGAAGGTCGCGTCGGTGCGGAAGCCCTGGAGGCGGGTGAAGAGGTCGACCCCAAGTGGTCCCGGGTAGAAGACGTAGATCCCCGCGACGCCGACGAAGAAGAGGACCAGGATGTCCATGACCCTTATCGCGTGCGACCGCTCGGGCCGGAAGAAGAGGTCGTAGATCACGCGGCTCACGAGCGCCGCCAGCACCGCCTCCTTCCACAGCTCGACGCCCTTGGTGAGGACCACCGAGTGCGAGAAGTGGTAGAGAAGCATGATCACGAAGCGCTGGATCGGCGTGAACGCGACCAGGAAGACGGCGGTGACGATCGGCCAGCGGACAGCGATCGCGAAGAGGAGCAGGATGCCGGTGGCCATCCCCAAGTACTCGCCGAGGCGGAGCGCGAAGATCCCGATCAGGACCGCGGCGCTGAAGACCAGCCAGAGCGTGAAGAGGACGTCGAATCGCTGGGGACGCCACCAGGGCCGCGTCGCGGTGAAGATCATCGGTTTGCCACCACCGCCGCCGCCGCGGGCACCGACGAGACCGTCGCCGGGCCGACGCGCCCGCGCAGGAAATCCGCCACCCCCCGGGTCCGCGCGTGGTAGTAGCCATCGCGCCGGTGGCCGGCGGAGATGGCCGACCGAAGGCCGGCCTTGAACAGGGTCCAGAGGGCGTCGCCTAAGACCAGGGGCTTGGCCCAGCCGGTCGCGTGGCGAAGCGCCAGGCGGTAGTGGTTGCGGTGGGCGTAATAGCGGACCTGCCAGCTGGGCAGCGCCTCCACGCTGGCGGATACCTCGTGCCGGACCACCGCGGCAGGCGCGAGCCAGGTCTCGACCTTGACCCGGGCCGCGCGCAGGCACCAGTCGGTGTCCTCGAGATAGAGGAAGTAGGCCTCGTCGAGGGGACCGACGCGGCGGAAGCAGGCGGCTTCGAAGAAGAGCGCGCAGCCGGTCGCCCAGTCCACCCGGCGCTCTTCAAAGTGGGCCGAGACCGGTTCGCCCTTGCCGTGATGGTGGTTGTCAAAGAAGGGCCGGTTGACGTACCCGCCCGCCGACCAGACCCGGTCCGGGCGATCGGCGTAGACGATCAGCGGGGCGATGATCGAGCCCGGGTGGCGGCCGGCGGCGGCGAGGAGCGCCGGGATCGAGCCCTCCTCAAGGGTGGCGTCGTTGTTCAAGAGGAGCACGTGGCTGGCTCCGGCGGCGATCGCCGCCCCGGTGCCGGCGTTGCAACCGGCGGCGTAGCCAAAGTTGGACCCGAGCTTTAGCAGGGTGACGCCGAGCGGTCCCGCCCCGAGGGCCGGTCCGGGGTCCTCCTGCGACCCGTTGTCGACCAGGACCAGGATCGCCTCAGGCCACGACTTTCGCACCGACTCGAGGCAGCGGACGCTCCGTTCGGCGTCGTTCCAGTTGACGACCACCGCACCGACCGGCCCCGAGCCCTCCTCATCCGTCGTTGACCACCACCCCCAGGATGCGGGCCCCGAGAAGGTCCAGCTGGCCGCGCATCTCGGTCGGGATCCCGACCCCGCGCGACTTTCGGGTGCGGACCACAAAGAGGGAGCCGGCGACTTCTTTTGCGAGGTGGAAGCCGATGCTGGAGCGGGTCGCGGCCGGGACATCGACGATGGTGATGGCCCCCTCCTCGCCGCCGCGGGCGATGACCTTTCGCGCCGCCTGGAGGAAGTCGCCGAGGCCGCCTGCCTCCTCGCTGAGGTCGATCCGGTGCACCCCTGGCGGATCGCCGAGATCAACCGTCCTCGGGGCGCCGGCGGGGTTGGCGTCGACCAGCAGGACCGGCAAGGAGAGCTCGGCCAAAGAGCGGGCCAGGTTGTAGGCGGTGAGGGTCCGCCCCTCGCCGGGCAGCCCGCTCATGACCAGCAGGGACCGGTTGGTCTCCCCCTCCAAGAGCCTGACCACGTCGAGGGCGAGAAGCCGGAAGCTCTCGCCGAAGGTACCCGTCGGGTGGGCCCTGAGGGCCGTCTGGGAACCTCCGCGCCCGGTCCCGGCCGGCCCCGCGGGCGTCTCCTTGGTGCCCATCTGCTGTTCCGCGTGGTGGGTGGGAGTGGCCATCAGTTGGCGCTCCCGACCCGGATCAGCACCGGCGCCCCGAAGGCGCTGGCAAGCTCGGCCGGGGTGGCCGGGCGGCCGCGCAGGGCGACCAGGAGATAGACCGCCAGCAGTCCGAGGACGACGCCGGCCAGCAGCCCCAAAGAGTAGATGAGCAGGCGGTAGAGGAACTGGTTCTCCTTGTAGGCGGCGTCGAGCTGCTTTAGCTCGGTGTCGCTCGGCAGGAGCTGGCTGACGACCTGGGACTCCTCCTGGTTGCCGACCGCGGTGACGCGCGTCTGCGCTGCCTGGACCGCGAAGCTCAGCTGGCTGTACTGCGGGGACAGTCCCTGGAGCCGGCTCAGCTCGGTCTGCTCGGGGGCAAGGCTCGCCTGGAGGGAGCTGACGACGTTGGCGTCCTTGGTGTAGAGCGTCGAGTTCACGTAGTAGTCGCCGCTCTGCTGGGCCTGGGCGGCGTAGAGGCTCTGCTGCAGCGCCGCCACCTTGGCCTGCTGGGTGGCCAGCCGGTCGGGCAGGTCGACGGCGTTGTTCTGGGTGGCGAAGACGTTGAGGGCGTCCACGGCCGACTTCAGCTGGGCCTGGGCGTCGGCGGTCTCGGGCGCCGTCGCCGCCTTCAGCTGGCTGCCGTCGGCGGTGTTGAGCCGGAGGTAGATCTTGGTGGCCTCGCTGACCGCGGTGTTGACCAGCTTGACGGCCCGGGGGAGGCCGTGGTCCTTGCCGTGGACGAGGTAGAGCGGGCTCGGGTTGGTGGGCGAAAGGGAGGAGGCGAGGGTGACCGAGAGGTCACTTTGGACGGTGTCCGAGCTCTCTCCCATCACCGCCGCGACCTTGTTGGCCAGCTGCTTGCTCAAGATGATCGAGTCGAAGGTCACCTGGGCCTGCCCGTAGCCGCCGGGCCGGGCCGTCATCGGGTCGAGGACCGAGACCGAGGCCTGGGCCTCGTCGAGGAGGGTCAAGAAGTCGTAGGTGAAAGCCCCGACGAGGCCTATAAGGCAGCAGACGACGAAAATGATCCAGTGCCTTTTCAGGCCCCCGCCGAACTCTCTCAGCTCCATGCTGGTGGCTCCCTTCCGGTTCAGCGCCGGACCCGGGTGGGCCGGCGTGCCTGCCCCTACGGGCGGCGCTGCAGGAGGCACCATAGGAAGGACGGGTATAGATTCGGCAACGCGCCGGCGCTCTTGAGCCTCAGCCTTGTAATTGGGCGCCCGAAGTAGCCGGCCCCGGGTCGGATCCGCCGCTGCGATGAGCCCGCCACCCCTCTTCTCGGTCGTGGTCTCGACGCGCAACCAGGCCCCGACCCTGGCCGCCACCATCGAGGCGGTCCTCGCGCAGGAGGTCGAGGGAGGCTTCGAGCTGATCGTTGTGAACAACGCATCCACCGACGACACCGCGGTTGTCCTGCGCGGCCTCCAAGAACGCTACCCGGACGGTTTGCTGTGTCTGGGCTCGGAGGTGGACCGCGGCCCGGCCGGCGGCCGCAATCTCGGCCTCGAACGGGCGCGGGGGTCGCTCTTCGCCTTCACCGACAGCGACTGCGTGCCCCGTCCGGGCTGGTTGGAGGCTCTGCGGGCGGCATTCGACGATCCCCGGGTCGGCATCGTGCAGGGCCGGACCACCGCCCCCCCGGGTCCGGTTCCCCTCTTCTCCCACCACATTGAGACGCTGGGCCTTGACGGCTCCTTCTCGACCTCCAACGTCGCCTACCGAACCGAGGCGCTGGGGTCAAAGCGTTTCGACCCCGAGTGCCCTTACTGGGAGGACGTTGACCTCGGCTGGCGGGTGGCGGGGGAGGGCTGGGAGGCCCGCTTCGCGCCCGAGGCGCTGGTCTGGCACCAATTGATCCCACTCTCGGCCCGGGCCTGGCTTTTGTGGCCGCGCCGCTTCTCCAACTGGCCGGCCAAGGCGGCCCGCTACCCGGGGTTCCGCCGCCATCTCTACCTGGGCTTTTGGGTGAGCCCGATCCACCTCTACTTCGACCTCGCCCTGCTCGGGCTGCTGCTGGCCTTTTTGAACCCGGCCGCCCTTCTGCTCCTGGTCCCCTACCTGGTCGAGTTCGCAAGGACGCGTTCTCTCCGCGGCCGCTTTCCCCCGGCCAAGGCGCTGGCTCACCTGGCGTGGGACGCCGTCGCCTTCGCCGCGCTGGTGGCCGGCAGCGTCCGCTATCGGGCGCTGGTGCTCTGAGCGCGGGCGCTACCCGAGACCGGCGACGCTCCCGTCCCCGATCCGGTGGGGGCGGGCATAGACCGCCGCAGCCGGGCGCATCCAGGCCCTGATCTCCCGGTCGGAGACCCTTTTTTGGCCCCGGATCGCCCGCCGCTGGCGCAACGCCCCGGGCAGGTGGCGGAGCAGCGACCCGATGACTTGGAACTGGGTCCGGGTCCCGGTCCGGGTCGGCCAGTCGGGGCTGGCGCGGTCGGGGGCGACCCGGCGGACGGCGGCGCGGGCGAGGCTCCGGGCGAGCAGGCCACCGAGGTCTGAGAGCGACTTCCAGACCAGGTCCGGGGGGGCGTTCTTGACCACCACCAGCAGCCGGTTGCGGCGGACCTGGAAGTGGTAGAAGTCAGACCAGACCCCGGCCGTCGCGGCGTGCAGGTGATCGACGACCGCTGCCGGCTCCAGCCAGCAGGTCCAGCCCGCCAGGCGCATCCTCCAGCAGAGGTCGGCGTCCTCGAAGTAGGCGAAAAAGGCCTCGTCGAAGCAGCCGACCCGCTCGAGGGCCGCGCGGCGGAGCAGCATCCCGTTGCCGCAGGCGGCGAACACCTCCTCCCGCCGGCCGGGTTGACCCGGCGCCGGCTCCAGCGTCCCGCGCCCGACGACGGCGCCGTCGTCAAGGAGGTCGAGGCCGGCGCTGTCGATGGTCCCGGCCGGCTTTTGGAAGACGACCAGCGACCCCACCGCCCCCGCCCGGGGCTCGGCCTCGGCGGCCTCGACCAGCGCGGCCAGCCAGCCGGATCGGACCCGGGTGTCGTCGTTGAGGAGGACGGGGAACTCGCCCGCCGATTCCCTCAGGCCGAGGTTGTTGCCGCCGGCGAACCCGAGGTTACGACCGGCCCTCACGACCCGCAGGGAAGGGTGGTCGAGGAGCGCCCGGTCGACCGAGCCGTCCTCGCTCCCGTTGTCCACCAGCACCACCTCGAAGCCGCCGGGCAGCCGCTGGCCGAAGACCGCACGCAGGCAGCCCTCGAGGTGGCCCCGGCCGCGCCGGGTGACGATGATCACCGAGGCCCGCGGCGGGCTGGCAGCCGTCAAAGCACCAGGCGGCGGTAGCGGACGCTGGCCCAGAGCAGGACTCCCAGCACCATCGAGTAGCGCTGGACCAGGAGGGCGAAGATCGCGGCCGCCTTGTGGATCCGGCCCAGGCGCAGCATCGTGTACCAGGCCTCGCTGCTGACATAGAGCCAGGGAAGGGTCAGCAAGAGCAGGGGCCAGGTGTGGAACAACCAGGCGGCCACTACCGAGAAGGCGCCGAGGTCGAAGAGGAAGTTGCGGGGCGACATGAAGCAGCGGGCCCAAAGAGCGGTCGAGCGCAGCTCGGGGACCGAGGCCACCAGCCGGGGAAGCACCTGCACCGCGATCGGTTTGAGCAGCCATTCGCGGGGCGTGATCTGGGTCGCCAGGTGGGTGATCAGGGCGCCCTCCACGAAGACGGCGCGGAGCCCGCTGCGCCGGATCCGCCAGCCGAGGTCGGTGTCCTCGCCGCCCATCAGCTGTCCCCGCGGACCGAGCGCGTAGCTCTCGTCGAAGCCGCCCACCTCCTCGAAGACCGCCTTTCGCACCACCAGGTTGGCAGTCCGATAAAGGCCGCTGTCCCAGACCTCGGGGTCGAGCTGGGAATTCCAGAAGAAGTGGGTGTCGGCGGTGCGCTGGAGAGCGATCGGACCGGTGACCACACCGACGCCCGGCTCCAACGCCGCCACCGCGCTGCGCAGCCAGGCCGGGCTGGGCAGGCAGTCGCTGTCGGTGAAGGCCAGCACCTCGCCCCTGGCGAGCTGGGCGCCCAGGTTGCGGGAGGAGGCCGGACCCTTGTTCTCCTTGCGTTGGAAGCGGACGGGGAAGGGCAGCGCGGCGGCCCAGCGGCCCACCACGGCCTCGGTGTCGTCGGTGGAGGAGTTGTCGATGACCAAGAGCTCCATCCGGTCAGACGGGTAGACCTGGCGGGCGAGCGCGTCCAGCGTGAAGGCGAGGATCTCCCCCCGGTTGCGGGTCGGCACGATCACCGAGACGAAGGGGAAACGGGTCTGGGCCGCCGGCTCGGACCCGGCCTGGGACGGCAGGGCGGCGGTCTCAGTACTGGGCAAGGCTGCCCTCCCGGCGAGCCCACAGCAGCGCCTGGCGGAGCGCCAGCACGCCGGCTCCGATGGTGACCACCGAGCCCGCCGCCAGGATCCAGGCGTGGCCCGCCACGGCAGCCGGCGACGCACCCGCCACCGCAAGCCGCATCCCCGCCAGCGCGTGGGTGAGGGGCAGGACGGTCACCACCGGCTGGACCCAGCCCGGCAGCAATCCCGGCGGAAAGACCGCGCCGGCGAAAAGGAAGCTGACCGCGACGTAGCCGGCCAGCAGCGGCTCGGTCTGCTTGACGACCAGCACCCCGGCCGCCGCCACCAGCCCGGTCCCGGCGAAGACCGCCACCGCTGGCACCAGTATCAGAGCCGCCGAGGCGAGGTTGGCGTGGTGCCAGTAGCCGAAGATGACGACGGCGGCGAGCGCCACCATCAAGAGCCGGCCGAGAGCGTTCAGGAGACGGAATGCGCTGGCGCCCAAGAGCAGCTGCCAGAGCCGCACCGGCGTCAGCAGCATCGGCTCCAGGGTCCCCGCCAGCTGCCCGTCGCGGATGGCGGTGGTGGAGGCGCGAAGGCAGGCGATCAGCAGGTCGGTGAATGCCATCCCCACCAGGAGGTAGGAGATGTAGTCGCCTCCCAGCCCGGGCACCGCACCCCCGCGACCGAGGGCCCGTCCGATGTAGAAGGCCATCACCAGCAGGGCGCCGACGCCGGCGAACTGGGTCAGGGCGGCCAGCCGGTAGCTCCGGAAGACCAGCAGGTCGCGGCGCAGGAAGGCCGCCACCGTCCTCAACTGCGGCTTCCCGCGGCCACCGCCCGGGCGCCGCGCTGGACCACCGCCCGGAAGACTTTGTCAAGCGACTCCTCCTCCTGCGTGCAGCTCCAGATCTCGGCGCCCGCCTCGACCAGGTGACGGATCGCCAGCGCCAGCGCCCGGCCCTGGCGGTCGATCTGGAGCCGGATGCGGTGGGCGTTCTCACCCATCGGCTCGACGGCGACCGAGCGCACTCCCGGGATCGACCGAAGGCCGTCGCCCCAGGCCGACCCGCCATTGACGGAAAGCCAGTAGACGGCGTCCTCGCCGGCGAGGCCCCGGAAATCCGCCAGGCTGCCGGTCATCACCACCCGACCGCCGTCGATCATGGTCAGCCGGTGGCAGAGCGCCTCCGCCTCGTGCATCAGGTTGGTGGCGATCAGCACCGTGCGCCGTCCGCCGGCCACCCGATCATGGATCAGCTCGCGCAGGTCTTCCGCGCCGACCGGGTCGAGGGTTCTGCTCGGCTCGTCCATGAAGATCACCGCCGGGTCGTTCAGCAGCCCCCGGGCTATCGCCGCCCGCTGCCGCATGCCGGATGAAAAGCCGTCCATTCGCACGTCCACCACGTCGGCCAGCCCGACCACTTTGAGCAGCTCGCGGATCCGGGAATCGGCACGCGCTCCGTGGATCTCGTAGAGCGAGGCGTAAAAGCGAAGGTTCTCCAGCAGCGAGAGACGGAGGAAGAAGCTGCGCTCGTCGCCGTAGACCATGCCCACCGATCGGCGGACCTCCGCCGCCCGCTTCAGCGCGTCGCGTCCGTCGACCTCGATCCGGCCGGCGTCGGGCAGCACCAGCCCACAGAGGCACTTTAAAAGGGTGGTCTTACCGGCGCCGTTGGGTCCCAGGAGGCCGAAGACCTCGCCCTGGCGCACCTCGAGGTCGATCCCGTCGAGGGCGACCTTGTCCTGCTTGCGCCCGAACGGCCCGGCGGCGCGCCGGAAGGTCTTGCGCAGGCCTTCGATCAGGACCGCCGGCGCGCTCACGCGGGTCGCCCGGGAGTGAGGGTGGCGACGATGCAGTCGCGCCAGGGCGGGACCAGGTGCTTGGCCAGGTGCTTCAGCCGGGCGCCAAGGTAGGCGCTGAGGCTCATCGCCTGCACGGCCGAGGTGGCCGTCCGGTCGATCACCAGCCGCTGCCGCTCGAGGACCAGCCCGGCCTCGGCGGCCAGGGCGGCCAGGTCGCCGCGGGCGATCACGCGACGGGGAGGCAGGTCCGGCCAGCCGAGCGAGATCCGCGGTGGGGCGGGCGGGTCGAGGAGCGGCCTGCCGGCGATGGCCCGGCGCCGGTAGATCAAAGCACCCGAGTGCCGGCAGGCCACGACCAGCCGGCCGTCAACGCCGAGCCGGCGGAGCACCCTCGCGGGCTCCTCGGCGGCGGCTTCCAGGACGTAGGGGAGTAAGAGCAGGTCGGCGGGCGGCGGCGCCTCGGCCAGGACCTGGTCGAGGGAGCCCCGGCGGGTCGTGAGCGCGGCAGCCTCCTCGCCCAGTACCGCAGGGTCGACCCGCCAGACCTCGACCCGGTGGCCGAGGCCGGCCAGCACTTTGAGCAGCAGCTCGTTGGGCGCGATCGCGACGACCCTTAACGGTCCCGGGAGGCGCCGGACCTCCTCCACCAGCGCTGTCACCAGGGGGACGGTCCGCCGCAGCTCGTGGTAGACCCGGTCGGTCACCTCCAGCAGGTCGAGCGTGCACCGCACCAGCTCGCCGCTGCCGGGACCGGGCTCCACCAGGCCCGCGGGCGGCTCCGCGCGAGCTTCCACGGCGATCACCCGCGACCCCGCCGCGAGGACAGCACCTGCTCCAGCAGCCGTTCCTCCTTGGAGCCGACGACGTCCAGGCCCCACTGACTCGCCCACTCCCGGCAGCGCGCCCTGGTGGCCGGCTGCCGGGACAGCTCGATCGCCTCCAGGATCGCCGTCGCCAGCCGTCCGGCGCGATCGCCGCGGTCCCCAAGGTCCACGGTCCGGCCGACGCCGCGGTCCCCGATGATCTCGCCCGGCCCCTCGCCGGCCGAGCCGACGACCGGCGTGCCACAGGCCAGCGACTCCGTCAGCACCATGCCGAAGGCCTCGCCGACCGAGGGCAGCACGGTGACCGCCGCCCTCGAGTACCAGGCGGGCAGCGACCCGGGCTCGCCGACCCCGCGGAACTCGATCGCCGCCTTCGCCGAATCCGACCCGACCAGGTCGCCGCCGCCCGCCGCGGTCATCTCCAGCGGTTGCTGGTCCCAGCCGGCCAACCCGTAGGGCCCCGCCAGCACGAGCACCGCCTCCGGGCACCGCCGGTGGACCTCGTTCCACGCTTCGAGCAGGAGAAGGCCGCCCTTCAGCGGATCGGCCAGGTCGGCCGGGAAGAGCACCTCCGGACGCCTGGGGTCGCGCCGGCCGACGGGCCGGAATTGGACCAGGTTGACAGGCGGCGGCAGCACCTCGCAGTCGATCCCCAGCTGGGCCTCGACCTCGCGCGCCGCGCCCTCGGTCAGCGCGGCCGCCAGGTCGGCCCGCCGGGGGTCGTCGGTGACGAAGGAAAAACGCTCCTTCGGGATCCGCTCGCCCCGAACCGTGAGGTGGCTCAGGTAGGGCAGGTCGATGAAACGCCGAAGGAGCGGCGCCCAGGGAATCGAGTAGGTGGCCAGGTGCGCCACGTCAGCCCTTTCGCTGGCCAGCACCCGGCTGGCCGCGGCGGCGAAGGCGAAGATCCGAAGGTAGGGCGCATAGCCGAACACCAGCGGGTGGCTCAGCTGGCCGACGTAGGTCACCTTCACGTCCCCGTCCCAGGCGGTGCGCGAGCGGCCCGGCGTCGAGGCGACCACGTGGACCTGGTGCCCGCGAGAGGCGAGGTGGCCGGCCAGGTCGTGGATGCAGCGTTCCACGCCGCGGCGCAGGTACGGCCAGTAGCCGGGGTAGGGGAAGACGACCTTCATCGGGTGCGCCTCGCCGCCGCGCTCCCGCCCGTCACGGCTGCCGGCTCCGCCCTGGCCGGGCCTTGCGCCCGGAGCACAACCTTCGGCGAGCCCGGGCCGCCGCTGCTGAGGCGCATCTCGAATCGCTCGAGCTCTTCCACCGCGGTGAAGCCAGCTGTATCGAGCATCTTGCGGAGCGTGCTCACGTTCATCTGCCACCACGTGTAGCCCGGCAGCCAGGGCGAGTACTCGGCGAGGCTGCGCTCGCCGTAGCGCTCCAGTGGCGGGTGATACACGTCCGCCAGCAGCAGCGTTCCTCGGCAGACGGTGGCGATGTGATCGAGCGCCAGCTGGGGGTCGCGGAGGTGAAGCAGGAGGTCGCTGACGATCACCAGGTCGAAGCTGCCGGCCAGTTCGGGCGAAAGCCGGTAGACGCTCCCGGTCTTGCGCTCGACCCGCGAGCCGAGCACTTCGTGGGCGAGCCGGAAGCCCTGGTCCTGCCGGCGCCCGGCCGCGTTCGCGACCAGCTCTGCGCGGTGCGGCCCGGGAATGTCGATGTCGGCGATGCTCTCGAGGTCGAAGGAGATCACCTCGTCCGCGCCCCGGCGCTCCATCTCGAACGCGAAAAAGCCGTCCCAGGAGGCGACGTCCAGGCAGCGCATGCCGGCCAGGGAGTGGGGCAGGTGGTATCGGTCCAGCTGTGGGCGGTGATCGACCAGCCCGGGGGTGACAACGCCGTGGCCGAGGTCGATGGAGTGGTACCACTCCATCTCGGCCACTTTGTCGAGGAGAGGCCGGGAGGCCGGGTCGAGGTCGGCCGGCTCGGGGCGGCGCTCCGGCAGTGGCGCGTCGGACTCGGGCAGGCGGGCCGGGACCCGGCGGCGGCCCAGGCGCGCCAGGGCCCGGGCGAGGCCCGAGCGCTCCAGCCGCCGGTCCAGCCGCTCGGGCAGCGCGATCCCGAGCTCGAGCCCGCCCACGCGCAGCCAGCGTTCCCGCCGGCCCCCGCTCATGCCGTTTTGGTGACGGCCGCCCGGTGGCGCCCGGCCAGCCAGGCCGGCATCGCGTCTCCGGCCTGGGGCAGGCCCTCCTCGAGCCGGCGCGAAAAGGGGAGCCAGAGGGCATCCAGCTCCTGCTGGTCCTTATGGGTGTCCATGGAACGCCAGAAGCCGTGGTGGCGGTGGACGTAGAGCATCCGGCGGCGGGCCATCTCGGGCAGGACGTCTCGCTCCAGGTTCTCTCCCCCGACCTGGGCGAAGAGGTCGCGCTGGAAGACGAAGAAGCCCGCGTTGATCCAGTGCTCCTTCAGCACCGGCTTCTCCACAAAGTCGGTGATCCGGTCCTCCTCGTCGTGGCGGAGGATTCCGTACTGCGAGCGCAGGGGGGCGGCGGTGACCGTCCCCCCGGCACCGTGCTCGAGGTGGAAGGCGGCCAGCCTCGCCAGGTCCACGTCACCGAGGCCGTCGACGTAGGTGCAGTGGAAGGTCTCGCCGACGTAGTCGAGGCAGCGGCGGACCCGTTCTCCGGTGTCGGTGGCGTCGCCGGTGTCGACGCATTCGATCTTGTAGGCGTTCTTGCGTGAGCGGGCGTACCGGATGATGTCGGCCTTCATGTGGCCGAGGGCGAGGACGAACTCGCCGAACCCCTGGGAGGCGTAGATGCGCATCACCTGCTCGAGCACGGGCGCCCCGGCGATCGGCATCAGGGCCTTGGGAACCCGGCGCGTATAGGGGTAGGCGCGGGTGCCGAGGCCCCCGCAGAGGATGACGACCTTCACCGGACGCTCCCGAGCGCGACGATGCGGCCGGTCGAGAGGTGCTCTCGGTACCAGGGCACGGTCCGGGCGATGCCCTCGGCCAGCGGGGTGGCCGGCTCCCAGCCGAGGACCTTGCGGGCCTTGTCGAAGCCCAGGCACTGACGATCGATCTCACCACTGGCCTCGCCCAGGACTCGAGGCTTCAGGCCCTCGTCCCCAACTTTGCGCAGGATCAGCTCCACCAGTTCGAGGACCGCGACGCTGCGGCCGGTGCCAAGGTTCACGGCCTGCCCTGACAGTTCGGGGAGGTGCTCGGCCACCGAGAGGTAGCCGGCGACGGCGTCGTCCAAGAAGAGGTAGTCGCGCTCGGGCCTACCGTCGCTTCGGATGATCGGGTCCTGGCCCTGGAGCCCGGAGCGGATGGTGCCGGGGATGAGCCGCGACCAATTCAGGTCGCCCGGACCGTAGATGTTGGCGCAGCGGACCACCGCGACGGGCAGCGGGTAGGTGGTGGCGTAGCTCCGGGCGAGGATGTCGGTGCAGGCCTTGGAGGCGTCGTACGGATAGAGGCCGCCGAGCGGGGTGTCCTCGCGGTAGGGCAGGACCGGCTGGTCGCCATACGCCTTGTCGCTGGAGGCGACGACCACCCGCTGGACGAGCGGCGACAGCCGGGCCGCCTCGAGCACGGTCCAGGTGCCCATGATGTTGGCCTCGAAGGTCGGCACCGGCGAGCGGTTGGCGGCCTGGACGATGGCCTGGGCGGCGAGGTGGAAGACGGTGTCCACCTCGTATTCGTTGATCACCCGGTGCACGAGTCCCGGGTCGGTGATGCTGCCCGAGATGATGTCCAGCCGGCGATGGAGACCGAGCGCCTCCAGCAGACGCAGCCCCGGTGAGTCGCGCACGATACCGACGACCGAGGCCCCGCGCTCCAGCAACTCGGCTGCCAGCCCGCTGCCGACGAATCCCCCAGCCCCGGTGACGAGCACCACCCGTCCCTTCCAGGACTCGTCCCTCTGCCGGCCATCTGATCTCATGCGACTGGGCTCCTCACTTCCTTCGGCTCATCGCCGCGGGGATGTAATTTCGAACGGCGGAACTGTCGCTGGCTGGAGTTGCGTTCCGGTAACGAAGGCCACGAGGGTGGATTGCAGGCTTGTCGCTGGCCCGCTCCGGGTCGCCCTAAGCAGTGTTGGCGGTCGCCACCGGCGCCGGTTCCGACCTCGACCGGCGAGCCTCGTAGGCCTTCTGCCGGCTCACCGCTTCGAGCTTGTAGCCGAAGCCGCGGACGGCCTGGATGTACTGCGGAGCGCTGCCCAGGTGGGGCTCCATCTTTTTGCGAAGCCGCTGGATGCAGACGTCCACCGTCTTGAGGCAGCCGGTGAAATCGTCGCCCCAGGCCAGACGGATCAGCTGGCCCCGGCTGAGCACCCGGTTGGGGTTCGACATCAGCGCCGAGAGCAGGGTCAGCTCGCGCGGGGTGAGGGGCACGTCCGCTCCCCGGATCGAAGCCTTCATGAGCTGCCGGTTGAGCGCGATCTCGCCCACCACCAGGCTGCCGTCGGCGGCCCTGGCGCCGCTGGTCAGTCCTGCCCGGCGCAGGAGCGAATGGACGCGAGCGAGCATCTCGCGGGGCGCGAACGGCTTGTTGATGAAGTCGTCGGCGAAGGCGAGCAGGCAGCGGACCACCTGCTCTTGCTCGACCCGGTCGCTGACCACGGCCAGCGGGATGCCCGGCCGCTGGTGCCGGATCTGCTGGCCGACCCGATAGCCGTCGTGGCGGGGAAGCGAGATGTCGAACAGCACCAACTCGACCTGTTCGGTCTCCAGGATCTCGAACGCCTTCTCCGGATCACCGGTCGTCAGCGGCCGGTGGTCGTCACGAGCGAGCAGGAGCGCGGTCAATTCGAGCTGGAGCGGATCCCCATCGAGTACCAGTACCGAAGCCATAGCCGGTCAATCTCCCTCCCATCGGCCTAATCGAAGACGTTGCGAGAGGCCGTGACCAAGCATGCGTGGTACACGGGTATTCCCGCCTCGCCGGATGCCAGGGCACCCCATCCTTTCCCTCCCGCGCACCCGGGCTGCCCGGATGCATGCGGATTGAAAAGAATATCTCGCCAATCGCGGTAGTGAACCGACGAATTTTGGCGAACCCGGGAGACGGGCCTAGAAGTCGGTGAAGGCGTCCATCTCGTAGCCGAGAATCGGATCGGGCCCTCGGATGTCGGTCCAGAAGGGGTGCGGGGAGCCGCCCGAGCTGATTAGGGCGCCATAGTCGCCGATGAAGCGGCCCTGGAAGAAGGCGTCACCGTTGGGATGGGAGGGGGCGGACGACACCTTGCTGACGGTGACGCCGACGCCGGTCGTGGATGCGAGGTACTGGTCGTAGGTGAGGGCGGTGCGGTCGGTCTGGCCGTAGCTGACGAAGATGCCAGAGGCGGACCCGGGCGCCGGGCTATTGAGAGCGAGGCTGGGGAAGAACTGGTCGCCGCCGGAGTCGGAGAGCAGATGCACCCCGGTCGCGCCGCTCCACAGGTAGACCCTGCCGATCCCGGTGTCGAAGGAGCTCCAGGCGACCACCGGCCCGACCCCGGGCACGAATGTGATCTCGGGGAAGGAGTTGGTGCGGAACCGGAAGCCGGGCAGCGCCGGGGGCAGGTCGGTGAACCCGGGCGGGCTGATCTTGACCGGCGCCCCCCAGCCGGACCGCTGCGTCCAGTGGGCGAGCATGATCGCGCCGTTGGTCGCGGCCGCGCTCGCGAACTCCTCCCAGGTGACCCAGAGGTCGCCGCCCGAGCCGGCCATCGCCGAGCCCTGGGAGTAGGTCGAGCCCGGCACGCTCAGGATCGCAACCGGGGCGGTCGAGGCCGCGCCCGGCTTGAGGGCCGCGATCTTGATCGGCGAGGGCACGCCGCTCCCCGAGCAGGAGGCGAACTGCGTCCAGGAGACGAGGACGTAGCCCCCCACCATCGCCAGCGAGGGCTTGTCCTGGAACTGGCCGCTCGTGTTGGCCGCGATCTGCCAGGAGCTCCAGGCGCCGCTGACCGGGTCGCGCCGCATCAGCTGCAGGCCCCCGAAGTTGCAGTTGGTGGGGTTGAAGAGGACGCCGGAGTAGTAGACGACGTTGGTCGCGTCGACCGCCAGGCCGGGGTCGCTGAAGGCGTTGAGCAGCGCATGGGGAAAGATGTCGACCGGCCCGGCGTCGTACCAGGTCTTGCCGTCGCGGGAGGCGTAGAAGCCGGCCTGGCCCTCGCCGTTGTAGGAGTTGTAGTCGTTGGCGCCGGCCACGTAGTAGCCCCCGCTCGGGCTGGCGGCGGCGCTCACCTCGTTGACCGGGAAGCCGTGGCCGTGACAGTTGAGCTTGTAGTTGCCGCCGGTGCCGGGAGTGCTGCAGCTGACCGCGGTCGTGGAGGCGCTCGGCGCCAGCCCGGCCGCCACCTGGACGCCGCCCGAGACGTGGGGGCCGCGGATGGTCATAGGGGCGCCGGCACCCGCCTGGGCGGGCGCTGCGGCACTCACGAGCTCGAGTCCCGCCAGCGCCGCCAGCGCGAGGATCCTGGGCCAGCCCATCTCCTTACAGCTCCTTTCCGCTTCCCGACGAGGTGGCCGTATCGAAGCACCTTTGCACGCCCGCCGCAATCCGCCAGGCAAGGCGGCGACAGGGCTGCAACCATCCCCGCCCGGCCCCGTTACCGGAAGGAAATCAGGATCCCCCAGAGTGCACGCCGATGGGCCGATTTCCCAGGGAGGACTGAGGCGTGCTCTTCACGGCCGAGCCCTATGTCCTCTTCCTGCCCTCCGTGGTGGCCGTCAACTGGCTCCTGCCGGCCTCCTGGCGACCGGCCTTCCTGCTCGCCGCGAGCTACTTCTTCTACGCCTACTGGAGCTGGCCCTACCTCTTCTTGATCGTGAGCCTGACCGCCTTCAACTACCTGGTCGGCCTGGCCCAGGAGAAGCGGAAGCCGCGCAGCCGGGCGCTTCTCATCCTGGCCATCGTTGTCGACCTGGGGGCGCTCGGCGTCTTCAAGTACCTCGGCTTTTTCGCCTCCAGCGTCAACTCCCTCGCCCAGCTGGTCGGCGGCCAGGGATCGCTCCCGGTGGTGAGCCTGGTGCTGCCCCTGGGGCTGTCCTTCTTCACCTTCGAGTTCATCCACTACCAGATCGACCTGCTCCGCGGGGCCGACCCGATCCGCGACCCGATCCGCTACGCGCTCTTCCCGGCCTTCTTCCCGACCCAGATAGCGGGGCCGATCAAGCGCTACGAGGATTTCGACGAGCAGGTCCGCTCCCGGCCGGCCTTCAACGTGGCCCTCTTCTGGGAGGGCATCGAGCTGATCGCGCTGGGGCTCTTCAAAAAGATCGTCATCTCCGACAACGTGGCCCGGGTCGTGATCGTGATGTTCCACAACCCGAGCCACCTCGGGATGGGCGACGCCTGGCTCGGGGCGCTGGCCTTCTGGCTCCAGATCTACTTCGACTTCTCCGGCTACACCGACATCGCCCGCGGCTCGGCGCAGCTTTTCGGCTACCGGATCCCGTTCAACTTCAACGCGCCCTACCTGGCCCGGAACATGCAGAACATGTGGACCCGCTGGCACATGTCGCTCTCCTTTTGGCTGCGCGACTACGTCTTCACCCCGCTGGTCTACTCGCGCACCCTGAAGCGCTTCCGCGGCAACCTGCGGCTCGTGATCGGGGTGATGGTGACGATGATCCTGTGCGGGCTCTGGCATGGCGCGGCCGGCCACTTCATCGTCTTCGGCGTCATGCTCGGGCTGACCCTGATCCTCGACCGGATCCTGGAGCTGCGGGTGTGGCGGCGCAAGATGCCGCGGCGCGTCAAGGTGATCGGCGTCTGGGCGCAGACCCAGATCCTGGCGCTCATCACCATCGTTCTCTTCGTGGTGCCGATGGGGACCGCGCTGGCGGTCTGGAAGTCGATGCTGACCGGGCCCCCGGCCTTCCTGGTCGCCAACCCGCTGGAGGTGATCCAGGTGGTCGGCATCTACGCGGCCACCATCGGAATACAGCTCGCGCTGGAGCGCTGGCAGCTGCGGGAGCTGATCAGCAGGTTCGAGTGGTCGGCGCTGGTCCGCCCCGCCTACGTGACCAGCCTGGCGGCCTGGTCCCTCTATTTCGCCGTCGTCGGCTCCGCCTTCTCGCTCGCCAGCCAGCGCTTCGTGTACTTCCAGTTCTGATGGCCGACGCCGCCACCGCCGACCGGCCCGCAGGCGGCGACGCGCCGCCCCCGGCGGCCCCCAAGCGGCGCCATGCCGAGATCCTGGCGCCGCTGCCGCCGCCGCTCACGCCCGCGGTCCGCAGGCGGGCCTGGAGGGCCCTGGTCGTGCTGCTCGCGATCGCCGTCCTGGCCCAGCCGCTCAGCGTCCCCGCCGGCCACTATCTCTTCAACAAGCTCCAGGACGGTACCGACATCAACACCCAGTGGCGCCAGTACGTGGCCGGGCCCGCTCCCGACGTGCTCTTCCTGGGGCCGTCGGAGGCCCGCACCGACGTCGACCGGGCCCGGCTCTCGGCGCTCCTTTCGGCCGCCGTCGGGCGTCCGGTCAGCGTCGGCACGCTCGGCGTCAGCGCCGAACAGCCGGCCTTCCTCGATGTCCTCATGTACCGCGTCATGGAGCGCTCCTCGCGGCCCAAGCTCATCGTCAACACGCTCGAGGCGCCGATGTTCAACCCGAACGCGGTCTGCCGGTACTGCGAGCACGACCCCCTGACCACCGATCTCTGGCAGCTGACCGACTACGGCGACCCCGGCTTTTTGAAGCTGGCGCTCGAAAACGACCCTAGCCGGCTGCAGCTGCTCGCCGGCTGGGTCATGCCGGCGCTCGCCAACTACCCGTCGATAGCGGCGGTCGAGTGCCCGGTCGTCACCCGCGCCCGGCGGGCGACCCAGTTCCTGTTCGGGAGCGTCCCCTGGGAGCTGCAGCTGGCGACGCCGTGCGAGATCAGCGCGGCCTCGCGGCCGGACCACGTGATGACCGCCCAGGAGTCGGCCAACGTCGCCGACGTCTACCGCTCCGACTTCGTCTCCAACTACGCCGTCTCACCCCAGTTGCTGGCCGCCGAGCGCGACCTGATAAGGCGAGGCAAGGCCGGCGGGACCCAGGTGGTGCTGCTCCGCCCGCCCTTTCACTCCTCGATCAGGAGCTCCGATCAGGCCGTCGATCCGCGGTTCCTGGCCGCGGTCGGCTCCCTCTCCACCGAGCTGGACGTCCCCGTCGTCGACCTGAGCCAGGCCGTCCCCGACGACCCCTCGCTTTGGGTCGATCCCATCCACCTCAATCGTTCCGGCGCGCAACTGGTGGCGCCCCAACTGGCCGCGGCCCTCGCCGGCGCGCTGACTTGACCTGAGTGACAGCCGGGCCCGGGTCCAGCTGTCAGGGCACCTCGCGGGCGGCCGGATCGACCC
>DATLQT010000087.1:0-5915 GCA_035535055.1 Candidatus Dormiibacterota bacterium | reverse complement strand
GCCTCGCCGAAGTTCAGGCCCAGGCCGTAGGCGACCGCCTGCATGAGGAAGCTGCCCGCCCGGTAGGTCACGCCAAGCTGGGGATGCTTCTGCGACACCAGCAGGCCCGCGATCTCGGCCCGCTTGAGGTCGCGGCTGGCCGTGGTGGAGCTGATCTTGGCCTCCCGCGCGTACTCGCCGATCTTGACCTCGGCGCCGTTGAAGGCGGCGTTGACCGTGTCGGCAATCCGACGGTTGAGACCCAGGTAGGCCACCAGAGTCTCGATGACGCTCTTGACCCGCCGCTTGGCGTTGTTGGCCGTCGGACGGACGTTGCCGCCCGCGGCGGGCGCCTGCCACTGGGGGACGAAGACGGGGGCCGAGGTGGCTGGCGCAACCCCGGCGGCGCCTCCGCTTCGCGTGCTCGGAGCCGGCCTCTCGGTGGCCACGACGGCCTCGCGGGCGGCGTTGATCAGTTCGCGGACGTCGGCGCTCATACCCGGCGACGCGGACACCATGGTCTGGGCCATGCGGGCCATCTCCAGCGGGTCGACTGGGTTGGTCGGATGTTCGGCACGCCCGCCACCGGCGGCTGCCCGGTCGGACCGGCCCTGCTGGTAGCGCTCCTCCTCGACGGTCTCGGCAGCGGTCGCGTAGGTGGCCTGGTTGGAGCTGAAGGGCACCACCACCACCTCGCGGACGATGTCTCCTCCGGTGCGACGCGTGGTCTCCGCTTCGAGGAGCGGGTCCTTAATGACCGGCATCATGCTGTCGGCGCCAGCAGGGATGTAGCGGGCGAACTCGGGGTCGAACAGGCGGTCCGGGACCTGCACCCCGTAGAAGGCGGCCTTGTCCAGCAGCTTGGGGACGTAGCCGGTCGCGTTGAACTCGAGGTGGAGGTCTGAACCCATCCCCAGCACGTAGACGTCGCGCAGGACCGGGCCGTCGGCGTTGTAGCCGAGCACCTCGGCGACCTGAACGATCTTGCGCCGGCCGTCAGGCATCCGGGCCTGGTGGACCAAGAGGTTGATGGCGGAGCCGATCTGCGCCCGAACCGCCTCGTAGGGAAGGTCGATGGAGGCCATCATCACCATCGTCTCGAGACGGCTGAGAGCATCCCGGGCCGAGTTGGAGTGGATGGTGGACATCGACCCGTCGTGGCCGGTGTTCATGGCCTGCAGCATGTCCAGGGCCTCGGCGCCGCGGACCTCGCCGACCAGGATCCGGTCGGGTCGCATCCGCAGAGAGTTGCGGACCAGCTGGCGGATCGTCAGCTCGCCCTTGCCCTCGACGTTGGGCGGGCGGTGCTCGAGAGACACCACGTGGGGATGCTGGATCTGCAGCTCGGCGGCGTCCTCGATGGTCACGACGCGCTGGTTCTCGGGAATGTAGGACGCCATGACGTTGAGGGAGGTGGTCTTGCCCGAGCCGGTGCCGCCGGAGACCAGGATGTTCATCCGGCCGAGGACGCAGGCGCGCAGGAAGTCCGCCATCGCCGGGCTCAGTGAGCCTTCTCGGAGGAGGTCGTCAATGTCCATCACGAAGTCGCGGAACTTGCGGATGGTGAGCGAGGGGCCGCGGAGCGCGGCGGGCCGGATGATGGCGTTGACGCGGCTGCCGTCGGGGAGCCGGGCGTCCACCATCGGGCTCAACTCGTCGATGTGGCGGCCGGTGACGGCGATCATCCGGCGGATCGTCTCCAGCAGCTGCCCCTCGTCCTGAAAGCGGGCCTCGGCCTTCATCAGCATGCCGTCACGCTCGACGTAGACGTCGTCGGCGCCGTTGACCATGATCTCGGACACTGCCGGGTCGTGGAGCAGGTGGTCGAGCGGCCCGTAGCCGACCGCCTGGAGCAGGATCTGGTCGATCAGCTCGGTCCGCTCCGACATCGTCAGCGTCAGCTGGTCCTCGTCGAGGAGGCCGTCGATGTGGAGCCGCACCGAGCGGGTGAAGGACTCCTGGTCGCCGCTGGAGAGGTCGGAGTCGCGGATCAGCGAAAGCCGGTCGCGGTAGTGGGCTGCGAGCTGGGCGATGCGCGAGCCGCGCTGCTGCTCAGATCCCTTGCCGCTGCCGAAGGCGGGCGTCCGGTCGGTCCGCCGGCGGCGGGGCGCCGCCGTCCACTGGGTGAGGCCCACACCCCAGCGGTCCACGAAACGCACCTCGAGCAGCGACTGGCCGCAGATCAAGACGGTGGTGATGAAGTCGGTGTCGGGGACCCGCATCCGGACCGGAAACCCGTCCACGTTGGAACCGGGCAGGCCGGCCACGTAGGCCTGGATGGTGTCGCCGTCACGAAAGCTCAGAAGAGCCTTTCGCTCGCTCTCCGATTCGCCCGGGTCGGCCTCCAGGTCGGTGCCGAGCACGACGTACTTGAGGTTCGCGAGCGGCACCCAGGTGACCTCGCCGCCGGGATCGCCGACGAGAATCGGGAAGCCGCGGCGGGTGATCGCCACCACGTCGGACCGGCCCTCGATGACCTGGCCGCCGAGGAGGTGAACGGTGACCTCGGCTGGTCCGATCTCGAGAGTCGCAAGATCCTGGGTGGCGAGGTGGGTCTCCTCGCGGGTCTGGGCCACCTCTGAAACCTAACCCCCTCTGGGCCGCACCTTGGACTGCCTCACGGCGCGGGGAATCCTACCACTCGTGGCCGCGAATTCCCCGCGATTGCGCGCTCAACCTACGCCGCCGCGGTCGGACGGCCACGGCCGCGCGAGCGCCGCCGGCGACGCGGTGCGCCGGCCGGGTTCCCGGTGCCGTTGCCGCTCCCGGCATGCGCGGCGGGAGCCGGCTTGTCGGTGGAACCCTGGTGGCCGTTGTGGACGACCCCGCGGGTGACGTAGCGCCAGCCCCCCTCGGCGAGAAGGTGCTCGGCGTCAAGCTCGGGGAGCTCGGGGGCACCCTGGCGGCGAAGCTTGCTCCAGTTCGGCATGTCCTCGGGCGTGACCATCGTGAGCGCCCGACCCTCGTTGCCCATCCGGGCGGTGCGGCCGATGCGGTGCGTCATCCACTGGGCGGTGTCGGGGAGCTCGAAGTTGATCACCAGGCCCACATGACTGATGTCCAGTCCGCGGGCGGCGACGTTGGTGGCGACCAGGATGTCGGCTCGCTGGTCGCGGAAGGTCTCCATCGTCTTGTCGCGGGCGCCCTGTGAGAGGTTGCCCTGCAGCTCGACCGAGTCGTGACCGAGCGCCTTGAGGTCGCGGTTGAGCTTCTTGACGCCGTGCTTGGTGCGCCCAAAGACGATAGCGGTGCCCTTGTGGCGGCGGAGCAGGCGGTTCAGCACCTGCAGCTTGTCGGCCCGCTCGACCTTGAGGAGCCCATGCTCGAGGAGCGCCGTCTCGGGTCCGGCGACCTTGATCCGGACCGGCTCCTGGAGGTGCTTGGTGATCATCCGGCTGACCCACTCCGGCATCGTGGCCGAGGCCAGCACTGTCTGTGGCTGGTAAGTCATCGCCATGATCCTCTCGACGTCGGGGGCGAACCCCGCATCGAGCATCTCGTCGGCCTCGTCGAGAACCAGGTATTCGACCCGGCTCAGGGTGACCAGCTTGCGGCCGACCATGTCGAGGACCCGACCGGGGGTGCCGATCACGATGTCCGGACCCTTCTTCAGGTCGTTGGTCTGAGTGGCGTAGCCGACGCCCCCGTAGAGCAGAGCGGACCGGAGTCCGGTGCTGAGGCTCTTCCAGACCGCGTCGATCTGGACCGCCAGCTCCCTGGTCGGGGTGACGACCAGAACCCGCGGGCCCTGGCCGGAGGAGGTGAGCAGTCCCTGCGCGGCCGGGATCAGGAAGGCGAGTGTCTTGCCGGACCCGGTCGGCGCCTCGATGACGACGTCGTCGCCGTCGAGGAGGGGTGGGATCGCCTCTGCCTGTACCTGGACCGGCGAGAGGATGTTGGTGCGCGTCAGCGCGTCGAGGATGCGGGGCTCAAGGCCCAGCTCTGCAAACGAGGACAAGGGGGTTACTCCTAGTTCCTCCCCTTGTTTCGAATTCTTTGCCTGGTCTCGAGACTCGCGCTTTTGCTTTGACGGAGTGGGAAGGACCCCGAGCGGGCTACGCCGAACTATACCCGCCCGGGGCCGATTTGATTCCTAACTGGCGACTTCGACGTGGACGATGGCCGGCTCGAGAGCTATCTCGAGCACCTCCTTGACGTCGCTTGCGAGGTGGAACTTCATTTCCTTGCGGACAGATTCCGGCAGGTCGTCGAGGTCCGCCTCGTTGCGCTTGGGGAGGATGACCTCCTCCAAACCCGCCCGGTGGGCGGCGAGGACCTTCTGCTTGACCCCGCCAATCGGCAGCACCTTGCCCTGGAGCGTGACCTCACCGGTCATCCCGACCGTGTTCCGGACCGGGCGGCCGGTGAGCAGGCTGGCGATGGCGGTGACCATCGTCACGCCCGCCGAGGGGCCGTCCTTGGGGATGGCGCCGGCCGGGACGTGGACGTGGATCCTCTTGTCGGCCAGCGACTGGTCGAGCCCGAGGATGTCGCGGCGCGAGCGCACGTAGGAGAGCGCGATCTGCGCCGACTCCTTCATGACGTCGCCCAGCTGGCCGGTGAGGGTCAGCGATCCCTTCTCGCCATCGATGGCCGAAGCCTCGATGAAGAGAACGTCACCGCCGGTGCCGGTAACCGCGAGGCCCGTCGCGACGCCGGGGACCGAGGTGCGCTCGGCCACCTCGTTCTGGAACTTGGGCCGGCCGAGGTACTCCTTGATGTCGGCGGCGTCCACCTTCAGCGAGCCCTCGCCCTTGTTGGAGTCAAGCTTGGTCGCGACCTTGCGGAGGATCTTGCCGATCTCCCTCTCGAGGTTGCGGACGCCCGCCTCGCGGGTGTACTCGGTGATGATCAGGTCGAGCGCCGCGTCGGTGACCTCGACCTCGTTGGCGTCGAGCCCGTTTCGATCGAGCTGGCGGGGCAGCAGGTGGGTCCGCCCGATGTCGAGCTTCTCCTGCTCGGTATAGCCGTCGAGCCGCACCAGCTCCATCCGGTCGAGCAGCGGCCCGGGGATCGTGTCGGCCACGTTGGCGGTCGGGATGAAGAGCACCTCGGAGAGGTCGAGGTCGACCTCGAGGTAGTGGTCTCGGAAGGTGTGGTTCTGGGCCGGGTCGAGCACCTCGAGCAGGGCCGCCGACGGGTCTCCCCGCCAGTCGCTGCCGACCTTGTCGATCTCGTCCAGCATGATCACGGGGTTCTTGGTCCCGGCATCCTTGAGGGCGCGCACGATGCGGCCCGGCAGCGCGCCGACGTAGGTGCGGCGGTGGCCGCGGATGTCGGCCTCGTCGCGGATGCCCCCGAGCGACACGCGCGTGAACTTGCGACCGAGCGCCCTGGCAACCGACTCGCCCAGCGACGTCTTGCCGACTCCGGGCGGACCGACCAGCGTGATGATCGCGCCCGAGCCTCGTCCGCCCAGCACGCCCAGCCCGCGCTCGCTGCGCAGCTTGCGGACGGCGAGGAACTCGATGATGCGGTCCTTGACGTCGGCGAGGCCCGTGTGGTCCTCGTCGAGGATGCGGCGCGCCTCGCCCAAATCGAAGTTGTCCTCTGATCGGACGTTCCAGGGGATGTCGAGCATCCAGTCCAGGTAGGTGCGGATCCAGCCGTACTCGGGGTTCTGCTCGCTGGTGCGCTCGAGGCGGTCGAGCTCCCGGTTGACCTCGGTCAGCACGGTCTCGGGCATGGCGGCCTTGGCCACCCTCTCGCGGTAGGTGGACACCACGTCACTCTGCCCTTCGTTGAGCTGCTTCTTGATCGCCTCGAGCTGCTGGCGTAGGAGGAACTCGCGCTGCGTCTTCTCCATGCCCTCGGCGACGTCGGAGCGGATCTTTTCCTTGAGGGAAGCGTCGGCGAGAATGCTCTTGGTCCAGGCGATCAGCCGCGCCAGGCGCTGCTCGAGGTCGACGGTCTCCAGCACCTCGAGCTTCTGCTCG
>DATLQT010000086.1:0-2453 GCA_035535055.1 Candidatus Dormiibacterota bacterium | reverse complement strand
TCTCGGCCCGCCGCCCGAGCCCTGCTCGCGTGGTGGTCGGTTCATTCCCATTCGCTAACTCCTAAAAGGGGATCTCGTCCGGGTCGACGTCGCGCGGCGCGTCGTCCGGAGCGGGGATGTCGTCATGCGTGGTCGCCCCGGCGCCGCGGGCAGCCGGAACCCCGGATCCGCCGGATCCGCCGGCGCCACGAGGCTCGAGGAACTGCACGTCGTTGGCGATGATCTCGGTGACGCGGCGCTTCTGGCCGTCCTGGCCCTCCCACGAGCGCGTCTGGATACGCCCTTCGACGAAGACGAGAGCGCCCTTGCGCGTGTACTGCGCGACGGTCTCGGCCAGGTTTCGCTTGCCGATCGGGTACGCCACGATGTTGTGGTAGTCGGTGAACTCCTTGCGCTCGCCATCGGGACCGGTCGACCACCGGTTGGTGGCGATGCTGAAGTTGGTCACCGCGGTCCCGCTCGGCGTGTAACGCATCTCCGGGTCCTTGGTCAGACGGCCGATGAGCAGCGCCTTGTTCAGGTTCGACATTTACGACTCCTCCTCCCGATCCGCACGACCCGCCGGTTCCGCCACCGCCTCCGATTCGACCGTGATCGGCTCCAGCACCACCTCCGCCGGCGGCGGCGGAACGGGGGGCACTGCAACCTTCTCGGGCTTGCGCACTATGAGGTGCCTCAGCACCTCCTCTGTGATCTTCAGCGCCGACTGGAGCTCAGGGACGCGCTCGGGCGCAATCTGGAAATCCTGGAGGACGTAAGAACCCTCCTTTTGGTGCTTGACCTCGTAGGCGAGCTTGCGCTTGCCCCAGAGGTTGGTGCGGTCGATCGTGCCACCTGATCGCTCGATCACGGTGTTGACCCGCTTGACCGCGTCCTGGACCTTGTCGTCTTCAAGGTCGGCGCGGAGGATGTACAGAACTTCGTATTCCCTCAACGGGGAGCCTCCTTCCTATGGGTTCAGGCCTCGGTCGATCGAAGGCGGGAGCCTCCGGCCGAAGCCAGAAAGGTCAGGTCGGTATTCTACCGTGGTCATGGCCGCCAAGACCCGACCGAAGAACGCCACACGCCCGAGCGGGTCCAAGCAGGGCCGTAGGCCGCAGGTCAAACCCACCCGCGGACGCGACATCCCGCTGCTGCCGATCGCCGTCGGCGGCATCCTGCTGGCGCTCGTGATCGGCCTGATCGTCTACGTCCTCGCCAACAACAAGCCCACCCCGGGACCGACCCCGGTGGCGGGGATCCCGTGCGACAGCCTGGAGCACACCCAGGTCCACTACCACGCCGGCCTGCAGATCATGTACCAGGGCAACGTGGTCGACCTGCCGGACAACATCGGCATCATGACCAACTCCTCCGGCAGCGCGAGCTGCTTCTACTGGCTGCACGTGCACGCCAACGACAAGAACATCATCCATGTCGAGTCCCCGGCCAGCCAGACGTTCACGCTCGGCCAGTTCATCGCGGTCTGGGCGAGCTGGGCCAAGCTCAACGGCGATCCCGTCCCCAGCCTCGACTCGACCCACGTCACCACGATCGCTCTGACGCCGGGCCAGGCGCTGGCGACCTACATCGACCTCCAGGACGGCAAAGGCCCGCAGCTCTTCACGGGCGACCCCAACTCGATCGTCCTCAAGAGCCACGAGGTCATCACGCTGGAGATCACGCCGCCCTTGGTGTCGACGCCGCCGGCGCTCACCTTCCCGAGCGGGGAGTAGGACCGGCCTCGAGCAGCACCCGCGCCGCCCGGTAGTGCTCCAGGGCATCGCGGTTGTTGGCCGCGCGCTGGGCGCTGTCGGCCAGCCGCAGATGAGCTTGCACCGCATCGCCGGCGAACGCAAATGGCTCCCCGCGCTGGATGGCCCGAAGGCGTTCGAGCCGGTGGCGGTCCGAGCGCGCCGTGATCAGCGCCTTCTCACGCGCCGCCACGGCGGCCGCTTCTTCGGAGCGACCGAGCGCGTAGAGGGCCTGGGCCTGGCAGAGGCGCGCGTCCGTGCCGAGGGGCCATTCGGCCGAATCGAGCACCGGCTGCAGGCACAGCAGCGCCTTGCGCGCGTCGCCGCGAGCCAGCAAGACCCTGGCCTTCTCGAGCGCGAGCTCGCGTTCGAGGGCGGGCTCGCGGCCCTCGAGCAGGTAGTCCACGTCGGTGCCCAGCCGGACCGCGATCACGCGCAGGACCCGTGTCGAGGGTTGGGCGCGACCGAACTCGACCTGGTTCAAGAAGGCTCGGCTGAAGTCGCCGCCGCTGACCTTGGCCAGGCTCATGCCGCGCTCATGGCGGATGCGTCGGATGCGCTGCCCGAGGGTCTCGACGTCGGCCATCGACGATATGGTAAAGCCCTGCTTTACAAATAGTCTCGCGGGTCGAGGCTGCGCGTGAGCGTCGTGAAGTTCTGGAAACCGTGCCTGGTGACCATGCCGGTGTCTTCGACGCGAACCCCGCCCAGGCCCAGGAG
>DATLQT010000085.1:0-10403 GCA_035535055.1 Candidatus Dormiibacterota bacterium | reverse complement strand
CCCGCCGGATGGGGGAGAACCTCGCCAAGGCAGGGGACATTCTCCAGCGCGCCCTGGAGGACCTCGAGGGCTTCAAGGAGCTGGAGCCGCGCTGGATCGAAATCCACCGCCTCGAGAACGAGACCGACCTCCTCACCCGCGAAGCGCTGGCGGCCCTCTTCACCGAGGTTCAGTCGCCCGCCAACCTGGTCAAGTGGAAGGACATCTACGACCTCCTGGAGGGGACGATGGACGGCTGCGAGACGGCCGCCAACGTCCTCGAGACGATCGCCATCAAGAATGCTTGAGGCGCTGCTCGTCGCGACCGTCGTCGTGGCGGTAGCCTTCGACTTCACCAACGGCTTCCACGACACCGCCAACGCGATCGCCACCTCCGTCTCCACCCGCGCGCTGACGCCCGGGCAGGCCGTCGCGGTGTCGGCCATCTTCAACCTCGTCGGCGGCCTGGTGACCGTCCTCCTGCTCCACTCCAAGGTCGCCAACACGATCGGCAGCACCCTGGCCTTCAAGGCCGGGATGGTGGTCGTGATCGCAGCTCTCCTGGGCGCCATCGCCTGGAACCTGGTCACCTGGTACTTCGGGCTGCCGTCGAGCTCGACCCACGCGCTGATCGGAGGGCTGGTCGGCGCCGGCATCGCGGCCCAGGGCGGGTTAGGTGCGATCAAGTGGTCGGCCTTCGATAAGCAGTTGCTGTCGCTGATCATCTCGCCGCCGATCGGATTTGCTCTGGCGGCGGTCCTCGTCACCCTCCTGATCCTGCTCGTGCACCGCGCCCGGCCGCATTCCATCAACCGCGCCTTCCGCTGGCTGCAGGTGCTTGCGGGCGCCTTCGTCTCCTTCTCTCATGGCGGCAACGACGCCCAGAAGACGATGGCCGCGATCACTCTCGGGCTCGTCGCCAGCGGCCAGATCCACAAGTTCGCGGTGCCGGTCTGGGTGGTGGTGCTCTCCGCCACGGCCATCGGCTTTGGGACCTACGCCGGCGGCTGGCGAATCATCCGCACGCTCGGCTGGCGGATCTACAAGATGGACCCGGTCGGCGGCCTCGCCGCCCAGTTGACCGGCGCCACCGTGATCCAGGTCGCCTCCCAGTTCGGGCTGCCGGTCAGCACGACCCACGTCGTCACCGGCTCGGTCATGGGCTCGGGCGCCGCGCGATCGATCTCCGCGCTCCGCTGGGGCGTCGGCGCCAACATCGCAGCCGCCTGGGTCATCACCATCCCGGCGGCGGCATTGGCGGCGTGGGTGATGTATGCGATCCTGCACACCGCGGGACTCCGCGGCTAGTCGGCTCTACTCCAGGACGTCGCGGCGGCTGACGAGCACCAGGGCAACAACCAGGAAAGCCAGCGCGTAGACCGCGATGACCAGCTCGGCGTGCTGCGCGGTGACCGTCACGAAGGGCGTGGCGAAGAACGGTCGGAGTTTGAGCGAGGGGTCGAGCAGCGAGGGCAGCACGTTGAGGTTCGGCCCCAGCAGGTAGGCGGTGAGGTTGCTGAAGAGGTCGAGCTTGGTTATCCGCTGCAGGATGTAGAGGATCAGGGTTCCGAAGTTGTCGGCGGGGAAAAAGCCCATCGCGACGCCGATCCCGAAGGCCAGCGAGCGTCCGATAATCGCCGCCGCCGAACCAAGCAGGATCGTGATCCCAATACTTAGCGCGGCCAGGACCAGGATCACCTGGAGGTATTCGCGATCGACAGGATCCAGGCCGCCGATGCCTCCTCCGGTCCAGGAGTGGATGGCCACCTCCAACGCACCCGCCGCTATCAGGGAGAAGCCGGCGAGAAGCACGATCCCGAGGAGCAACAGCGCCGCGACCTTGGCCACGTAGAGCTGGACGCGGCCCAGGCCGCGGGCGAGAAGGACCCGGATCGTCCCTGAGCTGTACTCCATCCCGAACAGCCGCGAGGATGAGATCAGCAGGACGATCCCGGCGCCGAAATCGAAGAGCGTCCCCAGGACGTTCAGCGTGTTGACCCAGAAGTGCTCCTGGCTCGCTTGGTACTGCTGCTTGAGGGAGTCGTTGCCGAAGATGGCGAGGCTCACCACCAGCAGGAGCAGGGTCCCACCGATCAGCAGCGCCCACAGGCTCCGCTGGCGGCTCAGCTTGAGGACCTCGCCCCGGAAGGCCCCGGCAAAGCTTGGACGCGGAGCCCTCCTGCTCACGCCGGAAGCGCCGACGGTCGCGGTCGCGCTCATGCTTCCGTCTCCGCGCCGGTGAGGCTCAGGAAGATGTCCTCGAGGTCGACCCGGCGCTCGCCGACCGAGTCCGGCCAGTACCCGGCGGCGGCAAGGAAGCGGGTCAGGTCGCGGCCCCGGCCGGTCGGCGAGAGGGTGATGACCAGCCCATCCTCGATCCGCGCGGCCGCCCCCCAATCCTGGCGGTGGAGAAGCTCCAGCACCGCGGCCGAATCCTCAATCCCAACTTGGAACTCGCCATGGGAAGCGACCAGGTCGGCGACCGCAGCCACCTTGACCAGCTGCCCCAGGTTGATGATCGCCACCCGGGTGCAGAGCTGCTGGACCTCGGCCAGCACGTGGCTGGAAATGAAGATGGTCTTGCCCTCCGCTGCCAACCGGCGTAGAAGGTCGCGCATCTCGACCACTCCGGCGGGGTCGAGGCCGTTGGCGGGCTCGTCGAGGATCAGGAGCTCGGGGTCGGCGAGAAGAGCCATGGCCAGCCCAAGCCTCTGCTTCATGCCCAGCGAGTACCGCCTCACCAGGTCGCGCTGGCGCTCGGCCAGGCCGACCAGCCCCAAAACCTCGTCGATCCGGCCGCGGGCGACGCCCCCGAGGACGTCGGCGACCGCCTGCAGGTTGTCGCGCCCCGACATGTAGAGATAGAGCGCGGGCGACTCGACCAGCGCTCCGACCCGTGGCAGAACCCGCTGGGGTCTGGAATGGAGGTCTTCGCCGAAGATGGACACCGAGCCGGCCGTCGGCCGGATCAGGCCCAGCGCCATCCGGATGGTGGTCGTCTTGCCGGCGCCATTGGGTCCGAGGAAGCCGAAGATCTCGCCGCGACCGACGACGAGGTCGAGGGAGCGGACCGCCACCCGCGAGCCGTAGGACTTGGAGAGGGCGTGGGTCTCGAGGACGGCTTCCATTTCAGCTGGCGTCAGCTTGAGCCCCGCCGGTGCCTGCTTTGTGACGGTTCCTTGTCTATTTGCCCGGCGCGTCGGCTGCGTCCTCGAACCAGCCCCCGCCGCGTTCGAGGTAGGCGAGCAGCATGCCCTGGCGAAGCCCCTCGAGACTGACGTGGAGACGGTCAAGGCCGGCCCAGTCGAGGAGAAGCAGAAGCACCTCGACGCCGCCGCGCATCGCCGACACCCGGCCCGCGCGCAGCAGGTAGCGCTCCTCGAGCTCTGCGGCGGGCGCAGCGTCCATCCGTTCGGAGGCCCCGAGCAGGGCCTGGCGCGTGAGCACCGAGGGAGGCCGCCGGAGCGAGATCACCTTGGGCAGGTTGGTGGATGTTCCGCCGGTGACAACGAACCTGGTCGGATCGCATTCGGGCGCACCCGCCAGCAGCTTCACGGCCTCGGCCCGGAGCGCCTCGCGCTCCCCCGGCCGGGGGGGGTCCGACAGGTGGCGGGCGGCCAGCACGCCGGAGCCGATCGGCAGCGAGCGCCAGGCCTCGACCCGATGGCCACGCGCCACCACCAGCTCGGTGCTGCCGCCGCCAAGGTCGGCCATCAGCCATTGCGCGCGCGCCGCATGGCGGCTGGCGACGCCCGCGAAGCTCAGCTCCGCCTCCCGCCGGTCGGAGATGAGGTGGACGGAAACGCCGGCCGCCTCCGAGCACCGCGCGAGAAACTCCTCGCGGTCGGCAGCCCTGCGGACGGCCGCCGTGGCTCCCGCCACCAGGACCTCGAATCCGACCTCCCGGGCCTGGTCCACCACCCGGCGCAGCGCGGACACGGCCTCCTCCGTCTTCACCTCGCCGACCCGGCCGGTGCGGTCGACCTCGGCGCCAAGCGAGGGCATCTCGACGAAATGGGCGACGTCGCTGACGCCGCCGTCGATGACGTCCGCGACCAGGGCGTGGATCGTGTTGCTGCCCACGTCCACCGCCGCCAACCTCATCGGCGGAAGGATAGGGCGGGTAGGATCGACGGGGAGGTGGCTAACGCACGGGCGACGAAGGCGGTGCGGGAGCGGGGCCGCCGCTACCTCAACCGTGAGCTGTCGCGGCTCGAGTTCAACGCGAGGGTCCTGGCGATGGCGGAGGATCGCAGGCAGCCTCTCCTCGACCGCGTGCGCTTCCTTTCCATCTTCAGCCGGTCGATGGACGAGTTCTTCCAGATCCGCGTCGCCGGCCTCCAAGAGCAGGTCCAGGCCGCCGTCTCCTCGACCTCACCCGACGGCGCCACCCCGTCCCAGCAGCTGCGTGACATCCGCGCTTTCGTGGAGGGCCTGACCGGCCGCCAGGTGGCGCTCTTCCGGGACGATCTAGCGCCCGCGCTGGAGGACTCCGGGATCCGGATCCGCGACGCTGAGTCGCTCTCCAAGGCCGAGCGCAAGCATCTCCAGGCGGACTTCGCCAAGCACATCTTCCCCGTCCTCACCCCGCTTGCCGTCGACCCGGGCCACCCGTTCCCGTACATCTCGCACCTCTCCCTCAACCTGGCGGTGATCGTCCGCGACCCGCTCCGCCGGGTCGAGCGCTTTGCCAGGCTCAAGATCCCGTCCTCGCTCCCCCGCTTCATGGAGCTTCCCGACGAGGCCGGCTACCTGCCGCTGGAGCAGCTGATCGCGCTCAACCTGCAGGCGCTCTTCCCCGGGATGGAGCTGGTGGATCACCATGCCTTTCGGATCACCCGCGACGCCGACCTCGACCTGGTCGAGAGCGAGGCCGAAGACCTCCTCTCGGCGATTCAGACCGAGCTCCGCCGGCGACGCCGCCAGGGCCGCGCCGTGCGCCTCGAAGTGGACCCCGACCTGCCGAGTCACTACCTGGACCTGATGGTCCGCGAACTCGAGCTCGACAGCGACGACGTCTATCAGGTGAGCGGCCTCCTCGACCTCGGAAGCGTCGACACCCTCGCCGACCTCGAGCGGCCCGACCTCAAGTCACCCGTCTGGATCCCGGCGACCCAGCCCCGCCTTCAATCGACGGGCGCGGAGCCGATCGACCTCTTCTCGGTGATCCGCGGGGGAGAGGTGCTGGTCGAACACCCCTACGACTCCTTCATCACCTCGGTCGAGGCGTTCATCGAGGAGGCATCGCGGGACCCCAAGGTCCTCGCCATCAAGCAGACCCTCTACCGGACCTCGGGGCCGGCGGGCCCCATCGCCCGAGCGCTCACCAAGGCCGCCGAGCTCGGCAAGCAGGTGGTGGTGCTGGTCGAGATCAAGGCCCGCGGCGACGAGCAGGCCAACATCGAGTCGGCCCAGGCGCTGGAGGAGGCGGGGGTCCACGTCGTCCACGGATTGGTCGGGCTCAAGACCCACGCCAAGTTGATGCTGGTAGTGCGGATGGAGGAGAGCGGCATCCGCTACTACGTCCACATCGGGACCGGCAACTACAACCCGGTGACGGCCCACGTCTACGAGGACTTCGGCCTGCTCTCGGCTGACCGCGACCTCGGTCACGACGTCAGCGAACTCTTCAACCTGCTGACCGGCTACAGCCGGCAGCGCAAGTACCGGCGGCTGCTGGTCGCGCCGACCACGCTTCGCGGCCGGATCCTGGAGCTGATCGCGCACGAGGGCCAGCAGCACCGGGGCCGGATCATCATCAAGGTCAACAACCTGGTCGATCCGCAGGTGATCGACGCGCTCTACGAGGCCAGCGCAAACGGCACCGAGATCGACCTCATCGTCCGCGGCATCTGCTGCCTGCGGCCGGGCGTGCCCGGCCTCTCGGAGACGATCCGGGTCCGCTCGCTGGTCGGTCGCTTCCTCGAGCACGCGCGCCTCTTCCGGTTCGGCAATGAGAAGCGGGGCGTCGAGTTCTACCTCGGCTCGGCCGACCTGATGGAGCGCAACCTCGACCGCCGGGTCGAAGCCGTGGTCCCGATCCGCCACCCTGAGCACCATGGCCGGCTGGACGAGATGCTGGAGCTGGAGCTGGCGGACGACGTTCTCGCCTGGGAGCTGGGCCCCGACGGGTGCTGGAGCAAGGTCAAGACCAAAAAGGGGGTCAACTCCCAGGAGGCACTCCAGGCCCTGGCGCGGGAGCGAGCAGCCGGCGGCCGTGACTGAGGAGACCCAGCCCGCTCCGACCGAGAAACCCGCGACAACGATCGGGGAGCTGGTGACTGCCTCCGTCGCCGGGTCGGTGGAGGCCATCAGGGAGCACGAGGCCGGACTTCGGGCCGGACAGGATCCCGACCACGTCCGCAAGACGCGGGTCGCCCTCCGCCGGCTCCGCAGCAACCTTGGGACCTTCGACGAGTTCCTCGACGAGGACGCGCTCGGGGCCCTGCTGGAAGAGCTGGGCGTGCTCGCGGGGGAGCTCGGCGCCCTCCGCGACCGCGAGGTGCTGGCGGCGCGCCTGGAGGCCGATGCCGCGCACCTGCCAGTGGCGGACCGGCCGGTCGCCGGACAGGTCGTTGACCAGCTGCGGAGCCAGATCGGCGTCGCGCGCACCGCTCTTAACTCGTACCTCGATTCCGAGGCTTGGCCCCGGCTGCTCGGCCGGCTGGAGAAGGTAGCAGCACGGCCGCCGCTCCGCCAAAGCGCCGCCCAGCCCGCGGCCGAGGTCGCGGGGCGGCTCTCACGCGATCCCTTCAGCAAGCTTCGCAAGGGCGTGCGGCGCCTGCCCAAGAAGCCCTCCGACCCCGAGCTTCACCGGATCCGCATCCTGGCCAAGCGCAGCCGCTACGCCGCCATGGCGGTGGCGCCCGTGGTCGGAGCTCCCGCGCAGGACTTCGCGGCCGCGGCGGCAGAGCTGCAGACCATCCTCGGCGAGCACCAGGACGCGGTCACGACCGAGGCGTGGCTGGAGTCGTTGCTGCTGCTGGGACCGGCCGCTTTCGTCGCCGGCCGGCTGGCCGGGCTCGAGCGCGCCGCGGCGATGCACGCCCGAAAGGACTGGCAGGCGGCGTGGGAGGCCCTCGACGCGCCCGAGCTCCGGGCCTGGATGGAGGACCCCGTCGCGGCCAACTCCTAGACTCTACCTCTCGTGAAGACACGCATCGTCAAAGACTCGATGGGCGAGATGGAGGTGCCCGCCGAGGCCCTCTACGGCGCCTCCACCATGCGGGCGGTCCAGAACTTCCCGATCTCAGGCATCCGCTTCCCGCGCCGCTTCATCCGCGCCCTCGGCCTGGTCAAGAGGGCGGCCGCCGAGGTCAACGGCGAGCTCGGTCTGATCCCAGAGGGGATGGTGAAGGCCATCGTCCAAGCCGCCGGCGAGGTGGCCGACGGCAGATGGGACGAGGAGTTCCCGATCGACGTCTACCAGACCGGGTCGGGCACCTCGACCAACACCAACGCCAACGAGGTGATCGCGACCCGCGCGAATCAGATCCTCGGCGACAAGGCCGCGCTCAAGGTCCACCCGAATGACCACGTCAACCGCTGCCAGTCCTCCAACGACGTGATCCCGACCGCAATCCACCTCGCCTGCTCGATGGCCATCGAGGACGACCTGAGGCCCGCTCTGGCTAAGTTGCAGACGTCGCTGGCGACCAAATCGAAGCAGTTCATGCCCGTGATCAAGACGGGCCGAACCCATATCCAGGACGCCACCCCGATCCGACTCGGCCAGGAGTTCACGGGGTACTCGGGCCAGGTCGAGGAGAGCGGCCGGCGGGTCGAGCAGGCGCTCGCCGACCTCCGCCAGGTCGCTCTCGGCGGGACCGCGGTGGGCACCGGCATCAACGCCCATCCCCGGTTTGCTGCCCAGGTCTGCAAGCGGCTGGAGAAGGCCACCGGCATCAAGGTGAGGGAGACCTCCAACCACTTCCACGCCCAGGCGACGCTCGACGCGGTGGTCTCCGCCCATGGTCATCTCAAGACCGTCGCGGTCAGCCTCTGGAAGATCGGCGGCGACATCCGACTGATGGGGAGCGGGCCTCGGGCAGGGATCGGCGAGCTCAACCTGCCCGAGGTGCAGCCCGGAAGCAGCATCATGCCCGGCAAGGTCAACCCAGTGATCATCGAATCGCTGACCATGGCCTGCGCGCGCGTGATCGGAAATGACGCGACGGTGACGCTCTGTGGCCAGTCCGGGAGTTACTTCGAGCTGAACGTGATGATGCCGCTGGCGGCAGTCGCGAGCCTGGAGTCGATCGAGCTGCTCGCGCGCTCGGCGGCGAACTTCGCGGGCCGCTGCGTGGACGGGATCGAGGCCACCGCACGCGGACCGGAGACGGTCGAGAAGGGCCTCATGCTGGCCACCGCCCTGGCCCCGGTCCTCGGCTACGACGAGGCTGCCAAGATCGCCAAGGAGGCCGGGCGGACGGGCCGCACCATCCGCGAGCTGGCGCGCGAGAAGGGCATCGACGAGAAGACGCTGGCCAAAGTCCTCGACCCGGCCAAGATGACCCGGCCGGGCCTGGAGGGCGGCCCCGGCGGCGGTTAGTCCCCCAGCCTCCAACTGGGGTTGGTGAGCGAGGTCAGGACGTGGTCGCGCCACGCACCATCGATATAGAGGTAGTCGCGCGCATAGCCCTCGACGCTGAAGCCCAACCGGCGCAGCACGGCGTTGCTGCGGATGTTGTGGGGCATGAAGTTGGCCATCACCCGGTGCAGGTTCAGGTCGCCGAAGACGTAGTCCAGCGACGCGCTGAGGCCCTCGTGCATATAGCCCTGGCCCTGGGCTTTCGCCGCCAACGCGTAGCCGACGATGCACATGTCGGCGGGGCCGCGGACGATGGAGGTGTAGGAGATCTGGCCGATCACCTCGGAGGGGTCCTCTTTCGGGAAGAGGAAGAGCATCACCGCGCTGCCGGTCTCGAAGGCCCGGCGGTGGCGACCCACCTGGATGCGCCAGAAGTCCTCGGTGTCGAAGTCGGCCGGTCGGGGCGGCTCCCAGGGCGCCATGTGCTCTCGGTTCTCGTCGAAGAAGCGGAGCAGCGCGGGCACGTCGGCATCGGTGACGCAACGGAGGATCAGCCGTTCGGTCCGGATGACGGGGGTCACAGGTGCAGCTCGAGGAGGGTCACGTCCTCCTCCCACTGGTGGGCCCGCAGGTGCGCCGACTCCCGGAAACCGAGCGATCGATAGAGCTGCACGTATTCCTCCAGCTTGGTCGGCGCCTGCACCCAGACCTTGGTGACCCCGGCGCGGCGGGCTCGCGCGATGGCGTGCTCGGCCAGCGCCCTGCCGACGCCGTCGCCGGAGCGTTCGGGCGCCACCGCCAGCCGGTCGGCGAAGCAGGTGCCGGTGGGGAAGCTGCAGCGGATGACGCCGGCCAGCTCGCCGTCGAGCGTCGCTGTGAACAGCTCGAAACCCCCGGTGAGCCACGTGGTCACCTCGTCGGCTGACGGCACCTGGTCGACGATCACCCGCTCGTCGATCCGGCCCCGGAAGGGTTCCCAGGCCCGGCGGCAGAGCGCGGCGATCGCGTCCGCCTCTGCGGCCGCCGCGAGCGCGATCCGGGGCTGGGGTCGAAAGAGGCGCATCGGTAGTTAGGGGCGCGGTGCCCGCACTGCGGACCCGTCTCCCCTTCCCCCTGTCGGGCCGTGCAAGCGATTTTCCCGCACACGGCTCACCGATGGTCTTCTGCGCATGGTTACGCTGCCTCCGGATATCGGATGGTGCCTCGAAGCCGGTGCAGTCCTTGCTGCCAGAAAGACTCGCGAGTCCATTGTTTCGAAATGCCTCGGCCGCAGGTTCCGCCCGTAGCGCTTCGCGAGGAAGGCTTTGAGACGCCTCCAAACGTACGAGTCCAGCCGGTTGAACTTGCGCGCGGCGTTACCGGTGCGGAAGTGGTTGCCCCAGCCGCGCAGGACCGGATTCAGGTCACTGATGAGCACCCGAACATCCTTCCCTCCGTTGCGGTTGCGACCGGTCAGCTCCTTCACCCTGTGGCGTATCCGCTTCATGCTTCGGACTGACGGCCGCCGCTGCAGGTAGTAACGGCGAATGCCTTTCTCCAGCAACCGACCGGAGACCCTGGCGTGAAAGTGACAGCCCAGAAAGTCGAAGCCCTCCCGGCCCTCTCTGAGGTCTAGGTCTTGGAGCATGCGCTCCGCGCCGTATCCCTCGATGTCCGCCAGGGTCTCCCGATCCACCCCGGCCGCTCCCCGATTCGAGCGCACCCGCTTCCACGCTTCCACGCTTCCTGGAGAACGTCACTTCTCCAGGCCCGATCGTAGAGGGCATGGAAACGCCGCTCCGGCGACCGCTTGGCCGCCACGTATAGCCGGCGTTGGAGTTCTCGCACGTTGTCCATCGGCTTATGCCTCTGGGGGTCTTTGGGCCGGGGGCTCCCGGCCATGCCCTGGCGCTTA
>DATLQT010000084.1:0-41101 GCA_035535055.1 Candidatus Dormiibacterota bacterium | reverse complement strand
CCTTCCACTTGACCAGGTTGGCCGGCGTCTGCTCCTCGGTGAAGAGGGCCGCAAGCGCCTCGCGGGTGAGGAGGTCCGTCTCGTTCTCCAGGCGGTGGATCTCGATCCAGCGCGGCTCCAGCTCCTTGAAGCCCTCGAGGTCCTCGAGGGCGCGCTGCAGGATGTCGCCCGCCTTGGCGAGGTTCTCGCCCATCCGGCGGGCGGCCTCGGTGATCTCCTTCACCTGGTAGAGGTCGATCTTGTCGGAGACCTCCTCGGCGAGGTCCACGATGTCGTCCATGGCCGAGGCGAGGGCGAGGATGTCCTCCCGCTCGATCGGGGTGACGAAGGTCTGGTTGACCAACCGGTAGATCTCGTGCGCCACATCGTCGGCCTGGTGCTCGAGATCCCGCAGGCGGGGGTGGCGCGAGCGCCCCTCCAGGAGGCTCTTGCTGAGCTCGACCAGGGTGTCGTGCACCAGCTGGCCCTGCTTGGCGAAGAGGTCGTAGAACCGGCGCTCCTGGGGAACCAGGCTGAATCTCATTTCTCGGACGTCCTCCACTGAAGAGCGTATAGGCTCTGTTAAGGGCTGATTAAGCGCTTAGCTTGGATTCAGGCCGGTCGTCGGGTGCCGCCGGCGGGCGCGTCGGCCACCCCGAGCGGCAGGCTGAGGGTGAAGCGGCTGCCCTGGCCCTCTTCCGATTCGACCAGGATGTCGCCCCCATGGCGCCGCGCTATCTCCCGGCTCAGGTAGAGGCCGAGGCCGGTGCCGCCGATGTGGCGCGCCTCCGGATTGTCGATCCGGCCGAAGCGGGTGAAGAGACGGTCCAGGTTCTCGTCGCTGACGCCCAGGCCCTGGTCACGGACCGAGACGAAGGCGTGGTCGCCCCCGATGGTCACCAGCACCTCGACCAACCCGCCGCCCGGCGAGTACTTGACCGCGTTGTCGATCAGATTGAGGATCACCGCCGACAGCCGGACCCTGTCCCCGAAGACCCAGACCTCGCTCTCGGGGAGGCTGACCTCGAGTCGGTGCTGGTCCGTCAGCAGGGGGGAGAACACCCCCGCCTGCTCGTTCACGATGGCGCGCAGCTCGACGTCCTCGCGGGTGAGCTCGAGCTGGTCGGACTCGAGCCGGGCCGTCTCCAACAGCTGGCGGACGAGGACCTCCATCTGGGCCAGCTTGGCGCTGACCAGGGGGGCGACCTCGAGGAACTGGTCGGGGGTCAAAGAGCCGTCCTCGAGCAGCGAGAAGTAACCGCGGGCGACGACAAGGGGTCCCCGAAGCTCGTGGGAGGCGAGGTTCAAAAATTCGGTCTTGCTGCTCTCGAGCAGCGACATCCGGCGCGCGTGCTCGCGCAGCTTGTCGGCCTCAGCGCGCTGCTGCTCGAGGCGGATCCGCTCCTCCTCCTTGCGCTGGCTGATGTCGCGGGTGACCTTGGCGTAGCCGCGGAGGACGCCCTTGTCGTCGCGCAGCGCGGTGATGACGACGTTGGCCCAAAAGGTGCTCCCGTCCTTGCGGATGCGGATTCCCTCCAGCTCGATGGCCCCCTCGGCGGCTGCGACGACCAGCTCCCACTGAGGCTTGCCGCTCCGGGACTCCTCCTCGGGATAGAAGACGCTGAAGTGCTGACCGATGATCTCCTCTGCCCGGTAGCCCTTGATCCGCCGGGCGCCGGCGTTCCAGGTCATGACCCGGCCCTCGGGGTCGAGCATGAAGATGGCGTAGTCCTTCACGCCGGAGACCAGAAGCCGGAACATCTCCTCGGTCTCCCAGCCGGAGGCGGCGCCGCCGGCCCGGGGGCGCGGCAAGTCGATTCCTCCTCCCCCGTCGGCGTGGTGGTCGAGCACTTTCAAGATATAGCGTGTCAGGGTGATTTGCTGCAAGAAGGAATATCAGAAATCGGCTACGCCAGGAGGGCTCCTTCGCGGCTGAGGATCCGCCGGGCGACCGCCACCGCCGAGGCGTAGGTGGAGTCCATCCCGCGGTAGCTCAGCCCGCGCGCACCGAGCGTGCGCGCCTGTGTATAGGGCGTATCGGAGGCGTAGTGGACGATGCCCAGGTCGAAGCCGAGACGGGTCATGTTGACGTTCTCGCGGACCGGGTGCCGGCCGGGCATGGATGCCTCAAAACAGGCGTCGAGGAATGGACCCGCCTCCATCTCGACGACCGTGTACCGGCCCTGGTAGTAGAACTCCAGGTAGTCCCGGTTCTGGAGGAAGGTGCCTCGCACGGTGACGGCTCGCTGGTTGTCGAGGGCCGAGCCGTAGACCAGGTGCGGCTGCACGTCGGCGGCGGTGAAGCAGTTCTCCAGCCAGTAGGTGTTGCCGGAATGCTCGTCGTAGACCGAGTTGCAGATCATCACGTCGCCGACCGCGGCGTTGAGGGTGGCCGCCTTGCCCATCACGTAGACGCCGCGCAGGTGGCCCACCTGCTCCGCCACCTCGCGCAGGAGGTAGTAGGACGCGAATCCGAGCGGGTAGTCGATGTTGACGATCGCCGCGTCCGACGCCTTCAACGCCAGCGGGTCGACCTTGCCCACCCGCGGGTCGAAGCAGGTCGGATCGAGGTCCGACAGCTTGAAGACCTGGGCGGAGGACTCGGCAACGCCTGCCCGGGCCTTGATGTGGCGGATGCCGCCCTCCCGCTCAAACCGCGCCCGGAGCCGGCTGAACTCGCCCTTTTTAGGGTGGCTGTCGAAGAGCACGCGGGCGGCGAAGTAGAGCCAGTTGTCCCGCGAGGCGGAGACCTCGCCCGCCTCGATGTGGGCGAGCTCGCTGTGGAGCTCGGAGTCGTGGTCGCGGACGAAGTCTGTGATCTCGCCCTCCAGCCGGCGGGCGACGCCCGAGAGGACGTTGACCAGGCTGTGGAGGTTGGAGGAGACGAAGTAGACGGGCGCGCTCGCGATGCTCATCTCCGACATCGCGCTGCCGATCGGCGTCCACCACCGGTGAGCACCGCGAGCGTAGCCGACGTCGGTGCTGCCGATGGTTCGAAGCGTCATCTCGCAGGGCCGCCTGCGCACGACGTTCAGCGTCTCTTCGAACCCGAACGCCCATGCCTGCTGGAGGCGAACCCAGTCCTCGTCGCCGGCCCCGATCGCAGCCTGCTCGCCGCCCTGGGGGACCTGCTGGAGCAGGGCGTGCATCTTGTTCCACTCCAGCTGGTAGGCGACCAGGGTGGGGACGAGGTCGTCCACGTCGGAGGCGGAAGCGATGAGGGCCGCGATCGTCTCCTTCCCGTCGTGGTACCAGCGGCGTCGCCGAGCCGGCGCCTCCACCTTGTGCCAGGCGAGAATGTCGACGCCCAACTCGGCGCGGATGGATCCCGCGCTCTGGCCGAGGATCACGCGGCGGGACTGGGCGACGGCGGCCGGCAGCCGGCGGGTGGCGTAGATCAGGGCGCCCATGTCAACCCGCGGCTCGGAGGCGAGCGGGTGCAGTGAGCTCTGCATGCCCATGTGGGCCTGCTGGAGGGCGTCGATGCGGATCTCCCCGGAGCTTTGCAGCATCGTCGTGTAGGTGCGCACGTAAAGCTCGACGGCATGCCGTCCGGCCCAGGCCAGGTGAGTCGGGGTGGGCTCCATCTCGGCCAGTCTATTGCCAGGCGGGACGCTCGCCGTACTTACAAAAGGTTTACCCGTAAAGCGTTTACCCGTTGACAGCCGCGGGGCAGGCTGTGAGGTAAATGAGAACCACCCGCCTACTCCGCATAGCCCTTCCGGTCGCCGGGGCAGTCCTGCTGGCCGGCGCCGCCGTCGCAATCACCGCGTCCGCGGCTGGGCTCGGGGTTGGCTCGTTCCTCGCGGCCAGCTCCACCCCGACGCCCAGGCCTTCGGCGTCCGCCCCCTCCGGCACCGGCCGGGCGGCCGCGTGCCAGAACTTCCTCGGCCACCTGGCGGCGCAGCTGAACATCTCCTCCAGCAAGCTCGACGGCGCCGGCATCGCGGCGGCCAAGCAGACCGTCCAGGACGAGGTCGCCGCCGGGAAGCTGACCCAGGCACGGGCCGACAAGATCGACGCCAGGCTCTCGGCCGCCAACCTCTGCGCCCTCGGCGCCGGCGGCGCGGGCGCCCGTGGGGCCATGGCCGGCGTCGCGACCCGCGACTACCTTGCCGCGGCCGCCTCCGCGCTGGGGATCAGCGAAACCCAGCTGATGACCGACCTCAAGGGCCGCCAGACGCTGTCCCAGGTCGCCACGGCCCAGGGCGTCAGCGAGGACCAGTTCAAGGCCAAGGTGGTCGCCGCGCTCAAGCCGAAGCTGGATGCCGCGGTCGCCGCCGGGAAGCTCACCCAGGCCCAGGAGGACAAGCTCCTGGCCAAGTTCCAGGCCGGTGACCCGCCGCTCTGGAACAGCGTCCGTAAGGGCGGCGCCTCGGCCAGCCCGACGCCCGCCGTCTAGAACCCATAGGGTCTTGTCAAGTTCTGGGCCCTCAAAGGTTGGGATCGAAATCGCGCCCCGAGCGCCAGACGCCCCAGACGATGGCCAGGGATTTGGACATGCAGTGACCCAAAGCATTCATTGCGGTCTTGCCCTGAGCTCGCTTCCTTAGGTAGTGAGCGCGAATGACCGGGTTGTGCTGGGTACCGACGACGGCCATCCGGTAGGCGGCGGAGCGAATGAAGGCGTTGCCGGTCTTGGCCATGTGCCAGCTGGTCTCCGGGTTCTGGCCCTTGGTGCCTGAGCTCTGCTCTTTGGGGTGGACACCGGCGTAGGCGGCGAGCTGGTCGAACTCGTCGAAGCGCCAGATGTCGCCGATCTCGGCGATGAAGGTGGCGGCCAGCGCCGGCCCCACCCCGGGAATGGTCTGCAGCCTGTGGGCCAGCTCCGAGTCGAGAACCTCAGAGACCCGCTGCTCGGCAATCTCGATCTGCTTATCGAGCAGGTCGAACTGTTGGATTAGCATCCCGACCTCGAAGCCCATCTGGGCATCCAACTCGGGTGGCGCGATGGTGTCCTTGGCCAGCTCCTGGAGCCGGCGGGCCTTGTTCTCCCCCAACCGGCGCCGGCCGCCTGGCCTGGTTGCATCGGCCAGCGTTGAGACCCGCTTGCGGGCAGCCGCGCGTGCTGTCGGGGCTTCTCTGAGAACAGCCAGGGCGGTCTCGCAGAGCGGGTCTTCAAAGCACTCCTTCAGTTCGGGGAAGCCAATCTCCACCAGCCTCAACAGCTTCTGGCGGACCTGACCCTGCTCTTTGACCAGGCCGCCCCAAAAGCGGGCCGCCTCTTTGGCCTCGGCGCCCAGGAGGGGGTCCTTGACCCGTGGTTCCTCGCTCATACCCAACGCCGCCAGTGTGCGGGCATCGGCGGGGTCCGACTTGCTCCGCTGCATCCGGCTCTTGGCAAAGTATTTGGCCTGCAGTGGGTTGACAACCGCCACCCGGTAGCCGCCCCGGTGGAGGTGGCTCGCCAGCGGCCAGTAATAGTGTCCGCTCGACTCCAGCACCACCCGCTCGACCGGGCCCTGGCGCTCCAGCCAGCGGTCCAGTTCGTCGAACCCGACCCGGTTCGCGGACAGCCGCAAGACAGCTCGCTCCGCCTCCCGTTCACCCGGCCTACAGACCGCGGCGGCGTGTTTGTACGCCCCGACATCAATGCCGACCACAGCGCTCATGGCGCCCTCCTTCTGTTTGGTCGACCCCAGGGGTGCTCGCTTACCTCTGACCTGCGTCCGCTGATGCGCCACCTCCGCTCTTTGCCGTTGGAACCCAATCTCCGCCTCAGTCAAAGGGCGAGGGCCGGTATTAGCCCCGACGGTCTCAAGCCGAATAGCGGCACGCCGGTCTCCCCGCAGAGGTCAGGTCCATCCTGACCCCTACAAGGATCTTCTATATCAGCGGCGGACCAAACGCGGCTCGGCTAGTCCTCGCCCGGCGGGGGACCACCGAGCCGCTTCATCAAGTCTTCCAGGAGCCGGCGCGTCTCGGGGTCGCTCATTACCTGTTCCTGCATGGCCTCGGCGGCGCGCCGGATCTCGGGGTCGCTCATCAGCCGTTCGGCCATACCCTCGAACTGGTTGGCCATGTCCTTCATGGCGGCCTCCTGGGCCACCTGGATCAGGACCGGCTGGGAGGCGGCCGCAACGACCGCCTGGGCCTGCTGGCGGACCATCTCGATGCCCTTGCAGCCGAGGCACTCACCCTTCATCCCGCAGTGGCAGAGCTGGCCGCGCAGCCGGTCGAGGGCGACGTGCAGCTCGGAGAGGTCGGCCCCGCCGCCGCTGGATTCCATTGCGGGTGGAGATGATTCCCCTAAACGGGGCCGGCCAGTCCTACTTGACCGACCTGATGGTCAAAGTCAGCGTCCCCTGGGGCACGTTCACGGCGACCTTGTCGCCCTTCTTTTTGCCGACCAGGGCGCGGCCGACCGGCGAGTCGACGGAAATCCGGCCCTCTCCGGGATCGCTCTCGACGGCTCCGACCAGGTGATAGGTGTCGACGTTCCCATCGGCGTCCTGGACCTCGATCGTGGAGCCGGGCTCGGCGACGTTGGAATGGTGCTCATGGATGATCTCGGCGCGGCCGATCATCTCCTCCAGCTCGTAAATCCGGCTGTCGACCATGCCGACCTCTTCTTTGGCCTGCTCGTACTCGGGGTTGTCCTCGATGTCGCCCGGCTGGAAGGCCTCCTTGAGGCGATCCGCCGCCTCGGCCCGGCGGCCACGCTGAACCTCCAGCTCGGACTTGAGGCGCTCTAGCCCTTCGGGTGTGAGGAGTACCGGTTCGGTCAGGTCCATAAGTTGAAAAAAACCCCCAGCGCGCCTCCATTTCCCGTCGGAGGCGGACAAGGAATGATACCGCCAACGACCGGCGAGACCTGCCGCGGGTGTGGGCGGCGCAAGCTATAGAGTCGAGAACCGAGATGGCGGAGGGCAACTTCGAGATCGGGCGCCCGACCGAGGCCGAGAACCTGAACATGGCCTGCTTCGCGATCACCCGCGCGCTCGCCGACCTCGATTTCTCGGTTCCCGAGGCCGCGCCGCTGGCCCGCCACCTCCTCCGCATCGTGGGCCGGATCATCATCGACACCGGTGTGCCCGCCGCCGACCCTAGGGTGTGGGCGAACACCGAATCGACGGCCCTCCAGTGGCTGCGCGAGGCGCTCAAGCCGATCGGCTACGACGTGCAGCCGCTAGCGGGCTCGGGACGGCCGCCGGTCGCCGATCCGCTGGAGGGCTGGACGGAGTAGCCGCCCAGCGGACGACCGGGCCGTAACCGAGGCCCGTAATCCTCACGACTTGGCCACGGCCCTCGGCGCTCCACCAGCCACAGCGAGCCTGCCGGACCGGCTTCGCACGACCGTCGCCATCCTCGAGCGGCGTGGCTACGCGGTTGGGGCCGCCCGCCTCGGCGAGCTCTGCTTGGGAGGGCCGGTGAGCCCTGGCCAGGTCCTGGCCGCGCTCCCCTCAGCCGGGCTCGGGCAGGAACAGGGCCTGGTCACCGCGGGCGGTCTCAGCCACTGCACGGCGGCCATCGCGCGCCGGCAGGCAGGCCACCAACTGGCGGCCGACCGCTACCGCCGCGAGGCGGAACTGTTCGCTAGAAACCTCGCCGCCTGGTGCCCATTCGTGATCGCCGTGTCCATCGCCGGTTCGCTCGCCAGCGGCGGCTTCCGGGAAACCGACGACGTGGATCTGAACCTGGTCGTCGAGGATGGCCACCGCCACCTGGCGTACGTTGCCCTGAACCTGCTGGCGGTCCTCCACGCGGTCCGCCACCGGCGCAAGCCGGTCGACGCCCACACCGCGCGCCCGCTGGTCCCCCGGCTGATGACCGCCAACCTGGTGCTCGAGCGCGCGGACTGCTTCCCCTTGCGGCGCACCGACGCCGACATGGCCTACGAGCTGCTGGTCGCCCAGCCGGTGGTTGGCGGCCGCTTCCTGGCGGGGGCCTACCGCGCCAACCCACGCCTTGGCGACCAGTTCCCGCAGCTCAGCCTCCGCCCCGTAGCCGCCGACCAGACAGTCCGGCGCCGGCTGCCGGCCTGGCTCTTTCCCGCCTGCCTCGACGGGCCGGCGAGGGTGCTCGGCCGCGCCGCCTGGCGATATATGCAATGGACGCGTCGCGGGCGCCCGGAGGCGCTGGACCGGGTGGCCTTCGTCCGGGCGACGATGCATCCCTACGCCCTCTTCGAAGAGTGAGCCGGAGGGTCAGGCCCGCTTGATCATCGCCGCCCTCGTCTTGGTGACGCTCTCCAGCGGCTTCCTCTTCGCCTACGGCTGCAACCTCGTCTTCCTGAGCATCCGCGCGCTTCGCCTGCCGGCCGCGACCCTGCCGCTGCCGTTCACCACGGACGAGCCGCTGGTGGCCGTCCAGCTCCCCATCTACAACGAGCGCTACGTCGCCCGGCGGCTGATCGACGCAACCGGCCGACTCGACTGGCCGAAGGATCGGCTGGAGATCCAGGTGCTGGACGACTCCGACGATGAGACCGTCGCCATCGTCGCCGAACGGGTCGCCCACTGGCGGCGCCGCGGGCTCTGTGTCAGCCACCTCCGGAGGTCGTCACGGGAGGGCTACAAGGCGGGCGCCCTGGCGCACGGCCTGGAGCGGACGGACGCGTCCCTGGTCGCCATCTTCGACGCGGACTTCCTTCCCGGCCCGGACTTCCTGCGCCGCGCGGTGGCCGGGTTCGACGATCCCCGGACCGGCTTCGTCCAGGCCCGCTGGGGGCACCTGAACCGCGAGTACTCGGTCTTCACCCGGCTGCAGTCGCTGATGGTCGACTTCCACTTCCGGGTCGAGCAGTCGGTGCGCCCGGCCGCCGGTTACCCGACCAACTTCACGGGCACCGCCGGGATCTGGCGGCGGGAGGCGATCGAGGACGCCGGCGGCTGGTCGGCGGCGACGCTCACCGAGGACCTGGACCTCAGCTATCGTGCCCAGCTCCGGGGCTGGAAGGCGCGTTTCCTGGAGGGCCTGGAGGTGCCCCAGGAGCTGCCGGTAGCCGTCAACGCCTACCGCGGCCAGCAGTCGCGCTGGGCGACCGGCAGCTTCCAGACCGCAATCCGGCTGCTCCCCTCAGTCCTCCGGTCGAGTCGCTCGCCGGCCGAGAAGTTCCAGGCCTGCCTCCACCTCCTGGCCTACCTGGCGCCGGCGCTGATGCTTCTCCAGCTCGCCTGCTACCCGGTCCTCCTCCTGGCGAAGGCCGACCACAGCCCCTACTTCGGGATGGTCCGCGTCACGGTGCTGGTCAACCTGCTGAGCCTGGCGCCCCCGGTCGGCTTCTCGGTCGCTCAGTGGCGGTCGGGGCCCCGCTGGTGGCGGCGCGTCCCGGGGATCCTGGCCTGGTCCTTCGTCGGCGCCGGGACCTCGGCGACGGTACTGGCAGCGCTCATCCGCGCCCTGCGGCCCGGCGGCGTCTTCAAGCGCACGCCCAAGTTTCGGATCGAGGGCCAGCACGGTGAGTGGCGCGACCACGCCTATGTCCACGCCGCAGATCCGGCGGCGCTGGCCGAGCTGCTGCTGGGCAGCGCCGGTCTGCTGCTGTGCGGGTACGCGCTGGAGCTGGGCGAGTGGCTGATCGCCGCCTACTCGCTGATCTTCTCGATCGGCTTCCTCTACCTCTCGATCTACAGCGCCGTCCAGGCGGTCGAGGTGCTGACCGTCCGCCGGCTCGGCACCCGGGCGCTGGCGGGACTTCGCTCGGCGCTGCCCTTGCTCGGGCTGCTGGCGGCCCCGGCAGTGCTTCTGTTCGCGCTCACGGCGTGGCCTGACCCCTTCGAGGACTCGTTCCAGCACTGGTTTTTGGCCGCCAACCTGGTCACCACCGGCCACCTCGCTGACCCGCTCTTCGGCATGGAGGACACCTGGCTGCCCGGTTACAGCCTCCTGGCGGCCGCCGTCCTCCGGCTGGCCGGCTGGCACGACCTCTTCGCGCTCAAGGTGACCAACGTCGTCCTCGCACTGATCACGCTGGCACTGGTCACCCGGCTGGCCCCGACCCGCCGCCAGGGGCGGCTGGCGGTCCTGCTCTTGGCGCTGAACCCGATCTTCCTGCTCACCGCGACCTCGGCGGTCGCCGAGCCGCTGCTGCTGCTGGCGATCACGGCTGCGTCCGCCTCAGTGCTCGCTCGGCGTTACGCGCTGGCCGCCTCCTGGGCCGTGCTCGCCTGCCTAACCGGGACCAAGGCCTGGCTCTGGATCGTTTGCCTCCTCGCCGTCATGATTGCCACCGCGCTCCTGGCGCGAGGCGGCCGGAGGGCGTCCCAGCGGCTGGCCTGGGCGATGCCCGCCCTCGCCGTTCTGGCCCTCCTCCAGCTGGGCGCCGGGGAGGCGACCCACTCCGTCGCCCGAGCCGCGCAGGAGGTCGGATCAGCGGTGGCCCGCGGCGACCTCAACCCCGACCCCGGCGGCCGCGCGCTGGCCTTCCTCGGCTACTTTCTGCTGGCCAGCCTCCCCCTGGCGGTGCTGGCGCCGCTCGGGCTCCGGGTCTACCTGCAGACCGAAGCCCTTCAGCGGCTGCGCCTGCTGGTCCTGCCCGGCGTGCTCTACCTCGGGGTGCTGACGGCGCTGGTCGCGGCCGGAATCTACAGCGGCAGCCACCGCTACTACTACCTGGCGTTGCCCGGACTGGCCCTTTTGGCCGCCGCCGGCCTCGATCGCCACCCTCGCCTGCTGGGGGCTGGTGCCGCGATCGCCGCCGGGCTCGTCACCGTCGCCTTCCTGCCGGTGCTGGCCGGGTTTTCGGCCATCGACCGAGGGCTTGCCGAGGCCGGCCGAGTCGCCGGCGCCCAGCCGGGCGCGCTGCTGACCGACTCGCCGGTGGCGGCTTACTACAGCGGCAAGCAGCCGGCCCAGATTTACGGCTCCCAGGACCTGCCCTCTGACCCGGTGCTGGCGACCGGCTGGCTGCGCGACCGGATGGTCTCGACGGTCGTCAGCGAGGACATCAGCTACTACCGGCTCAGCTCGGTCTTCCCCGGCCTGGCCACCGGCTTACAGCCGCCCCCGCCCTTTCAGCTCCTCGGCGACCAGGCGGCCTACAACGTCGCCGGGGGCAAGCTCGCCCACGTCTACTCGCTGCCGCCGGAGCGATTCTGCGCCTGGGTCACCGGGTCGGCCCTCGCCGACCTCAGCCCGACCGACCAGCCCGCGCAGGGAAAGACTGCCGGTCTCCAAAAGGGCGTCTTCCTGGAGACGGGCGCTGGCACGCTGGCGGGCGAGGGCATGGGCTTTGGCGTCCCGCTGGTGCGGTACCCCGACGGTGACTATTTCAGCGGCAGCGCTGTGACCGTGGACATCTCCAGCCCGGGGCACCCCGCCTGGCTCAAGTCCTTCCAGCTCGACCGGCTGGGGACCGACCAGGACCGCGTCTTCACGGCCGCCCCGAGCCGCGGCCGGGTGGACGTCGCCTACCGGGTCGAGGCCGGCCGGATCGACGTCCAGGTCGCCGCCGCCGATCTCGCCCCCGGCTTCCAGCAGGTCGTCCTCCTGAACGAGTTGTCAGCCGCCTTCGACGACTTCGCCGACGCCAGCCAGGCCCGGATCGGCAGCCAGGTCGGCTCTTGGACGCCCGTCGCCGGTGGCTGGGGACGCTTCCGCTCGGGCAGCGCCGGCCTCGAATGGGCGGTCGACCGCCCTGAAGGCGCCGCGGGCATGTACGCAGCGCGCGAGGTCCGCAGCCCTGACCTCAACTTCAGCGGGATCGAGATCGTCTTCGGGCCCGGTTTCACGACCACGTCATACGACCTCACGGTCGGCAGAGCGAGGTGAGCAGCAAAATGGAGAAAGTTGACGTCGTCCTCATCTACCCGCAGCGCGCACCGCGCAAGGGGCGGCACTGGATCATGCCCTCGCTGGGCCTCGCCTACCTGTCCTCCGCGCTCCGCAACGCCGGCTACTCGGTTCGCCAGCTGGACCACACCTTCCTCGAGCGCGCCGAGGTCCTGGCCGAGGTCAGTCGCCTCCACCCGAAGGTGATCGGGATCTACTGCATGATCACCATGCAGGACGAGGCGTTCAGCCTCGCCGCTGACCTTCGCGGCAAGGGCCTGCTGGTCGTGGGTGGGCCCTACCCGAGCGGCGAGCAGGAGCCCTTCCTGGACGCCTTCGATCTGGTCGCCGTCGGCGAGGGCGAGGAGACGATCGTCGAGATCATGCGTCACCTCGAGGACCGCCGCTGGGAGGAGATCAAGGGCCTGGTCTTCAAGTCGTCTGCCGGCGCGGTGGTCAAGACCGAGGGCCGGGCGCGGAGCAGGGACCTGAGCGTGCTCTCACCGCCCCACCGCGCCGATCTCCCCAACGCCGAGTACATCCGTTACTGGAGGCGGCACTGGAAGGAGGCCACCACGCCGCTGATGGCCAGTCGCGGCTGCCCCTTCCGCTGCGACTTCTGCCATAAGCCGGTCTTCGGCGACCTGTTCCGGTCGCGCTCCTCGGAGTCGGTCATCGCCGAGATGCGCGAGATCGCGGCTCTCGGCTACGACCACGTCTGGATGTCCGACGACCTCTTCACGCTCAACTACCAGCGCACGATGGAGCTCTGCCGCGACATCGAGGCCGCCCGAATCCCGCTGACCTGGGAGTGCCTCTCACGCGTGACGCACGTCGACCACGAACTCTTCGCGCAGATGAAGCGCGCCGGCTGTAAGCGGATCTTCTTCGGCATCGAGTCCGGCGACGAGGGCGTCCTGAAGCAGATGCAGAAGGGCATCACGCCGGAGCAGTCGCGGGCCGCGGTCGAAGCCTGTGTCAGAGCCGGCATCAAGGCGGCCGGCTTCTTCATGGTCGGTTACCTCGGCGAGACCCAGGACTCGCTGGCGAGGACGATCAGGTTCTCGTCTCACCTTCCTCTCGACTACGTCAGCTACACGATCGCCTACCCGTTGCCCGGCACCAGGTTCTACGGCCGCGTCAAAGAGCGTCGCCAGGAGGGCGAATGGCACCACATACGTCACAACCGCCTGCTGTTCAACTCCGATTTCAGCGAGCGCAAGCTGCGCTTTGCGATCCTCAAGGGAGCGGTCCAGCACCGGCTGCGGCGGCTCCGGCTGCGGCCGGTGGCGGCCGCCTTCGAGCTGGCGACGGATCCCGTCCTGCGGGCCATGCGCTGAGCCGGGCCGGCCGGGCGGCGGGCGCCTGGCTCGTCGGCGTCGCCGTCTACCTCATCGCGCTCGCCACTCACGAGGTGATGCACCTGGTCGCCCTCTATGCGATGGGGCGGTCAGGGGTGCTGATCGTGCAGGGCTACCGCTTCAGCTTCCTGCCACTGACCGTCGACTCCTTCCACACTCAGCCCAGCGCTCCGCTCGACCTGTCTTCCCACCTGGTCTTCGACTTCGCCGGTCCCGCCCTGGCGCTGCTGCTGCTGGGGGCTCTGGCCTGGGTGGTCCGCGGCCGGTTGGCCAGCGCGATGCTGCTCGCCAACCTGGCCATTCTCGGCTTCTACGCCGTCATCGAGCCGCTCGACGTGCTGCTCGACGCCGCCGGCCGGAGCGCGCCCTTCCTGCTCTGGGCCGAGTTCGACTACGGGGTGCCGCTGGTCGTTCTCCTGCTGGCCGCCATCGGGGTCTCACGCCGTGCGCCTGCCTGAGCTCTGGCGCTCGCTCTACCGGGTCGTGGTCGGCGTCTTCTGGCTCTACTGGGCCAGCCAGAAATGGGGTGGGGTGGGTTGGATGAAGGGCATCATCCAGGGTGCCGCAGCCGTCAACCCAATCCCGGGCCTGCACGAGTTCTTAGCGATCGTGGTAGCGCCCAACTGGTACCTGGCGGCCGTGGTTCAGGGAATCGCCGAGACGCTGGTCGGCCTCTGCTTGGTGCTCGGCCTGGCCACCCGCAAGGCTGCCGCCGTCGGGCTCCTGCTGGCCTTGAACCTCGCGCTCGTGGTGGCGTTCGAGGTGAGCGACCCCGGATTTCGCTGGCTCTACTACCTGGGCGTGATCGTCAACGCCGAGCTGATCTTCTCCAAGCCCGCGTCGCTGGCGCTGGGCAACTACCGCTCGGTGCCGTCCTGGCTTCGGTCCTGAGCCACGAACCAGTCGACGGTCGAGGCAATACCGTCCTCGAGCGAGACCTTGGGACTCCAGCCCAGCAGTCGGTGGATCTTCGACGAGTCGAGGGCTGAAGCCCGCAGGTCACCCGGCCGGGCGGGGCCGTGCTCGGCGTCGGGCGGCCTGCCCAACCTTTCGGCGACCAAGCGGTGGATGGTGTTGGTGTCGGACTGGCGGCCGGTGCCGACGTTGAGGTGGTCGCAGGCCTCGGAGTCGATCGCCAAAAGGTTGGCGGCCACCACGTCGTGGACGTAGACGTAGTCGCGGGTGTCGGTGCCGGTGCCGTTGATCAGGTAGCTGCGCTTCCCCAGCATCCCCTCGCAGAAGATCGCCACCACTCCGGCCTCCCCGTGCGGGTTCTGGCGAGGCCCGTAGACGTTGGCGTAGCGGAGCGCGAGGTAGCTGAGCCCGAACTGGGCCCGGAAGCCGAAGAGGTAGTGCTCGAAGGAGAGCTTGGCGATGCCGTAGGGGGAGACCGGCCACGCCGGCGCGGACTCCGCCGTCGGGATGACCTCGGCGTCGCCGTAGAGGGCGCCACCGGTCGAGGCGAAGACCAACCTGCTGCCGGCGTCGGCAGCCGCCATGGCGACGTTGAGCGAGCCCAGCACGTTGACCTCGGCGTCGAAGACCGGTTCGCGGACCGAGCGGCTGACGCTCATCTGAGCGGCGTGGTGGGAGATCGCGTCGGGCTTCTCGGCCCGGATCAGGTCCGCAGCGGCGACCTGCCGGACGTCGAGCTCGTGGAAGCGCGCCGCGGGGTTCAGATTGGCCCTGCTGCCGGTGGAGAGGTCGTCCAAAACCAGCACCTCGTCGCCACGGGCGACCAGGGCGTCGACGAGGTGCGAGCCGATGAACCCGGCTCCGCCGGTGACGAGGACCTTCACTCAGGCTGAAGCCTAGCGGGGCCGGGTCTAGTAGATCAGCTTCGCGCCAGGTGCTGGAGGTGCCAGTCCGGGGTCGTAGGTGATGGCTGTGCCGGAGGTGCCGTCGATGGACGCGGTCCCGACGATGACCTGGCCCTCGACCGCCGTGTGCGAACCACCCTGGATGTTGAAGTTGGCGGTCGGTGTGTAGATGGTCCCGATGAGGGTCGTCTGGGATCCTCCGGCGAGCTTCATCAGCGCGCAGGTGTTGCCGGAGGGCGCGTAGAGGACGATCCCGTAGTACTGCAGCCCTCCGAAGATGAACAGGTCGCCGAAGTTGCTGTTGGTGCTGCCCTGGATGGCGAGGCAGGCGTTGGGCGGGAAGTAGAACTGCACCGCGCCGGGGGTGACGGTGGCGCCCGCGCAGGGCGCGGCGGTGCTGGTCGAGGTCTGGAGCCGGCACTCGTGCTCGTTGGCCCGGTCACCGCCGCCGTTGCTGATGACGTCCTTGAGGGGCGAGTCCTGCGGGCTCGACGGGTAAGTCCCAGCCTGAAGGCCGCCGTCATTGGCGCCCGGGGCGGTTGGGGATCCATACGGGTACTGGCAGCCGGGCGTCGGGCCCGAGGGGCTGAGCGTGCAGTAGGAGGGGCTGACCGCGAACGGGCTCAGGGTCACTGTCCCAGCATCGAAGTAGTCGGACACCACGTAGCCCAAAGAGCAGCTGTTCTGGATGCCGCTCGCGGCCGGTGTCGGGGCGGTGACAGATGAAGTAACCGGCAGGGTCGGCAGGGCGGGGCAGGTCGAGGTGCTGCTGTTGGACTCGGTGACGGGGTTGAGGACGCTGCCGAGATAGCCGAAGGGGCCGCCGCAGCCGCTGGGGCTTCCATAGACGTTATATGAGGTGGCTCCCGGCACGTTGCTGACGGCAACCTGGATGCCCTTGGAAGATCCATCGAGGGTCACCGTCCTGCACATCGAGGGAGCGCTCTCCCGGTAGTACTGGGTGCCGTTGACGACCGGCTGGCGGACCGAGGTCACGAAGACCCCCCAGGTCCCTCCGGGCTGGAGTGGCTTGGTCTTGTTGTTGTGCGAGTCGACCGCGGCCACCGAGAAGGAGCCGTCGCACTGGACGACGTTGGTGCCGGTGCCGTACCAGAAATTGGGGTTGGCACGCGTGGTCAGGCTGCCTGGCGCCGCCTCGTCGGGCGGACGAAGTTCGTTGCTGAAGACGCCGCCGTTGGCCGTGAAGCCGCCCTGCCACTCGTAGACGCCCTGGCGGAGGAAATAGCACGAGGTTTTGGCAGGGAACTTCGGATCACTGGGGTAGATACCCGATTGGAGGACCACGTTCGTGCCCGGGTTCGGCTGCACGGTGAGCCCGGCCAGCGAAGGGCCGGCGTAGCCAGGGTCGGGGAGGGGAGGAACCCCCGTGTAGGCGGCGCCGGCGTAGTCCCCTGCGGGGCAGCCTGAGGAAACGGGGATGCCGGTGTCAGAGGGGGGGTTGGTGTTGGGGTTGTAGCAGTCGATCTGGATCGTGCCCGGAACCCCGCCGCAGTTGTCGAAGGCGTTGCCGGCGACGGTCACGGAGGTGGCGTTGGACGAGGCCTGGATCGATCCGTCCGCGTAGAGCGCGCCGATGATGGCGACGTTGGCGCTCCCCTGGAGCACCAGCGAGTTGCCGTTGGGGCCGCCTGGGCAGCCGTTCTGGCCGAGTGTCAGGAGCGCCGGCGTCTGGGACTGGCTCATGACCACCGAGCGGGCGGACGCCGCGACCTGGATCAGCGGCGGGATGCCGAGCGCCTGCATGAAGGCGAGGGTCAGCCGGTGCGTCGCCGTGAGCGTGAAGTCGGTGCCGTTGAAGGCGTTGTGCGCCACGACGATCGAGAAGGTCCCCGGGTAGCCACTCCAGCTGGCGGTGGCGTGGTCTGTTCCCCAGTTGGTGTCGGTCTCGCTGCCCGTGATCCTCTCGTTGGCGGCGTATTCCCTCGACGCCGCGCTCTCCGCGGCGGACTGGGAGTTGCTGTTGAGGAAGTTGTCCCCCGCGGCGAGGGACCCGGCGTCGACGGCGTCCTGGACCTCCCGGCGGTCCACGTAGGCCCGGCCGCCGTCGACGGCGAGGCCGACCATGCCCAAGAGGACCAGCAGCATCAGCCCGATGAGCACGATCGCCTGGCCCTTCTGGCTCCGGCGCCCGCGCAGCCGGGGGTGCCCCCGAGTGTCGTCAGTACTCAGTTCGATAAACCGCATATCCAGTCAAGATCCATGGGTGTCCGGAGGCCAGAAACTGTCCGATGAGAGGGGTAACGGGTACGAAGTTGAATTTGATCGTCACCTGCAGCGGGACGTTGACCTGGCCCGGGGTGATCCCGGCCGGGACCACCTGGTAGCAGGAGCCCGAGGCCGCCACGGCGACCTCGCCACCGGGGGCGTTGGCCGGGCTGGCGGGCGTGCCCGAGGGGGCGACTCCGCCCGGCGCGGTGACGTAGATCCAGCCGGTGTTGGCCGGGAGGCTCGGGTTGCTCGAAGTGTTGATCGGCCCGTTGATGCAGGCTGGCTGGTTGATCACCAGCGCCGGCGCCTCGGCCTTCACCGCCGATACGACCTGGGCGTTGTTGGGCGCGAAGAAGTCGGGGTTGGGCGGAGTCGGGGCGCGAATGGCGACTCGAGCCCCCTCATTGACCGCCTGGTCGATGGTCACCAGGTAGTAGACCCCGCGTCCGAAGTCGAGGATCCCGAAGAGAACCAGGAGCAGGATCGGCGCGATCAGCGAGAACTCGGTCAGCGACTGAGAGCGCTCACTGCGAAACCAGGACGGCGTCAGCAGGCGCCGCATTTACGGAGGTGACCCCTGGACGGCGATGTGCGCGTAGCTGACCATGCCGATCCCGCTGGGGAAGATCGACTGGGCAAGGGGGGTGACGATGCCCAGCGACATCAGGAGGATGACCTCGACGTCACCCTGCGAGTAGGCGTTGTTACCGGGTGGCGCCGGCATGCCGCCGACGTAGCCGCCGGACTGGGTCGCGTAGCAGGCGTAGAGAAATGGCGTGTTGTTGGCCGGGGGATTGAAGCTGGTGGGCACCGGCGGGTTGTTGAAGGCGTTGCCGGTGTTGGGGCAGCTGGTGTGGTTGCCGGGATAGTTCTGGGCGGAGGTCTGGGTCGAGACCGGACAGGGCGGATGGGTCCCGTCAGGGAATGTCGCCAGGAAACCGGAGCCGGCCAGGTTCTGGTTGACAGAACAGAGCACGTCGACGTCGTCCATGTAGGGATTGGAGTCGGTGCCGGGGTCGAACCAGGCGGCGTGCCGGGCGCCCTCGCGCGCTGCGCCGTGCATCGACACGTTGTAGAAGTAGGCGCGCCCGAGGTCGACGATGCCGGAGACCAGGAGGAGCAGCATGATCGAGCTGATCGCGAACTCGGTCGCGGCCTGCCCGCGGCTGAATTTTCGATCGGCCGCGCGCCGTATCGTCAGGGGGTCCCTCCCAGCCATCTTGAAAGCCAACGGGATTATAGGGACGAACTTGCGGCGTGCCATTTGCGCTTTGCGTATTGCAACGCGTATTCACGGAGAGCCGGTCGCCGCGCCCGCGCCCCGATGCTAAAGTGCTGCCACCCGTGAGCCGCTTTGGGATGGGGGCGATCTCGGCGCTGCTCGGGAAGCAGACCCACGTCACTGCGGTCGAGGAGTTCCTCGACGCGGACCGGCGGGCGGTCGCGGAGCGCGTCGCGGAGATCTTCCGCTGGATCTTCTTGTTCGTCCTCCTGGTCCTCAACAACTTCGGCGGCATCCGCTTCGCCGGCGTCCAGCTGGTCGTGGACGGCGTCCTGGGGGTGTGGGCGCTCGGCAACCTATTGGTGACCATCCTGCTGAGCCGCGGCTATAAGCCGGGGCCCCAATTCGGGCTGGCCACGATGGTCGTGGACATCCTCGCGGGAGCCGCGCTGATCTACTTCTCGAACGGGCTCACCAGCCCCTACATCCTGGCTCTATTCCTCGCCATCATCGCCAGCGCCGTCCGCTTCGGACTCGCCTTCAGCCTCGTCTGCGCGCTGGTCGTCTCCTTCATCTATCTGTTCGTGGGCGGCACCGCGCCCACCCTCCAGGACGTGACCAGCCACCCCCAGCTGGGCCTCGAGTCCCTCGGTAACGTCTTCCTCTTCCTGGTCGTCGCGCTGGTCACCGGGCTGATCGGCGACGAGCTGATCCGCGAGCGCCGGCTCGCGATCTCGCGCGCCGCCCAGGCGGAGGCGCTCCAGCAGATGAGCTCCGCCCTGGCCTACAGCCTCGACGTCAACGACCTCTTTGAGGTCGTGCTGCAGCAGGCGGTCAGGATCACGTCCGCCGAGACCGGCGCCCTGGTCCTCAACAACGGAGGCCGGCTCCAACTGGCCGCCTACCACGGGCGCGGCGGGCGCAGCGACAAGGCGGCGATGGCCAAGGGCGACGCGCTGATCGAGAAGGTGCTCACCAGCGGCGATGCCATCCACATCAAGGACGAGCGTCACCCGGACGCTCGGCTGCTCGGGATGCAGCCGCCGTTCTCGGTGATCGTGGTGCCGATCTCCGTCCAGAATCGGGTCGCGGCGGTGCTCCGGTTGAGCCACTACAACAAGTCGCAGGCCTTCACCGACCAGCAGTTCTTCCTCGTCAACGCGCTCGCCGGCAGCGCGTCGGGCGCCCTCGCCAACTCGCTCCGCTACGAGCGCAAGACGCGGGAGGCCATCACCGACGGGCTCACCGGCCTGCTCAACCACCGGGAGTTCCGGCACCGCCTGGACCTCGAGTTCTCCCGCTTCCGGCGCCGGGGAACCCCCTTCAGCGTGATGCTGATCGACGTCGACCACTTCAAGTCAGTGAACGACACCATGGGCCACCGGCACGGCGACGAGATCCTCAAGGCCGCCGGGGACCTGGTCCGCAAGACCACGCGCGACCATGACCTGGTCGCCCGCTATGGCGGCGACGAGATCGCCGTCATCCTCCCCGACACCGACCAGGACCAGGCTCGCTCGGCCGCCGAGCGCATGATCGCCGCCGTCCGCCGCGCGAAGATCCCGGCCACGCCCGCCCGCGACCTCACCTTCAGCATCGGGGTCGGCTCCGCTCCGGGGGATGCGATCGGGCCGGACGAGCTCGTGATGGCGGCGGACCAGGCCCTCTACTTCGCCAAGCGCTCGGGCCGGGACTGCTCCGCCGCCGCCGGTCAGCTCTCCCGGGCGTTCATCGACGACCCGCGCTCGCTCCTCGCCGCCATCAACGAGGCGGGGCCGCAGATCGTGGTCGCTGTCGCCCGTTCCATGGACGCCTACGACCCCGCCGGCGAGGGCCACTCGAGCCGGATCGCGGCCTTCGCGGAGACCCTGGTCAAGAAGCTTGGGCGCCCGGAGGGCGAGGCCGAGCTGATCCGCTCCGCCGCTCTGATGCACGAGTCGGGCCGGGTGCTGGGGGCCGTGGCGGGCGTCCAAAAGGGCCATCGCGATTGGGAGACCGATCATCCGATGATGGACGAGGACGTCGTTCGCCGGGGCCGCTTCCTGCCCGAGCTGGCGGAGATCCTGCGCCACCACCACGAGTGCTGGGACGGCAGCGGGTCACCGGACGGGCTCCGAGGCGACGACATCCCGCTGCTGGCCCGCATCCTCGGCGTCGCCGAGGCCTTCGAGGCGATGGTCCGGGCAGGCCTGAGCCCGCTGGAGGCGGCCGACCGGCTCAACCAGGATTCCGGGAAGGTCTACGACCCCCACGTCCTCGAGGGCCTCAACGGCCTGGTCGGGGAAGGGGAGCGGCTGGCGGCCATTCTGCGAACGCCGCCGGTCAGGGTCATGCGCCCGGTCGAGGCGACGGCGGAGCCGTAGCCGGCGCTTTTCGAGGTCAGGCTCTGGCCCGATCCTGGCTATCGCCGCCTCGACCACCCGGACCGCCGCCAGCGGCTGCTTCAGCCGCCACTCCAGTACCACCGCCTTCCGGCGGGCGATCAGGAAGGCGGCGTCGAGGTCGCCTAGCTCCGCCGCGGCCCGCAGCGCCCTCCAGGCGGCCGAGCGGCGGCCGCGGCGAAGCAGGTGGCGGCCCAGCGCGTGCCAGTCAGAGGCGCGCATCGCCGAGTCAGCGCCGCGGAGCCGGTGGAGCAGGCGGTGGAGCAGGTGCTGGAGGCTCAGCACGTCCTGCCGGTTGTGCTCAAGTGTCGGCTCCAGGGCTGAGCTCCAGCCGGTGCGCAGGTAGTCGAAGTACGCCTGGGGGATCAGGTGGCCGGGGATGTCCTCCTCCCGCTCGAAGCCAAGTAGCCGCTCCTCCACGGCGCGCAGGGTGCAGCTGTCCAGACGCGGCCGCAGGAGGCTTCGGCTCAGGTGGAGCAGGTCCAGGTGGCTTCCCTCGGTCAGCTCGCCGGGCATCCGCGCCATCAGCCAGCGGGTGCGTAGCAGGGGTAGGTCGAAGGATCCCCCGTTGTAGGTGGCCAGGCCCGGACTGAGCTGCAGCTCGGCGTCCAGTGCGGCCAGGAAGGCCGGCTCGTCACTCGGCTCGGCCAAGAACAGCTGCACCAGCTCCACGCCGTTCGGGTGCGGGCGTGCCACCGCGGCGGTGAAGACCTGGGTGCCGGTGCCACCGGCCAGGCCGGTCGTCTCGGTGTCGAGGAAGCAGAAGTCGTCCACCTCCAGACCTCCCAGCTCGGAGCGGGCCTCGGCCCGGTCGAGGCGCCCGACCGGCAGCACCTCCGCCCAGCGCCAGGCGACGCCGTAGTCGTTCTCGACCGGCTCGAAGCCGCGCGGGGGACGCCGGCGCGGCGGTTCCACCCACCCGCCCCGTTCCCGTTCTGTGGGTGGTCCTCCCCCGGCTAGGCTGGCAAGGCGACTGCGGAGAGCATCCGTAGACACGCGTCCTTGGCTCCTTCGATGTTTTGCAGCGGACCGACGCAGGACGGGCAACCGGCGGCACAGGGACACTCGGCGACCAGCTGGGCGGCGCCCTCCAGCAGCTCGCAGTGGAGCTCGTGCAGCCTCGCCGCGTAGCCGACGCCTCCTGGGTAGACCTCGTACACGGTCACCGTGGGCCGGCCCGTGTAGGGGGAGCGGACCTCGGGCACCGCGCCCAGGTCGCGGGGATCGCACATCAGGCGCAGCGAGGCGACGTGGCGGAGCGCGTGGGCCATCCCCTGCAGCCCCGCCTCCATCTCGTCGCGGTCGAGCCCGGCCCAGGCATCCTCGGCGAGGCTCGTCCAGTAGGCGGTGGTGTGGAGCGTCTGCTCCGGCAGCCGGATCGGGCCGGAGCCGATGTTCTCGTGGGTCTGGAAGCGGATCTTCTTGAACATCGTCGCCAGGGAGGTGAGCTTCACCTCCCCGTGAGCACGCTCGACCGACCCGCCGTCAGGGCCGGCGAAGGCCTCGAGGACGCGGATCGAGAGCGAGTTCAGCGCTGTCGTGTAGTAATCCACCTGGACCGGACGGACGTAAGCCTTCTTCTCCTCCCAGTCGAGCCGGTCGACGTGGTACTGGGCGCCCTCTTGGAGGTAGATCGCCTCCTCGTGGAGCAGGGTCGGCGCCGAGAACTGGTCCATCTCGCCGATCACTTCGGGGCGCGGGTTGGAGGAGTCGATGATGACCACGTTGTCGGCCGCCATCCGCCGGAGGGAGACGCCCTCGGCGGGGAACGACTCCCGGTTCCAGTACCAGCGGCCGCCGGAGCGGCTCGCCACCCCGTCCTCTTGAAAGAGGTCGAGCAGGGGTCCGACGTCGGAGTCGCCGAATCTCTCCCGGTCCGCGAAAGGGAGCTCGAAGAGCGCGGCCTGCAGGTGGCCGGCCTGGACCAGCAGGTTGTCGGCGTCGATCAGCCCCTCCTCGGGGCTGGAGCCGAGAAAGTAGTCGGGGTGGCGGACGATGAACTGGTCGAGCGGATTGGAGGAGGCGACGAAGACGGCGATGCCGCCCGTCCGCCGCCCGGCCCGCCCGAACTGCTGCCAGGTGCTGGCAATGGTGCCCGGATAGCCGACCAAGATCGCCGCCTGGAGGCTCCCGATGTCGATGCCCAGCTCGAGCGCGTTGGTGGAGACGACACCGACCACCTCGCCGCTGCGGAGTCCGGCCTCGATCTCCCGCCGCCGCAGCGGAAGATAGCCGCCCCGGTAGCCGCGGACCTTTCGCCTGGCGTCGAGTGCCGGTGCCAGCGACTGCTGCAGGTAGCTGAGCATCACCTCGACGCTCACCCGGGAGCGGCAGAAGGCGATCGTCTGCACGCCCTGCCTGATCCAGGGTGCGGCGATCCGGCAGCCCTCCAGCAGGCTGGAGCGCCGGACTCCGAGGGCGGCATTGGTAAGCGGCGGGTTGTAGAAGACGATCCGTCGCTCGCCGCGCGGCGCGCCGTTGCGGTCGACCAGCTCGACGTCCGCCTCTTCGAGCAACCGCTCCGCCAGCTGACGGGGGTTGGCGATGGTGGCCGAGGCGCAGAGGAAGCGCGGCGAGGAGCCATAGAACTGGCAGATCCGCTTCAGCCGGCGGATGACGTTGGCGACCTGGCTGCCGAAGAGGCCGCGGTAGGTATGGAGCTCGTCGATGACGACGTACTCGAGGCCGCTGAAGAGCTTTCGCCAGCGCGTGTGGTGGGGAAGGATCCCGGTGTGGAGCATGTCCGGGTTGGTGAGCACGATGTGGCCGGCCTCGCGGATGGCGGTCCGCTGCCCGGCCGGGGTGTCGCCGTCGTAGGTGTGGACGAGGAGCCGCACCGGCAGCCGGGAGACCATCTCGCCGAGCTCGACCATCTGGTCCTGGGCCAGCGCCTTGGTGGGAAAGAGGTAGAGCGCGCGGCTCTCCGGCCGCCCGAGGATCCGCTCCAGGACCGGGAGGTTATAGCAGAGCGTCTTGCCGCTGGCGGTCGGGGTGACGACCACCAGGTGGCGACCCGCGCGGGCTGCCCTGCGGGCGGCGGCCTGGTGCGAGTAGAGCTGCTCGATCCCGCGGTCCCGGAGCGCGAGCACCAGGTCCTGGGGCATGTCGGCCGGCATGGGGACCAGTTCGGCCGCCGCGCCGGGAAGGGTCCGGTCGAGGGTCACCTCGCCGGGCAGCGCGCCGGGGTCGAAGGGCGGCAGTGGCATGCTCTGGCATCGAAACCTAGTCGAACACTTGTTCGACTGTCAAGCTCGAATCAGGTCCTCCTCGAATTCGCCGCCTTCACACCGCCAACAACTGGGCAGCCAATAAGCCGTCTCGATGTGCGTTCATAGGGGTGGATGGAGGAGGGTTACCAGCCCGGGTCGGCCGCTGACTTCGAGCGGCTGTACCAGGCCACCTACCCCCGGCTGCTGGGCACCCTGGTGCTGATGCTGGGCGACCGTGCGGCGGCCGAGGACTGCCTCCAGGAGGCCTACCTCAAGGCCTTTCGGAACTGGGCCCGGTGGCAGCCGTCGGCACCGGCCGAGGCCTGGCTGCACCGGATCGCGGTCAACCAGGCACTCTCCTACCGGCGCTGGGCGAAGCTCCGCGAGGTGGGTGAGCTGGTCCGCCGTCTCGGGCGCCCCCACGAGGCCGATCCCCAGGCGGACGGGGCGCTCTCGGGCGACTTCATCAAGGCCCTCCGCAAGCTGCCCCCCAGGCAACTGGCCGCGATCGTGCTCCGCCATTACCACGGCTACACGAACCGCGAGATCGCCCAGTCCCTCGACATCCCCGAACGCACCGTGGCCTCGCGGCTGGCGGCCGCCCGGGAACGGCTCCGCCGGGAGTTGGGCCCCGACCTTCCGCGTCCGACGGGTACTGAGCGGCCGGAGAACGTTTCTGCTGAGAAAGAGGCCGTGGATGTCTGATCCGTTCGAGACCTACATCGAGGCGCAGCTCAATCGCCACCTCGGCCCGGTGGTCGGCGAGGCGGTGCCGCCGCTGGCCGGCCGCTTCGTCGCGGTCGCGATCGGCGCCGGTGTCTCCGCGGCAGCCGGCCCCGGCGTCCTGGCGGCCCTGACCAGCAAGACCGCGGCCGGGATCGTGGTCCTGACCCTGGCGGCCGGAGGTGGCGGGGCGGTGGCGGCCACCGTCGCCACCCACAGCCCCGACCCCGCGGTCTGGACGCGAACCGGCCTGGCGGTGGTGGCCGGAACCCAGGCGCCGGCGGTGGCCGCCCCGGCCACCCCGGCCGCGCCCGTTGCGCGTTCCGCCGCGGCCGTCACCCCTCGGTTGGGGAGCCCTCGCCCGAACGTCGAGGCCGCCACGCCCGGCGCCGCCGCTGGAGCAGGCGTCGCGGCCGATGGCAAGCCCAACGGCGGAAACGGCACTGTCAACGCCGCCGCCGCGGGCCGCGACAACGGAAGCGGAAACGGCAAGAGCGCCGGCCACGGCAAGCAACGGGGTCACGACGGGGGCCCTCTCAGGTCCCTGTACCGCTCCGCAAGTTAGCCTCCCTCCCTCCCTTCGAGGCCCGGCTCCCCAATTGGGGCCGGGCCTCTCCCTTTTCTGGGCGAATAGGCGTGGAATCGAGCGCCTCAGGGAGAATGGATCACTTCAAATGACGCAAGCCGGCGCTTCCCGCACCCCTCTGCAGCGGATCCGGTCCCTCCTCGCCCAACGGATCCTGATCCTCGACGGCGCGACGGGGACCATGTTCCAGCGCGAGCAGCTGGCCGAGGGCGACTACCGGGGCGAGCGCTTCGCGGAGCACCCGCAGCCGTTGCAGGGCGACCCAGACATCCTCAGCCTGACCCGGCCGGACCTGGTCGAGAAGAACCATCGCGCGTACCTCGACGCGGGGGCCGACGTGATCACCACCAACACCTTCACCGCCACCCCGATCTCCCAGCGCGACTTCGGCCTCGAGGGATACGTCTACGAGATGAACAGGGCCAGCGCCGAGATCGCGCGGAGGGTCGTCGCCGGCTACCACGACCGCTTCGTCGCCGGATCGCTCGGACCGACCAACGTCACCCTCTCGATCTCGCCGCGGGTCGACGATCCCTCCTACCGGACGGTCACCTACGACCAGCTCTTCGAGGGGTATGCCGAGGCCGCCCGCGGGCTGCGCGACGGCGGCGCGGACCTGCTCATCATCGAGACCATCTTCGACACCCTGAACGGCAAGGCGGCCATAGCGGCGGCGCGCTCGGTGGCGCCGGAGCTGCCCCTGGTCATCTCGATCTCGATCGTCGACCGGAGCGGTCGCAACCTCTCCGGCCAGACCGTGGAGGCGTTCTGGATCTCGGTCGAGCACGCCCACCCGCTGGCCGTAAGCATCAACTGCTCGCTCGGTGCGGAGGAGATGCGGCCCTACCTCGCCGACCTCGCCCGGGTGGCCAGCGTGCCCGTCTTCTGCTACCCGAACGCCGGTCTGCCGAACGCTTTCGGCGGCTATGACCAGCAGCCACCGACGACGGCGGCGCTGCTGAAGGAGTTCGCCGAGGCGGGGTTCGTCAACGCGGTGGGCGGTTGCTGCGGGACCGGGCCCGAGCACATCGCCCAGATCCGCCGGGCGGTGGCCGGTATCGCTCCCCGCCGGATCCCCGACCCCAATCCGCGGACCCGGTTCAGCGGGATGGAGCCGTTCGAGATCGGCCCGGATTCGAGCTTCGTCGTGATCGGAGAGCGCACCAACGTCACCGGCTCGGCCAAGTTCCGGCGGCTGATCGAGGCCGAGGACTACTCGGGAGCGCTGGCGGTGGCGCTGGAGCAGGTCCGCGGCGGCGCCAACCTGCTCGACGTCAACATGGACGCCGACCTGCTCGACTCCGAGCTGGCGATGACCAGGTTTCTCAACCTCGTCGCCACCGAGCCCGAGATCGCACGGATCCCGATCATGGTCGACAGCTCGCGCTGGGGGACCATCGAGGCCGGCCTCAAGTGCGTCCAGGGCAAGGGGGTTGCCAACTCACTCAGCCTGAAGGAGGGCGAGGAGCCCTTCCTCGAGCAGGCTAGAAAGGCGCACGCGATGGGCGCCGCGGTCGTCGTCATGGCCTTCGACGAGCGCGGCCAGGCCGAGACCGCCGAACGAAAGGTGGAGATCTGCGAGCGAGCCTTCAAGCTCCTGACCGAGCAGGCGGGCTTCCTGCCCGAGGACATCGTCTTCGACCCCGCCATCCTCGCGGTCGCCACCGGGATGGAGGAGCACGCTGGCTACGCCAAGGCGTTCATCGAGGCGGCAGCCGAGATCAAGCGCCGCTGCCCGGGCACCCACATCTCGGGCGGCATCTCCAACTTGAGCTTCGCGTTCCGCGGCAACGACCGGGTCCGGGAGGCGATCCATTCGGCCTTCCTCTACCACGCGATCCAGGCCGGGCTGGACATGGGCATCGTCAATGCCGGCCAGCTGGCGGTCTATGAGGACCTGCCGGCAGAGCTGAAGGAGCTGGTCGAGGACGTCCTCTTCGACCGCCGCCCGGACGCCACCGAGCGGCTGGTCGATTTCGCCCGGAGCGTGGAGACGTCGGGAACCAAGCGCGAGCTGGACCTCGGCTGGCGAGAGGCCCCGGTCGAGCAGCGGATCTCGCATGCGCTGGTCCACGGCCTGGTCGACTTCATCGAGGCGGACGCCGAGGAGGCGCGGCTCAAGTACGGCCGGCCCCTCTCGGTGATCGAGGGGCCGCTGATGGACGGGATGAAGGTGGTCGGCGACCTCTTCGGCGCCGGCAAGATGTTCCTGCCCCAGGTCGTCAAGAGCGCCCGGGCGATGAAGCGCGCGGTCGCCTATCTGCAGCCGTTCATGGAGGCGGAGAAGGACGCCGGCGACCGCCAGGCTCGGGGCAAGATCGTGATGGCAACGGTCAAGGGCGACGTCCACGACATCGGCAAGAACATCGTCGGCGTGGTCCTCGGCTGTAACAACTACGAGGTCATCGACCTCGGCGTCATGGTGCCCGCCGACCGGATTCTCGACACCGCCGTCGCCGTGAACGCCGACGCGATCGGCCTCTCGGGCCTCATCACCCCTTCGCTGGACGAGATGGTCAACGTGGCGAAGGAGATGGAGCGGCGCGGAATCAAGCTGCCGCTGCTGATCGGGGGCGCGACCACCTCCAAGCAGCACACCGCGGTCCGGATCGCCCCCGCCTACGGCCAGCCGACGCTCCACGTGATCGACGCCTCCCGCGTCGTGGGCGTGGTCGCCGACCTCCTCGACCCGGTCCGCAAGGTCGCCCTCGACAAGGAGAACCGGGAGCTCCAAGAACGCCTTCGCGAACAGCACGCGGGCAAGGCCGCTCGGGTCCTGCTGCCGCTCGACACGGTTCGCAGCCGGCGGCTGCGCCTCGACTTCGATGACCTGCCGGAGCCCGAGTTCCTCGGCACCCGGATCGTCGAGCCGGACCTCGCCACGCTCCGCGACTACATCGACTGGACCTTCTTCTTCCACGCCTGGGAGCTGCGAGGACGGTTCCCGGGCATCCTCGACCACCCCGAGATGGGTGAGGCCGCGCGCGAGCTGTACGGCAACGCGCAAGAGTTGCTGGACGAGATCGTGAAAGGTGACCTCTTGAAGGCGCGCGGCGTCTACGGGTTCTGGGCCGCCCACTCCGAGGGGGACGACCTCGTGCTCGCCGACGGGACGCGGCTGCCGATGCTCCGCCAGCAGGTTGACCACGGCGACGAGCATCCCTACTTCTCGCTGGCCGACTTCATCTCGCCCGCCGGTGACGACCACCTGGGCGGCTTCGCGGTGACCGCCGGGATCGGCGCGGAGAAGCTGGCGGGGCGCTACCAGGAGGAGGGCGACGACTACCGCTCGATCATGGTCAAGGCGCTCGCCGACCGGCTGGCGGAGGCGTTCGCCGAGTACTTGCACGAGGTCGTCCGCAACGAGTGGTACGACGACGCCAAGCTGCCCCACGACGACCTCGTGGCCGAGCGTTACCGCGGCATCCGGCCCGCCTACGGCTACCCCGCCTGCCCCGACCATTCGGAGAAGGGCAAGCTCTTCGGATTGCTGGCGGCGAAGCGGGTCGGGATGACGCTCACCGAGAACTTCTCGATGCTCCCGGCGGCCTCGGTCTCAGGGCTCTATTTCGCCCATCCCGGCTCCAAGTACTTCGCCGTCGGCAAAGTGGGCCGCGACCAGGTCGAGGACTACTCCCGGCGGAAGGGCGCGCCGGTCGCCGACACCGAGCACTGGCTCTCGCCCAACCTGGGCTACGAACGGGACTAGCGGCCCTCCAAGTGCTCAAGCAGCAGGGCGTTGACGCGTTCGGGCTGGTCCACCTGGAGCCAGTGGGTGGCATCCTCGATCCGCTCGTAGCGCCACCCTCCGGTGACGCGCGACTCTGACGCGGTCATGGCCCTCTCGGTCAGGTAGAGGTCCCCGCTGCTCCACATCCCGAGCGTCGGCGCCCGCACGAGCGGTAGGGTTGGCGGGGGCGCCAACAGCCGTGAGAGCGGCAGGTTGGCCCGGTACCAGTTGAACCCGGCCGTCAGCGCCGCGGGGTCGGACAGCTCCGCGATGTAGGCGTCGGTGTCGGCCGCCCCGCCGAAGAGCGTTCGGAAGAGGTACCAGTCGTCCTGGCGCGCTAGGTCCTCGGCGACGCCCTCGGTCTGGATCAGGATCCGGTACCAGCCCTTCTGGAGGGCCTCGAGGTCTGGCGGACCGGCGGCTCCCGGGAACCCGACCGAGAGCACCGCCAGCCGATCCACCCGTTGGGGGAAGAGCGAGGCGACGAGCCACGCGACCGCTGCGCCGAAGTCGTGGCCGACCACGTGGGCCCGCTCCACGCCGAGCGCGTCGAGAATTGCGGTCACGTCGGACGCCACGTTGGTCAGCCGGTAGTCGTCAACCGATAGCGGGCGTTCGCTGCGCCCCCGGCCCCGCATGTCCGGCACCACCACCCGAAGGCCGGCCGCCATGAGCGCCGGCACCTGGTGCCGCCAGACCTCGCCGGTGTCCGGGAATCCGTGGAGAAGGATCGCCACCGGCCCTGAACCGGAGTCCCGAACGTGAAAGCGGAGTCCGTTAGCCGTGATCTCGGGCATTGAGGCGGGGTCAGCCTGCCGCCGGCTGCTCGGTCGGCCGGTAGAGCCGCGTCATGATCGCCACCCGCGCCTGGTCGGCAGGTTCGAGCACCTGGTTTGCCAGGTCCGGCAGGGCCTCGACCAGCACCCTTCCGAGGTGCGGGCTGACCGCCAGCGCCCGCAGCACGTCGAGGCGGTGGAATCCGCCTTCGCGGTCCACCCTCTCGGTCACGGCGAGCGTGTACCGGTAGCTCGGCATCACCGACTCGTCGCGCTCTCGCTGGAAGCCTGCCATGGCGGTCTCCCAATCAACGCCGCCGAACCATCCGTCGAGGGCCTTTGCCAGCAGGAAAGATTGCGTCAGGGCGTCGGTGATGCCGAGGCCGGTGCTCGGGTCCTTCAGGTAGCCCGCGTCGCCGGTCAGCGCCCAGCCCGGCCCAAAGGGCTTGCGGAAGTGATTCTCGATGCCCCTCGACCCCTGCAGCTTGCCTTCAAGCCGGGCATTCCTCAACCGGTCCGCAAGTCCGGGCAGGGTTTGGAGCCGCTCCCAGAAGGTGGCGACGGGGTCGGACCGGAAGGAATCGAAGTCGCCGGGCTGGATCTCTAGGGCGATGCAGTCCTCACCCGCCCGCATCGGGAAGAGGAAGCCGATCTGGCCGGCGACGAACCACATCTCCATCGCCACCACGGGGAGCGGTTCGACGCCGAGCAGGTAGCCGTAGTAGACCGGGCGCAGCGCGGGCACCCCGGCGTACTTCTCGGCGCCGACCCACTCGGCGACCTTGGAATACTTTCCGTCTGCGCCGACCACGACTCGGGCACGGACCTCGCGCCGTCCACCACCCGCCTCCTGGACCACGGCTCCGACCACCCGGTCGCCCTCCAGGAGCAGGGCTTCGGCCCGCGTCCGCTCGGCGAGCGAGGCGCCGGCGGCGACCGCGTGCTTGACCAGGACCGAGTCCAGGACGTCCCTCCGCGGCGCCAGCGAGTAGGCGCCCGAGGGGCCGGCCGGGACCTCGAGCAGCACGTCCTCGACCCAGGTCCGGTGGCGGCTGATCCGGCGGAAACCGGCCGCCTCGACGTCACCCAGGACGCCCAACCGCGCCAGCAGGCCGATCCCGTTGAAGGCTACGAAGTGGGTCGAAAGCGTGTCGCTGGGGAAGCGATCGCGGTCCACCAGGAGAACCCGGCGGCCCTGCTTTGCCAGCAGCAGCGCCAGCGAGGCGCCGGCTACGCGCGCGCCGACGATGAGGGCGTCGTACTCCACCGACGTGAATCCTAGGTGCTGGCGGCGGTCACCTTCCAGCTTTGCCCTTCGGGACCATCGAAGACGGCCACTCCGAGCGCCGCGAGCTCCGCCCGCAGGCCGTCGGAGGTCGCGAAGTCCCTCGCCTTCCGGGCCCTGTCGCGGCGGGCGAGCAGGTCGGCCGCGCCCGCCGGCAGCTCGCTCTCGGGCGTCGCCCGGGCGAGGTCGAGGCCGAGGACGCGGTCCCAGTCCAGGAGAAGGCCGGCCTTGGCTCCGGGCGCCAGGTCGGACCGGCCCAGCTCGGCCACCAGGGCCATCGCGGCCGGCAGGTCGAGGTCGTCGTTGATCGCGGCCAGGAAGCGGTCACCGAAATCTCTCCGCGGCCCGTCGGGGCCCGAGCGCCATTCCGCCACGTGGTTGCGCAGGGACGCCAATGCCCTCCCCGCCCCGGCCAGCCCGTCGGGGCTGAAGTTCAGCGGCGCCCGGTACTTCGCCTGCAGCGCGAGCCAGCGGAAGGCGAGCGGGTCGTGGCCCTGTTCCTCGAGCTCAGTGATCCGGAAGAAGTTTCCCGCCGACTTGGCCATCCGGGTGCCGCTCAGGAAGAGCAGCTGGCCGTGTACCCAGCAGCTGACGACCCGGTGGCCGGTGACGCCCTCCGACTGGGCGATCTCCGCCTCGTGGTGGGGGAAGACGTTGTCGGCGCCCCCGGTGTGGACGTCGAAGCGGTCGCCGAGCAGCGACATCGACATCGCCGAGCACTCGATGTGCCAGCCCGGAAAGCCTGGCCCCCAGGGGCTGTCCCAGACCTGCAGCCGCTTCTCGCCGCTCTTCCAGAGGCTGAAGTCGAGCGGGCTCCGCTTGCGGGGGTCGGGGTCTCCCTTGGTCCCCGCCAGCAGTTTGTCGGTCGTGTTCCCGCTCAGTCGGCCATAGGCCGGGAAGCTGGAGATGTCGTAGTAGACGTTGCCGCCCGACTCGTAGGCATGGCCGCGCTCGATCAGCCGGGCGACCAGCTCGATCATCTGCGGCACGTACTCGGTGGCCCGCGGAAAGACAGAGGCCGGGCGAATGTTGAGGAGCTTCTCGTCGGCGTGGAAGGCCTCGGTGTAGAAGTCGGCGATCTCCGCCGGTGACTTCTTCTCGAGGCGGGCCGAGACCAGCATCTTGTCCTCCCCGCGGTCGAAGCTGTCGTCGGTCAGGTGGCCGACGTCGGTGATGTTCTTCACCTGTCTCACCTGGAGGCCGTTGTATTCCAGGGTCCGCACCAGCAGGTCGGCGAAGAGGTAGGTGCGGAGGTTGCCGACATGGGCGAACCGGTACACGGTGGGACCGCAGGTGTAGATGGAGACCCGGTCAGGCTGGAGCGGCCTGAGCTCCTGCTTCGACCGGCCGAGGGTGTTGTAGAGGATGATGGGTGGCCGCAACTCAAAACCTATGCTAGCCACGGCCGTATGAAGTCCATCCGCCTGTCCGGCGCCACCGCCACCATCGAGCAGGTCCAGGGTCGGGTGCTGACCCACGACCTTTCGGCCGAGCTCCGCAAGGGTACGGTGCTGGGTCCCGAGCACCTGCCTCAGCTCCGAGAGCACGCAGAGGTCCACGTCGTCGAGCTGGAGCCCGGCGACCTCCACGAGGACGAGGCGGGCCTGCGCCTGGCGACGGCGCTGGCAAAGCTCGGGCCGTTTCGCGTGGAGGGCCCGGTCCAGAGCCAGTACCGGTTGGTAGCGGAACGGCGCGGGCTTCTGCGGGTGGACGCCGCGCTGGTCGGGAAGATCAACTCGCTCTCCGGCGTCGCGCTCTTCACGCTCTACGACGGGCAGGCCGTCGATACCGGCGAGGAGGTCGCTGGCTGCAAGGTGACCCCGGTGGCGGTGCCTGAGCAGGTGGTCCGGGAGGCGGCCTACCTCGCCCTCGAGCACCGGGTCCTGGAGCTCCTGCCATTCCTGCCGCTGCGGACGGCGATCGTGGTGACCGAGAAACTGAAGCCGAGAGCCCGGTCGCTCTTCACCGCAGCCGTCGAACGCAAGCTGGGCTGGTACGGCGCCCATCTCCTCGGCGTCGAGGAGGTGGCCCGGAGCGAGCGCGCGGTGGCCGCCGCCTACGCACACACCGCCGAGGCGGGCGCGGAGCTGGTCCTCTTCGCCGGCGCCTCCTCGATTGATCCCCTGGACCCTGCCTACACCGAGCTGGCCCGGTCGGGCGGGGAGCTGATCCGCTTCGGGATGCCAGCGCACCCGGGGTCGATGTTATGGATGGGCCGGCTGGGCGCCGCGACGGTCCTCGGCATCGCCTCCTGCGCCGGGTTTGGCAAGAACACCTCGCTCGACCTGGTCCTCCCCTACGTTTTCTCCGGCTCGCCGATCGATCTCGCGGCCCTTGGGCACGGCGGGCTGGTCGAGAAGTCGGCCGGTCGCCGCTTCCCGCCCTACCCGGCGGACTGAACCCGACCGTCGGGCACGTCCTCAACCGGGCGCTTTGCCCCGACCCGGCCCCTGCCCTCAGCCCCAGGAACCGGACCCTAAAGCGAGTGGGTGGCCCCGGTCGGTGGGCATCGTTCCCTGGGCAGCCTCAGCGGGCATCTGCGAAGCGGTGGACAGTGACGACGAAGTCGCTGGCTCGAGTGAAGGGGTCGCGCTGCCAGGTCGCCCAGCGCTCGAGCGGTTCCAGGCCGTTGGCAGCGCAGAGCAGGTCGTAGTCCGCGACCGAGAGCTCGCCGGGCTTGACCGCGAAGCCGGCCACCAGCAGGCCGCCCGGCTCCAGGTGGCGGGCGAGGTTGGCGACCACCGCCAGCTCGCGGCCGCGCTCGACGAAGAGCAGCACGTTGCCCGCCATCAGCACGCAGGCGAAGGTCCGCCCGAGGTCGACCAGGGCGACGTCGTGGCGGTGCCACTCCAGGCCTGGCGCGCGCCGCGCCGCCTCCTCCAGCATCTCCGGATCGATGTCCACGCCGACCACCTCGACGCCGTTGCGGGCGAGCTCGCGGGCGATCCTTCCGGTGCCGCAGCCGGCGTCAAGCACCGATCGCGGCGGGCCCAGGGAATGCACGAAGCGAGCCTCGCCGTGGACGTCCTCGCCGGCGGCCGCCCTCCGGTCGTAGGTCAGCTCGTAGCGCTCGCCGCGGCTCAGGGCACGCTGGATCTGCGGCATCGCCAGATAGGGCCACTCCGCAGAGCGGTCCATCGCCCCCAGCATCGCGTCCACCTCGGCCAGCAGCTGCGCGAGCGCCACCCGGCGGTGGGTGGCCGGGTAGGCTCGCAGGTAGCCGGCTCCGCTCCGCCATTTGCTGACCGCGCCTCGCCGGTTGTGGCGGCCGTAGTGGAAACAGCCAGCAGCCACCTGGATCAGGCCCTTGAAGAAGCCCGCGTCGATGCCCCCGCGGTCCGGCATCCAGGCCTCCTCCCACGCCTCGTGGGCATCCCAGAATCGAGCCGCGTTGAAGAGCTCGACGCCCCGCTCCAGGCTCATGAGGCGAGCAGCATCCCCAGCACGATGAGGACCGAGCCGACCACGAAGCCCGCCGAGAGCGCGAGGTGAAAGATGGGGATGCTGAGCGCGATCCCGACCACGGGTTGGGCGAGGAAGAAGACCGAGGTGGTCACCGCCGGCAGCCTCTCCACCCCGCGGTACCAGGCCCACCAGGCCAGTGCGGTGGCGAAGACGCCAAGGTAGAGGACACCCAGCACGCCGCCGGCGGTGAAGGCGAGGTGGCGACCGGACGCCAGCTCGAGTGCTGTCCCCGGCAGCATCAGCGGCACCGCCCACATGCTCGCTCCGGTGGTGATCTCGAGGGCGCCCAGGCGGCGAACCAGGGGCGCGCCGACAACCGTATAGGCGCCCCAGGTCAACGAGGCTCCGACCAGCAGCAGGTCGCCCCAGAGCGAGGCGCCGGCCGCGCCGCCGGAGACGACCGCGGCCCCGGCCAGGGCCACCCCGATGCCCGCCCATTGGTGGGCCCGGGTCACCTCCGCCAGGAGCCAGGGCGCCAGCAGCGCGACGAAGACCGGCGTCAGGAGGGTCAGCAGGCTGCCGGCGGCGGCACCCGCCAGCGCCGTTCCCCAGAACTGGAGCATCAGCGTGGCCGCCAGCAGCGCGCCGAGGCCGGCCACCCGCGGGTCGCGCAGCAACGGCAGCCGGCGCAGCGCCAGCGCCAGCACTGCGACCCCGACCAAGAGCCGCAGGAGACCGAGCGTGATCGGCGGGATGGTGTCGAAGGTGAGCCGGCTGACGACGTACATGCCGCCCCACAGCGCGGCTGCCAGGAGCGGCCAGGCGAGATCCCCCGGCTTTGCCATTGCGAGCACATTCTCCCCGCCCACTTACCATTGGATCTCGCATGGTCCTCGGTTCCAAGTTGCTGACAGAGTTGGTCGGGACGTTCCTTTTCCTGACCGTGATCTCGCTCGCCGGCCCGATCGGCCCGCTGGCGCCGCTGGCGATCGGCGGGGCGCTGATGGCGATGGTCTAGATGGGCGGCCATGTCTCCGGAGCCCACTACAATCCGGCCGTCTCGCTGGCCGTGTTCCTCCGCCGCAAGATCGGCCTCACCCAGCTGGTCTCCTCCTGGGTCGTGCAGCTGGCCGGCGCCGCCCTCGCTTCAGCTTCGGCTACCTCGTCAGCGGAAAGAGCGGGGGCATTCACCCCGGCGCTCATGGCTTCTGGCTCTCCGCGCTGGCGGTGGAGGCCGCCTTCACCGCCGCCCTGGCGGTGGTGGTCCTGAACGTGGCCGCCACCAAGCAGACCTGCGGCAACTCCTTCTACGGACTGGCGATCGGCATCATCATCGTCGCCGCCGCATTCGCCGGCGGGCCGATCTCGGGCGGCGCCTTCAACCCGGCGCTCGGGTTCGGCGCCACCTTCGGGAGCGCTGTTTACGCGGGCGGCGGCTGGTCGGACCTCTGGCTCTACATCGTCGGGCCCCTGGCAGGCGCCGCGCTGGGAGCTGCTGTCCACGGGGTGCAGGTGCGCGGCCTCGGGCTCGCCGCGGCCCCTCCCGAGGGGGATCCCTCGCCGGGCGCTCCGGCTCCCGTCCCCGAGGACCGAGGAAGCTAGCCCGCTTGCGACTGGCGCCGGAAGAGACTCGGCCGGCCTTCCGGCTGATGCTCGCGCTGGGGGTGGTCGGCCTAGTGATCCTGGGGGTCGGACTGGCCCAGTTCATCACCTTCGAACCGCCCGGCCAGCGCACCGGCGAGGTGGCGCGGATCGTCGGAATCTTCGATTACGACCCCCGGACGCAGGGCGCCACCGGTGCCAACCAAGATCATTTCCGAACCGGCCAGCCCTTCGCGGCTGTGGTTGACTGGTCGTCCCTTCCGCCCCTCCAGGAGGTTGGATCCGCCTGGTTCAGCGGCGGCTTCTCCGTCGACGCCGGGGGCGTCGGTCCCGCCCCGGCGGGCGCGCTCGCCTCGCGGGGGGTGGTGCCGGTCAACTTTGGCAGCCAGCGCTTCCCGGCCGGCCGCTACGAGTTGGTCGTCGAGCGCTTTTCCAAGGGCAGGGCGGTCGAGGTCCTCGCCCGAAAGACGGTGGTCGTCCTCGGTGGCTGAGGAGGGGACCCAGTGATCGACGCGGCCTACCAACGGCCCCACCGCCCGCCCCGCTACCGGCTGGCGGCGGCGATCGGAGGCGGCATCCTGCTGGCGCTCCTGCTCGGCTCCGCCTACGAGCTGGTCGCGTTCCAGAGTCTGGTCGCCGTGCTCGACCTTGCCGGCCTGCTGCTGGTCGGGCTCTTCGCGCTCGGCACCTGGCTCGTGATCCGGGCCGTCGACCACGATCCCGCCCGCCGCGGTAGCCATCTACTGCGGGCGGCGGTCCTGATCGGCGTGGCGCTGGCGCTCTTCCTCTTCGCGGTCAACCTCCTCAACGCGCGCCTCAACCTGGCCGGAGTCCTGGCCTGCATCCCGACCACCGGGCTGGCGCTGTGGGTGATCCGGCAGGTGGACTACAACGAGCGAGAGCCCTGGCGGTTGGTGCTGGTCGCCGCCGGCTGGGGCGCGGTGGTGGCGACCACCCTCGCGCTGGTCTTCGAGAGCCTGTGGAGCTACATCGTGGACGCTGGCCTGATCCCCGGCCCCGGGCAGGCGGTGGCGACCGCCTTCAACGCCGCCTTATTCGAGGAGGTGCCCAAGGGCCTGGCGGTGCTGCTGCTCTTCCTGGTCATGCGCGACGAGTTCGACGACGTCGTCGACGGAATCGTCTACGGCGCCGCGGTCGGCCTCGGCTTCAACTTCATGGAGACCGTCGTCTACATGAGCGTCGGGGGTTGGCCGCAGTTCTTCATCCGCCAGGTGCTCGGGCTATTCCTGGGCCACGCGACCTACACCGCCCTGATCGGCGCCGGGATCGGGATCGCTCGCCAGGTCCAAGGCAACCAGCGAAAGGTCCTGGTCGTGGCCTGCGGCTTCATCGTCGCCATCGCCGCCCACTTCACCTGGGACGCCTGGCTCTGGTACTTCCCCCACCCGTCAGACCCGGCTCTCCTGGTCCTCAGCATCCCGCTCCAGTACCTGGCGATGACCGGGCCCTTCTTCCTCGCCGTGATGGCGCTCTTCATGCTCGGACTGCGCGCCGAGGGCCGCGCCCTGGAGGCTCAGTTCGCCGCGGAGGCACTGCTGCCCGATGGTGGAGTGCTGCCGCGGGAGGTCGCGATGCTCGCCTCGCCCTGGCGAAGGATCGACGCCCGCTTCCAGGCCCTCGGCCGCCACGGCTTTGGCGGGTATCGCTGGATGCGCCGGCTGCAGCGCGCGCAGCTCGACCTGGCGATGGAGCGCTGGCACCGGACCCGCCGCGAGATCGACACCCCCCTGGAGGCGGAGCTCAGGCTTCGAGATCGGGTGCTGGCGATCCGGGCCGGAGTCAAGCCACCGACCTAAACTCGCATCCGGATGGACGACGTCACCGCCGAGTATTCCCGCGTCAACCTGTCCAGCGACCCGGTCTACCGCTACCTCAAGATCACCAAGGGCGGCCCCGGCGGCGTCCCCGGCGACTGCTCCGAGCAGGACCTTTTGGACTCCCCCTGGCTGCAGCGCCTGCGCCGCATCCACCAGCTGCAGAGCGCGTGGTGGGTCTTCGTCACCGCCGAGCATTCACGCCTCCAGCACTCGCTGGGCGCGATGCATCTTGCCGGCGAATGGCTGCGTCATCTCTACCCGTCACTGCGGGCGGTGCATAGCCTGCTGCCCTCCGAGCCGCTGCTGGAGGAGACGCTCCGGCTGGCGGGCCTGCTCCATGACGTCGGCCATGGGCCCTTCGGGCATTTCTTCGACGAGAACTACCTCGATCGCTGGGGAATCGACCACGAGGTGATCGGGCGCAGGCTCATCACGACCGAGCTGGCGACGATGATCGAGGCGGTGCGCGCCTCGCCGCATGGCGACTTCGCCGCCGGCGAGTTCGTCGACGCCCGCTGGGTCGCCTACCTCATCAGCAAGGACGAGCTGGAGGGGTTCGAGGCGCCTCCCTGGCTGAGCGTCCTGCGCCCATTGCTGACCGGGCCCTTCAGCGCCGACAACATGGACTACGTTCCCCGCGACTCCTACATCTGCGGGGTCGCCTCGGGCCCGGTCGACATCCAGCGCATCCTCCACTACTCATTTATCTCCGAGCAGGGGCTGACCATCCACGACCACGGCGCCGAGGCCCTCTTCATGTTCCTCAGCGCCCGGCTCTACCTCTACAACCAGGTCTACTTCCACCGCACGGTGCGTCGAATCGACCTCCAGCTGCGGGAGATCTTCCGACCCACCCTGGACCTGGTCCTTGGGGGCAACCCGCTCGAACACCTGGAGCGCTACCGCCAGGTCAACGAATGGTTCCTGATGGACGAGGTCGATCGCTGGGCGGGTGGCGAGGCGGGGGCCGAGCGGCAGGCGCTGGGGCGCGCCTGGGGCGACATCGTGGCGCGCCGGCTCAAATGGCGGCTGATCTTCTCCAGCTATATCGAGTCCCGGGACCTCGAGGCGGGAATCGGTTCCATGACCCGCGAGCAGTTCGCCGACCGGATCCGCACCGAGCTTCCGACCGGGGTGAGGGAGGCCGAGTTCGAGGTGGACATCGCCTCCCAGGGGACCAAGGCCTTCAACCCGCTGACCGAGGAGACCGACGTGATCCTCTTCGATCCTCTTGACGGCCGCTACCAGAGGAGCAAGGTCATCGACCTCTTCCGGAGGCTGCCGGTCCGGATCTCTCTCTGCCGCATCTTCGCCCGCGACGACGCCCATCGAGAGGCGCTGGTGGCCGCCGCCGACAGGGTGCTGGCCCGCTAACCGGAAGTTCGACGGGCTGAGTTAGCTCTCCGGGGTCCTCGCGTATTCGGTTGGCCGTCCAAAAGGTAGTTTGTGGCCGCGAGCGCGTAGACACTAATTAGGGTTGCCTTTAGTGGCAGGCTGTGAGACAATCCCCGTGTGCCACAGAGAGGCGGCGCCGTCCATGTCTCGACTACCCGTCGCCACTACAAGGACAAGGTCTACGAGACCGTCCTGCTCCGCCGCTCCTACCGCGAGGGCGGCAAGGTTAAGAACGAGACCGTCGGCAACCTCTCTCATCTCCCCGCCGACCTCATCGATCTCATCAAGCGTCGCCTCGGCGACCCCGACCAGCGCTTCGTGCCGGTCCGCGATCTGGAGCTCAAGCGCAGCCTGGCCCACGGCCATGTCCTGGCGGTCCAGCAGATGATGCGCAAGCTAGGCTTTTCGGCGCTACTCGACCCCGCCTCCTCCCGAGACCGCGATCTGGTCCTGGCCATGATCGCGGCCCGTGTCCTGGAGCCGGCTTCGAAGCTGGCCACCACCCGGCTCTGGCAGGAGTCGACCCTGGCCACTGATCTTGGGGTCGCGGATGCCGACGAGGACGAGCTCTACCGCGCCCTCGACTGGCTCCTGGCGCGGCAGCCGAAGATCGAGAAGCGGCTGGCTGATCGCCATTTCACCGAGGGTGGGCTGGTGCTCTACGACCTCAGCTCCTCCTATTTAGAGGGCCGCCACTGCAAGCTGGCCAGAATCGGCTACAGCCGCGATCGCAAGCGGGGTTCGCTGCAGATCGAGTACGGCCTCATCACCGACGCCGAGGGCCGGCCGGTCGCAGTAGAGGTCTTCGAGGGCAACACCGGCGACCCGGCCACGGTGGCGAGCCAGGTCCAAAAGCTGAAGCAGAACTTCAAGCTCGGGGATCTGGTCCTGGTCGGCGACCGGGGGATGCTCACCTCGGCTCGGATCGAGGCCCTCCAAGAGGTCGAGGGCCTGGCCTGGATCTCCTGCCTGCGTGGCCCCCAAATTCAGGCCCTGGTCGAGAGCGGCAATCTACAGCTCTCCTTCTTCGACGAGCGCAACCTGGCCGAGATCAGCGACCCCGCCTTTCCCGGTGAGCGCCTGATCGTCTGCAAGAACACCCGCCTCGCCCAAGAGCGCAAGCGCAAGCGTGAGGACCTTCTCGCGGCGACCGAGCTGAAGCTGGCCCCGGTCGTGGAGTTGGTCGCCAAGGGCAAGCTCAAGGGCGCCGCCCAGATCGGGCTTCGGGTGGGCAAGCTGATTGACCGCCATAAGGTCGGCAAGCACCTCCAGCTCGAGATCTCGGACGACCGTCTCGCGGTCAGTCGCAAAGAGGCTGAGATCGCAGCCGAGGCCGCCCTCGATGGCATCTACGTGCTCCGCACCTCGCTCCCCGTCGAGCGTCTGGATACGGTCGCGGCGGTGCGTTCCTACAAGCTCTTGGTCAAGGTTGAGCGGGCCTTTCGGAGCTTCAAGTCAATTGATCTTCAGGTCCGGCCCATCCACCACTACAGCGACGACCGGGTGCGCGCCCACATCCTGCTCTGCATGCTTGCTTACTACGTGCGCTGGCATCTCGAGGAAGCCTGGTCAGAACTCCTCTTCAAGGATGAGGTCCCGCCCCTTGCCGACGACCCGGTGGCCCCTGCTCGACGTTCAGCAGCGGCCCTCCGCAAAGCCAGCACCCAGCAGTTGCCCGATGGCAGCCCGGTGCACAGCTGGCGGACTCTGCTGGCCGCCCTGCGGTCGCTGACCCGCAACCGCGTCCTCCCAAAAGGCGCCCCCGACGCCGCCGCCTTCGAGATGGTGGCGACCCCTACGCCTCTACAGGCCAAGGCGCTCGCGCTCATCGCCGCCTTCAAGCTGTAG
>DATLQT010000083.1:0-91894 GCA_035535055.1 Candidatus Dormiibacterota bacterium | reverse complement strand
TGGCTGGGGAGAAAGGATTCGAACCTTTGATCTCCTGATCCAGAGTCAGGCGCCTTACCAGCTTGGCCACTCCCCAGCGGCAGTTTCAGCGGCGACTGACAATTCTACCCAGCGGTCTGCGGGCGGCCTTTTTCCACAGCTTGACCACAGGCTGGGAGAAGTAGCCTGCCGACCCCGTCGCCGCAGCTTCGACGCTTGGTCTAGGTGCCCGAGTCGCCCTCCTGGTCCGAGGCTTCAGGTGCGGGCTGGTCGCTCGTTATGGAGGCGGCGGGCGGCGGCGGGAGCGGCCGGCTGCAGTCGCCGCTCTGGCCCAGAGCCGAGCGGGCGACCTGGGACGTGTAGGCGCCACCGTGGCGGCCGTGCGCTGCTTGGGACACGTAGAAGCCGTGATTGCAGGGATGAGCCGACGATGCCGTCGCGGGCGTACCCGACGGCTCAGGCGTGGGGGTGGATTCCGGGGTCGGCGAGGCTTCGGGCGAATCGCTCGGCTCCGGGCTCTCTTCCGGTGAGGGCGAAGCTTCCGGCGACTTCGAAATCTCGAGCAGGCGGGATAGCGAACTCGTCGGCGCGACGTTCGAACTGGCGGCGAGCGGGACCGAGTCGGCCAGGGTGAGGGCGCCGAGGCTGAGCACGGCCACGGCCCCGATCAGGAGCAGCTGGACCTTCATGCAGAGAGGAACGCGCGAGGCGTCCTCTCTAACTGATCCGGCCTTCAGCTACCGCCGGCGGCCCGCTCCGACTTGGCCCGCTTCGGGCGAGAGGTCCGCTGCTGCCAGCGCTCGGCGGCGGGCAGCTGGACGCCCATCAGCGACTGGTAGCCGCCGAGCATCAGCTCGCGCACCCGGTAGAAGTTGATGGCCCACCCCACCCCGAAGACCCTCTCGGTGAAGAGCCGGTCGTCCTCCGGGTTCCAATACGCAGAGAGGAGCCGCTCCCAGGTCGGCGGGTTGAAGTCATAGGGCACGACCCCCACCTTCCCGCGCCAGGTGCGCTCGTCCTCCGGCTTGGACATCTCCTGCGAGATGGCGGCGACGAAGATGGCGAAGGCGGCGATTTTGACCAGGCGCCTGATGCGACGAATCATCGTGATATCTCCATTATCGCCCTCTTTGGTCGCGCGGCCGGGACCGGTCTGCGCTCGAATGGCAACCGGATAGGATGCGAGGGCAATGCCCGATAATCCCCGGCGCTGGTTGCGCTGGCTGACCCCCGGACTCTACGTCAAACGCTGGCTCCTGCTTCTCACGGTAAGCATCCTCCTCATCGACCTCGGCATCGCCTACCTGCTGAGGGGCATCTACGACCAGACCAACCTGCACGGGAGCGTCGGCCATTTCGTCTACAACGTGACCCTCCAGTTCCTGCCGCGCGAGGTGAGGGCGCTGCTCTTCGGCGGCCTCGGCGTCGGGCTCCTCGGGTTCAGCTTCTACATGCTCCAGCGCTCGATCCTGGGCCCGTTCCTGCCCGGCGGCGCCCGCAGCCTTGCCGACGTCCTCTATTCGAACCGGATCATGAGCCGCGGCCCCCGGGTGGTCGCGATCGGCGGGGGCCACGGCCTCAGCACCCTGCTGCGCGGCCTGAAGGAGTACACCGGCAACCTTTCTGCGGTGGTCACGGTCGCCGATGACGGAGGCTCCAGTGGCCGGCTCCGCGAGGAGTTCCGGATCCTTCCCCCGGGCGACATCCGGCAGTGCCTGATCGCACTGGCCGACGCCGAGCCCCTGGTGAAGGACCTCTTCGACCACCGCTTCAAGGAGGGCAGCTTCCAGGGCCACTCTTTCGGGAACCTCTTCATCATGGCGATGGCCGAGGTCACCGGCGACATGGAGCACGCGGTCCGCGAGTCCGGCCGGGTGCTCGCCGTCCGTGGTGACGTGCTGCCGTCAACCCTGCAGGACGTCGTCCTCTGCGCCACCGTCAACGGCGGCACGGTGGTGGGTGAGTCGAAGATTCCGCTCCAGAACCAGCCGATCACGAGGGTCTTCCTGCGGCCTGACAACGCGGAGATCAACCCCGAGGCGGCCCTGGCGATCCTCAACGCCGATCTGATCACCGTCGGGCCCGGCTCGCTCTACACCAGTGTCCTGCCCAACCTGCTCGTGCGCGGCATGGTCGACGCGCTGCGCGCCAGCCCGGCGTTGAAGGTCTTCATCTGCAACGTCGCCTCCGAAAACGGCGAGACCGATTACTTCAATGTCTCCGACTTCCTCCGGGTCATGGAGGAGCACGTGGGAAGCAACATCTTCGACTTCGCTATCGTCAACTCGAACTACGCCTACACGCCGACCGGCGGCCAGTCGAAGGTGATGTTCGACCCCGAGGCGCCGGTCGGCCGCGATATGCATTTCATCCTCGCCGACGTGGTGAACCAGCGCCTGCCGTCCCACCACGACACCGACAAGCTCTCCAAGACGATCATGAAGCGCGTCTGGCACGCGTAACGAGCAGGAGGGGGCGGGGCCCCACGGGCGCTCAGGCGGCGCGAGTTCTCCACCTGACGAAGAGCGTCACCGCGCCCGTCGCCGCCAGGGCGTAGACAACCCCCGCCAGCACGTCGACGAAGTAGTGCTCGCCCAGATAGACCACGGCCAGCCAGACGCAGGCCGTGTAGGGGATGAGGAAGAAGGAGACCTTCCGATACCTCCCCCAGGCGTAGATCGCCGATAGCGTCGGGAAGGCCGCGTGGAGGGACGGGAAGGCCGCGTACAGGTTGGGGTTGAGGCGGCTGTAGATCGGCGACACGAAGTAGTTGTTGGGACCCCAGAGCTTGTCGACCGTCTCGTTGATGATCTTCACCACGCCATCTGGCTTGTTGGCGATCCAGGGCGGCGCGGTCGGAAAGAAGAGGAAGGTGACGAAGGCCACAAAGGACATCAGGAGGAGCGCCGAGACGAAGCGCCAGTAGTGCGCGCGGTCGTTCACCCAGAAGATGAAGCCGACCACGATCGGGAGCGGGAAGTGGAGGAAGTAGAGGACCATCCCCGCCACGTCCCAGGGGGCCACCTTGGCGGGGTTGTAGAACTGGTGCTGGAGGACGAGGGTGGGCAGCGCTCCGCCAAAGACCGCGCGCTCGAGGCCAGAGACGTCGTGGGGCGCGAAGCCCGTCTTCGCGGCGAAACCGCGCATCACCTCGTAGCCGAAGAAAAGCACCAGGAAAGGGAGCCAGTCGGTGAGGAACGCTCTGCCGCGGCCGAGGGCGACGGCCACCAGCATGAGCGCCAGGACCACCCACTGGGGCTCGATCGAGATGCCGCGCCAGAGCATGACCCCAAAGACGATCGCGAGGTAGAGGGCGGTCCCCGCCCAGAGCAGGCGGCGGTCGCCGACCGGGCGAGGAGGCTGGCTAATCGGCGACGACAAAGACTGCCGCTATCTCGACCGAGACCCCTCGCGGCAGCTCACTGACGCCGACCGCGGCGCGGGAGTGCTTGCCGGCCTCGCCGAGCACGTCGGCCAGCAACTCGGAGGCGGCGTTGATGACCTGCGGCTGGTCGCCGAATCCGGGCGCACTGCGGACGAAACCAGTGAGCGACGCGATCTGCTCGACCTTGTCCAGGCCGGCGGCGGCCTCGACCTGGGCCAGCAGGTTCAGCGCGCAGAGCCGGGCCGCGGCCCGGGCCTCCTCGACGTCCACCTCGTCGGGCACCCGGCCCAGGTGCTGGAGCTGGCCACCCGAAACCGGCACCTGTCCGGCGACGAACACCAGCGAGCGGCCGCCACCCACCGGCACGGTTCGGGTCGGTACGTAGACGGCCATCGCCTGGGGCGCCGCCGGGAGCTCGATGCCCAGCTCCTTCAGACGGTCGTGTGGCGACGGCATACGACGGGAGAGTTTAGCGGGCGGCGCCTGCCACACTCAACTGGTCGGGATATGCCACTGAAGTTCTACCCGGACCGGCCCTGGCCCGCGCTGCGCAAGGTGCTCTTGGACCTCCTGGCCCTGCTCTGGGTCGTCTTCTGGGGCGGCGCTGGCTGGCTCACCTACCAGACGGTCATCGGGCTCGAGGTGATCGCCGACGGGATCCGCGACACCGGCAAAACCTTCAACGACTGGCTGCAGTCGTTCCGGAACGCGGTCCCCAGGGGCATCCCCTACGTCAGCTCCTTCCTCCAGGACCAGGCCAGCCAGCTCGAACGCCACACCGGGGACCCCCTGATCGCCCTCAGCCAGACGGTGCGCCACGACATCGCCGTGCTCGCCCTCGCCCTGGCGCTCTTCATCGCGCTGCCGCCGATCGCCTTCCTGCTGCTGACCTACAGCCCTCACCGTTGGCGCGAGGCTCGCGAGATGGGCTCGGCGCTCGCCTTCGTCAGAGCCGCCATCGACGGGGGCCGGACCGAGCAGGCCAAGGCGGTGCTCGCCTACCGGGCCCTGGCCAACCTCAACTTCACCCAGCTCATGCGCACCAGCCGCGACCCGGTCGGGGACCTGGCCAACCGCGACTACGACCGGCTGGCGGCGGCCATGATGGACCGGGCCGGCCTGGATCCGTGGCGGCTGGCCGAACTGCCCGATCCCGACCGCAAGCTCATCGAGTCCAGGCCCGAGATCCGGTAGGGACTACTTCTCGCGTCCGCGGCGCACCTGCAGCACCACGGCCGTCAGGAGGACAAGCACAGCCAGGCCCCCGAGCGCGAGGTAGGGCGTCTCGCTGGCGCCGAGGAGCCCTCTGAGGGTGTAGCCGGAGGAAGACGCGGGGGCGGCCGTGGAGGTGGTGACGGCCGGCGCCGCGGCGACGGCCGGAACCCCGCTCGCGGGCGCTACCGGCGTGCCGCCGGCGTCATGGTAGGCCCAGAGCATCACCGCGTGGTCAGCTGCGCGGAAGGTCGCCGCGTAGAGGGTCGGACTGTCCTCGGCGCTGAGGGCCAGGGCGGTCACCGAAGGAACCGGTGCCCCGAGCGAGCGGAAGCTCTGTCCCGAGTCGGAGGTGGCCCACAGGCCACCGGAATCGCCGCCGCCGCCGTCGCTGGCGAGATAGAAGCGCTCCGGGTGGTTGGCGGCGAAGGAGACAGACGTGAAGTCAACCGCCGGCACGCCGTCGATCTGCGTCCAGGTGCTGCCGCCGTCGGGCGACTGGAAGGCTCCGGCGTTGGTGCCGATCACCAACGGCCGGCTATCGGCCCCGGGCGGGACCGCGCCGGCGGCGGCCGCGGCGACCATGGTGCTGGAGCCGAGCGCCTTGACCAGGCTCCAGGTGCCGCCGCCGTCGACGCTGACGTACAGGGGCAGCACCTCGCTGCCGCGGCTGGTGTCGCCACCGGCCAGGAGCTTGGCGGGATCATTGACAGCCGCCACCGCGACGGCGCTGAGGCTCAGCTGGGAAAAGCCGAGGTAGGGCGACCAGGTGGCATCGTCACGGCTGGCGTAGAGGCCGCCGTCAGTTCCCGCCAGCGTGATCGACTTGGCGAATCCCACCGTCCGAACCGTCGAGCTCGGCAGACCCTGGTCGCGGCTCCATGTGCCACCCCCGTCCCTGCTCCGCCAGAGCCCGGCGTCACGGCTGCCTGCGAACACGACACCCGGCTTGAAGGGGTCGTACTGGATGGTCAGGATGCCGCGCCCGATGTTGCGGGCCGCCAGCGCCCAGCTGCCTCCGCCGTCGCTGGAGTGGTAGATATTGCCGGAGCTGGTTCCGACGAGCACCGTCTGCGGATCGCTGGGGCTCACAGCGAGCGCGAAGACAGGATCCGTCAGCGGCTCGGGGAGGCCACTCATCTGCATCCAGGTGTTGTCGGGGTGAGCAAGCGGAGCGGCGGCCGATGCGCCGACCACGCCCGCAGTCAGCGCCAGGGCGCCGAAGAGGGACACCAGTAGAAGACGTAGGGAGGGACGCAAAAGGGTGCCACCGGCATTCTAAACCGCGTCGGGGACCCGTGGCTAGACTTCCCTGAAGTGCTGGCCAAGATCGCCGGGTTGCTGGACCGGGCCTTCTTCCGATCGGAGTCGCTCCACCCCGACGTCGTCCTCGCCCTGGCCCTCGCGGGCCCGGTCATCGACGGACTCATCCTCTTCCGGCTGGCCGCTGCCGAGTTGCTCCTCATCGCCCTCGCCATCGGCTCCGTGGTCCACCTCCTGGCCGCGGTGCTGAAGCTCCGGCTGGGTACGAGCCCCATCCTGCTGGCGGTGATCGGCGTCGCGCTCTGCGGCCCGCTAACCGCGCCGCTGTGGCCGGCCTTGATCGCCCTCGGAGCGGCGGCCGTGGAGCCCTTTCGGTCCCGCTTCTGGCCCGGGGCCCGGATCAACACCGGGGTCTTGGCCTACGCCGTCGTCTTCCTCGCCAGCCACGGCGCGACGGCCGCCTACCAACGACCGGGCTCGAGCCTTCTCTTCCCCGAGCCAATCGCCCAGTGGTCGATGTTCTACGGCGGCTCGGGTCACTTCGTCGAGCCGATCACGCTCTATGTCGGAAACGTGGCCGGCCCGGTCTTCGCGACCTCGCTGCTGGCGGTCGCGATCGGACTGGCGTGGCTCTGGTACGCGCGCCGCCTGAGCGTGGTCGCGGCGGCCGCCTTCCTCCTCGCCGGCGTCGCGATCTCCCTCGGCCTTCGCTGGGACCCGGTCTTCCAGCTCGACAGCGGCCCCGCCTGGTTCGTCATCGGGTTCGCCATCTGTGACCGTGGCCGGCTGCCCGAGCACGACGCCGCGCGGCCGATGCTTGCGGTCGCCGCGGCCGTGATCGGGATCGGGCTCCGGGCGGCGCACCTCTACGTCGAGGCGCTGTTCATCGCGGTGGCCGCGGTCGAGGTCGTCTACGCCGTCTCGGCCGCGATCGCCGGCTTCGTCGCCGGCCGGGTGCGACTCAGCCGGTCGCGACCGATCGCTGGAACGGAATCGCCCGCCGTGTGACCAGCTGATCGCGCCGAGGGCCGACGCTGATCAGGTCGACCGGCGCGCCGCAGATCTCCCCCACCCGCTCGACGTAGTCGCGACACTCGCGCGGCAGCTCCTCCCACTTGGTACAGCCGCTGATGTCGGTGATCCAGCCCGGCATCTCCTCGTAGACCGGCTCGCAGTGCTTGAGGTGGCTGATGTTGGCCATCGGGTGATGGTGGATCTCCCCCCGGAACCGGTAGCCGGTGCAGATCCTCAGCGTCTTCACCTCGTCGAGGACGTCGATCTTCATCAGGGCAAGGCTGGTCGCCCCGTTGAGGCGGGTCGAATAGCTCGCCACCGGGCCGTCGAACCAGCCGACCCGGCGCGCCCGGCCGGTCACCGTCCCATACTCGCGACCTCGCTCGCGAAGCCGCTCGCCGAGCACATCGGTGAGCTCGGTCGGGAAGGGCCCGTAGCCCACCCGGCTGGTGTAGGCCTTGACCACCACCATGGTCAGATCAACCCTGGTCGGCGCGATCCCGCTCCCGGTAAGCGCCCCGCCCGCGGTCGGGTTGGAGCTGGTGACGTAGGGGTAGGTCCCGAAGTCGAGGTCCAGCATGGTGGCCTGGGCGCCCTCGAGGAGGATGTTGTCGCCGCGGTCGAGGGCCTCCTGGATGATCGGGAAGGTGTCCTTGATGTGACTGTCGAGGCGTTCGGCATAGCCCAGGTACTCGGTCAGCAGCGCGTCGGCGTCGAAGGGCTTCTCCCCGTAGAGCTTTTGGAGGATCGGGTTCTTCACCTGGCCGACCACGAAGTCGAGCTTCTTGCGCATGAAGGCCTCCTTTTGGAGGTCGCCGATGCGGAACCCGATGCGCCGGATCTTGTCGCTGTAGGCGGGCCCGATCCCCCGCCAGGTGGTGCCCAGCCGGTCATCCCCACGGACACCCTCCTCGAGCTGGTCGAAGAGCGGGTGGTAGCTCATCACCATGTGGGCGCGCTCTGAGACCACCAGGTTGGAGGGCTCGATTCCGCGCTCGCGGAGCTGGTCGATCTCCTTCAGGAGGACGCGGGGATCGACCACCACGCCGTTGCCGATGATGCAGGTGCAGCTCGGGTAGAGGATGCCGCTGGGCAGCAGCTGGAACTTGAACTCGCCGTGCTCGGTGACCACGGTGTGGCCGGCGTTGTTCCCGCCCTGGCTGCGGATGGCCAGGTCTGCCTGCTCGGCGAGCAGGTCGATGACCTTGCCCTTGCCCTCGTCTCCCCACTGCCCGCCGACGACGATGATGACCATTTCCGGTGCGTAGGCTACGGGTCCGACGCCGGCGGTGCGCCCTGGTCGGGGGTGCGGCGCCTCATGTCGAGGTTTTCGAACCGGGTCAGCTCGGGCCGGAAGCGGAGGTTGACGGTTCCCGTCGGCCCGTTGCGGTTCTTGGCCACGATCACCTCCGCGATGCCGGTGGTGTCCGCTTTGTTGTAATAGCCCTCGCGGTAGAGAAAGATCACGACATCAGCGTCCTGCTCGATGCTTCCGCTCTCCCTGAGGTCGGAGAGCATCGGGCGCTTGTCGGTCCGCTGCTCGGGTCCGCGGCTCAGCTGCGAGAGCGCGATGACCGGGACCTTCAGCTCGCGCGCGAGCGCCTTCATGGAGCGGGAGATCTGGGACACCTCCTGGACCCGGTTGTCGTCGCCCGACCCCCGCCGACTGTGCATCAGCTGGAGGTAGTCGACGATCACCATTCCCACGCCCTCTTGGAGCTTGATCCGGCGGGCCTTGGTGAGCAACATCAGCTCGTCCAGCATCGGCGAGTCGTCGATGAAGATCGGCGCCTCACCGAGGGGGCCGAGGGCCTGGGCGAGCCGTTCGTGCTCGGCCTCGCCGAGCATGCCTCGGTGGAGGCGCTGGGCGTCCACCCGCGCGTACTCGCAGAGCAGCCGCTCGGCCAGCTGGTCCTTCGACATCTCGAGCGAGAAGATGGCGACGCCCACCTTCTCCTTGACGGCGGCCTCCAGGGCGATGTTGAGGGCGAGGGACGTGTTGTGGACGTAGACGTCCTGGGCGACGAAGTTGGCGCCCTCGGGCACGCACAGGTCGTAGACCTGCTTCTCCCCCATCGGCTCGATGGAGACGATGGGGTCCCAGTAGATGTCAGGGCTCGAGAGGAAGGCAAGCCGAGGCGATTCCAGCACCGCCGCGTAGGCAGCAAGACGCTCGCGTGGGAGTCCACGGCCGAGGTGCGGGTTGAAGCCGCGGACCCCCGAGACCTTCTCGCCGCTCGCGCGGATCACCTCGGTGATGGTCAGCGAGCGATCCATCGCCGCAGCCCTGACCTCGCCCCAAACCTGGGTCGGTAGGTGGCCGACGTTGCTTCGCCGGCGGGGATCCTCCAATCTGGTGGCGAATCGCCAGGCCTTCTCGCCCTTCCAGCCGATCTCTAGCTGGTAGCGCCAGACCGATTCGGGGTCGGTGATCTCGACACGCCAGGATCGCGCGGTCTTGCGCCAGAGCTTGGCGAGGATGCCAAAGCGGGTTAGCGCATGTTGGACGTCCTCCGCCAGCCGTCGGGAGGCGACGGTGAACTCGATCCGCGGGTAGCCCGCCCTCGGGTAGATCGTCCCGTCGCAGCTGAAGAGCACGCTGAGGAATTCGGCGAAAGCCGTCCGATCCCAACGCCACACCTCATCCGGGAAGCGCTTGGCGTCCGCCAGCTTGCCCCAAAGTCCCAGCGCGCGAAGCCACCCGGTTAGCTGGTTGGCGCGGCCACGGGTCCCGGTCGTGGCGTAGAGCGTGATGCGATCCTCGCGGAAGATGAGGCCCGGGAAGCTGCCGAGCACGATCCGCCGGAAGTCGTCGATGAGGTCGGGGTCCGGGTTGGTGAAGGACGGTGAGGAATGCGTCAAGCCTCCCTCGGCGATGAAGTAGGCCATCAGTCGGACCAAAGCCGGATCGGGGCTCTCTCCGCCGAAACCGGGGACGCCGCGAGGGACCGCGATCGCGTCGCCGACGAGCAGGTCGTGGAGCGGCTGCCAGCCATTGACGGTCAGGAACGGGTGATGGCCGGTGACCTCGACCGAGCGACCCAAGCGCGTCGTGACCTTGAGCACGCGCTTGAGGCCGCTGTCCACCCAGTCGGAGATCGCCGCGGAGCGAATACGGCCCTCGGTGGAAATGGACCACACCAGGGGCCTTCGCTGCTCGACCCAGTGTTTGATCGTCAAGCGTTCACCTGTTAGGGGGTCATCCACTAACGTATCGTGAGCCAGGCACTTACCCATGCTCGGACGGCCCGCCACGATGATCAGCTCGTTGTCCTTGAAGCCGTTGGTCTTGGCGTCGAGGTCGTAGAAGCCGGAGGCCACGCCGACCGTCCCGGACACGTTGTTCTGGAGCGCGTCGACCCGTTCCATCGTCGTCCGGAGCAGCCCGAAGAGCTTCTCGAAGTCGGTGGCGAGGCGGTCCTCGGAGATGTCGAAGACCACCTTTTGGGCACGGTTCAGGGCGTCCGGGGCGTCGATCGCCTCGTCGTAGCCGAGGCCGGCGATGTCGCCGCCGGCGGTGATCAGGGAGCGCTTGGTCGCCTTCTCCTTGACGATCCGCCCGTAGTACTCGATGTTCGCTGCGGTCGGGACGGCCTGCTCCAGCTGGGCGAGGTAGGAGCGGCCGCCGACCCGCTCGAGGACGCCCATCTTCTCAAGCTCGGAGCCGATGGTGACGATGTCGATCGGCTCGCCCTGCGAGAGCAGCTCCAGCGCCGCCCGGTAGATGTCCTCGTGGTTCTTGCGATAGAAGTCCGGGGGGCGCAAGAACTCGGAGACCTTGATGATCGCCAGCTCGTCGAGGAGCATCGCTCCGAGCACCGACTGCTCGGCCTCGAGGTCGTGGGGAGGGACCCGCCCGGGCAGCCGGCCGTCCAGGGGCGGCGCTTGCGCCACGCCGCTACCGGTCTTGGGTGACGACTAGGTTGATCGCCGCGTCGACGTCCTTGTGCAGGCGCAGGGTGACCCGGTGCTCGCCCAGCGTCTTGATCGGCTCCCTGAGGTCGATGCGGTGCCGGTCCACCTCGACCTGGTGCTGAGCCTTGAGGGCCTCGGCGATGTCGGAATTGGTGATCGAGCCGAACGCCTTGCCCTCGTCGCCCACCTTGAGCCTCACGACGACCGTCCGGTTGCCGATCTCGTCGGCCAGTTCCTGTGCTTGATCGCGCTCCTTGGACTCCCGTTTGGCGGTGGCCGCCCGCAGGCGGGACGCCTCGGCCTCGACGCCGCGGCCGGCCATAACCGCCAGCTTTCGGGGGATGAGGAAATTACGGCCGTATCCGTCGGCGACCTCTTTCACCTCGCCGGCGACGCCGACATCCTTGACGTCCTTGGTGAGCATTACCCGCAACTGCCGAACCTCCACGAGCCTCGCGGCCCAACCGCTGTTACCAACTTGCGCAAACTTTCTCTTCAGCCTGCCTTGGGCAGGCGCAATCGCCAATTCTGCAGGAGCCTGGCAACGCCGTCGCGGGCCGTCTCGAAACCTGCCCGGCGGTCCGCGTCCCAGGTCGACGTCCGCGAGCGGATCGCGGCCCGGTGCTCGGCGACGACCTCGTCCGGGCAGGCGTCGATGAAGGTCTTCACCGCCAGGATGCCAAGCGCCAGCATGTCCAGCTCGCCGATGACCGGGATCCAGGCCGGGAGATCGATGGGGCTCACGATCAGCGCCAGGGCGCCCACCACGGCGGCCTTGGGTGCGGCCGGCACCCGCTCGTCGCGGACCAGGCAGTACGCCAGCTTGGCGTGCATCGGAACCTCTCCGACAAGCGTCCGGACATGGCTGAGCGAGAGGTTCATGTGGCGGCTCAAGACTACCTCCTTTGACGGCCCCGAGAAACAGCCTTAACCTGCGCCGGAAACCAATGGCGACCGCAGCGGTCCGCTCGCCCGCCAGGTTCGGCCTGGGCCGCCACCTGGCGCTCGCCGCCTTCTGGTTCGGCGGCAGCTACCACTGGGGCCCGATCCTCCCCATCCTGCTGCCCTTCCAGGTTCTGCACCTGGTCCCAAAGAGCCAGCAGGGGTCCGCACTCGGCCTGATGCTCGGCTTCGGGTCCTTCTTCGCAATGGTCGTCCCGCCGCTGGTGGGGCATCTCTCCGACCGCTACCACAGCCCCCTCGGGCGGCGCCGCCCGATCATGGCGTTCGGTACCGCCGTCAACGTGCTCGGGCTGGTGCTGATGTTCTTCGCGCCCACCTACCTGCTGCTCCTGCTCGCCTACCTCGTGGTCCAGATCTCCAACAACGCGGCCGGCGCGGCCTTCAACGCGGTGGTCCCCGACGTGGTCCCCGCACCCGAGTTCGGACGCCAGAGCGGGATTCTCGGCGGAATGGTCCAGCTGGGCACCGTCGGAGGACTCGCCACCTACCTGGCGCTGGCGATGCTGGGCGCTCCCATCGCTACCTACCTGGCCATCGCCGTGGTCCTGGTCCTGACCCTGCTGCCGACCCTCTGGGCGGCAAGGGGGGAAGGCATGACCCCGATCGAGCGCGAACCATCCAGGCCGGCGCCGGAGGCGATCCGGGAATTCTTCTCGCCGCTCTGGTCGGGCGACTTCGGCTGGGTGGTCTTCACCCGGCTGATGGTCACCGGCGGAATCTGGTGCGTACTGCCGTTCCTGCAGTTCTTCTTCAGCGATGTCAGCCACATCGCCCACGCCGACCAGTTCACGAGCCTGTGGGAGCTGACCCTGTTGGTGGCAGGGACCCCCGTCGGGCTGGCCGGCGGCTGGGTCTCCGAACGCTACGGGAGGAAGGTCTTCGTCTACGCCAGCGGCGCCTGCCAGGGCCTGGCGATGTTGATCTTCATCGTCGTCATGCCCAGCCAGGTGCCATTCATCTTCACCCTCGGCGTCCTCTTCGGCGTCGGCTACGGCCTCTACTACGCGGTCGACTGGGCGCTGGCCTGCGACACCCTCCCCGACGCCCGCCACGCAGCCAAGGACATGGGCCTCTTCCACGTCGCCTTCACCTTCCCCCAGGTGGTGCTGCCCTCGGTGTTGGGGTTCGTGCTTGACGCCTTCAACCGCAACTCGCCCAACTCCGGCTTCCGCATCGTCTTCGCCTTCGCCGTCGTCTTGTTCGCCCTCGGCACCATCCTTGTGAGCCGCATCAAGACCGTACGCTGACCTGAGCAGAAGGTTCTGCGCCTGGGCCCCGTGCGCTCTTCCAAGGTCCCGCAGCGACCGCAAAAAATGCGAGGCGACGCCCAGAACGGCGCCGCCTCGGCCGGCCCGCTCATTCCAGACGCGCAACTCTCAATCTGGTGCCCCATCACGGGGTCGTCGCCTCTTGTGGAGGCCCCCATCGCGACGTCTATGAGACAGGCGCGGCTACGCGCATGCTTTGTCAGCCGGAACCGCTGGGGAAGCTCTTGTGGGGCGTCTGCGGGTGCTTTTCGGGTCCCCTGGATGGCTCAATAGACATCCTGCTCGGGCTGTGGGAAAAGTGCAAGGGCACACCGGAAACAAGTTTGGCTGCCGGTGGAAAAACCCTTGGAAAAGTAGTGACCCCAACCAACTTCGTCCCGTCCGTGCCGAGCCTTGCAGCTCCACCCGTCCAGTCCGCCGTCGATCGGGGCCGCGCTGAACTCTAGGGAGTCCGGAGGTTAAAGGGAAGCCCCGAATTAATGTGCGCCGCCAGGCTACGGAAAGTTGGTCCCGGTGTCCGCCGAAACCGGCATCAAACGCCGGGCCCAGGTCCCATATCGCCGGTACACGACGATCATCCAAAGGGCCAGGATCAGCCAGGCAAGGCCGCTCAAGACACCCGGCACGATGAACCAGGCTGGGAACGGATAGGGCACGACGCCGGTGAGGTCGACGAGGTTTTGGAGGAGCCCGACGCTCGCCAGCAGTCCACTGACGACGAAGTACCAATAGAGCCAGCGCCAAAGCTTCCAGATCCCGACCAAGACCACCCCGTAGAAAATCACCGTGAACACCCCGGCGAAGAGGACGGTGGCGTCCATGATCGAAGTCATCGTCTGGCGGACCTGCGCGCCGGCGGCCGGGTCGTTGGTGGGCTGCTGGGCAACGGAGCGGTTGATCGACTGTTGGAAGATCTGGGTCATCGCCGAGGGCAGGACGAGGACGGCGACGACGAGGCCCAGGACCAGGAGGGCCACGATGATCAGCTGGAGACGCCGGGTCCAGGCGGTCGGCTGGTACTGATAGCGGACAGCCCCGACCGCGATGCCGGAAGGCACCCAGCGGTTCCCATCCCACCACCAGGCGCGGTCCGGCGAGCGCGCCGGCACCCACGCGCTCCCGGTCCAAAACCAGTCGCCGTCAGGCGAATGTGTCACTCGAGCCCGGTCTGATGGCCGGGTTTAAAAGAAGTGACCCCGACCGACTTCGTCCCTTCCGGAACCCTCAACCTTGCGGTCTTGGCTCCCGGCCGGGCCGCCGCCGTTCGGGGCCGAGGCATATGTTGAGGGACGGCTCCCATGGCAGGCAAGACCCGAACTGATGCTCGCCGCCAGGCGGTCAAACGGAGCCAGCCCACCCCCTTCGCCTGCTGGTTCTGCGCCGAACGGTTGCGGCTGGTGGCCGCCGGCCTCGCCTGTCGCAACGGGCACCTGGTGCCGGAGCAGGCGGACGGCTTCTTCGACCTCTGGCCTCCCGACCGGAAGGCACCGGCGATCGACACCTTTGGAACCCCGCTCGGCTGGGCCTATGACCTTGGGGTCAACAACCGCACGCTGGCGCGACTCACGGCGAGCCTCGAGTGGGGCACCGACGTCACCCGCATGTACGGGCTGATGGAGGAGGCGCTGAAATTGGAGCCCGGCCAGGTCGCGCTCGACGTCCCGGTCGGCGGCGGCACCAGCTTCGGCGAAGGTGCGCCGGGGCTTCGCGGCCTGCTGGTCGGGATCGACCTCAGCCCGGTGATGCTGCGAAGGGCAGCGCGCCGGCGGGCTCGCCACCGACTGGGAAAGAGGGTCCTTCTGGCCCGCGGCGACGCCACCCGGCTGCCGCTCGTGGCGGGCAGCGTCGATCGCGTTCTGTGCTTCAACGGCCTCCACGTCATCCCCGACCGAGGTGCCGCCATGGCGGAGTTCGCGCGGGTGCTGAAGCCGGGTGGCGAGCTGGTCGGCACAGTGCTCGTCTCCGACGGGCCGGCGCCCTTCAGCGGGGTGGTCGGGCTGGAGCGACTGGCGAGCTTCTTCGTTCCGCCGACCACCGGGGAGCTACGATCGCTTGCGAAGCGCTTCGGCTTCAGTCGCTGGGAGCAAGACCTGGAGGGCGCCCTCCTCTACTTTCGAGGTGAGATAAGGCCATGACCGCTCCTTCCTACGCCCACGGGGCGAGCAAAGTCGAGTTGCTCGGAGAGACGATCGGCGAGAATCTTCGCCGGATCGTCGAGCGTCATGGCGACCGGGAGGCGCTGGTCTCCCGCCAGCAGGGCTTCCGCGCCAGCTACCGCGAGCTCTGGGAGTTGACGGGCGCCTGCGCGCGAGGGCTCGTGGCACGAGGCGTGAAGAAGGGCGACCGGGTCGGCATCTGGTCCCCCAACCGCTTCGAGTGGGTGGTGGTCCAATTCGCCACCGCCCGGATCGGGGCGATCCTGGTCAACATCAACCCGGCCTACAAGACCTCGGAGCTCGAATACGCGCTCAACCAGTCGGGCGTCTCCTTCCTCGTCCTCGCGAAGGCCTTCCGCACCAATGACTACGTCGCCATGCTCGCCTCGGTTCGGGCGCAATGCCCCGAGCTCCGCGAGTCGCTGGTGCTCGAGGACGGCTGGGAGGCGCTGCTGGCCGATGCAGCCAAGGTTCCCGAGTCGGGGCTGGCGGAGCTGGAGTTAACCCTCCAGTTCGACGACCCGATCAACATCCAGTACACCTCGGGGACCACCGGCTTCCCCAAGGGCGCGACCCTCTCCCACCACAACATCCTCAACAACGGGTTCTTCATCGGCGAAGGCATCCACTACACGCCGCAGGACCGGGTCTGCATACCGGTGCCCTTCTACCACTGCTTCGGGATGGTCCTCGGCAACCTGGCCTGCACCAGCCATGGTTCGACGATGGTCATTCCGGCGGAGGCCTTCGACCCGGTGGCGACCCTGGAGACCGTCCAAGAGGAGCGGTGCACCTCGCTCTATGGGACGCCGACCATGTTCATCGGCGAGCTCGACAGTCCGCGCCTCGGGGAGTTCGACCTCTCCAGCCTGCGGACCGGGATCATGGCCGGCGCGCCCTGCCCGGTGGAGGTAATGAAGAAGGTCCTGACGGCCATGCACATGCCCGAGGTCACGATCATGTACGGGATGACGGAGACCTCCCCGGTCTCCACCCAGAGCCTGATCGGCGACCCCCTCGAGAAGCAGACCGGGACGGTCGGCAAAGTCTATCCGCACGTCGAGATCAAGATCGTCGAGCCGGAGACGGGGCGCATTGTCCCCCGCGGGACGCCGGGCGAGCTCTGCACCCGCGGCTACTCGGTGATGCTTGGCTACTGGAACAACCCCGAGGCCACGGTGGAGGCGATCGACTCCGCTCGCTGGATGCACACCGGGGACCTCGCGGAGATGGACGACGAGGGCTACGTCAAGATCGTCGGCAGGCTGAAGGACATGATCATCCGGGGTGGCGAGAACGTCTACCCAAGGGAGATCGAAGAGTTCCTCTACACACATCCCGACGTCTCCGACGTGCAGGTGGTCGGCGTCCCCTCCGAGCGATACGGCGAGGAGGTGATGGCCTGGGTCAAGCTCCGCGAGGGCGGCTCCGCGACCGGCGACGAACTGGCCGCCTTCTGCAAGGGCAAGATCTCGACTTTCAAGATCCCCCGCTACTGGAAGTTCGTCGACGGCTTCCCGATGACCGTGACGGGTAAGGTCCGCAAGATAGAGATGCGCGAGATCTCGGTCAAAGAGCTCGGCCTGGAGAAGGCCGCCGCGGTCTCGACGGCCTGAGGCCGACCGCTATTCGGGCGTGACGTAGGCGGCGGTCAGGCCTCCGTCGACCAGGAAGGTCGCGCCGTTGACATAGCTTGACTCGTCGGAGGCGAGGAAGAGCGCCGCGTTGGCGATCTCCCGGGCCTTGGCCAGCCTGCCCATGGGGAGGTGGATTCGGCGCCGCTCGTAGGCGCCGGCGTTCTCACTGAAGAGCCGCACCAGGAGCGGGGTCTCAACCGGGCCCGGGCAGAGCGCGTTGACGCGCACGCCCTGGCGCGCGAACTGCACGGCCAGCTCGCGGCTCATCGAGAGGACAGCTCCCTTGGAGGCGGTGTAGGCGATCTGCGAGGTCGCCGCCCCGACCAGGGCGACGAAGGAGGCGACGTTGATGACCGAGCCCCCGCCCGCCTCCAATAGGTGCGGGATGCCGTGCTTGCAGCAGAGGTAGACGCCCCGCGCGTTGACGGCCTGGACCCGGTCCCAGGCGTCGGGCTCGGTGGTCAGGATGGAGTCGTCGTCGGCGGGCATGATGCCGGCGTTGTTGTAGAGCACGTCGATCCGCCCGTAGCGACGGGCGGTCTCGGCGTACATCTCCCGGACGCTCGCTGAGTCGCTGACGTCGGCCGCCTGGAAGAAGGCCTCACGGCACTCGGCGGCGGTCTTCTCCCCCGCCTCCCGGCTCATGTCGGCGACGCAGACGCGCGCGCCCTCGGCGGAGAAGAGGATCGCCGCCTCCCGGCCGATGCCCCCCGCCGCGCCGGTTATGACCGCCACCTTGCCCTCGAGCCGTCCCCCGTCCGTCAGCGTTTGGCGCCCCGGCTAGCGCGGGCGACGAAGCTCTCGAAAAGCCAGCGCGCCCAGGGCTCTTCGGCGGATAGCTCCTCGGGGTGGCATTGGACGGCGACCACCAGCCCGTCGTCGGTCTCCACCCCTTCGATCACGCCATCCTCGCCGTGCGCGCTCGAGCGTAGACCCGGCGCGAGCTCGTCGATGGCCTGGTGGTGGAGGCTGTTGACCGGGATCGATGGCTGGCCCACCACTGAGCCGAGCTCGGAGGACGGCTCAACATCCACCCGGTGACCCAGGTACGACCGGCCATGGACGCGGACCTCGTGGTCTTCGATGTGCTGGATGAGCGAGCCGCCCATCGCGACATTGATCAGCTGCTGGCCGCGGCAGATGCCGAGGACTGGGAGGCGGCGCTCACGTGCCTGGCGGAAAAGCTCCAACTCGGTCCGGTCAAGCTCTTCTTCGACCACGCCGAGCTTGGGGTCCGGGGCCTGGTGGTAGTTGGCTGGGTTGATGTCCGCACCGCCGGGCAAAAGCAGACCGTCGACCCCGTCGAGGACCTTCGAGCCGACCGGCAGGAACACAACGTCGGCGCCGGCGGCCTCAACGGCGCGCCTGTATGCCTCGTAATACTGCTGCGACAGGTTCGAGCCGACGGTGATTCCGATGCGCGGCCGGTCGGAATTCAGCGGGAATCCCACCTCAAAGGCGGACCTGTTCGGGGAGAAGGCCCTTGACCCGCAGCTTGGTCATCTCGTGCCAGGCGTCGACGTAGCGCATGGTGCCCGACGCCAGCCGCAGCACCATCGAGTGGGTGTAGGCGTAGAAGCCCTCGTAGCGGACGCCCTTCAGCAGGTCGCCGCTCGTGATCCCGGTCGCCGCGAAGAAGATGTTGTCGCCCGAGCAGAGCTCGTCGATGGTGATCACCGATTCGCCGTCGTGTCCCTCCCGCCTGGCGGTCTCCCTCTCCTGGTCGTTGCGGAGGAGAAGCCGGCCCTGCATGTCGCCCTGCAGGCACTTGACCGCGCAGGCCGCGAGCACACCCTCGGTAGCGCCCCCGCTGCCCATCAGGACGTGCTTCCCGGTGATGTGCTCACTGGCGGCGGTGATGGCGCCGGCCACGTCGCCGCCGGAGATCAGCGAGATTCGGGGGCCGACGTCGCGGACCTGCTCGATGATCGACCGGTTCCGCTCCCGGTCGAGGATGATCACGGTCAGGTCGCGTGGATGCAGGCCCTCCGCCCTGGCGATCCGCTTGAGGTTCCACTCCACCGGCATGTTGATGTCGATGACGCCCTTCGACTTTCGGCCGACGACCAGCTTGTCCATGTAGTGCAGGTGGGAGCTGAACATCGTCCCCCGCTCGGCCAGGGCGACCACGGACATCGCGCCGGGCAGCATGTTGGCGGTGAACTCGGTCCCGTCGATGGGATCGACCGCCACGTCGACCTCTGGCTCGAGACCGTTGCCGATCTCCTCGCCGAAGTAGAGCATCGGCGCCTCGTCCTTCTCACCCTCGCCGATCACGACGGTGCCCTTCATGTCCACCGAGGAGAGGGCGCTGCGCATGGCGTCGACGGCGCGCTGGTCCGCCGCCTCCTTGTCACCCCGGCCCTGGAGGGGGGCCGCCGCCAGTGCCGCGGCCTCGGTGACCCGGAGGAGCTCGAGGGCGAGGTTGCGGTCCATGGGCTGCGCCTGCGACATCACGTGCAAAAGTATCTCAGCCCGCCGCGGGGAGCCGACCGGAAATGGTTCAGTCTTCGGAGGCGGCGGCTGGCTTCGGGCCCGGTTTGCCGCGGGCCCTGCCGCCGGCGCCGGGCGCGCCAGCCTTCCGGCGGCGGATCGGGACCGCGTTCTTGTCGACCAGGATCCGGGCCTTGCTCACGAGGCGCCGCTCGAGGTCGGGTGTCTCGTAAACGCAGGTCCGCTCGAGGACCGCCGTGACCCAGACGCGAATGCCTTCGAGCTCGCCCTCGAAGCCCTCGACGATCATCTCGTCCTCATCCAGCTGGATCTTGCTGAGGGGTACCCTGGACACCGCTTTCCTGAACCGAGCATACCGCAGAAGTTGATAGTCGAAACGATGAAATTGGCTCCCAACGCCGCTCGGCCGTGGAGCCTAGAAGAACTCTCCCCAGAACTTCTTGACGCGGTCGACGGGGGTCTGCGGAACCGCCAGGGGCTCATTGGCCGGCGGCCCCTCGGCCACAGGCACGTCGATCTCCGGAACGCCCTCCGGGTGGACCCTGATCACACCGTGGTGAACCCCACCCTCCTGGACAACTAGGGCGCCGACCCGGGCGTCGCCCTCCAGCCGCCCGGTCGAGGTGATCCGAAGCCGGCCGAGCACCGTCACATTGCCGCGCACGAGACCGGCGATGGTCACCTCGTTGCCGCGAATGCTGGCTGTCACCTCGGCGCCCCTGCCGACCAGCAGCGAGCCAGCGCACTCGATCTCGCCACGGAACTCGCCCTGCACCTGACCGTCGCCTCCGATGATCCAGCGGCCCGATGCTGAGTCGCCGCGGGAGAGCACGCTGAGCTCGACCTCCGGCACGGGAGCCTGGGTGGCCTGGATGACGGGCGCGGCACTCGAGCTCACGACCGGCAGTGCCAGGCCCTCTGCCTGGACCGGCTCGACTGCCTCCTCTTTGATCGCGGTGCCGTTGCCGTTGGTCTCGACGCGAAGCTTCGACGCGCTTGGTTCTGTGGCCATGCCGTCCCTCTGAGAATCCTCCCCGCGCCGGCGTCCGCGCCGGCGATTTCCCCCATCCACGATGTCCCTCTTGGAGACATCGTAAGCTCGCAGCATATCCTGAGTTGTGCCTCAGCGGAAGAGGCCAGGACTTCTTTCGGAACGCTCGGGCTAGGCCTTCCGGTAGGGCTTGCCGTCCGCCGCCGGCGCCACCGCCCGGCCCACCGCGCCCGCGACGACCACGATGGTGAGCAGGTAGGGGAGCATTCCGAGGAATTGGGACTGGATGTGAACGCCGAAGGCGATCGAGCGCGCGGCGACCTGGTCGGAGGCGGTGAAGAGGAGTGACGCGGCGAAGGCCCCGAACGGGTTCCAGCGCCCGAAGATCATCGCGGCCAGGCCGATGAAGCCGCGGCCGCCGGTCATGTCGGGGATGAACTCGCCGATCTGCTGGAGGCTGAAGTAAGCGCCGCCGAGGCCGGCCAGGGCGCCGGAGGCGATGACGTTGACGTAACGAACCAGATAGACGTTGATGCCGGCGGTCTCGGCCGCCAGCGGGTGCTCGCCGCAGGCGCGGGTGCGCAGTCCCCAGGTGGTGCGGAAGATCACCAGGTAGACGACGACGATCAGGACCAGCATGGCGTAGGTGACGAACTGGTTCTGGAAGAGGATCGGCCCCAGGACCGGGATCTGCGAGAGGAGCGGGACGTTCCACTGCGGCAGGGTGCCGGGACCGGCGACCGATTGGGTTTCCAGGTAGGTCCGGTAGAAGACGCCGGTGACGCCGACGGCGAGGATGTTGATCACCGTCCCGCTGACGATCTGGTCGACGATGAAGGTGATCGCGAGGACGGCGTGGACGGAGGCGATCAGCATCCCGGCGAGGATCGCGCCGAGGATCCCGAGCCAGAGGTCGTGGGTGAGGAAGGCGACGGCGTAGCCGACGAAGGCGCCGGTCAGCATGATGCCCTCGAGCGCGATGTTGACGACGCCCGAGCGCTCCGACATCACGCCGCCGAGGGCCGCCAGCGTCAGTGGCGTCGCCGTCACCAGGGTCTGGGAGCCGAAGACGGCGATGTCGATCGGCCGGATGTTCAGGGCGAGGAAGGCCAGCTCAGACACTCGAGGCCTCCCGCTGCGTAATCGCGACCGCGCCGACCTGGTGGCCCCGGATCCGGAGCAGCCAACGAATGATCTCCGGGGCCGCGACAAAGGCGATCACGGAGGCCTGCACGATCGAGATCAGGTCGGAGGAGACCTGGGTCTGCAGCTGCATGAAGCTCGCCCCGTTGTGGAGGGCCCCGAAAAGAAGCGCCGCCGGCAGGACGGCCCAGGGGTTGCTCCGCGCCAGCAGGGCCACGGCGATGGCGTCGAAGCCGTAGCCGGAGGCGACCGCGGCCGTCATGTCGTGCTGGACGCCGAGGGTCTGGACGATCCCCGCGGTGGCGGCGAGCGCGCCCGAAAGGCCCATCGCCAGCACCGTCGTCCGGGAGACCGAGATGCCTGCGGCACGCGCGGCGCCGGGGTTGAAGCCGACGGCCCGGAGCCGGAAGCCGAGCGTTGTCCGCTCGATCAGGAACCAGACGATCGGGATAAACGCCAGGGCGAGCACGAAGCCGAAATGGAGGCGGCTGTTGGGGATGATGATCGGCAGCACCGCGTTGGCGTCGATGTAGGGGGTCCGGATGAGGCCCCGCGCGTGCGGGTCGAGCATCAAGGTCGGCGAGGTCACCAGCCAGTTGGCGATCAGGAAGGCGACGTAGTTGAGCATGATGGTGGTGATCACCTCGTGGGCCCCGGTCTGCGCCTTCAGGAAGCCGGCGATCCCGGCGTAGAGGAAGCCCGCCACCATCGCGGCCAGCAGTGAGCCGCCGATCTCGATCACCGGCGGCAGGCCGTGGACCGAATAGGCTACGTAGACCCCGGCCAAAGCGCCGATGTAGAACTGCCCCTCGGCCCCGATGTTGAAGAGGCCGGCCCGGAAGCCGAGGGCCACGCCGAGGCCCAAGAAGATGTAGGGGACTGTGCTGACCAGCGTCTCGGCGAAGGCGTTGTGGTTGGTGAAGGCGCCCTGGAACAAGGCCAGGTAGGCCTGGCCGGGGTCCGCCCCGGTCGCCACGATCGCGATCGCGGCGACCAAAAAGCCGAGCGCAACCGAGGCGACCGGCACCACGATGCCGCTGACAAGCCAGCCGGGCATCCAGTTCCAGAACCGGCTCAAGCGGCCTTGCCCCCGGCCATCAGGAGGCCGATGTGCTCGCGGTCGGCTCCCTCGGCATCGAGGACGGCCACGATCCGGCCCCGATAGATGACCGCGATCCGGTCGCTCAGCGAGAGCACCTCGTCGAGCTCGGAGGAGACCAGCAGGACCGCGAGGCCCTTGTCGCGCTGCTCGACGATCTGGCGGTGGATGAACTCGATCGAACCGACGTCGATGCCGCGGGTCGGCTGGCTGGCGACCAGCACCTCGGGCCTGGTACCCAGCTCGCGGGCCACGACCACCTTCTGCTGGTTGCCTCCAGAGAGCGAGCCGGCCACCTCGTTGGGCCCGGTGGCGCGGATGTCGAACTCCTTGATCAACCCGGACGCGTAGTCGACGACCGCGCGCAGGTTGCGGACCATCCAATTGGCGAAGGGGCGGCGATCGAACTCCTCGAGCACCAGGTTGTCGGCGATCGGCAGCTCCAGTATCACGCCCTGCCGGTGCCGGTCGGCGGGGATCACGCTGAGGCCCCCCCGGAGCCGGAGCCGCGTCGTCCGGCGGGTCATGTCGCGGCCCTGGATCAGGACCCGGCCGCGGCGAGCGGTACGAAGCCCGCTGATCGCCTCGACCAATTCGTCCTGGCCGTTCCCCTCGACCCCGGCGATGCCGACTATCTCGCCCGCCCGCACCTCCAGGCTCACTCCCTCGACGGCCACCTGGCGCCGGTCGTCCGTCACCACCAGGCCCTCCACCTGGAGGCGGACGTCGCCCGGAGTGGCGCGCTGTTTGTCGACCCGGAGCAGGACCGGCCGGCCGACCATCATCCGCGCCAGCTCGGCCTGGCTGGACTCGCCGGGGGTGGTGCTTTCGACGACCTTGCCCCGTCGCATGACGGTGATCCGGTCCGCGACCTCCATCACCTCGGCCAGCTTGTGAGTGATGAAGATGACCGCGTTGCCGGCGTCGGTGAGGTTCCTCACGATCTCGAAGAGGCCGGCTATCTCCTGCGGCGTCAGGACCGCCGTCGGCTCGTCGAGGATCAGCAGCCGCGCGCCCCGGTAGAGGGCTTTCAGGATCTCGACCCGCTGCTGCACTCCGACCGAGAGCGACTCGACGCGGGCCGACGGCTCCACGTCGAGCCCGTAGCGCGCGGCGAGCTCGGACACCGTTCGGTAGGCGGTGGGGAGGTCGATCCAGCCCCGCGGCCGGGTGATCTCCCTGCCCAGCATGATGTTCTCGGCCACCGTCAGGGGCGGGATCAGCATGAAGTGCTGGTGGACCATCCCGATACCCAGGGCTATGGCGTCGTGGGTGCTGCGGATGGAGACCGGCTTGCCATCGAAGAGGATCTCACCGGAGTCCAGCGAGGTGAGGCCGTAAACGACGTTCATCAGCGTCGACTTCCCGGCGCCGTTCTCCCCGAGCAGGGCGTGGACCTGGCCCCATTCGACGGCCAGGTCCACCCCATCGTTGGCCCTCAGCCCTCCGAAGGTCTTGACGATCCCCCGGAGCTCGAGAGCTGAGCTCATTTGGTTCTTAGTGCGTGATTCCGGTCTGGATCGATCCCGCCTTCAGCTTGGCGGTGATGTCGGTGATCTTCGCCTTGATGTCGGCCGAGATCTGGCTGTCATAGTTGTGGTAGGGCGCCAGCCCGATTCCGTTGTTCTGGATCGTGAAGTTCTGGACGCCGGCGATCGGGGTGCCCTTGACCATCCCGGTGATCGCCTGCTTGACCGCCAGGTCGAGGTGCTTTTCGGCGCTGGTGATGAGGCAGCTGTCAACGTCCGGGTAGCTGACGAACTGATCGACATCGACACCGACGCAGTACTTGCCGGCATCCTTGGCCGCCAGCAGGGCACCGTTGCCGGTCTGGCCACCCGCTCCGAAGAGGACGTCGGCCCCCTGGCTGATGAAGGTCTGGCCCTGCTGCTTGCCCCAGTCCGGATCGTTGAAGTCCTTGGCGCCGCTCTCCGGCTGGTAGATCGAGAGGACCTTGGTGCCGGGAACCGCGTACGCGGCCCCATTCGTGTAGCCGGTCACGTAGTTGACAACCGGCGGCACCGTCTGGAGGCCGGCCACCACGCCGATGACGTGGGTTTTGCTCATCAGCGCAGCCAGCGCCCCGGCCAGGAAGCCGGGCTCATCCTCGTGGAAGAGCAGGCCGGTCAGGTTGGCAGGCGGGGTCTTGTCGGTGTAGTCGAAGGAGTCGACGAGGACGAACTTGATGTTCGGGTTGGCCTTCGCGGCCGCGGTGATGGCGTCACCGAGGTTGAAGCCGACTCCGATGATCATGTCGTAACTTCCGTCGACGAACTGCTGGATGTTCTTCGAGTAGTCGTCCGGCGTGCTGGACTCGATTGCCTTGCCCTGCACGCAGAGGCTGGGGTCGGCCTGGGCCTGCTGGACGCCCTGGTAGGAGTCGTAGTTGAATGACTTGTCGCTCAGCTTGCCGACGTCGGTGACGAGCCCTACCTTCCAGGTCTTGGAGCAGCTGGTGCCACTCGAGCCGCTGCCGCTCCCGCTGCCGGTGCTGCCGCAGGCGACGACCATGATGGCGGCGGCCATGAGGCCGCCCAGAACACGAAAACCTCTCATCGATACCCCTCCTGATTCCGGTTGGAACGTGAGGGAGTCTAAGCCAAAGCCCGGGCGAGAAAACCGCCGGCATCGGGCCATTCGAGGCCCATTACCTCCCCCGCGAGTGGGCCGCAGCAGTCGGCCACCTTGGCCGCCAGCTCGGCGTCGGAGGGCGGCCTGCCGGGCGCGCCCGGGGGCAGCCTGAGGGAGACACGCTCCACTCCCGACCCCGTCACCACCTCGGCCTCGAACTCGCCGTCGAGCAGGCCGGACGCGCCAGGCAGGGCCTCCACTGTGACCCGCTCGGCCAGCCGGGCGGCCTCCGGCCGCTGAACCTGGCGATCGGTGAAGGACTCGAAATTGACCGGGTGGTCGAGAAGCGCCGCGGCCAGCCCGTACTCGAGGCTGAACTTCCCCTCCAGGCCGGTGCGGGCGTGATGACGGTTCAGCGGCTGCAGCGCGGCCGCCGGGGTGCGGACCCGGATCGCCTCAACCGTCTCAGGGTCGGTCGCCAGCCCGGCAAGGGCGGCCAGGGGCCGCTGCAGCGCGTAACAGCAGGGGAAGAGCTTGATGGCCAGCTCGCCGGGGACCGCAGGACCGGAGAGGTCGATCGCCGCCGGGTCGCCGCCGACCAGGGCCAGCCAGTCGTCCAGGGCGGCCGGGTCGGCCTTGGCGCCGGCAGCAGCCAACCGCGCCGCCCGGAGGCCGGCGGCCACCGCGAAGCCGACCTGGAGCGGCTTTGCCATGGTGCCGAAGGCACGCTGGACGCCGCCGGCCGCGGGGAGGGCGAGCGCGATGGCACGGGCCAGGCCGGGCGCGTCGAGACCGAGCGCGACCCCCGCGGCCACAGCCGCCGCGGGGGCCCCGGCGGTGCAGGTCGCGTGCCAGCCTCGGCTGTAGTGCTCCCACCCGAGCGCCGCCCCGAGCCGCGCCATCACCCCGGCCCCGGCAAGGTAGGCAGCTTCGCCACCACCCGCGAGGAGGGCGGCCGGGACGCAGACCACCGAGACGTGGGCGGTCGACTCGAGGTGCAGGTCGTCGTAGTCGAGGGCGTGCGCCGCGGCGGTCCAGTGGATGGCCTCCTCCTCGGCCGCGGCGAGCCGCGCCACCGGCTCTTTACGGCCGGCGACCGCCACCGCCAGGGTGTCGATGAGCGCCCGCCGGGCCAGGGCCCGGTCGTCCGCGTCCGGGCGGTAGGCGGCCGCCCAGCCCGCCAGGGCTTGCGCGCTAGAGGTCGGGATGGTCTTCAAGGTAACGGAGCAGCGCCTCCCGCTCGGGCTCGATGGTTCCCTCCACGACCAGCTCGTCGAGTCTCGCCTTGAGCCTACCCACCTCGGGGCCGGAAGGCACACCCCTGATCCTCATGATGTCGCGGCCGCTGATGGCGGCTCGCAGGCGGCTGGGTCGTTCGCCCCGCGCCTCCTCAAGCCTCACCGCCAGCTCGTCCAGCTTTTCCGGCTGGTCGTAGGCGGAGGCGCCGATGTCGGCGCGCGCAAGCTCCATCAGCGCGTCGAGGTCGGTGCCCGCGTCGCGGGCCAGCCGGCGGACGGCGCCGTCGGTCCAGTCCGACCCGTAGAAGACCGGCCGCAGGTGGAGGAGGACCAGGCGCGCGACCCGTTCGACCACCGCGTTGGGCAGGCGAAGGCGGGTCATGGCAGCGGTCGCCAACTCGGCGCCCACCTTCTCGTGACCGAGGAACGATCCGTCCGGCGCCGCCGTGCCTGGCTTGCCGACGTCGTGAAAGAGCGCGGCCAGCCGCACCACCAGCTCAGGCGGCGTCAGAGAGACCGCCAGGATCGTGTGCCCGAACACGTCGTGGGTGTGGAAGCCACCCTGCTGCACAGCCTTGCAGGCAGCCAGTTCGGGCAGGACCTCGGGGAGCAGTCCGCACTCGTCGAGCAGCTCCAGGGCCAGCTTCGGTCGCCGGCCCAAGAGCATCTTGCCGAGCTCGTCGGCGACCCTCTCGACCGACACCACCGGCGGCCGAAGCCGCCCGGCGAGGGAGCGCATGGCGGGCGCAAGGGAGGGGTCGAGGCGGAAGTCGAGCTCGGCCGCGAAGCGGATGCCGCGCAGCATCCGGAGCGGGTCGTCGTCGAAGGTCGTCAGGGGGTCGAGGGGGGTCCGCAGGAGATTCGCTTCGAGGTCGGCGAGACCGCCGCCGAGCCGGTCCTCGACGCGACCCTCGAAGTCCATCAACAGCGTGTTGACGGTGAAGTCGCGGCGGCGGAGGTCGTCCTCGATCGTCGCGGGCTTCACGGACGGCTTGCGGGAGTCGCGCCGGTAGCTCTCGCTCCGGGCCGAGGCGAACTCTATGTGCCGGTCTCTCCACACCACCTGGGCGGTCCCGAAGCGCTCGAAGACCACCGGCCGGGTGGCGCCGCTCAGCTCGGCGAAGCGCTCGGCCAGGTCCGGGCCGCGGCCGCCGGTGACGACGACATCGATCTCCGAGTGGGGGCGATTCAGCAGCCGGTCACGGACGTAGCCCCCCACCGCCCAGGCTTCGACCCCGATCGCCGCGGCGGCAGCGGAAAGAAGCGGGAGGATCGGGTCGGCTAGTCGCGGGCGCGCGCCCATTCCAGAGCTCCGACCAGGCCGACCTCGGAGCCGAGCTCGGCCCGAACCAGGCGCGGCCTCCGGTTGGGGGTGACGAAGGGCGACTGCAGGATGGGAGCCGCCAGCTTGGCTTCGACCAGGCTCCAGGACTCGGTGATCCCGCCGCCCATGACGATGACCTCGGGGTCGACGAGGTTGACGAGGTTGAGCAGCGCCACGCCCACCATGCTCGCGGCGCGCTCCACGATCGCCAGCGCCGCGGGTTCCTCGGCTCGTGCCGCGGCGAAGACCTCGCTGGCCGGCCGCCCCGCCGCCCGCGCTATCGAATGGCCGCTGGCGTAGGCCTCCGTACAGCCGTGCATCCCGCAGGCACACAGAGGTCCGTTGGGGTCGAGGACCATGTGGCCCACCTCACCCGCGGAGCCGTGCGCCCCGCTGTAGAGGCGTCCATCGAAGATCAGTCCCGAGCCGATCCCGGTGCTCCAGGTCACGTAGACCATGTTCTTGACGCCGCGTCCGGCGCCCCGCCGGTGCTCGCCGACCGCGGCGAGGTCCGCGTCATTGCCGAGGAAGACCGGCGCGCCGAACGCGTCGGACAGCATCTGCCCGAGAGGCAGGCCACCCGGCCAGCCGTCCAGGTTGGGGGGATTGACCAAGACCCCGGCCCGGAAGTCGCAGGGCCCGGGGACGCCGATCCCGATCGCCTCGATCCGCTCTCCGGCGGCCAGCCGGAGACCGTTCTCGAGGCTCCAAGCGACCATCCCGGCGGGATCGCCGAGCTCGGCCGTCCGCGCCTTGGCCGTCGCGAGAATGCCGCCCGTCGACTTCGCCACGGCGATCCGGACCTGGGTTCCGCCGAGGTCGATTCCCGCGATCACACGGGGAAGGCTAACGGAGAGTCCGGATGTCCCCCTGGCGGCGGGTCACGCGCTCGGCGTCGAGATGCTCGAGCAGGGCCAGGACCGGCCTCCGGCTGGCCGCCATCGCGTCGCGGAGCCGGGCAACGGTGACGCCCCCCTCGGCCGCGACGATCTCGCGCACCATCGCCAGCGCCGCTTCGTAGGCCGGGCGGGTGAAGGCGACGTCGTCGGAGAGGCGAACCAGCCGCCCTTCGCGAAGGAGCGCACCGAGCACCTCGGGGCCGGCGGCCGCCTCCCGCATCGCGTCCGGCAGCGAGGGCGGCGCGTAGGGCGCCCGACCGAGCACCTCGACCAGCCGCCCGGCGGGACCGTCGATGCCGGGGTCGAGCTGGACGCTGTGACCGGGCAGCGCGAGCTCGCCCTCCTGGTCCGACAGGGCTCCCTCGGTGACGAGCTCGCGGGCCACGGCCGTGAAGGCGGCCGGTGGCAGGCCGAGCCGGCTCCGCAGCTCCTCCCGGGGCATTCCCCGGCGGAGCGGATGAGCCCGGTGGTGCTCGCCGGTAAGGGCCAACGCGCGGGCGGTCAGCGCGTTCCAGGCCTCGCTGGCGAAGATCCAACCGCCGGCCCGCCTCGCGTCCAGCCGATCGAGGTCCACCTCCGGCGCCAGGGTCGCCTTCAAAAGCGCCTGTTCGGTCACCCCGCGCGGGTACTTGCGCAACTCCTCCCCGAGAACGTCGCCGGCCAGCCGGCGCTCCAGCGAGGCGGGCACGGCGGCGTCGCGGCGGGGATGCCGGCGCGGACTGACGTCGGCGAAGCGGCCGCCGGCGATCGTCTCCGAGGGGCTCGGAAGGCGGAGGACGAAGCGGTCGCCCCCAGCGGCGGCGATCGGCTCTGCCAGGTAGAGCTGCACCCAGCCACGACCTCCAGGCGGGATCTCGTCGGCGTCGAGCAGGATCGCCCGGGCCGCCACTTCGGCAGTCCCCGTGTGCAGCATCAGCGCCGAACCGTGGCGCAGGGCGTGCCGGGCTCCCGCCAGCACAAGGACTTCGGCGTCGATCCGCCGCGACTCGGCAAGGGTCCCGGGCCGGACCAGGACGTGGCCACGCCGGAGCTCGTCCTTCTCGATCCCAACCAGGTTGGCAGCGACCCTCCCCCCGGGGGTGGCGAGCTCGAGCCTGCGGTTGTGCTGCTCTAGCCCCCGAACCCGGACCCGGCGCCCGCCGGGCACCACCTCCAGCTCCTCCCCGGCGGCAAGAACGCCATCGACGAGGGTGCCGGTCACCACCGTGCCGAAGCCGGCGACCGTGAAGACCCGGTCGACCGGAAGGCGCGGCCGTCCGCGATCGGCCGGACGCGGCGCCGCGTCCAGCAGCAGGTCGAGGCGGCTCTTCAGCTCGTCCAGCCCGACGCCGGTTGGGGCGGACACGGGAACCATCTCGGCCGCGGCGAGGCTGGACCCGGACAGGGCGGCTCTCACCTCTTCCCCGACCAGCTCCAGCCAGTCGGCCTCGACCAGGTCGACCTTGGTCAGCGCAACCAGCCCGCGGTCGATCTCGAGGAGGTGGACGATCTCAAGGTGCTCCACCGTCTGGGGCATCACGCCCTCGTCCGCCGCGATCACCAGGAGAACGGCGTCGAGACCGTGGACCCCGGCCAGCATGTTGCGGATAAAGCGCGCGTGCCCGGGCACGTCGACCATTCCGACGAGCCGTCCGCTGGGGAGCGCCAGGTGGGCGAAGCCGAGATCGATCGTCATCCCCCGCCGCTTCTCGTCGGCCAGCCGGTCGGGGTCGATCCCCGTCAGTGCCTCGATCAGGGTGGACTTGCCGTGGTCGATGTGACCGGCGGTGCCGACGACGAACTGGTCGAGGTTCACAGCGACCGGAATGCCCGCTCCACGGCCTCGAGGAGCGGCTCGTCGTCGCCCGGCAGTACGGTCCGCGGGTCGAGGCAGCAGCGTCCGTCTTCGACCCGGGCGATGACGGGCGGCTCACCCTCGCGCAGCGCGGTGACCAGGCGCGACGCGGGTCCGGGCAGGGCGACCAGAGTGGTGGGCAGCGGGTGGCCCGGCAGGCTGCCGCCGCCGGCGGCCGACTCGCCCGCCAGCAGCCTGCCCTCGATCCCGCGGTCGCCCAGCTTCACGACCCAGTAGGCCGCCCGCCGCCGGAGGTCGGCCGGCGACGCCCTCAGCATCCGCTCGACGGGGACCTCGGACCCGGCTCGGCCGAGCAGCCACTCGCGAAGGGTGGCCTCGAGGGCGGCCAGCGAGAGCTTGTCGATCCGCAGGGCACGGGCGAGAGGATGCCTGGCCATCTTTTTCACCAGCTCTTCCGAGCCGAGCAGGATGCCCGCCTGTGGCCCGCCCAGCAACTTGTCCCCGCTGAAGGCGACGACGTCCGCGTTGGCGACCGACTCGACCACCGAGGGCTCGCCCGCAACGCCTTCCAGCGAGCCGCTGCCGAGGTCGTCGAGGAGCAGGAGGCCGGCGCCCCGGGCGACCCCCCCCAGCTCCGGCAGAGGGACCGACTCGGTGAAACCGGTGACCCGGTAGTTGGAGGTGTGAACGCGCAGGATGGCGCCGGTCCTGGCGGTCACAGCGCCGGCGTAGTCGGCGGCGCGCGTCCGGTTGGTCGTTCCCACCTCGACCATCCGAGCGCCCGAGAGCCTCATCACGTCGGGCATCCGGAAGGCCCCGCCGATCTCGACCTGCTCGCCGCGGGAGACGATCACCTCGCGGCCCCGGCAGAGGGCGGACAGCATCAGGAGCACCGCCCCCGCGTTGTTGTTGACGGCCAGCGCCGCCGGCGCGCCGGTGAGGCGGGTCAATAGGGGCGCCAGGTGCGCCGCGCGCTCGCCGCGCCTCCCGGTGGCGAGGTCAAGCTCGAGGTTGACATGGCCCGCGGCGGCCTCCCCCAGCGCCGCCACCGCGGAGCGGGACAGCGGGGCCCGGCCGAGGTTGGTGTGCAGGATCACGCCCGACGCGTTGATGACGCGCCGCAGGCTCGCCCGCGTCCACTGACGCAGCCGCGCCTCGACCAGCGCCAGCCGCTCCTCGGCGCCGACGGCGCCGTCGGCGCGCTCGGCCGCGAGCTGCTCGCGGATCGCGGCCACCACCAGCGCGTGAGGGAAGCGGTCCTTCAGCCGGGCATAGCCCGGCTCGTTCACAAGCCTGCCGACGGCAGGCAGGGAACCAGCCCGTAGTACCCGCTGCATCCGCCAAGGATGAGCGTTGCGGCCGGCGCATAGAAGGGCACCAGCAGCACATTGAGGAGGTTGCCGGCGAAGAACTGGGCGACGAAGAGGAGAAGGATCAGGACCTGCTGGATCTGCACCTGCCGGAAGCTGACGTCGGTGAAGAACCTCGGCCAGGTACGCCTGAAGAGTGCATCTACGACCCGCCAGCCGTCGAAGCCCGGCACTGGCAGGAGGTTGAAGGCGAAGATCGCGAGGTTTGCGAAATAGGCGGCGTAGAGGATCGTCGCAAGGTACCCGAGGGCCGAGAGGCGGAGCGTATTGGGAGCGACGTAAAGCAGCAGCGGCCGGGAGGCGAAGCCGAAGATCACCGCCAGGAGAAGGTTGGCCGCGGGGCCGGCCAGCGCGTAGACGAGCTTTGGGACGAGGGACTCCTGGCGGTACTCGTTGACCGGGATCCGCTCACCCCAGCCGACCTTCCAGAAGAGCATCATCGCCAGGCCGTAGACGGTGAAGAAGCGGCTCGGGTCGCGCAGGGAGAGGAAGCCCCGGTTGCGGACCGAACGGTCGCCCGACCAATAGGCCGCGAACCCGTGGGCCAGCTCGTGGGCGGGGATGGCGATGGCAACGCCCGGGATCAAAAAGAACGCCGAGGCGATGAAGCCGAACGGGTCGCTGAACAACTAAGCGGGCGGCAACTAGTCGACCGGGATCTTGGTGCTGCGCGGCCGCCTCGGCGGCTCGCTGCTTCGGCGCCGGGCCGCGGCGGCGCGGCGGGCCGGAAACTCGGCCCGGCGGGTGCCGGCCTGGTGCTCGTACATCAGTACCAGCGCAGTGATCAGCTCCCGCTGCGCGTTGAGGAGATGCTGCTTGGCCTCCTCCGGCAGGCCGTCGCTGAGCGCGTGGCTGAGCCGCTTGCCCATCTCGAGCGCGAAATCGACCATCCCGGCCGGCTCCGAGTACCGGCGGCTCACTTGCCCTTGGCCCCGAAACGGATCTTCAGCTCGTCGCCGTCCATGCTCGCGCCGACGGTCGGCCGGCCCGCCAGGACCCGGGGCAGCGACACCTCCCTCCGGTAGTTGCCGACCTTTATCGAGAGTTCACCGTCGTGGCGCCCGAGGTCGATGTCGGTCTTCTCCATGAAGGGCAGCTTCAGGGCCATCACGTACTCAGACCCCACCTTCTCGATCCGTTGCGGGTTCCCCAGGTAGAGGCGCTGACTCGGGTCGCCCTCGCCGTAGATCGAGTCCGCCATCCGGCTCAGCAGCGGCAGGCCGACCACCTCGGTGTCGAAGAGCGGCACGGTCAGGATCGGCAGCGGGGCGAAGGAGTTCTCGACCTCGACCTGGTACTTGCTGTGGATCTTCTGCCAGCCTCGGAAGAACTCGTCCGAGAGGCCCTCGGGCAGAATTCGATTGACGATCACGGCGTCGGTCAGGTAGCCGAAGAGGCTCAGGTAGGTGTAGGCCCGCTTGGCCTCCTTCACCACCATCTTCTCGAGGTTGAGGACGATGCGAACCGTGGTTATCGAAGTGTCCGTGAGGAGCTTCCGCATGCCCTCGAGGTCGACCAGCAACTCGCGCAGCGACACGTATACGTCGTCCGACGGGAGCGGCACATCAATCATCTTCTGGAGCACCGGCCGGGCCATCTTCATCGCCCGCCGCTCCCAGGGGTAGATCTTGTCCAGCCACCACTTGGCGGCGTCCGGGAAGGTGAGCAGCTGCAGGGTCTCGCCGGTCGGCGCGCAGTCGACGACGATGACGTCGTAGTCGCTCCGCTCAGCGTGGTGCCGAATCCACATCAGCGACGCGATCTCGTCCATCCCGGGCGGCGTCGCGACCTCCTCCGCCATCACCTCGTCCAGGCCCTGGGTGGCGAAGACACTGGCGGCGTAGTCGTGCAGCTTCTGCCAGTGCTGCTCCATCTCGTGGAGAGCGCTCACCTCGTGGGCCCACAGGTTCGGCGCGACCTGCGACGGCTTGGGGCCGAGTTCGACGTCGAAGGAGTCGCCCAGGGAATGGGCGGGGTCCGTACTCATGATCAGGGTGCGGTTGCCGAGCTGCGCGCAGCGCAGCGCCGAGGCGGCCGCGACGGACGTCTTGCCGACCCCACCCTTGCCCGTGTAGAGGATCACCCGCACCGCAAGCTGAGTATAGGGACGGGCTTTTCAGACCCCGGCGGTGGCGGCGAAGGCCCCGATGCCCACCTCCCAGGCAGCGTCCAGGTCGGCGTCGGGAGGGAAGCGGCCGGCCAGCTCGAGCTGAACCATGCCGTGTGCAAAGGCCCAGGCGGCGCGGGCGCGGTCCCGGGTTCCGAGGAGGGCGACAAGGGGCGCCACGCCCCGCTCCTCGACGCCGGCCGGCAGCCGCTCGCGATCGAGCGGACGCTCCGTCATCAGCCGGTAGAGGTGCGGGCGCTCGAGCGCGAAGCGCCGATAGCCACGGGCGATGCGGCCGAAATCCCCGCCCCGCTCGCCGCTCCAGCTCCCGACCAGTCCGCCGAGCTCGGCCAGCCCCTCCGCGATCAGCGCCTGCTCGACCTCGGCCTTGTCCGCGAAGTGCTTATAGAGCGAGGGAGCCCGGATGCCGACAGCGGTCGCCAGCCGGCGCATGGTCAGGGCCTCCGGTCCCTCCCGCTCGAGAATCCGTAGGGCGGCCGCGACGATCTGGCGGGGGCGGTCAGCCCCGGCGCTGATGGCCCCGGGCATCCCGCAGTCCAAAGCCGAGCAGGCGGTCGAGGGCGATATGGAGCAGCCAGGCGACCGCGCCAGCAAGCCAACCGAAGCGGATCGGAGGCGGCAGCAGCAGCGCCACCACCGCCAGGGAGAGAGGCTCCCACAGCCGGTGGGTGGCGTTGTAGAAGGGGACCGCCCGCGGGTCCGGCCGGCCGGGCCCGAGACCGCCGCCCATCCCGCCGAGCAGCGGCAGGTCGGGGGCGAGGAGGAAAAACCAGAACTGCCAGCTGGAGACGCTGGCTAACGTCATTAGCCTTATCGTGCGCTAACGACGTTAGCTTGTCAAGTCTGAGTCATCCCGCGGGCGCGCTCGATCGCCTCCTTCTCCTCGTCGGTGAGGGTGATATCGGACTGCCAGCCTGCGACGGGTTTGGCGTAGACGCGGCAGCGGTCGCGGTGGTAAAGGCTGTTTACCACCACCCCGGAGCCGCGGGAGTCGAGCAGAGCCAGGGCGAACGAGTGGTCCCCGCCGACGTCGTGGTAGGCCTGGTACCGGACCAGCCCGACCTGCTGGAGGGCGCCGGCGGCGGGCGCCTCGGGGGCTACGCCCGGCCTACGGCGCACCCGCCGCTCGAGCTCGGTCAACCGCCTCAGCAGATAGCCGACACCGGCCAGCTCCAGCAGGAGGCCGGCGGCGAGCACCCACTCGACGCCCGCCACGCGCCTACCTCTACTTGACGAAGAGCGGGATAACGGTGAAGTTGGCGATCACCAGCAGGACCAGCATCAGGCCGCCGATGATCGCGATCTGGCGCAGGTCGTGGGTGAAGTACGGCACCCGGTCGAGCGGGATCCCCGGGGTGCCCATCGGCTCGAAGACGCGGTTGCGCCCCTTGCCGCGGACCACGGCCTGGGTGCCCCCAAGAGACATCTCGACGGAGCGGACGAGGGCCTGGTCGCCGCCGAACCGGCCGCCGCGAGGCGCCAGGGAGGCGCCAGCCACCGTCGACTGCACGGCCGGCGGGGCCAGTGGCTGGCGAACCTTGGCCTTGGGACCCTTCCGCTTTTGCTTGCGTGCCATTGACGGGAGCGAAGCTTACCGGGAAGGGGCCCGGAGGAGCAGGCAAGTGGTGGTGAATGCGGTGCTGGGACGAAGTGGTGCGACTGTTGCCGGGTGCACTTGCCTGCTGCCGGGGGGGCCGGGTCACAACTTGCTGCGACGTTGGCTACGAGATGTTGTGTCCCGCCGATAAAGGTACCTCAGCATCTGGCCCCTGTCAAGTCTTTTCTGAGGTTTCCAAAGCGCTGCGATAATTTCAGCCCTGAGCTACTGCAGCCGCTGCGGCACCCGCCTCGAGGAAGCACACCGGTTCTGCTGGAACTGCGGGACGGCCCGCCACCAGCCCGCGTCCGCCGGCAAACCGGTCGAGGCACCACGGGCGAGCGCGGCCGAGTTGACCGGTGAGAAGCCGCGGCTACCCGACCACGTGACCATCATCGCCATCGTCTCCGCGGCGGCGGCGGTGATGTTCCTGGTGCTCCTCGCGCAGACCGCCGCGCTGGTGCTGAACCCGAACGGCCGCGACACCCTCAACCAGCTCCTCATCCAGGCTGGAGTCAACGCGGCCGACCGGCCGGGCGTGCTCATCCTCTACGAGGTCACGCTGGTGTCGCTCTCGCTGTTGCCGGCGATCCTGCACGGGCTCGCCTACTACGGCCTAACGGCCGTCCGCCGGGCGGGCTGGGTGCTCGCCTTCGTGCTCGCCGTCGGCTGGTCGCTGCTGCTGGTGGGAATCCCCTTCGCCTACCTGCTCTGGCGCCGCGACACCCGGGAGGCTTTCGGAATCAGCTGACGACCGGGACGGCACACGGTCCCGCCCCCTACTGCACGTTAACCGCCGATTCGGAAGAAGACGACGTCGCCGTCGCGCACGTGGTATTCCCGGCCCTCGACCCGGAGCCGGCCCGCCGCCCGGAGCGCCTCCATCGAGCCCGCCTCCACCAGCTCGTCGACGCTGGTCACCTCGGCCCGGATGAACTTCTTGATGAAGTCGGTATGGATGACGCCGGCCGCGATCGGCGCCAGCGCGCCGTCCTCGCAGGGCCAGGCCCGCACCTCGGGCTCTCCCGCGGTGAAGTAGGTGATCAGACCGCCCGCCTTCCAGACCGCCCGCGCAACCGCAGCCAGACCCGACTCGGCCAGCCCGTAGGAGGACCGGTACTCGGCCGCCTCGCCGGGTTCGAGCTCGGCCAGCTCGACCTCCAGCGCCCCCGCCACGACGGCGAACTCCGCGCCCTGCTCGAATGCGTAGCGCCCCACCCGAGCGCCGGCCGTGCGGTCGTCCGCTACGTTGGCGACGTAGACGACCGGCTTGACGCTGACCGGGAAGAGCGGAGCCAGCACCTCGCGGGATGCGTCATCCAGCTCCAGCGACCGGAGCGGTCGCCCGGCGTCGAGCTGCGCCTTGGCGCGCGTGAGCACCTCCAAAGCCCGGGCAGCGCCCGGCTTGTTGATGCGCGCCTCCTTGGCGACGATCTCGAGCCGCTTCTCCACGGAGGCGAGGTCGGCGAGGACGAGGTCGAGGGTGATCCCGTCGAGGTCGGAGACCGGGTCCGGCTCGACGCCGAAGCAACGGGCGACGACCAAGAGCACGTCCGCCTCCCGGGCCGCCGCCACCTGCTGGGCGCGGCTGCCAGGCGGCGCGTCGGCGATGCGGACCTGGGCGTAAACCTTCTTTTTGGGCTTGACCGCGGCCTCCAGCCGGTCGAGTCGCTCGTCAGGGACGTCGACCATGCCCACCCCACCCGAGCCACGGCCGCCGGTGAGGGCGTTGGAGAGCGTGGTCTTGCCGGACCCGGGCGGCCCGACGATCGCCACCGAAACCGGCACGAGACGCTAAGCCCGATCCAGCTCGAAGGCGGAATGCAGCGCACGGACGCCCTCCTCGGCCTTCGAGCGGGCGACCAGGCAGGTGATCCGGATCTCGGAGGTGCTGATCATCTCGATGTTGATCTTGTGCTCGGCCAGGGTCCGGAACATCCTGGCCGCGATGCCGGGCGTGCCGAGCATCCCGGTGCCGACGATCGAGAGCTTGGCGAGGCCCCCGCTGGAGAGGACCTCGTCGGCCCCGATCTCCCGGTTGGCCTCCTGGACCAGCGCGACCGCCTGGCGCAGCTCGCCCTCGTCGACGGTGAAGGTGATGTCGGTCGCCCCCGTCAGCCCGACGTTCTGGACGATGACGTCGACCGAGATCGACGCGGCCCCGAGGGGCTCGAATAGCGCGGCGGCCACGCCCGGGCGGTCGGGCACCCCGCGAACGGTGATCTTGGCGACGTTGCTCTCGTGCGCTACCCCCCGCACGCGGTTGCGATCCTCCATTGGTACCTCGGCGACGATCATCGTACCGGGGCCCTTTTTGAAGGAGCTCCGGACGTGGATGGCGACGCCGTAGAGCTCGCCGAGCTCCACCGCGCGCGGGTGCATGACGCGGGCGCCGACCGCCGCCAGCTCCAGCATCTCCTCATAGGAGATGTGGGTGATCCGGCTCGGGTGGGCGACCACCCGGGGATCGGCGGAGTAGATGGCGTCGACGTCGGTGTAGATCTCGCAGGTCGTTGAGCCGAGAGCCGCCGCCAGCGCCACGGCCGTGGTGTCCGACCCGCCCCGGCCGAGGGTGGTGATCTCGTTGGTCTCGGTGACGCCCTGGAAGCCGGCCACCACGCAGACCCGGCCCGCCTCCAGCTCGGCCCGGATCCGGTCGGTGGCTATCTCCCGGATCCGCGCCTTCGAGTGCTGGCCACTGGTCCGGACCCCGGCCTGGAGGCCGGTCAGCGAGATCGCGGGCACGTCCATCGCCTGCAGGCACATCGCCACCAGCGGGGCGGTGATGGTCTCGCCGTTGGCCGCCAGCATGTCCAGCTCGCGCGCCGGCGGCGACGGCGAGACCTGGTGGGCGAGGGCGATCAGCCGGTCGGTCGTGTGGCCCATCGCCGACACGACGGCGACGACGGGGTGGCCGGCGCGGACCGACTCGGCGATCCGCCGGCTGACCCGGCGAATCCGCGCTGGGCTGGCGACCGAGGTGCCGCCGTACTTCTGGACCAGGATGCCCTTCACAGCATCGCGACCCGGGTGGTGATCGGACGACCGGGGATCCCGGCCGCCTTGGCCAGGGCGGCGGCCACGACCTGGCCGCGACCAGGGGGGCAGAAGCCGAATACCGACGGCCCGGCGCCGGCCAGCGCGACGCCCAGGCCGCCGGCGGCGTAGCCAGCCTCGAGCGCCGCGGGCAACCAGGGGTAGAGCGCCGTGCGCGCTGGCTGGTGGAGGCGGTCGTCCATGCCCGGACGGAGCAGCGACCAGTCGCGCGTGTGGAGCGCGTGGACCAGGAGCGAGAGCCGCCCCGCGTTGTGGACCGCGTCGGCCAGGCTGACGGTCGGGGCGAGGATCGCCCGCGCGCCCTCGGTCGGCGACGGCTCAGAGGCGACGAAGACAGCCACCTCGAGGTCGGGGACCGGCAACTGGTGCACTCTCCCGCCGACGCAGGCGACGAGTCCGCCGTGGATGGCGGCGGCCACATTGTCGGGATGGCCCTCGGCGGCGGCGGCGCGTTCGAGCAGGTTGTCGCCCTCGACGCCCTCCAGCCGGAGCGCCGCGACCCGGGCGGCCGCGCTGCTGCCGAGCCCCACGCCGAGCGGGATGGCGCTCCGCACCGTTCCCCTCATCGGCAGGCCGCTGAAAGGGTTACGCGCCGGCGGCTCGGCGCCCTCGAAGGTCCACTCCGGCCGGGCGGCCGGCTCCGCCTCCACCTCCAACCAGAGGTCGACCGCCATCGCCAGCACGTCGAAGCCGGTACCGAGGTTGGCGATCGAGGCCGGGACCCGGACCAGGCTCACAGCTTGAGGATCTTGGCCAGGGTGCGGGCGTCGCCGTCCAGCTCCACCGGCGGCTCGACGTTGGCCAGCGCGGCATCGGGGTCCTTGAGGCCGCTGCCGGTGAGCACCAGGACGGTGGTTGAGTCACGCTCGATCCGGCCCTCCCGCACCAGTCGGGTGAGCAGCGCCAGGGGCGCCGCCGAAGCCGGCTCGGCGAAGAGCCCCTCGCCGGACGCCAGGGCCACCTGCGACTGGAGGATCTCGCTGTCGGAGACCGCCTCGATGAGGCCGCCGGACTCGTCGCGGGCGGTCGTCGCGCCCTCCCAGCTGGCCGGCTTGCCGATCTTGATCGCCGTGGCCACGGTGCGCGGGTCGGCGACCGGGTGGCCGAGCACTATCGGCGCCGCGCCCTCCGCCTGGGCGCCCACCATGCGAGGCAGGATCTTCGATCGGCCGAGGGCCTGGTACTCACGAAAGCCCTTCCAGTAGGCGGTTATGTTGCCCGCGTTGCCGACCGGCAGGAAGAGGTAGTCGGGGGCCTCGCCAAGGTCGTCCACGATCTCGAACGCCGCCGTTTTCTGGCCCTCGATGCGATAGGGGTTGACCGAGTTGACGAGGGCGACCGGGTAGCGCTCGGCCAACTCGCGTACGGTCTCCAGGGCGGCGTCGAAGTTGCCCTTGATCTGGACCACCTTGGCCCCGTAGAGGAGCGCCTGGGAGAGCTTGTTGAGGGCGATCTGGCCGCCCGGGATGACCACGATCGCCCGCATCCGGAGGCTGGCCGCGTAGGCGGCCGCGGAGGCCGAGGTGTTACCGGTCGAGGCGCAGACCAGAACCCGTGCTCCTTCTTCGGCCGCCTTGGCGACCGCGACCACCATCCCGCGGTCCTTGAAGGATCCGGTCGGGTTCAGCCCCTCGTATTTGAAGAGCAGGCGCTTGAGCCCCAGCGCGGGGCCGATGTTGCGGCTCTCCACCAGCGGCGTCGAGCCCTCGTGGAGGTCGACCACCGGCGTCCGGTCGGTGACCGGCAGGAAGTCGCGGTAGCGGGCGAGGACTCCCATCTCGCCCTCAGATGACCCGGTAGAAGGCGCCGACGGTCTTCACCTGGTCGAGGCCGGCAATGCGCGCCCGTGCCGCCTGGAGCCCGGCCTCGAGCGCGGGATGGGTCGTGAAGACCAGCTCGGCGGTGCCCTCCTCGACGGAATCCTTCTGGATCATCGAAGCGATCGACACGCCCTCCTCGGCGAAGATCGAGCCGACGGCAGCCAGCACCCCCGGCTCGTCAAGCGCCCGCAGCCGGAGGTAGGCGCGGCTGCGCACCTCGGCCATCGGCAGCAGGGCAGGGTTGGGGTCGAACCGCATTGCGACCCGGTTGAAAGCGCCCTTGCGGACCGAATGCGCGAGGTCGAGCAGGTCGCCGACCACGGCGCTGGCGGTCGGTCTGCCCCCCGCGCCCTGTCCCCAGAGCAGTACCTCGCCGACCAGGTCGCCGGTGATCTGGACGGCGTTGTTGGCGCCCTCGACCGTCGCCAGGGGGTGGTGGGAGGGAACCATCGCCGGGTGAACGCGGACCTCGATCCGCCCGCCCGGGCGGGCCGCGTAGGCGAGCAATTTGATCTCGTAGCCGAGCTCGCGGGCGTAGCGGAAGTCGAGTGGGTCGACCTCCCTGATCCCCTCTCGGTAGACGTCATCGGGGTGGACCCGGGCACCGAAGGCGATCGAAGCCAGGATGGAGAGCTTGTAGGCGGCGTCGAAGCCGTCGACGTCGGAGCTCGGATCGGCCTCGGCGAAGCCCGCGGACTGGGCCTCGGCCACGGCCTCCTGGAACCCGATCCCGGCGCCGGCCATCCGGCCCAGCACATAGTTGGTGGTGCCGTTGAGCACGGCCGCGATCTGTTCGATGTCGTTGGCGATGAGGTCGACCTTGAAGGTGCTGATGAGCGGGATGCCACCGCCCACGGCGGCCTCGAAGTAGACCTCGACGTCCCTGGCGCCCGCGAGCTCGAGCAGGTCGGGCCCGTGCTTGGCCATCACCACCTTGTTGGCCGTCACCACGTGCTTGCCGGCCCGGATCGCCCGCTCCAGGTAGTCGCGGGCGGGCTCCTCGCCGCCTATCAGCTCGACCACTACCTGGATCGAGGGGTCATCGAGGATGTCCTCGGGCCGCCCCGTCAACAACTCGGTGGGTATTCCTCGCGGCCGTGCGAGGTCGCGCACCAGCACCCGCCGAAGCCGGAGATCGACTCCGGTCCGCTCCGCGATCGCCTCCCGGCGGCCGAGCATCCGCTCGGCAACCTGGGCGCCGACGGTTCCCAGCCCGAGGAGGCCGACCTGCAGTTCCACTCCCGTATTCTGTCGGAGTCGTGGCGACTCTCCTCCGGGAGGCCGACGTCGAGCGGGTCATCGAGATGGAACCCGTCATCGACGCGGTCGAGCGATCGATGCGCGAACTAGGCGGCGGCGGCGCCTCCAACGTCCCCCGCCGGCGCCTGTTTCCGCCCGGGAACGTGTTCAACGTGATGTTCGCCGCGTTCCCCGGGGCCGGCTACTACGGGCTCAAGAGCTACTCGATCGGCGGCGGGAAGGTGCGCTTCTTGGTCGCGCTCTACCGACAGGATGGCGAGCGCGCCGGCGACCTCGACGCTCTGATCGAGGCCAACCTGATGGGCGCCTACCGGACCGGCGCCGCCAGCGGAGTCGCCGCCAGGGTGCTGGCACCGCCGGGACCGGTGGAGGTCGGCGTCATCGGCGCCGGCTTCCAGGCCAGGACCCAGGTCCACGCCATCTCCCGCTGCCTGCCGGTCAGCCGCTTCCGGGTCTTCTCGCGCGATGGTGCCCGGAGGGAGGCGTTCGTCGCCGAGCTGGCCGAGGACCTCGGCATCCAGGCGGTCGCCGCCGCCAGCGCCGAGGACGCGGTCAGGGGCGCGCCGGTCGTGGTGACGATGACCAGCGCGGGCACGCCGGTCCTGGAGGCGGACTGGGTCGAGCCGGGCGCCCTCGTGATCGGGGCCGGCTCCAACATCCCGACCAAGTCCGAGCTGCCCCCGGAGCTGGTCGAGCGCGCCGAGGTGGTCGTCGTCGACCAGCTGGAGACGGCCCGGCTCGAGTCTGGCGACCTCCTCCTGGCGGAGGCGAGCGGCCATTTCGACTGGGACCGGACCGTGGAGCTGGGGGCGATCCTGGCCGGGAAGGAGCCCGGCCGCCGATCCCGGGACGGGATAGTGCTCTTCGAGTCCCACGGCCTGGCGCTCTGGGACGTGGCAGCCGGCGCGGTGGTCCTGGAGAAGGCCCGCCAGCTGCGGCTGGGCGGCGAGGTCGAGCTCTTCTCCGACTAGCGTCCGGACACGGACTGGGAGACGACCGGCTGGGAGGCCAGGCTCCCGATGTCGAGCGCGCTCATGGCGATGAACGCCCCGACCAGGATCGCCGCCAGCGCGACTCCCGCGACGGCATAGATCTTGAAGAGCCGGCGCGGCCGCTCCTGGACGCTGCCCCACAGCGCGGCCCAGCGCGGACCGCGTTCGGGCGTCCACGTCGAAACATCGGCTTTTATCACCCGGACGACATCCTCTGACCGTCCGGGTGAATCACCCGTTGCGTTCACCTTCACTCTCCTGAACGCGCCTGGATGACCATTTGTTCGTTTCCGGCAAGTTCCTGGCGCATCAGCGCCATAGCCTTGGCGATGCGGGAGGCGACCGTCCCGGAGGGGATGCCGAGGATCCTCGCCACCTCGTCGCGGGTGTAGCCGTGGTAGTAGTGCAACACCACGGCCGCACGCACCCGTGGGCTCAGGCGGGCGAGCCCGCGTTCCAGCAGCGTCTTGGCCTCGACGCGCTCGTAGCCTCCGCTGCCTGGGCCCATCAGCAGCTTGGGCGCCAGCAGCCGGGATAGCTTCTCCCGGCGGAGGTGGGAGATGGTCACGTTGACTGCGATCCGGTGCAGCCAGGCGCCGACCGGGCCGGTCGGCCGGTAGCGGTCGCGCGAGCGATAGGCGCGAACGAAGGTCTCCTGGCTCAGGTCCTCGGCGAGGGTGGAGTCGAAGACCATCGCCCTGATCGTCCGGTACACGGCTCGGTACTCCCGCTCGTAGAGTTCGCGGAATTGGCTTGCCGGATCCAGATCCGGGGGTCGGTCCATCGGCGTCGATAGTGTGCAGCACCGGCAGGTGGTATACCGGTGTGGCAAGGAGGTTGCCACTCGCATGACCACAGTCGGCGACGCCATGAACTCCCGGTTGGTGACGATGGGGTCCGCCTCGAGCCTCGCCGAGGCGGCCAGCGTCATGTCCCAGGCCCGGGTCGGATCGGTCCTGATCATGAACGGCGATCGGCTTGAGGGCATCCTCACCGAGCGCGACATCGTCCGGGCCATCTCCCACGACATCCAGTCTCCAACCGACGCCATCGCGCATTGGATGACCACTTCGCCGATGACCGTCGAGAAGGACTCCAGCCTCGGCGAGGCGCGCGACCTGATGGACCGCTCGCACATCCGCCACCTGCCCGTGACCGAGGCTGGCCGCCTCGTCGGGATGCTCTCGATGCGGGACCTGATCCGGGTGGGGGCGGCCCGAACCCGCGAGGCCTGAGGGCCGCCGCGTCGAAATCGGCGCCGGGTGGCAGGGTGCTAGGGCACCCGTGCGTTCACGTCGGCGATCGCCTTTTTGAGGTCGGACTCGGCGAGGTTCTGCTCGACGATGCCGACCATGTAGACGTCCTTCTGCCAGTCGGCCTCGCCCGCCGCGAAGCCGTATCCATAGGCGGAGTTGGAGCCGAGGCCGAGCGCGCTGCCTGACCCGCTGCCGGGGATGGTCGCGATGCTGGAGGGGTTGACGCCGAACGCGCCTCGGTAGCCCTTCTGGGCGCCGACGCTGTCTCCGAACCGGAGGACGACACTCGCCATCAGCCTCTTGCTCCCGCCGGACTGGGAGCCGGGGCCGGCCACGATCATCGATTCGCAGTCGCCGGTCGTGGCGCCCCAGACCTTGATGTAACCGGCCGCCGCGCCCTGCTTCTGCTGATATTGCCACTCGGCCTTGACGTCGCTGTTGGCGCTGGTCGACACGTCACCGGATTCAGGGCAGGCCACGAACCCCGAGGGGACGTCGGGCGCCTGAAGGCCATAGGAGGCGATGCCTCCGCCACCGGAACCGCCGGAGACAGAGCCGGCGCCGGACTGGGAGCCGGACCCCGAACCACCGCAGGCGGAGAGGAGAAGCACGGTCGAGGCCGCCAGCAGACGCCTCATATCGGTGCCATTCAATCTCGTAATCTGGCCGCGTGCGCGTCCTTGTGATGAGCGACATGGAGGGCGTGGCCGGGATCGTCAACTGGATCCAGGTCACCGGCGGCGACTCGGCCGCCTACCAGCAGGGACGCGAGCTGTACACAGAGGAGATCAACGCCGCCGTCCGCGGAGCGCGTGCCGGCGGCGCCACCGAGGTGATCGTCATGGACTGCCACGGCGCCGGCAACGGCTATTCCTTCAACTCACTGCTCCAGGATCGGCTCGACCCGGGCTGCGAGTTCGTCGTCCAGGACAGCTGGACGGAGTACACCGAGCCGCTCGAGCAGGGCTGCGACGCAGCCCTCTTCGTGGGCATGCACGCCATGGCCGGGACCGCCGGGGCCGTGCTCTCGCACACGGTGTCGGGATCCCAGTGGCACAACCTCTGGTTCAACGGCCGGCTGGTCGGAGAGACCGGGATCAATGCCGCGCTCTGCGGGCACTGGGGCTGCCCGGTCCTGCTGGTCACCGGCGACGGACAGACCTGTGCCGAGGGCGCCGAACTGCTCGGCCCGGGCCTGACCACAGTTCCCGTCAAGACCGGCATCGGGCGCTTCAGCGCCCGCCAGCTGACGCCTTCCAGGGCCCGCGAGGTGATCGAGGCTGGCGCCCGGCGGGCACTCTCCGATCTCACGGTGGTCACTCCCTACGACCCTGGCCGGCCGTGCGAGATCACAGTCGAGTACGCCCACTCCGACGGGACCGAAAAGTTCGTGCGCCGGGGAGGCGTCGAGGTCCTGGACGGCCGTCGGATCCGGAGCGCGGCGCCCGACTGGTGGACCGCCTGGAGGCAGTTCTACTTTTAAAGAAAGGCAAAATTGGTGGGCGGCCCGGGACTTGAACCCGGATGAGTCACCTCACACGCCCCTCAAACGTGCGCGTCTGCCAAATTCCGCCAGCCGCCCGGCTGAAGTGCCTAATTAAATCGCTTTCGCGCGGGTCGAGCGTAGTACCCGCTAAGGGACTCGAACCCCTAACCTCATGGTCCGAAGCCATGCGCTCTATCCATTGAGCTAAGCGGGCTTGGCCGTTTCGAATTATAGGAAGCCGACCTCCTGGTGTTCCGAGACATCACCGATGTCGACCCGGGCCGCGGCCCGCGCTGGATACGGCTCGCCGTCGTCGGCGTTGCGGCGGCGGTGGTCATCGGCGCCTCGCTGGTGGCGACCCGTCCCGGGACTGGGGCACCCGTGCCCCTGGCGAGCCCCGGGCCGCTGCCCCGTTCGGCAGGCCTGCTCGGAGCGACCTTTGCCGACAGCCATCACGGCTGGCTCCTGACCGCCAAGGGGATCGCGGGCGACAGCCTCTGGCGCAGCGACGACGGGGGATCGACCTGGGCGCTGGCGATGCGGCTCCCCGCCGCCACCTCGGTCGGATCGATGAAGCTTGGCCCCAACGGCACTGGCTACGTGGCGACCCTGTCACTGCCCCAGGGCGCCGGCCGGAACGGATTCTGGCTGACCACCGACGGCGGCCGGACCTTCGCGGAGGGTCCATTGCCGAGCCCCACGGGCTACCTTCTGCTCGGCCTCTCGTCGGCGCCCGACGGGAGCGCCCACGCCCTCTATAGCGACGAGGACTTCCCACCCACGGCGCTGGTCTTCGAACGGCAACCGGCGAACGGGGACTGGACGCTGGCGGCGACTCTCGGGCCCGCTCCGCGGCCGGCCGCCGCGCCACCTGCCGAGCCGATCCCCCTTTTCGGGTCGCGGACCGGGTTCGCCTTCCTCGACGAGGCCCATGGGGTGATCGCGACCCAGACCGACATCGCCGGCATCGGCGCCTACCGGACCACCGATGGCGGCCGCAGCTGGGCCTATGTGAGGATCGGGCCCCCGCCCAACGGAGAGCTCCTACCCCCCGCCGCGATCAGCCTGTCTGTCTTTGACGGGATCCTCCTGCTTGCGGTCGCCTTCGAAGCCGGCACCGTCGACCCGGCCATCTTCATCTACCGGAGCTCGGACGGCGGCGCGACCTGGGGCCTTCCTGTCGGGGTGCCGGCCGAGGACGGCCTGGAGACGCCTGCCTTCAACAGCCCGGGCGGCTGGTGGGTCCCCTACGGCACGGCGGTGGAGGTTTCAGCCGACGCGGGCGAAAGCTGGCAATGGAGCCGCCTCAACCTGCCGGGGGCGACCACGGTGCGGTCGATCTACCCGGTCGACCAACTCCGGGCCTGGGCGTTCGGCGGCGGCGCCGGGAGCCCGGCCCAATTCCTCTTCCGGACGGTCAACGGCGGCCTGACCTGGACCGCCGTCAAGCCTCCTGGCTGAGCTAGCCGGGTACCTGCTCGAGCACGGTTGCCACCCGGTCGTGGTTGAAGCCCCAGGCCAGGTAGTGGAGCAGGGCGCCGACCTCGTAGCGGGAGCGGACCGGGATGGTGGCTCCCCGCTCGATGGCCGAGCGCAGCGCGCCGGGCGAGCGGCCCTGGAACCCGGTGGTCGATTTCCCGATCGCGTGAATGATGTGCGCGTCCGAGCCGCCGACGGCGGCCTGCCCGGAGCCCTCCGCCAGCCGGCGGGCGAGCAGGTTGGCGAGGCCGAGGCCGGGGGTCGAGTTCTCGACCTCGACGGCGTCGAAGTCCAGCTCGGCGGCGAGCCAGCCGAGACCGTGCACGGCGCCGCGGAAGCGCTCCGCCATCCGCTCCGTGCGCCAGAAGGGGTGGGCGGCGATGGCGATGCCGCCCTGGCGGTGGATCTCGTCGACGGTCTCCGCGGCGCTGAGTCCCGGGCGGACCCTGCGCTCGAGAAAGAGGCCCAGGATGTGACCCTGCCGGCTCGAGACCTCTTCTCCGACGATCACCGGCACGCCGGCGGTCCGGGCGCTGTACTCGGCCGCCCGAAGGGCGCCCTCGATGGTGTCGTGGTCGGTCACGGCGATCACATCGAGGTTGGTTGCGGCTGTAACGTGGTCAACCACCTCCTCCGGTGACGGCCACCCGTCGCTGAAGGACGTGTGGAGATGGAGATCGGCGAGTCCTCTACCGGCCATTGATTGAGCGACAGAGTCTAGGGCCACCAGGGGCGTTGCGCACGGCGGTTCCCAAGTGGGCAGGAAACTGAGAGGATTCCGGTTCGGAGGTGTTGGCGTGGATGGTTTGATGCAGGACTACGAGCTGACGACGCAGCACGGGCTGTGGCGGATCGAGCGCCTATTTCCGCGGAAGGAGATCGTCACCAAGCAGGAAAGCGGGGTTCATCGCACCACCTACGGCGAGATGGTGCCCCGGATCAACCAGCTGGCCGGCGTCCTGAAGCGGCTCGGCATCCGGGAGGGTGACCGGGTCGCCACCCTCTGCTGGAACAACCATCGTCACCTCGAGCTCTATTACGCGATCCCGAGCATGGGGGCTGTCCTCCACACCCTCAACCTCCGCCTCTTTCCGAAGGACCTCGAGTTCATCATCAAGGACGCCGACGATCAGCTGATCTTCGTCGACCAGACGCTGATCCCGATCCTGAACCAGCTGGCGGGAAAGCTCCCGAGCGTTCGCCAGGTGATCGTGATCGGGAACGGCCAGCCACTGCCCGAGCACCAGCTCGGTGAGACGCTCGACTACGAGACGCTGCTGGCTGCCGAGGCGACCGAGTTCCCTTGGCCCGAGCTGAAGGAGAGGTCGGCCGCTGCCATGTGCTACACCTCCGGCACCACCGGCAACCCCAAGGGGGTGGTTTACTCCCACCGCTCCCAGTTCCTCCACACGATGGGCGTGCTCCAGGTCGACAACCTGGCTTTGAGCGAGCGGGACACGGTCTTCCCGATCGTCCCCATGTTCCACGCCAACAGCTGGGGCCTTCCCTACGCCTGCGGCTTCGCCGGCAGCAAGATCATCTTCCCCGACCGCTGGATGGGCGACGCCGCCAGCATCGTCGAGCTGGCCGACTCCGAAGGCGCCACCATCGCGGCCGGCGTCCCCACCATCTGGACCAACGTGGCGGGCCACCTGGAGCAGAGCGGCAAGCGCTTGCCCAAGGTTCACACGGTGATCTGCGGCGGCTCCGCCATCCCCCGCGGGCTGATGGAGCGGATGGACAAGCTCGGCCTCAGGATGCTCCACGCCTGGGGTATGACCGAGACCTCGCCGCTGGGCTCGACCGCGGTCGTGCGCAGCTGGACGCCGAAGGAGAAGGAGCTCGACGAGCGGCTCACCCAGGGCATCGCCGTTCCCGGTGTCCAGATCCGGATCGCCGACCCGGTCACCTTCGAGGAGCTGCCCTGGGACGGCGTGGCCTTCGGCGAGATCCAGGTCAAGGGACCTTGGATCGCCAAGGGCTACCACCACGATGCCGACCCCGAGAAGATGACGCCCGACGGGTACTTCCGCACCGGCGACGTGGCCAAGATCGACCCCGACGGGCACATCATCATCGTCGACCGCACCAAGGACGTCATCAAGTCGGGCGGGGAGTGGATCTCCTCGGTCGACCTCGAGAACGCGATCATGGGCTACCCCAAGGTGCTGGAGGCCGCGGTCATCGGGTTGCCCCATCCCCGCTGGGACGAGCGACCGGTCGCCTTCGTGGTCGAGCGGCCCGAGTTCAAGGGCAAGGTGACCCCGGAGGAGGTCCGCGACTTCCTGCAGGAGAAGGTCGCCAAGTGGTGGCTGCCCGACGAGATCCGCTTCATCGACGAGGTGCCCAAGACCTCGGTCGGGAAATTCGACAAGAAGGTCCTCCGCAACGGCGCCACGCCGTTCAGCGAGGCCGCCACCGCAACCGCGCAGAGATAGGCGAAACTATCGGCCCCGGGAGAGCAGTGATCCCGCCCCGGGGCCGTTAGCACACAGGAAGCCTTGTCTATGGACCACCTGGGTCGGTTCCCGGTCACCGAGGAATTGGGGCGCGGCGCGATGGGCGTGGTCTATCGCGGCTTTCACCCCGGCCTCGAGGTCCCGGTCGCCATCAAGGTCCTGAGCGACAACTACTCCAAAGATCCGCAGTTCCGCCACCGCTTCCAGCGCGAGGCGGCCGCCATCGCGGCCCTCAACCACCCGGGGATCGTCAGGGTCTACGACTTCGACACCGACCAGGACTCGCTCTTCATCGTCATGGAGTTCGTGGACGGCAACTCGGTCCGGGCCATGCTCCAGGAGCGGGGCCGGCTCTCGGTCTCACAGTCGCTGGACATCGTCCAGCAGCTGCTGAGCGCGGTGGGCGCCGCCCACGCGCACAACATCGTCCACCGCGACCTCAAGCCCGACAACATCGCCCTCTCCAGCCTCGGCAAGGTGAAGGTTATGGACTTCGGGATATCCAAGCTACTGGTCGACACCGGCGGCCTGACCGGGACCGACAGCATCATCGGCACCCCGACCTACATGTCGCCCGAGCAGGTCCGGGGCGAGGCCGTCGACGGCCGCTCCGACATCTATTCGATCGGGGCCATCCTCTATGAGCTGATGAACGGCACGCCGCCCTTCACCGGCCAGCTGGCGGCCGTGCTTCACGCCCAGATCTACAGCGACGCGCCCGACTCGGAGACCATCCCCGCGCCGGTCATGGCCATGATCCGCAAGGCGATGGCCAAAGACCCGCGCAAGCGCTTCGCCAGTTGCGAGGAGTTCGCCGGGGCGCTCCTCCAACTCGACACCGCGACCCTGACCAACCCGGGCGGCGCTCCGGCCGCCCCCGAGAGGCCGGCTCGCAACCTCCAGTTCAAGATCCCGGGCCTCGCCCGGCGGGCGGCGCCGCCGCCCAACAGCCCGCTCGGCACCCAGGTCCGCACGGCCTGCACGGAGGCGGAGTGCGCCCATCACACGGAGTGGATGTGCAGCTACCAGGACCCGACCGGCTACGCCTGCGGCACCTGGTGGTGCGCCAAACACGTCGCCCGCCTCGGCAACGACGCCTTCTGCCGGCGCCACGCCAATGTCATCAAGGCGCTGGCAGTGAACGCGGGGACGATCCGGGAGATCAAGCACCTGCCGGCGGTGACCGACCGAGCGATCACCCTTGCGGCGTTGGTCGGCGGCGACATCGACAAGGAGATCACCGAGATCCTCCGGCGTCGGTACTCGAGCCGTCAGGACGTGACGGTGGTCGCCGACCGCGCCGTGCGCGAGAACCGCTCCGCCGCCGCCGTCGCCTGGGAGCGGAACTGGTCGGCGGCGCGCAATCAGGGCTACGAAACACGGATCACGCTCGCCGTCAGCACCGATGAGCCGTCCGAGGTGAAGCTCCGGGTGGGCAGCATGGAGATCTTCTCCGGCGTGCCCGACTGGATCGCCAACCGGCTCCAGGGCAAGCCGCCGAACCACTCCGACCGCGCCCACTTTCGCGCGCGCCTAATCCAGTGCGTCACCGAGGCCGTCGACCGGCCGGCTCCGCTCGCCGGCGGATTCCACCCTGCGGCCGACACCATCGCCGGGCCACCGCCGGCCCAGCCTCTGCCGGACATCGACTCCCGCATCCTGGAAGGTCTGGTCCTGCGGGCCTTCGTCAGCAGCACCACCAACCTGCCGGGGTACGAGGTGGCGAAGATGCTGGCGCTGCCCTTCGCCAGCATCGAGATGCTCCTGCGCAAGCTCGCCGCCGACCGGCTGCTGGAGGCAGGCGGCATCTCGGCCGCAGGCGCCGACAGGCCGATGCAGGAGCGGATGGCCTACACCATGACCAACCAGGGCCGCGAGCTGGCCGAGGAGATCAGCAAGACCGGCACCCATTACTTCGGCCCGGCGCCGGTGACGCTGGCCGACTACAACCGGGCAACCACCGAGGTGATCCTCCCCGGGCTTGACCAGGAGTTGGTCCGACGGTCGCTGGAGGGCCTCGAGCTCGCTCCCGGCATCGAGGACGCGGTCCGCGCGGCAGTCAACTCCCGCGGCTCGATGTTCATCTACGGCTCGCCCGGAAACGGAAAGACGTCGCTGGCGCGGCGCATCCCGCGTCTACTCCGGGGACCGATCCTGGTACCCCACGCCATCGACCTCGGCAGCGGGGAGGTCATGGCCGTCTACGATCCCGCCGTCCACAAGCTGGACACCGACCAGCCGCATGACGGTCGCTGGCAGCGCGTGATCCGGCCGCTGGTGCAGGTCGGCGGTGAGTTCACGCTCGACATGCTGACCGCGACCTGGGACCCGGCCGGCCGCTTCTACCAGGCCCCACTGCAGCTGAAGGCTAACGGCGGGGTCTTGCTGATCGACGACTTCGGCCGCCAGCAGGTGACGCCGAAGCAGATCCTCGACCGGCTGATGGTGCCGCTGGAGCAGGCCGTCGACCATCTCCAGCTGGCCGGCAGCGGTCGCAAGGTCGAGATCCCATTTCGGACCATGCTGATCTTCTCGACCAACCTGACCCCGGGGGAGCTGCTGGACGAGGCCTATCTTCGCCGGCTGGCCTACAAGGTCCGGATGCCCGACCCGACCCCGCAGGTCTACCAACGGATCTTCGAGAAGGAGCGGCAGCGCCTCGGCATCCCCCCCAACCCCGCGGTCTTCCCGCAGATCGGCCAGCTCTACGGCAGCATGTCGATCCGCGGCAACCACCCGCGGGACCTCCTCGAGAGGCTGGTGGACGTGGCCAGCGCCCGGGGCATGAAGCCCGAGCTCAGCCCTGAACTGGTTGACGCCGCCTGGAGAACGCTCTTCGTCGCCACCTGAGGCGCGTGCCTCCCGAGCCCGAGCAACTTTCAGCTGGATGCGGCAGGTGGCTCCGGATCTTCTCCGCCAGCTCCGAGTGGGTCGTCTGCGACTTGACCAGGTATTCGCGAGCGCCGAGTGCGAGCCCCTCGCGAACCATGGCGCCGTTGCTGTAGTTGGAGAGGATCAGCACGGGCGGGGCCACCAGGCGAGGATCGGTCCGCATCGTCTTCAGCACCTCGATGCCGTCCAGCTTGGAGATCCGGACGTCGAGCAGCACCAGGTCGGGCGGATCCGCCTGCGCCAGGTGAAGACCGTACGCCCCATCGGTGGCGAGCCTGACCTCGAAGCCGTCCGCCTGGAGCTGGCAGCGGTACATGGTGGCGATGGTGTGGTCGTCCTCGATCATCAGGATCCGCGGTGGCCGCCCGGCGCCATCGTCGAGCCGGAACGTTTGCCCTCGGGCCAGCCCGGTCGGCGGGATGGGTGGCAAGAGGGCGCTGATGGTCAAGCTCTGGCTTCCTCCATGAGGGGAACGGCGAGGGTGAAGGTGCTGCCCTGGCCCTGGATCGAGGTCGCGGTCAGGTCGCCGCCGTGGAGGCGAGCGAGCTCGCGAGACAGGTAGAGGCCGAGGCCGGTGCCGGGGATGTGGCTCGTCTCCGGGGTGACGATTCGGCCGAAGCGGGTGAAGAGGCAGTCGATCCGGTCGGCCGGGATGCCGACGCCCTGGTCGGTGACGACGACCTTGCCGACGTGGTCCTCGAGGGCCACGCTGCAGGTGACGGAGCCACCGGCGGGCGAGTACTTGATCGCGTTGCTGAGCAGGTTCCCGACCACGGTGCTGATCCGCTCGACGTCGATCATCACCGGCACCTCGATGTCCGGGCTGTCGAAGACCAGGGCATGGGTCGAATCGGTTAACGGCTGGGCCATCTCGATCGCCAGGCGGACGACCTCGCGCAGGTCAGCGCGCCGTGTCGAGAGCTCCAGCCGGCCATCCTCGAGCCGTGCCGCTTCGATCATCTGCTCGACCAGCCCGTTCATCTCGTCCGCCTTGGCGGTGAGGACCGGCAGCGCTTTGCGCGCCTGCTCGGGAATCTCACCCAGCGATCCGCGATCGAGCATCGACAGGTAGCCGCGGATGACCGTGATCGGACCGCGCAACTCGTGTGAGGCGAGGTTCAGGAATTCGGTCTTGGTCCGCTCCAGGGCGGCGATCCGCTCGGTCAGGACGGCACGGTCGAGGCCGGCGGTGATATTGGCCGCGTAGCCGGTGAGGCGGCCCACCTCGTCGCTCCCGAAGAACGGCGTGAAGGCACCGGCGATCACGGCGAGGACCCCCGTCCCGGTGCTGAGGGGAAGCGGGATCACGACCGCCGTCTGCTGCTGGCCGTCGTGAATCCGGTGCGTCGGGTCGTCGGACGGTGCGCCAAGCTGCCCCTGGAGCCGCTCCGCCTGGCTCTCGTCGATCCCGCTCGCCGCCAGGACGGACCCGTCGGCGTCGGCGATGAAGCCGGCATCCGCGCCCACGAAGCGGATCGCCCACTCCAGGGCGCGCTCGGCCACCCTCTGACGCGTCGGACTGAAGAGGAGCAGCTCGCGGACCGCGTCACGGTATTCCTGCTCCTCGGGGTAGGCCCACTCGCGGCGCAACCAGCGCGGCGGAGAGAAGGCGAGATAGAGAAGGGGCGCCGCCAGCAGGGCGACCAGCTGCGTGAAGAGCTGCGCCACCGGAGGCCGGGGGGCGCCGCTGCCGAGGGCCGCGAAGATGAGGATCACGACCAGCGATCCGAAGCCGACGGAGAGGCTGCGCAGCCTGCCTCGCTGGACCGCCGGCTTGTCGGAGGAGGCGATCCAGAAGCGGACTATCGGCTCCGCCACGCAGGCGCTCCAGGCGCCCACCACCAGCGCCGTCGCCCCGGCCTGGAGGGAGCTCGGCGAGCCGCCGCCGCCTCCTCCATAGAGGACGATGTAGACGCCCGCGACCAGGATCAATCCGCCCAGGGTGATCCACTGCGTTCGGGGGGCAACCGGGATGAAGCTGCTTCGAAACAGGAGCAGTGCGTACCCAGAGGCGAGCAGCACCACGACCAGAAGGTCCTGAAAGGGGGCGCCCAGAGAACCCGTGAAGCGCTGCACCAGCCCACCCAGCGAGACCACGCCGAGGAGCCCGATCGCCAGCGCCAGGAAGCCGCGGCTGCGCTCGCGATGGCGGAGGAAGTCGCGCAGCGTGAGGAGTCCGAGGAGGACGAAGACCAGGCTGGCCGCGTATTGCAGGACCTGGAGTACTCCTGTCATCGAAAGACTGGCTGTGAGGGTACATCTTTAGCTGACAGTCAGGTAGTCCAGGGGGCGACAACTCTTGAACCGGCGAGCGGGGTCCCACCGGAATAGTCGGGTGACCTCGGGTCTTCTTCCTTCGACATGAAGACATCAGAAGCCGGCCGCTCCATCCACGAGGTTGCGCAGCCGCTCCTCAACGGCGCGCCCGCTCGCCTCGCCGAGCACGAAGGCAAGGTCCTCCTCATCGTCAACGTGGCCTCGAAGTGCGGCTTCACACGGCAGTACGCGGGACTGCAGCGGCTCTACGACGCGTACGGGGATCGGGGGTTCACCGTCCTCGGCTTTCCCTGCAACCAGTTCTTCGGCCAAGAGCCCGGCACACCGGAGCAGATCGAGGAGTTCTGCAGCCAGAACTACGGGGTCAGCTTCCCTCTCTACTCCAAGCTCGACGTCAAGGGACCCAACCAGCACCCGCTCTACGAGATCCTGACCAGCTCACCGGACGACGAGGGCAAGGCCGGCAACGTCAAGTGGAACTTTGAGAAGTTCCTGGTCGGCCGCGACGGAAGGGTGGTGCGGCGCTTCCGGTCCAAGACCACTCCCGAGGATCCCGCGATCGTGGACGCGATCACCGAGCTGCTGACCTCCTGAGCCAGGCAGAACTGGAAGACTTCTGGTCAGTCGGTTAGGGTCACCTCGACCAGCGGGCTCTGCTCGACCATCAGGTCGACATCGTCGCGCTTCCAGCTGCGCGCGACCGGCCCGAGGACTCGGCGGCGCTCGGCTTCTTCGTCGATGACTCGCGCCCTGGCGCGGACGTCCCGCTCGGAGGGCTGGCGCAGGTGCAGGGTGAGGTTCGGATCGGCGTCGAGGTTGGCCAGCCAGCTGCGCCGGTTCGGGCGCGGCTGACCGCTCAGGTAGAGCCGCCCCTCGATCACGTGATAGACGATCTCGATCCGGCGCGGCTCTGCGCTGCGCCGGCCGGTCGTCGTGATATCGATCACGCCCATCGGGCCGAGGCCGGCGATCGACTCAATTCCAGGCTGTTCCATTTCAGCCAATTGAACGCGACCGTTCGGCCGGCCTATTCCGTCCGCGGAGGCGGAATCCCGGTCGCTAGGCGACCGGCACCGGGCGTTCCGACTCCGAGGGAACCACCGATCCGCTGGCCCGCACGTTGCGGGCCGTGATGGGGCCGCCACAGTGGCTGCAGGTCAGCACCGCCTCGGTCTCCATCCCGCAGTCGAGGTGCCGGACAACGACCGGGGGCGGGCCATCCTGCATCCAGCGGTCGCCCCATTGGCGGAGCGAGACGATGACCGGGTAGAGGTCGCGGCCCTTGTCGGTGAGGCGGTACTCGCTCCGGGGCGGGTGCTCCAGGTAGCGGACCGGCTCCAGGATCCCGTTGTCGACCAGCTTGGCGAGGCGCTCGGTGAGGACGTTGCGGGAGACCCCCAGCCGACGCTGGAAATCCTCGAAGCGGCGCACGCCGAGGAAGGCGTCGCGAACGACGAGCAGGGTCCACCACTCGCCCACCACCTCGAGGCTCTGGGCGATCGAACACTCCATTCGGGCGAAGCTGGTCCTCTTCATCGCACCCCCATCCTAGCGTGTCAGTTGCGTGATGTCAGTATTGAGTTGCTTTATAGAACTGACACTGCTAGGCTCGGTTGGTGCTCGCACCGCGACGCCTCGCCGTGCTCCTGATCACCGGGCTGCCGGTCTTCCTCGTCTCGCTGAACCTGCTCGTGATGGCCGTCGCCTTCCCAGCGCTGGCCGTCTCCTTCCCGGACAGCTCGAGGGCGGACCTCTCCTGGGTGCTGAACAGCCACAACATCGTCTTCGGAGCGCTCCTGATTCCGGCGGGCCGCGCCGCCGACCGCTGGGGCCGGCGGAGGGTCTTCGGGATCGGCCTTGTGGTCTTCGCCGCCGGTTCGCTGGCCTGTGGACTGGCGCCCACAGTCCCCTACCTGGTCGCGGGTCGGGTCGTGCAGGGAGTCGGCAGCGCACTGGTCATGCCATCCTCCCTCGCGCTGCTCCTGGCCGCGTTCTCGAGCCGGGAGCGCGCCACGGTGGTGACCATCTGGGGCGCCATCTCCTCGCTCGGCGCGGCACTCGGCCCGACGCTCGGCGCCTCGATCGTGCAGGCGGCCCAGTGGCGCTGGGTCTTCTTCGTCTACGTACCCATCGCGCTCGTCTCCGCATTGCTGGGCAGGGCGTTCCTCGGCGAGTCGGCGGAGGCCGACCGGCGTCGGATCCCCGACCTGGCGGGCGTGGTCATCCTGTGCCTCGCCCTCGCCTGCCTCGCCCTCGGGATCGTCGAGGGCCCGGACTGGGGCTGGCTTGATCGCCGCGTCATCCTTTCCTTCGCAGTCGCCGCCGTTCTCTTCCCTGCCTTCGTGGTCCGGAGCCTCCGGCACCCCGAGCCACTGCTCAACCTCTCGCTTTTCCGGATCCGGACCTTCTCTGTCGCCAACCTGGCCGCGCTCGTCTTCTCGGTGAGCTTCTACGGGCAGGTCCTGGTGGGCATCCTCTTCCTGACCGCCGTCTGGCACTACGGCCTCTTCGCGGCGGCGCTGGCGATCACGCCGACCCCCGTGATGGCCGCATTGACGGGCCCGATCGCCGGCCGGTTCGCCAACCGCTGGGGCTTCCGATGGCTTGCAGTCGCCGGTGGCCTGGCCTACGCGGCCGGGGCCCTGTGGATGCGCCTGCTTGTGGGGCCGGAGGCCGACTACCTCCCGGCGTGGCTGCCGGCCGCGATCCTCCTCGGGATCGGGATCGGCATCAGCTTCCCGATCCTCAGCGCTGCCTCGGTGTCCGCCATCCCGGCCAACCGCTTCGCGGTCGGCGGAGCAGTCAACCAGACCGCCCGCCAGGTCGGCGCGGTGGTGGGCGTCGCGCTCGCGGTGGCGGTCCTGGGTAGCGGCGCCGCGAGAAACAGCATGACGTCCTTCGACGCCTGGTTCGCGATCTCAGCCCTGATTGCCGCCGGTTCGGCGATCGTCTCGAGCCAGCTGGGCCCCCGCCAGCCGAGAGCTGTCGCCGAGATGCTTGTGCGACCAGGAGCACTTGCCGGGATAGAGGACGTTGGTGCGGCGAAGAGGATTTGAACCTCCACGGGATTGCTCCCACTAGGTCCTGAACCTAGCGCGTCTGCCGTTCCGCCACCGCCGCGGCGAGTCGAAAAGTATACCCACGGCTCGTAAACTCGCTTCCACCAGTGACCGGGTGGCCCGACGAGATCGATCCTCTCTACCGGGCGATCCGGCTGGTCGGCCTGATGGCCCTCCTGATCTTCGCCGCCGGGCTGGTCGAGTTCCTGAGCTTTGAGCCACCCGGACAAGCCACCGGGACCACGGCCAGGATCACCGGGGTCTACGCGTACGACCCGAGCACTCGAACCACCAGCGGGGCGGCGGCGGAGCGGTTCGGTCGCGGCCAGCCCTTCGCTGCGGTCGTCGACTGGTCGAGCATCCCATCCCAGACGACCGTCGCGGCGCGCTGGTTCGACTCCTTCGGCGAGGTGGTCGGCCAGGTCGGGCCGGCGACGGCGGGCAGCATCGGCAGCGGCGCGGTGCCCGTCGCCCTACCCCAGGGCCTCAAGGAGAACATCCCCGGCACCTATCTCTTCGTGGTCGAGCGGCTCTCGCGCGGGCAGGCGGTCGAGGTCCTGGCTCGGCGGCTGGTTGAGGTGGAACGGACGTGAGCGTGGCCCAGGCGACCCAGCCCCAGCCCCGTTCGGCCAATCCTCGGCACCGCCGCCCGGCTCGGTACCTGGTCGCGGCCGTCCTCGGCGCCCTCCTCTTCCTCGCCCTGGTCGGCAGCTCGAGCCTCAGCTACCTGTCCCTCGACCGGATCCCGAGCCGCGGGCTGCTGCTCGGCCTGCCCGCGGTGGCGCTGGTCGCCGGCGCCACCTGGATCGGCATCCGCGCCGTGGAGCGCGACTCGGCCGAGCGCCGGCGGCACCAGCTGTGGGCGGTCACGCTTCTCGCCCTCGCGATCCTGCTCTGGCTGCTCCTCCTGGACGTCTTCCTCTTCACCGAAGAGGCGGGTCCGGGAGCGACGGCCCTTTCCACGCTCGCCTGCCTGCCCACCACGGCGGCCGGGCTCTGGGTCGTGAGGCGGCTGGACCGTGAGCAGAAGGAGCCCTGGCGGCTGGTCCTCGTCGCGACCCTCTGGGGGGCGGTCGTCGCGACCAGCCTCGTCCTCTGGGCGGAGGAGATCTTCCAGGCCTGGGCGGTCAATGCGCTCGTCCCTGGGCACGGCCTCGAGGCGTCCAACGCGTTCAGCGCGGGCGTGGTCGAGGAGCTGGCCAAGGGGAGCGCCCTGCTGCTGCTCTACCTCGTCATGCGCGACGAGTTCAACGACGTCGTGGACGGGATCGTCTACGGAGCGGCCGTCGGCCTCGGCTTCAACTTCATGGAGACGATCGGCTACATGACCTACCTTGATTCACTCTTCGGGCCCTACGCGGCGGGCTTTCAGTGGTATCACCGGCAGGTCCTCGACCTCTTCTTCGGCCACGCCTCCTACACGGCGCTGGTCGGAGCCGGGATCGGCATCGCGCGCCAGCTGCCGGGGCGCCGGCGGCAGGTGATCGCCATCACCTCCGGGTTCCTGGCCGCGATCGCCGCCCACTTCGCCTGGGACGCCTGGCTGACCTTCTTCCCGCTCGGGACCGGTGCCTTCACGCTGGTCCAGGTGCACCTCCGGGTGCTGGCGATGAACGGGCCATTCACCGCCGTGGTCGTCGTGCTCCTTCTGATGGGCCGGCGCATCGAGGGCAGGAGCCTCGAGCGGCAGCTGGCGCTCGAGGCTGCCAGCGGCTCCGGCGCGATCTTGGCCGAGGAGGTGGCGATCCTTTGCAGCCCCGGCCGCCGGCTGCGGGCGCGGCTGGCTGCCGGACCCCGCGGTTACGTCCGCCTGGCCCGGCTGCAGCGGGCCCAGGTCGCTCTGGCCCTCGAGCGCTGGCAACGCGAGCGCCGGGGGATCGACGAGCCCCTGGCGGCGGAGCACGAGCTGCGCCGCCGGGTGCTGGAGCTGCGCGTCAGCCCGCCGGCAGCCGCCCCCACAGGGCCCGCCCGAGGCTGACGACACCCAGCGCTACCGCCGTGGACCAGGTGAGCGCACTGACCGCCGGCTCGTTGAAGTCAGTGCCGCCCAGGACGGCGTGGAGGAAGCTGAGCGCAAAGGCGACGTAGGCCAGCCGGTGGATCCAGGTCCAGGCGCGGCGGTCCATCCGCCCACGCAGCCAACCGGTGAACGCGACGACGATCATCAGGTCGAAGCCGACGGTGCCCAGTCCAACCGCCAGCCGGCCGGCGGCGTCGTAGCCGGCGAGCAAGGGAACGAAGACGTCGACGGGGACGATCCGCGCGGTGGGGTCCAGTAGCAGGGACAGGATGTGCAGCAGGCCGAGGGGTATCCAGAGGATCGCGGTGAACTCGTGGGTCGCCCGGAGCGCGCGGTTGCTGCCGACGTCGCCCAGCAGGCCCGAGCGGATTGCCGCGCCGCTCAGGAGCGAGATCGCCAGCGCGGCGTAGGCGCTGAGGCCGCTCACCCGGGAGAGCATCCAGAAGAACTGGTCGGCGGTCACCTGAGGTTCCAGCCCGAGCAGCACCCGCCCAGGTAATAGGGCGCCGCGGCGCGGCCGAGGAGCAGCGCGGTCTTGGCGTGGACCTCGGCGTCGGCGGCGGTCGCGGCGACCACCGACACCTCGACCAGGTCCGTCTCGGCCGGCCGCTCGGTGCGCGGGTCCACCAGGTGATGAAGGCCCTCGCCCCAGGCGCGACGGTGGGTGCCGCTGGTGGCGGCCGCCCGGTCGCGGAGCAACACTGTGGTGCCGCCGAACCCGACCGGCCAGCCCTCACCGGACGGGCCGGCGCCGCGGGCGTAGAGGTCGCCGCCGAGGTTGACCAGACAGTTGGGTCCGAGCCAGGAGGCAAGGCGGTCGGCGAGCCAGCCCTTGGCGATCCCGCCCAGGTCGATACCGAAGCCCTGCCGGAGCCGGGCAGCCCCGGGGGTAACCTCCAGCACCCGCGGCAGCGCGGGCAGAGCCCCCGGGGTGACCGTTTCGAGAACCGTGGTGGGGCCGGCGGCGAAGGTCCGGCCGTAGCCTGCCGCCATCAGCGCGCCCAGCACCGCGGCGTGGACCAATCCACCGGAAAGGTCGTGGGCGCGCAGGGCATCTCGGAGCAGCGACTCGAGCTCGGGGCTGACCGCCACCCACTCCCCGGCCGAGCCGTTGAAGCGGGAGAGCTCGCTCGCGGCATCGAACCGGGTCAACCGGCTGTGCATGTCCTCGATCCAGGCGCGTCCCTCCGCAAGACGCACGTGGTCGATGCCGACCCCGAACAGCTCGCAGGTGGTCCCCAGCGATTCGAAGCGGAGGACGTCAGGAGACACTGGTGAAGGTGAGCGGCGGCTGCCCGGGATTGACCTGCACCTGCGGCTCCAGGTGGAGCACGATCGCGCTGGAGGCGCCGACCACGGGCGGTCGCAGCGGCGCCGCCGGGTTCTTCAGGTGGCCGCCGACGTAGAGGGCCGAACCGACCGTCGCCAGCCCGGTCAGCAGGCAGGCGATGACCTTCAGGGACCAGGCCGGCATGGCACGAAGCTTTCAGGCGACCCCGACGGGGGCCTTGATGAAGGGGACGCGCTCGAAGACGTCGCCAAGCACCGACTTCGCGTCGGCCCCGAGGTGGGAGGACAGGATCTCTTGGTAGACGGAGCGGAAGTCGACCGTGTACTTGAGGTTGCCGGTCGAATCGAGGCTCTCGAGGCTCGGCGCTCCGCCGTAGAGGCCGCCCTTGACCGGGCTGCCGACCAGCAGCACCGGCGAGGCCGCGCCGTGGTCGGTGCCGCCGGAGGCGTTCTCCATCGGCCGGCGGCCGAACTCGGACCAGGTCGCGAGCAGCACCCGGTCGGCCACGCCGTGGGCGTCGAGGTCCTGGAAGAAGGCGCTGACCGCCTGGTCGAAATAGCCCATCAGGTCGTCGTGGCGGTTGAGCTCGGTGTAGTGGGTGTCGAAGCCGCCCAGGGTGACGTGGAGCAGCTTCACTCCGGTGCCGGCGACGATCAACTCGGCGGCCAGCTGGAGGGCGGCGGCGAGTTGGTTCTTGGACGAATAGACGAGCTTCGCCTGGTCGGAGTAGGTCGCCATCGGCGTGTACTTAGTGGAGGCTGTCTTGAGGCTCGCGATGGTGTCCTTGGCGGTCGCCAGCGCGGTGTCGAAGAGGGCGCCATAGATGCCTGGGGTGTTCTGGTAGAGCGCGGTGACGGCCTCCTCGACGGGGTCACCGCCGCTGAACCCGTAGGTCTTCGGGTCCTGGATCACGGTGATCGTCGCCTGCAGGTCACGGAGTGCGCCAGGCACGTCGGTCGCGCCACAGGCGCAGCTGGTCAGCGGGTGACCGAGGGTGTCGTACTGGCTGGCGGCCAGCTTGCCAAGCCAGCCGTCAATCGACCGCCGGGTCGGGTCCCCGGTCTCCCAGACGCGGATCGACTCGAAGTGCGAGAAGACCGGGTTCGGGTAGCCGACGCCCTGGACGATGCCGACGCGGCCCTGGTCGAAGAGCTTTTTGACCCCCGTCAGGTTGCCGTTCAGGCCATAGTCGGAGGTGATCGGCAATGCAGCCGCGACCGAGGGGGCGGCCAGCTTCGGCCTCAGGTCGTGCAGCTTCGGGTCCTGCAGGGGGATGACCGTCCGAAGGCCGTCGTTGCCGCCCGCGAGCTGGACCATGACGAGGACGTTGTCGTTGCTGATCCCAGCCTGCTTGGCCGCGTAAACGGCGCGCGCGAAGGCGTCCGGAACCGCCGCGTAGCCGGCCGCGAGGCCCGCCGCGCCAGCTCCGAAGACGAGGCCGGCGCGGAGGAAGTCGCGCCGCTTGAGGGCGTTGATGCCGTGCTCTGTGGTCATCGCGATTTCACCTACTTCAGTTGGAATTCCGGCGAGGCGAGTACGATCGTCCAGCGCTCGAGGTCGGTGGTCGCCGAGTTGAGGAGGGCGGCGGTGGCCGGGCTCAGGACCCCGTCGAGCTGGTCGAGGTGCGCCCTGGTCGCCGCCGGCAGGCTGCCGGCGGAGGCGAGAAGCCGGGTGACGAAATTGATGCGCTCGATGACGGTGTTGGAGGAGACCCAACTCTCGTTGAGAGGCCAGCCGCCGACATCGGGCGGGTCGAAGAGGACCTGGCCCATACCGCTCGCGCTCTCGATCACCAGTGGCGTCAGCGCCACCGCGTCGACCGCCCGAAGGGCGTGGGCCATGAACTCGGCCGGCTGCTTGACCAGGGATCGGTAGGCGGATGCCGATTTGAACTCGTCGCTGGTGAAGACGTCGCTCATCAGCTGGCGGATGCTCCAGCCCGACCTTATGAAGTTCGCCGCCAGCCGCTTGACCGTCGCCGCCGGAGCGTTCGGCATGGCGAAGTCGACCAGCACCCTCTGGACGACGAAGGGCGCCGTCGCCGGCTGGGCGAAGATCTGGTCGAGGATGCTCTTGGTGTCATAGCTGGCCGTCCTGCCGAGGAAGGTGGTGGGGCCGCCGTGGTAGGCGCGGCGGGGGACGAAGACGCCCGTCCTGACCGTGTCGGCGGGGACCCGGGAGGCCGCCGCGCCGACGTTGGGGTTGGCCCTCTGGGCCGCCAGCATGGCGGCGGTGTTTGGCTCGCGCCAGCCGGCCAGGCCCTTGGCGGCGGCGCGGACGTCGTCCTCGGTGAAGTTCCCGGCGCCCATCGTGAAGAGTTCCATCAGCTCGCGGGCGTAGTTCTCGTTGGGGGCCTGCCCGGTCGACGTCCCGAGGTCCAGGTAGCGCAGCATCGCGGGGTCGATCGTCACCTGGTAGAGGAAGCTCCGGAAATCGCCCAGCGCGTTGTCGCGCCAGGTCTGGTTTTGCCAGTAGAGGTAGGGGTCTTGGAGGCCGACCTTTTGGAAGTCGCTGGTGAAGTGGCCGTGCCAGAAGAGGGCCATCCGCTCCGCGAACGGGGTGGGCGTGCTCAATAGGTGATCGAGCCACCACTTCTGCAGCTGGCGGAGGTTGAGCGGGCTGGTTCGGCTCGCGTCGTCGGCGCCGGGCAGGGCGGGCGGTTTGGCGGCCGGCGTTTCCAGCAACCGGGCGAGCGTCTTCTGGTAGCCGTCCGAGAGAGCCTGCTCCAGGTCGGCCGGCCCGGCGCCAAAGGTGGCCCGACGGAGCAGCTGAAGGACCTGGGCGTTCTCGTTGCCGAGCGGCGACACCCAGCCGGTGCCGCCGCTGATCGACTGCGTCAGCGCCTGCGGGCGGAGGCCGAGAAGCCTCAGCGCGGCGACGCCAGCGCCGCCGACGACGGCGGTGGCGAGGACCGCGCGGCGGGTCACGGCGCCCCTTCGGCGCGGGGTGGCCTGGATCCGGCCCGCATCCGTCCCAACTGCCATGGACGAATTGTTGGCCGGGCGGGAGCGCCCGGTGTTAATGGGACCGTCAGAAGTTTGTAAGCACGGGCGATTGCGACCGGGCCGTTTCCCTATCGTTTGCCGGTGACTCGACGCGGGCTGCTGCTCTTCATCGCCATGTGCGTCATCTGGGGGATCCCTTACCTCTTCATCCGGGTGGCGGTCGCCGAGATCTCGCCCGAGGTCCTGGTCTTCTGCCGGGCGGGGATCGCGGCGGTCATCCTGCTGCCCTTCGCGTTCCGGCGAGGTGCGGCGTCCCGGCTGCGCCGGCGCTGGCTGCCGGTCCTCGCCTTCGCCGCCATCGAGATAGGCATCCCCTGGCTGGCCCTCTCCAGCGCGGAGCAGCAGATAACCAGTTCGCTGGCGGGCCTCCTGATCTCGGCCGTGCCCCTGGTGGCGACGGTGATAGCCCTGGTCCTCGGGACGGCCGAACGGACGCGGCCGGTCGCCCTCGCCGGCCTCCTGGTCGGGATCGTCGGCGTCGGCCTCGTGGTCGGCCTCGACATCCGGGCGGGCAACTGGTTCCCGATCGCGCAGGTGCTGCTGGTGGCAGTGTGCTATGCGGTCGGCCCCGCGATCCTCTCGCGCTACCTGGCCGATCAGCCCGGGGTCGCCGTGATGGCCTTCGCCCTGGCCGCCACCGCGATCGCTTACGTGCCCCTCGCCGTGCTCACCTGGCCCGCGGCAATGCCCTCGCCATCGGCGCTCTTCGCGGTGGCCCTGTTGGCCCTTATCTGCACCGCGCTGGCCTTCGTGCTCTTCGCCCAGCTGATCGCCGAGATCGGGCCGGTACGCTCCACTGTGATCACCTATGTCAACCCGGCGGTGGCGGCGGTTCTGGGCGTGGTGGCGCTGGGCGAGAACCTGACCCCGGCGATGATCGGTGGCTTCGCGCTCATCCTGGGCGGCTCGGTGCTCGCGACCCGGCGAGCCCGCCCGGCGGCCGCCGAAGCCTGATTCCGTCACATTCCCGGCGGGGGCGGTGCTTGTAGGTTGTGCAGGCCATAACCGCCAACCGCTACGGCCGAGCCCAGTCAGCGGCGGACCCGTTCGAGCGACTCTTTCGCGACGAGTACTCGAGGGTGGTCGGGATCGCCTACCGCGTGCTGGCCGACCGCCACGAGGCCGAGGACGTGGCGCAGGAGGTCTTCGTCGACTTCCACCGCCTGCACCGGGCGGACGCGCCCTACGCCGGGCCGTGGCTGCACCGGGCGGCGGCCAACACCGCTCTCAACGCGGTCCGTTCGCGCTCCCGCCGGAACCGGCGGGAGGCGAGTTACGGCGCGCTCGAGACGCAGCGCTCGGTGGACCCGGCCGACGTGGCCGAGGTGACCGAGGAGCGGCTCCTGGTCCGAGCCGCGCTGGCCCGGTTGCCGGGCAAGAGCGCCACCGTGCTGGCGCTCCGGTACGGGGGGCTCAGCTACGCCGAGGTCGCCCAGGCGCTCGGCGTGAAGGTCGGACAGATCGGAACACTTTTGAGAAGGGCCGAGGCGAAGCTTCGGCGGGAGGTTGACAATGCGACATCTTGACGACGGCGACCTGCGCCGCCTGATCGACGAACCCCTGGCGGCTTCGGAGGCCGACCGGGTTCACCTGGACGGCTGCGAAGCCTGCCGCTCGCGAAGCGGGCTGCTGGCCACCGAGGCCGCCGGCGCGGCCCGGCGGCTGGCGGTGCCCGCCTTCGAGCCCGACGCCGCTCGCGCGCTCAACCTGGTCCGGAACCGGTCCGCCGTCGCCCCGGCTCACCGGCGGGCCTGGGCTCGCTTCAGCTGGAACGCTCCCCGAACCGCAGCCCCGCTGGCACTGGTGGCCGCCGTGGTCACCATCGGCGCGCTCGCCTTCGCGGCCTCCCCGAGCGTGCTGACCATCTTCAAGCCCGACCAGGGCGTCAAGACGGTGAGCGTCACCCCACCCGCGAAAGGTGAGCTGACGGGGCTGCCCGACCTCTCCCAGTACGGGACCACGAGGATCGTCACCAAGGGCACGACCCAGGCCGTGCTCTCGGCCGACGAGGCCCACAGCCTGTCGGGCCTGACGGTGCCCGCGACGCCGGCCTCCTATGCCGGCCAGCAGGTCACCTACACGGTGGTCGGCAAGTCGGTGGTCAGCTTCACCTTCAGCGCCGCCAAGGCCACCGCCGCCGCGGCCGCCGCAGGCAAGCCGGCGCCGGTCTTCCCCGCCGGCATCGACGGGACCACCCTCACGCTGACCGCCGGCCCGGCCGTCGGTGAGGTGTTCGGCACCATCGACAAGAACACCTCGCTCAGCAACCTGCCGCTGATCGAGGGAGTCGCCAACACGCCCGTCGTTACCTCGACCGGCGTGTCCGCCGCTGAGCTGGAGAACTTCCTGGTCCTGCAGCCGGGCATCGCCTCCAACCCGACCCTGGTCGCCGAAATCAAGGCGATCGGCGAGCCGCTGGCCGCCGGCAACCTCGTGATCCCGATTCCCGCCGGGATGGCGACCTCCACGCCCGAGACCATCAACGGCAACTCTGCTGTACTGATCGCGGACAACACCGGAACCGCAAAGGGGTTGGTTTGGGAGCAGTCAGGACTCGTCTACGCAGTGGCCGGTCACCTCGATGACGGCCAGCTTCTCGCCATCGCCAACGGGATCTAGCATCGAAGTGGCGGGCGATTCGTCGCCCGCCATCCACACCCAGGACCTCGCCAAACGCTACGGACACGTCACCGCCCTCGCGGGGTTGACGATGACCGTGCCGAAGGGCGAGATCTTTGGCTTTTTGGGACCCAACGGGGCGGGCAAGACGACCTCGGTGAAGCTGCTGCTGGGCCTCACCGAGCCGAGCGCCGGCCAGGCGTGGCTGCTGGGTGCGCCGATCGGGGATCTGGCGGCCCGGCGGAAGATCGGCTACCTGCCCGAGCTCTTCCGCTACCAGGGCTTCCTCACCGCGCGGGAGGTCCTGGCCTTCCACTGCGAGCTCGCCCGGGTGCCGCGCTCGGGCTGGAAGGAGGAGATCGCCGAGGCGCTGGCCACCGTCGGCCTGGCCGACCGGGCCGACGACCGCTGCCAGACCTTCTCCAAGGGCATGCAGCAGCGCCTCGGCCTCGGGGTGGCGCTGCTCGGCCGGCCGGAGCTGATCTTCCTCGACGAGCCGACCAGCGCCCTCGACCCGGTGGGGCGCCACGACGTCCGGGAGATCACTCGGGCCCTCCGTGACCGGGGCACGACCGTCTTTCTCAACAGCCACCTGTTGAGCGAGGTGGAGATGGTGTGCGACCGCGCGGCGGTGGTCGACCACGGCCGGGTGATCGCGGTCGGCACCATCGATGAGCTGCTCCGCGATGCCGACGTGGTCCGGGTCCGTCTGGGCGGGCTCAATGGCCGGCTCGGCGACCTCGCGGGCTTCAAGGCGCCGAGCGCCGACGGCGAGTGGCTCACCTTCCGCGGCGTCGCCGAAGATCGCGTGCCGGAGCTGGTCTCGGAGCTGGTGCGGCTGGGCGGGCGAGTCTACGCCGTCGAACCCCGGCGGCAGTCGCTCGAGGATCGCTTCCTCCAGCTTCTCGACGAGGAGGATGCGAGGTGAGCCGGGCACTGTGGCCGATCGCCCGGATGACGCTGGTCGAAGCCTCGCGACGGCGGCTGTTGATAGCGCTCACCGGCCTCACCCTCGCGGTGATCGCGGTGGTGGGCTATGGCTTCTCCAAGCTGCCCTCGGTGGGCGGCTCGCACCCCCTCAACCACGACGACCTGGACCAGATCGCCTCGGTCCTCACGATCCTCACCTTCTTCATGTTCAGCTTCGTGCTGAGCTTCGCCTCGATCTTCGTGGCGGCCCCGGCAATCTCCGCCGACGTGGAGTCGGGCGTGATGCTCTCGATCGCCACCCGGCCTCTTCGACGGGCCGACATCGTGGTCGGCCGCTGGCTGGGTCTCGCCTTCCTGGTCGCCGTCTACACGATCGCCGCCACCACCATCGACCTCGAGGTCGTGAACCTGGTCATCGGCTACCTGCCTCCGCACCCGGTGGAGGCGATCACCTTCCTGGTCGCCGAGGGCGTGGTCGCGGTGACCCTCGCCATGCTGTTCAGCACCCGGCTGGCGCCGATGACGGGAGGTATCGTCGCCACCATCCTGCTGCTGGTGGTTTGGTTCGGCGGCATCGTCGGGAACATCGGGTACGCGTTCGGCAACGACACGGTGGCGATGTTCGGGACCATCTCCCGCATCGTGCTCCCGACCGACGGCATGTGGCGGGGCGCCCTCTACTACCTGCAGACCCCGCAGCTGCTGGCGGCCCAGGCTCTGCTCGGCCGGCGAGCCGCCGGAAACCCTTTCTTCGCGCCCAACCCGCCGGCGCTCGCCTATCTCGCGTGGACGGTGGCGTGGATCGTGGGCCTGCTCGGGCTGGCCACCTGGAGCTTCCGCAACCGGGAGCTCTGAGGGCGTTTAAGCCCGAACGCTCAGCTCCCGGAGAACGTCCTCCAGTTCGACCCGAACCGGCTCCTGGAGGTCGAACATGAGGTAGGTGCTGAGCTGCTTGCGGAGCAGCGCCAGCAGCGCGGCGCGGTCCCAGCGCGGCTGGGTCAGCCACATCTCGCCGTGCATCAGGAGGATCCGCCGCTGCTGTTCGCTGAGGCCGTGGAACTCAGCGCCGGCGAGGAGGTCGAGCCCGTACTCGGAGGCCTCGCTGGCGCTCACCCACGGCTCCTGCGCGCCGGCCAGCTGCCGGGCCGCGCTCAGCAGCTGGACCCAGTCCATTACGCGTAGCCGCGGGATAACTGCCACTTTTCCACCTCCCCAGAAAAGGTATCGAGGGTCCCAGTAATTGTCAACTGAGCTACTTGCCAGTTTTGCCCAGTTTTGTTAAGGTATCCGAGCCGCGGTCGGGTACCGACCGCAAATCCGGGGGTTTGATCTCATGCGAAAGTTCCTAATCGCCCTTTTCTTTGCCGCCTCCGCGTTCGCCATGACCGCCACTGTCGTCCTCGCTGACGGCGGAGGATGCTGCTACCACTAGACCCCAAGCCAGCCTCGCTTAACAATTTCGAAGCACCGGCAACTGGTGCTGCACAACGGCGGAAAGTGATCTACGCTTTCCGGCGTGGCAGTTCGCGCGCGACCTCGCTTACCGGGGCTGAGGGTTCGTCCTGGCAGCGTGCGCCAGGCGAGGAACGATGCCGGCCTCAGCCTCGCAGGCGTCGCGAAGGGGGATCTCAGCCGGACCGCGATCTTCTTGATCGAGACCGGGAAGAGCAACCCCACCCTCCCCACGCTTGAGCTGATCTCCGAGCGGACTGGCAAGCCGGTCGAGTTCTTCCTCGACGACGCGCCTCCGCCCCACGTCTCGGGTATCGACTTCCTCGAGATCGAGCAGCTGCTCGCCGAAGACCAATTCCGGCGGGTGATCGCGACCTGCGAGGAGCAGCTCGCCAACCGGCTGTCGCGGTCAGACAGCGCCCGGCTGCGCTTGCTGGAAGGCGTCGCCTATATGCGCCAGGCCGACGCCGGTCGCGCTGCGCCGCTGCTGATGGCCGCGCGCCAGTACTACGAAGCCACGAGCCAGAAGGCTCTCGCGGTCGAATGCCTGAGCTGGGAGGTCAACATCCCGTTCCTGCTCGAGGACCCCGAGGCGCTGCCCTTTGCGGAGGCCGCGTTGGCCCGTTGCCGGCATCTGAATCCGGTGCCTTTGGACGCCGAGGTCAGGATCCTCAGCCGCATCGCGGGCATTCACCTCTTCAACCAGAACTGGGCAGAGGCCGTGAAGGTCTTCGAGATCGCCGTCGATAAGCTCGGTCCGTTGCGTGACCTGAAGCGGATGGCGATTGTTTACGGTGACCTCGGCTGGGCCTATCGCGAGCTCGGCAACCCCGAGCGTGCGTCGGCTTATGCTCAAAAGTCGATAGCCCTACACGAGGTGTTGCGTGACCGCTACTCCGCGAGCATGGCGGAGGACAACCTGGCCCGCGCCCTGCTGAGGCTTGGCCGGTTCGATTCCGCCGAGCAGCACCTGAACCGTTCCCTTGACCTGCTGAACGAGATCGGCCGGGAGCGCGGCAAGGGCACGGTGCTATTGAGCTTGGCCGAGCTGGAATTGTCACGCGGTCGGGTCGAGGAAGCGCGGTCCGCAGCCGAGGAGGGCCTGGACCTCGCCGTCTGTCTCAGTGAGCGCGCGACCGAGGCGGACGCCCACCTCTGGCTGGGCAAGATCGCAGCCGAGCAGGGCGACGCCGAGACCACGGATCGCGAGTTCGGCCTGGCCCTGGAGCAGATAGCCAGGCTCAACCTCACCGAGAGGCTGGTCCGGGCCCACGCCGCGTACGCCGAGATCCTCGAGGATCGTGGCGACGCCGCCGCCGCTAACCAGCAGCTGAGGCAGGTGCTCGCGCTGAGCCGTCCCGACCTGATCTCCGCCGGCATCCGCGAGGAGCGGCGCCAGCAGCTCGCGTAGCGTTGCCGGCCCCAGCTGGGGTCAGCTCAGGGGCAGGTTCAGCTGGGGCTTGGCGATGGTGTGGTCCTTGCGCAGCGAGTAGACCGCGTTGCCGAAGGCGAAGAACTCGATCACGTGGGCGCCCCAGTAGTAGGGACGCTCTTGGACCTGCACCCCCACGACGCCCTCCGCCTGCAGCTGCATCGCCTCGTACTGCATCCGGTCCATCGCCAGCTCCCGCGCCTCGTACGTCGCCTGCGTGAAGTTGGGCATCTCGACGTTCTGGCCGGTGCTGCCGAGCCAGCCGCGGAGCGACTGGTGCGCGACGTGGTAGACGCAGGTGCCCATGACCAAGCCGCGGGGCGCGTAGCCCGCCTGGAGAAGGGTCCAGAAGTCCTGGCCAGAGAGGTCGGAGGTGAAGGGCTTGCCGTTCGGGGTCTTGAAGCTGCCCTCCTTGCTCGTCGACCTCACGGCGGTCCCGATGGCGATGAACTCGGCCAGCCCCTGGCCCCATTCGTAGAAGCCGACCGTTAGCCGGACGCCGACGATGCCGTCAGCCTGAAGCTGCTCGGCCTCCGACTCCATCCGCGACATCGCCAGCTCGCGCGCCGCGTACATGGCCTGGCTCAGGACCTGGAGCTCCATGTTCTGGTTCCAGTTCCCGACCTGGTATCCGATGTGGTAGATCGAGCTGCCGACGACCAGCCCCAGCGGCTCGAAGCCAGCTTCTTTGACCAGCAGGAATTCGTTGACCGACAGATCGCTGGTGAAAAAGGCGCTGCCTTCGACCGTGCTCATGCGACGCAGCCGGTCGACTCCCTGCTGCGGGATGCCCTGCTGGTTCTGGGGTGGAGGGTTCTGTGCCAACGTTTCTCTTCCTTTCGCCTCTTCAGGCGCCGATTAGCCGCTGCATCGCCAGGCGACCCTGCTCGCTGCTGCGCGCCTCCTCGACCAGGTGGCGGGACAGCGCCGTGATCCAGTCCTCGACCGGTAGCTGCTCGGTCTTAAGGGTGATGCCTCGAACCTGGTGGGAGTGTCGCCCGGCGAGCCCACCAGGGGCGCGAGCCAGCTCGTAGCGGTGCTCGCCCAGGTCCACGGCAACGCGCTTCACCCGCTTGCGGGAGAGCAGGCCGCCCTCGCGATCGATGCCCACCCGCCCGGGAAGGGCGTCACCGAGCTTTGCCGCCAGCACCTCGAGAAAGAGCTCGAGGTCACGGGCGTCGGCCCGGAGCGAGGCGGCAAGGACGTCGAAGCCCAGGGCGGGATCGTCCATGGCGGAGACGCTCGAAGTATATGACCGGCCCGGCAGCGGCCGGGCTGGCCTGGCAGGTGGATACTCGCCGGATGCGGTTGCGACTAGATCGGGGCGCTGTCGCCGTTGCCGACGGCGAGGGACGCGGCCTTGTTCGGGGCCGGCGTGCCCGCGGGGTGCAGTAGGTTTTCGACCTCGCGGACGCCGACCACCTTGCGGACGGCCGCCTCGATGGCTCGGATCTGGGGCTCTTCGACCTGGCCGCGGATGACCGCCTTGCCGTCCACCACCATGAGGTTGATCTTCTTCTTCGGAATCGAGGGATCGGCGAAGACCTCGCTCTCGACCCGGTCGAGGAGGGTCAGGTCGTCAGGGTCCCGGTTCTCGGGGCCCATCACCCGACTTTTGACCCCGCTGGCCCGATCGGCCGCTACGGTCACGCCGCGCTGGGCGGCGCGGGTCGCCTCGAGCCGGATCGAGTCGAGCTGACGGCCGACCTCGGCACGCCGCGCCCTTCCCTGCTCCCGGTCCCCGAAGTAGGCGGCGGTAAACCCGCCGACCAGGCCCACCAGGACCGTGATGAAGAGCAGCCTCCGGCGCGGTTTCGGCCGCGGCGCTACCCGCCTGGCCACCTCGGCCGGAATCGAATCGACCCGTCCGGCCAGCTCGGACGCACGACCGGCAAGCCCGGCCGCGCGGTCCATCAGGATCGAAGCCTGGCGGTCGATCCGCGCCTTCTGCCCGGCGACGCGCCGGTTCACCTTGACGGTCACATCCTCGCCCCGGCGAAGAAGCTTCATGCCCGCTTTCCACCTTTGTGCTCGGCGTCGTAGGCGGCCGATTTCACAGCCTGCTTGGCGCCCCCGATCATCTGGCGTCCCTTGCCCTTGAGCTGCTCGGACCGGTTGCCGGTCGCCCTGCCCTTGAGCTCTTCGGCTTTTCCCTGGAGCTTTTCTTTCATAGCCGCATCGCCTCCTGAGCGCGCACCACCGGAATCGCTATTGATTATAGCGCTACTATCAAGTTGCCGCGGGATACGTTGCGTTCGTCCTCTGCTCCGCTCGGCGCGCGGGCGGAACCACCCGGAGCCATCGCGGCGTCGCCCTGAGGATCGGCGGCAGGACCGCGGCCGCTGCCCGGAAGAGCGCCTGCGAAGGCCGGCCCCAGGCCAGGCCGTACGCCCGGCGAAGAGGGTCCGGCAGCAGCCCAGCGGTGATGGCGTCGAACGGGGCCAGCGCGGCAGCGGGAATGAGCCCGATGCGCGGGCGGAGCACTAGGCGGGCCAGGCGCAGGCCGGTCGCGTCAGGGCTGACCGGCCCCGCCAGCATCCCGTCCCGGTAGGCCTCGAAGTCGGCCAGCGTCGGCGGGTAGCTCCGGCGCGGGATGCCGAGTAGTCCGCCGATCTCCTTCGCCTCCTGGTAATAGCGCTCGGCCCCGGCCCGGTCCAGCGGACCGACGAAGGTGCGGTAGGTGAGCAGTGCGCTGTCGATCAGGGTGGCGTCGACCCAGAGGAGCAGGTCGGGGTCGAGCGCCCGGTAGTTCGGACCGGTGACCCGGCGGTGGGTCCCGTTGATCCGCGCGGCCGCGGCCCTGATCTCGTCCCGTGTTCCGAAGGTCAGCGCCAACGAGAGCTCCAGCGTCCGGTTGAGCCGGCCCAGCGCGTCGTGCTCGAAGTCGCTGTGGTCGGCGACCCCGGCCGCGACCTTCGGGTGGGCGAGCTGCATCAGCAGCGCGCGTCCGCCCCCCAGCAGCAGGGCGGCCTCACGGTTGACGCGCCAGCTGATCGACCCGGGACCAGGAAGCATTCATCTCGGCGGCGCGAGGGCCGCTAGGAGGTCAGGTTCTCCAGGATCTCGGCCAGCGCGGCGTCCGCCAGCGCCCGGATCTCGTCGTCGGTCCGGTCCTGGATGGGATGGGGGACGAAGACGGCGGCGGGCTCGAAGCCGAGCGACTCCGACTGGGCGCGAGCGGCCTCGATGAACTCGGTCGAGGCGACGAACACCGCCGGGCGGCCCGCGGCCTCGAAGTTGGTCGTGTCATGCACACTGCACGACGTGCAGGACCCTCAATCAGCGAGGGCTTCGACCATCAGGTCGCTCTTGCCGAGGATTTCCTCCATCATCGCCCGCGGCGCCGGCCGGGCGAAGGTCGGCTTGCGAAACCGATCCACCCGCACGCCACGGGCCGTCAACAGCTCCTCCAGCCGGTCGAGGAAGACGTCCCCACGGGGCTTGGAGATGTCGAGCATGGCCACCCGCTTGCCCTCGAGAGAGCTCGGGCGGGCCACCCGCTGACGGGTCGCGGGCTGCAGCTCGCCGGTCGGGTCGAGGACTTCCAGACTCATTTCCTTATCTCCACGGTCACCGGGTTGCTGCCCCCGCCGTTGGGGTTGACCCAACTGGTGAGGATGCCGCTGAACATACCGGCGTTGCCGCCGGCGTGGACGAAGTAGAGACCCCCGGGCCGGAACTTGGGGACGTCGGCGCCGGCCAGGGCGTCCGGCAGGCCCTCGGCGATCCCGTGGGCGCCGCGGCCGCGCTCCCGGCCCGGCCGGGTGAGCCGCCGGTTCACCTCCTCGGCCATCCGGGCCTTCGTCCAGCCGGCCTCGCGGAAGATGCGGGCGTGGTCGGGCGGCACCACGACGATGGCGTCGAAACCCAGCGCGAGATTTGGATTGGCGACCGCGTCGAGGCAGCCGGCGAAGGTGCTGATCAGCTCCTCGGGGGTGCGGGCCAGCTGATCCACGATCGGCGCCGGGCCCTGGCCGGCGAAGAGGGTGACCGCGGACTGCTCGGGACGGAGGCCGCGCTCGACGTGGAGCGGCTCCCAGGGCGAGTCGTCCTCCCGCTCGGCGAAGCAGAAGCCGAGCTTGCTCGGGCTCCCCAGCGCCGCCCGGTCGACGCCGCCGGGCTTGCCGCCGCCGACGTTGCGGATCACCAGCTGGAGGGCGCGGCCGATGCTGAGGTTGGCGCGGTTGCCCTGGCCGAGGACGTTGACGCCCGAATTCATCCCGATCTCGTTCGCGATCGGGCCGTTGACGATCAGGACCGGGCCGCTGAAGAAGGTCGTCGCCAGGAGGCCGTGCATGTTGAACTCGTCGGAGCAGGCGCCTTCCAGGGCCGCCAGCACGACCGGCAGGTGCTCGGGCAGGCAGCCGGCCAGGACCGCGTTGACGGCCACCTTCTCGACCGTGCACTCGACCAGGTCGGGCGGAACCACGGCGACTACGTCGGAGGGATTCCGGCTCGTCCCGGAGAGCATCCGGAGCACTCGCTCGGGCGTCGGTGGGATCACCGGGAGGCCGTCGCTCCAGCCCCGCGCATATGCCGCCTCGAACTCGTCCTCGCCGGTGCCGAACATGACCCGCCGGGAGGCCAGCCGCCCGCGGTCGAAGCGCGCCGCGAGCCGCTCCGGCATCCCCGGCTCGACGGTGAGGGAGCCGCAGCCAGCGCGGTATTCGGGCAGTCCCGCGCCGAGCGGGCGGACACCGGTCAACTCCTCCCATTGCGGGCGCAGCCAGCCCTGCAGGGAGCCGACCACCCGGCCGTCACGCACCCTCAGCAGCGTTGGCACGATCTCCACGCCCTGGCGGTAGGAGTGCTCGAGCTCGGTGTCGTCGACGGGGCCGGTGCCCTGGGGGAAGGTCGGATCGTCCTGGCTGTAGACCGTCAGGGCGATCGACTCCTTCAGTTCGGCCAGCACGGGGACCACCATGACGCAGGTCGGGCAGTCCCGCTTGACGAAGGCGACGATCCCGTCGGGCAGCGCGGATGCGGACACAGCGGCAGCTTAGGCGACCGGCCGGGTTTGGACGCTGACGGTCATGGTCCCGGTCGCGGTGCCCACGTAGACGCCACGGGTCGGAGCGGCGTCCCGGTAGTCCCGGCCGACGGCGACCCGGACGTGGTTTTCGCCCACCCGCACTGGATGGGTGGCGTCGAAGCCGACCCAGCCGGCGCCGGGGACCCAGGCCTCGGCCCAGGCATGCGAGGCACCCTCGGTGACGCCGTCGGGCCCGGGTGCATGGATGTATCCGCTCACGTAGCGCGCGGGGACGCCCAGGGCTCGCGCCGCAGCAATGAAGACGTGCGCGAAGTCCTGGCAGACGCCCGCCCGCAGGCTCAGCACCTCGGCCACCCCGCTGTAGACGTTGGTCACCGCGGGGTCGTAGGCGAGGTCGTGGCTGATGCCGAGCGTCAGGTCGTCCAGCGCTTTTGCGACCTCCGGCCCGGAATCCAGGTCGGCCGGCCGGAAACGGCCGGCGAGGACGCGAACCCCCGGCTCCTCGGTGACCGGCGCGCGGAAGCGTAGAAAATCCCAGACCAACCCGTCCGGTTCCCGTGGCGAGGGGGCCCGCCCATCACGGGGCCCACCGACCTCGACCAGCGAGCGGCTCGTCACCGACAGCCGCCGGAGGCCGCGCAGCAGGTTGAAGTGGTGGACGGTGTTGCCGTAGCCGTCGACATAGGTCGCGAGCTTGACTTTGGGGGTCACCTCGAGGGCGAAGTCGACCAGCTTCTGGCCGCCGCCGTCGAGGGGGGTGAGGCGCAGCTCCATCACCGTCTCGGTGATCGGCGCGGTGTAGTCGAACCGCGTCCGGTGCTCGACCTGGAAGCGTCTCACTGCTGCTGCTGGGGAACCCTGGCCGTGGGATCACCGGGAAGGGTCGCCGTCACCTGGCTCGGCTGGAAGTAGGTGGCGCGCAGCGCGAGGGTCAGCTCTGCGGTCAGCCGCCGGAACTCGGCCTGGAACTCGTCGGGATCTCTGGCCACGCTCTCCGGGCTGGAGTCGTCGAAGAGGCCGGCGATCCGGGCCAGCACCTTCTCGGGCCGCGACTGGCGCCGCCGGTGATCGATCCGGCGGACCGAGTCGAGCGCCTCGCCGAGGCAAAAGCGGGCCGAGCGTGGAAGATCCGAGTCGAAGAGCAGGAAGCCGACGACCTGGCGGCCGGTCACCTCCGCCGAGAACCGCAGCCGGTAGGACTCGAAGGCGAAGTTGGACTTGAGGGCCGCCGTCCACTCCAGCGGGTCACCGCCCTCCGCTCCCAGCTCTGCGGTCTTCCGGGTGACGACGGTGACCGTGTTCTGCATCCGCTCCAGGTACTTGCCCAGCCGCACGAACTCGCGTGCCTCGTCATGGAACATGGTGTTCTCGGTCAGCCCCTCGATGAGGTGGACACCGAGCTCCACGCCCGAGAGCAAGCCGTAGACGTCGCGCTCCCAGCCCGGCTCCTCGACGCGCCAGTAGAGGGAGTTGACCTGCTCGTAGAGCTCGCTGGGCAGGGAGGGCCGGACCGCCTGCGCGGCCTGCCGCGCCCCGGCGACGCTGCTCCGGACCGAGGGGCCGGCCGAGGCAGCCACCAGCAGCTCGACCGCCTGCTCGCGGTGCTCGACGTCACTGCCCACCCATCCGGCCAGCCTCATCAGTCCGGTCCAGAAGGCGGCGCCGGGCTCGTCGGAGCGGTCGAGGGACAGTTCCAGGTGGATGCGGAGGACGCGCGCGAGGAAGTCGGCCCGCTCCAGCTGGCGCCCGAAGAGGGAGAGCGAGGTCGCGGCCGAGCTAAGCATCTTTGGGCCCCCGCTGACCGCCGCCGAGCACCCAGGTGTCCCGGCTGCCGCCGCCCTGCGAGCTGTTGACGACGAGGGAGCCTCGCTTGAGGGCGACCCGGGTCAGGCCTCCCGGGATCACCTCGGTCTCGGCGCCGCTCAGGACGAACGGCCGGAGATCTTGGTGGCAGGCCCGAAGGCGGGTGCCGTCGAGCACCGCCTGGACTGAGAGGCCCACCACCGGCTGGGCGATGAAGGCCCGCGGCTCCGCCTCTATCCGGCGCCGGAAACGCTCGCGCTCGGCGGCGCTGGAGGCCGGCCCGATGAGCATCCCGTAGCCACCCGACCCGCCGACGGCCTTGACCACCAGATGGTCGAGATGCTCGAGCACGTAGCGCCGCTCGGCCTCGATCGCGCAGAGGTGTGTCTCCACGTTGGGCAGGATCGGGTCCTCGTCGAGGTAGTAGCGGATGATCTTGGGGATCAACGCGTAGACGGCTTTGTCGTCGGCGACTCCGGTGCCGAGGCCGTTGGCGATGCTGACGCCGCCGGTGCGGTAGGCGTTGACCAGGCCGGGCACCCCGACCAGCGAGTCCTGGCGCCCGAAGAGTGGGTCGAGCCATTCGTCGTCGACCCGCCGGTAGATGACGTGCACCCGGCGCAGGCCGCGCGTTGTCCGCATGAAGACGAGGTCCTGGTCGACGACCAGGTCGGCACCCTGGACCAGGTCGATGCCCATCTCCTTGGCGAGGTAGAGGTGCTCGTAGTAGGCCGAGTTGTGGATTCCGGGCGTGAGCAGCACCACCGTCGGGTCGTCCACCCCGTCGGGCGCCAGCCAGCGCAGGTTGCGCAGGAGCTGGTGGCAGTAGCCCTCTACCGGCCGCACGGTGTAGCCCTCGAAGAGGTCGGGCAGGACGCGCTTCATCACCGCCCGGTTGGCGAGGACGTAGGAGATGCCGGACGGCGTCCGCAGGTTGTCCTCGAGGACCAGGAAGTCGCCCCGCTGGTCGCGGACCAGGTCGACCCCGGCGATGTGGCAGCGGATGCCGCGGGGCGCCGGCATGCCGTCGATCTCGCGCAGGTAGAGCGGGCTCGAGAGCACCGTCTCCGGCGCCACGACGCCCTGGCGGAGGATCAGCTTGCGCCCGTAGACGTCCTCCAAGAAGAGGTTCAGAGCCCTGACCCGCTGCTGGAGGCCGGCCTCCAGCCGGGCCCAGGTACGGCCCGAGATCACCCGCGGGATGACGTCGAACGGAAACACCTTCTCGATGCCCTGCTCGTCCGGATAGACGGCGAAGGTGATGCCGTGGTTGCGGAAGGTCCGCAGGGCCCGATCGTGGCGCCGACCGAGCTCGACCAGCCCCAGCTCTTGGAGGCGGTCGAAGAGCCGCCGGTAGGAGCCTCGAGGCTGGGTGGGCGACGCCAGCATCTCGTCGTAGAACCCTCCCGGGTGGTAGCCGGCGCCGATCGGCTTCCTCGGGGCCACGGCTATAGTTTGTGCCGCCATCGAAAACGAGGCTCAGACGCTGAGGCTTCGCGTCGGCTGCGAGTTCGGCTATAACGTCGAGGCGCCAACACCGGCGACGGTGCAGGTCCGGCCGCGCTTCGACCCGGAGCATCGCCTCGTCAGCGAGACCTGGTCGAGCGATCCTCCGCTCGGGCTGGACGAGTTCACCGACTTCTATGGCAACTCGGTCAAGCGACTGGTCCTCTCGCCGGGGGAAGTCACTCTCCGCTACGACGCGGTGGTCGAGGTGGTCGACCGCTGGGACCCGGTCGCGCTGGAGGCGCCGGCGTGCAACGTCGACGAGCTGCCGGGCGAGCTTCTCCACTACACCCTGCCGAGCCGCTACTGCCCGTCCTACGAGCTCATGGACAGCGCCTGGGAGCTCTTCGGCAACACTCCTCGGGGCTGGGCGCGGGTGCAGGCCATATCGGACTGGGTGAACGAGAACATCCACTTCCGGTACGGCGCCAGCCACGCTCTGACCACCGCGGCTGACGTCTTCGCCGCTCGAGAGGGCGTCTGCCGGGACTTCGCCCACCTCGGAGTCACCTTCTGCAGGGCCATGAACATCCCCGCCCGCTACGTCTTCGGCTACATCCCGGACATCGGCGAGGGAATCGAGGTGTCGCCCGACCCGATGGACTTCTGCGCCTGGATGGAGGCCTGGCTCGGCGGGCGCTGGTGGACCTTCGATCCGCGCAACAACCGTCCGCGCCTGGGAAGGGTGCTGATCGGCCGGGGCCGCGACGCGCTCGACGTGGCGATGATGACGACCTACGGTCCGGCGACCTTCAAGGCGCTGACGGTCTGGGCGGACATGGCATGACCGACGCTGTCTCGATCGACTGGACCGCGGTGCGACGGACCAGCTATCTGCTGGAGCAGACCTTTCGCTACGAATACCCCTCCCCGATCCGGGACCTCGCCCACCGGCTGGTGGTGATCCCGCCGGAGCGCTTCGGTGACCAGGTGAGGCTCGATCATCGGCTGCTGGTGGCCGCTTGCGGCGCCAGCGTCGAGGACCGGGTCGATCGTTTCGGCAACTTTGTCCACGCGGTCTTCGCGCCGGTCGTCCGCGACTGCGTCGAGTTCACGGCCAGCGTCCGGCTGGAGCGCTGGGCGGGGCAGCCCCACCGCCTCGCCGACGGCTGGCTCCACGACGGCTACCTCCTTGAGCCGACCGCTCTGACCGTGCCCGATCGCAGGATCCACGAGGCGGCAGCCCAGCTTTGCGCACGGGCCTCCTGGGGCCTCGAGCTGGCCGAGGCCATCAACGACTGGGTGTACCAGTCGATGACCTACAACTACGGTTCGACCGGGGTTCGGACCTCCGCCGCCGAGGCGCTCGCGCTCGGTCACGGCGTCTGCCAGGACTACGCCCACCTGATGCTCTCGCTCTGCCGGGCGTGCTCCCTGCCCGCGCGGTACGTCTCGGGCCACCTGGTTGGCGAGGGCGGGACCCACGCCTGGGTCGAGGTCGTGCTGCCCGCCGGCGACGGGACCGGCGAAGCGATTGCCTGGACTTTCGACCCGACCCACGCCAGCCGGGGAGGGCTCAACTACGTGACCGTCGCGGTTGGGGGGGACTACTCCGATGTGGCCCCAACCTCGGGGACCTACGTCGCGCCGGTGCAGGGCCGCCTGCAGACGCGCAAGCGGATCACGCTAACCGAGGTCGAGTTCGCCGCTTAGGAGCTGAGGGTCTCACGGTGCCGCAACGTTTGCGGTTTCAGTGTTTCGCGCCAGATCTGCCGCCCTTCATCAGCGACCGCCAGCCACGCGCCTCGATCACCACCTGATACTTCCGCGCGGCGGCGCGGATCCGGCGCCAGGCGGCGTCGCGGTCGGAATCGGTGACGCCCTCCACCTGGTCGAAGCGGGCGACGGCGTTGCGGACGTGGGACGCGTCGTTGATCGGCTCTTTGCGCTGCTTCGGAAAGGCAAACCTCTCGGTGTCCATCCGGTTCTTGCGGCGCGTGCTCAATTCAGCCATGCGTGCACCTCCTTGGTGGAAATCGTCTTTGCGTTCAAGCCGGACTAGACGACCTGCCGCCGCCGGTACCGCCGAGGACCCAGCAGGCGGAGGACCAGGAGCAGGACGACGGCTCCGATGCCATGACGACCTTGCTGACCGTGGGGTGACCGGCGATCACGATGTCGATTCCGAGCCAGACGGCCAGGAACCATCCGACCACCGCGCCGAGGATTCCGAGATGCAATCGCCGATCAGGCCAAGCCCGCCACCGAGCATGACGCGGCTCGCGAGAAGCCCGGCGACAAGGCCGACAAGGCCGACAAGGCCGACAAGGAGCCAGATGAGCAGGTCGTGGACGCTCAGCTGAAGCGTCAGCTGCGTGGGCATATCAACATGAAAGCTATCAGGTTTCACTACACCATTGCAGTCGATTCGTGAACACCGGCTGTGGCGTCCATATGGACCAAGCCTGTCAAGCTGACGGCAGGTGAAGCGCAGCCCGCGCCGTCAGCCCGCAGGCGGCTGGATTCGCCGCTGGAGGTGGCCACTGGCAGGCCTCGCCATCGTGGCCTTTGCCGCGCTGGTCGGTGTCAACCTCTGGCTGAACTCGCAGCCGGCGCGCCCCGACACGGCGGCGCTCCGCTCGGACATCGCGGCCGGCCGGAGCGGCGCCGAGGTGACCTTCGTGGGAACGGTCCTCAGCGCACCGGCGCGAGCGCCCGACCATGAGCAGATCGAGGTTCGGGACAGCCTCGGTGACCAGCTCGAGCTGGACTACAACATCACGCTCGGCGAGTGGATCCCCGCTACTGCGGGCGACCAGGTGACCGTTCACGGACAGCTGTACATCGATCCCGGCCGCGTCGGCGTCCACTGCCTCCACTCTCAGACCTCGAGCGGATGTCCCCTGCCTGGCTGGATCGTGCTGGCCGGCAAGACCTATTCCTGAGGGTGCTCAGCCCACCATGCCAGCCGACCGGGCAGGCATTGGCAGCTGCGCCGCCGGCACGGCGGGCTCGGGCGAGCCAAGGCCGGCGATGAAGTCGGTCAGCTTCTCACCGCCGCCGACCCGGACCCGGGACCAGGTCAGCGCGTCGGCCCAAGAGTGCTCCGTCCCGGGCAGCTCGGTCGTCGCCGTCTGGTAGCCGGCCGCGGCCAGCGCTTCCTCGACGGTGGAGTTGAAGGCGCCGGAGGGGTAGCAGAAGTCCAGCACCGGATGGCCGAGCAGGGCCTCCAGCGTGGACTTGCTCTGGCCCACCTGCAAGGCGAGGTCGGCCGGCGCCGCGGTCGCCAGGTTGACGTGGCTGACCGTGTGCGAACCGATCTCGACCAACCCGGTCCGGTCGAGAGCGGCGATCTGGTCGGGGTTCATGTAGACGCGCCGGTTGAGGAAGCCGGACACGATGAAGGCCACCGACTTGAAGTGGTGCGCCCGGAGGACCGGGAAGGCGGTGGAGTAGAAGTCCGCGTAGCCGTCATCGAAGGTCAGCACCACCGGCCGCGAGGGGAGCGGGGTGCTCAATTTGAAGTAGTCGCGCAGGTCGGCGATGGTGACCGGGTGGTAATCGTTGGCGGCGAGCCAGTCCATCTGCGCCGCGAAGTCGTCCGGAGTGACCGACAGGTTGTAGCCGAGGCGGTCGGAGGGATCGGGGTTGACCCGGATGTAGTGGTACTCGAGGATCGGCACCCGGATCTCCGCGCGCCCGGGCGGGACCGCAATCGACGGTTGCGCACCGGCCGCCAGCACCGCCCCGCTCGGCGCCGGCGATGGCCGGACGGCCGAAGACACGCCCGCCGGCTGGGCGCTGTACCAGATGCCGACCGCTGCGAGTGCGACCACACTGGTCAGCGCCAGCATCGTCCGCGGGACCCAGCGTCCCTCTTCGGCTCCCGGTCTGCGCGGACGCGGTGCTTCGATCGCTATTTCCCTCTCTTCCCGCCTTCAGCGGACTGCGCTGGAACGCGGGCCAGGCCCCGGGGGCCGTTCTCATAACTGCGACTATCAGTAAACATACTTGCCGGCCCGTCATGTCAAGCGCAGCGGCGGTAGCCAAAATATTTCGGCGCGATGGATAACATGGGCGGCGAGGAATCGAGAATGGAATGCGGCCTGCAACGAGGCGGGCACGGCGGGACCATCACGAGCGATTCGGACGCCAACCGGCGGTTTGGAGAAACGACTTGCTGTGATCTCCTTGGCGCGACGCCGCAGGACCCGACTTGAGGCACGCGCGCCAGAGGTGAGCGGCCACGACCGGCTCGACGACCGAGCGATAGTCCTCCAGACGATCGAATCGATGCTCAGGATGAGGATCCTCACGCCGGAGATGCGCAGTCAGTTGGAGTACCTGCGAAGCCGGGTCGAGGCCTTCCGGTGGACGGATCAAGCGGATGACGGTTAGGAAGCGACCGTCGGTCTTCGAATTCGCCGGAGGCGACCAGGCTCAGCATCGCGGAGTGGCCGCCGTGCTCTTCCGAGTAGCGGCGGGGGGCCTCCGAACACTTCCGCCCAGTAGGACGCGAGGTGCAGGAGGTGACCCAGTCCTGAACCACCCCTTCTCCCACCCGGGCCATCCCGACCACGGCAAGACATCGTTCGTGGTGCGCCGCCGCCAGGGCGATGAAGGCCTTGCACGCGGGCACCGGCGCCCAGACGGACATGGGGGAGCGGTTCGTGGCCTGTTTCATGCTGGCCGCCGATGACGCCGTCCTCCCGGACGACCCGGAGTTCCGCGCCGTCCTGCGCTCATACATGGAGTCGGCCGCGGCCGAGGTGATGGCGATCTCACCGCAGGGGACGGTGGTCCCCGACAGGCTGTCCCTGACGCTGGTCCTGGGACGGACCCGAGGACGAGTCCGCCATCTAGCCGCGTGAAGGCTGAGGGAAGGGCACGCCACGTCACAAGAGGAGATCGACGCCTACCTGGTCGGGCTCGAGGAACCCAAGCGCGCCACGCTGGCGAACCTCCGGCAGACAATCCGGGAGATCGTCCCCGACGCCGAGGAGGGGCTCGCCTACGGGGCCCCTGCCTTTCGCCTCAACGGAAAGTTGATCGTCGGCTTCGCCGCCTTCAAGAACCACCTGAGCTACCTGCCGCATAGCGGCTCGGTGCTCGCCCGGCTGCCGAACGAGGTCAGCGAGTTCACGACGTCAAAAGGCGCCCTCCGATTTCCGGTTGACCGGCCACTCAACAAGGCGCTCGTGAATAGGCTGATCGATGAGCGCCTCCGGGAACTCGATCACTAGTCACCTGCTTCGGTACCCCCGGGGGGTATCCTGATGGCATGGCTCGATATCAGGACGACCCGCAGGTGCTGGACCGCCTCCGCCGCGTCGAGGGGCAGGTGCGCTTCTGCGCGCGGACCACACCGAGCATTGCGTGACCGAAGCCATCCAGGCCGGTGACGCCGGCGACAAGATCCGCGAGCTGAACGGCGCCGTCGAGCGGCTGGTGCGAGGCTAGCGCTCCGGGATGTTCGTGGTCCAGGCGATCGGCCAGGCCCTCCAGATGGCCTTCTTCATGTTCTGGGAGGTTCTTTGGCCGCTCGCGCTCGGCTTCCTCATCTCTGCCGTCGTGCAGTCGATGGGTTCGAAGAAGGCGGTGGTTAGGGTCCTCGGCAAGCCTGACCTTCGCGGCATCACCTTCGCGACCCTGGCGGGCGCGGCCAGCTCCAGCTGCTCCTACGCGGCGACCGCCGTCGGCCGCGGGCTCTTCCGCAAGGGCGCGTCATTCGGCAACGCGATCATCTTCGAGTTCGCCAGCACCAACCTCGTCTTCGAGCTGGGCCTGGTCCTGCTGGTGCTCCTGGGCTGGCAGTTCGTCGCGGCCGAGTTCGCCGGCGGGCTGCTGATGATCGCGATCCTGGCCGTGATCTTCAAATACACGCTGCGCGCCCGGATGGTCGAGGCCGCGCGCCTGCAGGCCGAGCGCGGCCTAGTCGGCCGGATGGAGGGCCACGGCGAAATGGACATGTCGATCACCGGCGGCCCTTTCCTCGGACGGCTCCTCTCGGCGAGGGCGTTCACGGCGATCAGCCACTACTTCTATATGGACGTCGCCAGCCTCTGGCAGGACGTTCTTCTCGGCTTCCTCGTCGCCGGCGCGCTGGCGGCCTGGGTGCCCAACAGCTTCTGGCGGGCGCTCTTTTTGACCAGCAGCCCTGCCCTCGGCCAGTTCTGGGGGCCGCTGATCGGGCCCGTCATCTCGATGCTGAGCTTCGTCTGCTCGGTGGGCAACGTCCCGCTCGCGGTCGTGCTCTGGAATGGAGGCATCAGCTTCGGAGGCGTGATCAGCTTCATCTTCGCCGATCTCCTGATCATCCCCATCCTGAACATATACCGGAAGTACTACGGCGGACGGATGAGCCTCTACCTGCTGGTTGTCTCCTACCTGGCGATGGCGCTGGCGGGGCTCATCGTCGGCGCTCTCTTCCAGGCCTTCGGGCTGGTGCCCGTCCACCACCAGATCACCGTCTTCCAGACCCGGCCGGCGTGGAACTACACGGCCTTCCTGAACCTCGCCGTGTTGGTGGTCGCCGCGGTCCTCGGCTGGCGCTTTTTCAACACCGGCGGACCTGCGATGCTTCGCGCCATGGAGGCGTCACCGGACGAGCGGATGGTGATGGCGAAGGACCCGGTCTGCGGCATGACCGTCGACCCCCCCACGGCCGCCGGAGCCTCGAGCTACGAGGGCGAGACCTACCACTTCTGCTCCGCGGGCTGCAAGGCGGCCTTCGACCGCCACCCGGACGAGTTCGCCGGATCCGCTGCAGACGCGCCGCACCACGAGGGCCACGGCTAGGCCGCCAGCCGAGCCTCCCCTCTCAATTGAGAGGGTGACCTCTCCGCCAAGAGGCAGACGACGCCCCGGGGTCGGCGGCTTAGCCTTCGAAGATGGGCAAGCCGGCAATCGACCTCGAACCAATCAGGGCACGTTGAGCGACCGCGCCGGCCAAATCCTCATCGCCGAGGACGACCCGATCAATGCCGACCTGCTCCAGGACCTGCTCGAGTCGCAGGGTTGGACCGTGGAGCAGGCCGAGGACGGCGGCGTCGCCCTCGACAAGATGCGGAGCACGTATTACGACCTGCTTCTCCTCGACCTCCACATGCCCAACGTCGACGGCGTGGAGGTTCTCCGCACCCTCCGGCTCGATGAGATAACCCGGCCGGGCAGGGTGGTCGTGGTGACGGCCGACCTCCTCTACGGCATCCGCGAGGACCTCGCGAGCCTTGGGGCCGACGTTCTCCTCAGCAAACCGGTCGACATCACCGCCCTCCTCGACCTCGCCCGGGAGTCCATGCCGGCGGAGGCAGGAAAGGCGGGATGAGGACCCGCGTCCTATGCATGGACGGCGAGGTCGTCCGGGGCGAGACCGAGACGTCGTCCCTGAGCAGGCTCGGCTTCTCCATGATCCCCGATGGCGTCTCCGCCGAGGAACCGGCGTGGATCGCCCTCGGCGCCATCCGCCAGGTGGAGCTGCCGGGTCCCCCGGCCCCCGGAGCCGTCGACCCCCGCGAGGCGGCGGGCGCGCCGAAGGTGATGGTTCGCTTCCTGGACGGCTCCGAGGTCCGCACCTACCGCGACGACGCCTTCGGCCAGGACGGAGAGGGCTTCCGACTTCTCCGCTGGAGCCGGGACCTGCAGCGCTATGAGCGGCTGCTGGTACCGCTTCACACTTTGAAAGGCATCTTCAACGTCAAGGAGTGGCCGGCCGCGGTCGCGCCACCACCACTCGTGCGCGTGCTGCCCTCGCCGGCACAGCTCGAGGACCGTCTTCCCGACGACACCCAAGCCGCCGTCCTCGCGCCACTTCTACCCCGCCTGCGATCGGCCATCGTCGACCTTCCCGACGCCGACCTCGCCAGCCGTGACGCCACCGTCTTCGAGGCCGCCGTGGGCCGGCACATCGACGCGCTCCTGAGCCGGATCGGCGTCCAGGCCAGCACGTCTGTCCGCCAATCCGCGCTCCGGCGCCTGGTCGACGACGCTTTCGGCTTCGGACCGCTCGACCCGCTCCTCGCCGACCCCTCTGTCACCGAGATCATGGTCAACGGGCACGACAGCGTTTTCATTGAGCGCAAGGGGACCATCGTCCCGGCCGGGATCACCTTCACCGACGACCGCCAGCTGATCAACGTGATCCAGCGCATCGTCGCCCTCGCCGGGCGACGGATCGACAACTCGAGCCCGATGGTGGACACCCGGCTGCCGGACGGCAGCCGCGTCAACGCCGTCCTGCCACCCGCCTCGCCGACCGGGCCCAGCCTCACCATCCGGAAGTTCAGCCGCGCGGTGCACTCCCTCTCTGCGCTGGTGGAGAGCGGCGCCATGAGCGCACGGATGGCCGAGTTCCTGGACGCGGCCGTGCGTGGCCGCTGCAACATCCTGGTCTCGGGCGGAACCGGCACCGGCAAGACCACCCTCCTGAACGTGCTCGCCGGGCGGATCCCGCCCAACCAACGGCTGATCACCATCGAGGACACCCTCGAGCTCCAGATCGATCACCCCAACGCGGTGCGGCTCGAATGCCGGGACAGCAACGTCGAGGGAAGAGGCACCATCACGGTGCGCGACCTGCTCCGCAACAGCCTCCGGATGCGGCCCGACCGGATCGTGGTCGGCGAGGTCTGTGGGCCGGAAGCCTTCGACATGCTCCAGGCATTGATCATCGGCCACGAGGGCGGGCTCTCGACCCTCCACGCCGATAACCCCCGCGACGCCATCCTCCGCTTCGAGTCGCTGGCCCTCGCTGGCTCCCCTGGCCTGACCCCCGAAGCCATCCGCGCCCAGATCCGCCCGGGCATCGACCTCGTGGTCCAGCTGGTGCGGATGGACGACGGGTCACGGCGGGTGAGCCAGATCGCCGAGATCGTCGCCATCGACGCCGACGGACCGCAGATGCAGCCGATCTTCGAGATGATCTTCGGCGAGCTCGGCACCGTCAGATTCGAGGCCTGCGGGGTCGTTCCCAACGCCTTGGAGACGATGCGCCGACACGGCGTCGCCGCGTCGGCAGAACTGTTCTCCGAGTCACGTCACCTTTCGATCGTGGCCAGCGCATGAGCGCCGCGCGAGCCCTCGCCGCGCCAGCGGCCTACATGAACGCCCTCGAGGCTCGGGACGTCGCGGCCGCCCTGGCCGCGGTGGCCGCCGGCCGGGCATCGGGCATGTCATTGACCCAGGTCGCCACCGAGCTCATCGGGCCCGCCCAGATGGCGGTCGGCGCGCGCTGGCAGGAGGCCGCCTGGTCGGTGGCCGACGAGCACGCCGCCAGCTCGATCAGCGAGGCCGTCGTCCACCTCATCGGAGCCTCGCTCCTCTCCGAAGCGAGCGACCGGCCGCCGCTGGTGCTGGCCTGTGCCGAGAACGAGTGGCACACCCTGCCCGCCCTGCTGGCGGCCCTCGCGCTGCGCGACCAGGGCTGGCGGGTGCTCTACCTCGGCGCCTCGATGCCGGCCGACCACCTCCCTGCCTTCCTGACCGCCAACCGACCGCTGGCACTTGCCATCTCCTGCTCGCTTCCCCTCAACCTGCCCAGCATCCGGCGCCAGGTGGCCCAGGCCCACGCGCTCGGGGTCCCCGTGATCGCCGGTGGCCGCGCCCTCGGTGAGGGCCAGAGCAGGGCCGCGACGCTCGGCGTTGACGCCGTAGCCGGGGCCGGCTCCGAGGCCGACCAGGTTCTCCTGGGCTGGCTCGCGACCCCACCGCAGCTGCGCGCGCTGCCGGCCGACGGCAGGCCGCAGGCGCTCGCGACGGAGCTGCTCGCGGCCCGGGAGGCCCTCGCGGAAGACGCTTTCGATGCGCTTCGAGTCAACTTCCCAGGGATATCCGGATACGACGCCCGGCAGCGGCAGCGCACACTCGAGGATCTCGCCTACACGATCGACTTCCTGGCCACGTCCATCGACGTCGGCGCGGAGTCGGTGCTGACCGATTACCTCCACTGGCTCGAGGACCTCCTCTCTCACCGCCGGGTGCCCGCGGCGGTCCTCGGGCGATCGATAGAGGCGCTTCTGTCCGCTCTCGGGCAGTTCCCCGAAGCTCGCGCGGCACTCGCCGCCGGAGCGGCCAGCACAGGCGTCGCGGGGGCCCCCGAAGCACAGCCGAACGCGGCGCCAAGGGCGCCACTTCCTCGCCTAAAGAGCAGCGTGACTGCCGCAAACGACCACCGGAGGGGCGACTTCGAGGCGGTCGTGCCCGTCATCAGGGCGGAATGGGAGCGGCGGGCGGCGCTCAGCTCCGGCTCCCTCGCGGTCGCCGAGGCCCTCTCCGAGATTGACGACCCGATCGACACCGCCACCACTTTCAATCGGGTCGCGGGCCAGGCACTCGGCTTCTCGACCACCATCGTCACGGTCCCCGCGATCGGGGATGCCGCGACCTTGGGGTCGCCTGCCGACAGCTTCTGGACCGAACACCCCGCGCACCTCATGGGCGAGGTGATCGCCTGCCTGGTCGAGGGCCGCCCTCGCGGGCTCACCGTCGCGCGCCGCCAGGCACTCGCGCTCCCCATCGCGGTGGGCGCCCATTCATCTGCGGTCCTGGTTGCGCTGAGCGGGCCCCAGGACGCCGCCGCCGAGCGCGCGGTCGCTCTGACCGGCCTTGCCGGAGTGCTCAGAACAGCCCTTCGGGTGGCCCACCTCGAGCAGGACAACCGCGCCAAGGCGGCCTTCCTCTCCGTGATCGGCCACGAATTCCGCACCCCGCTCAACGCGGTGATCGGCTATGCGGGCCTGCTCAAGCAGGACGGCGAGTCGCTCGGACCCAAGCGGATGAAACACGTCGAGCGGATCCTGGGCGGCGGCGGCCGGCTTCTCGGCCTGGTGGAGAACGTCCTCGACCTGGTCGAACTGGAGAGCGGCGGCGCTACCGAGCGGGATGAGCCCGTCCTGCTGAGGCCCTTGCTGGAGCAGCTCGCCAAGGCGGCCGCGCCTAGCACGCAGGGCGTCTCCGTGAGCATCCGGTGTGCCGCGACCCTCTCCACCATGACCGACCGCCATCACCTGGAGAGGGCCCTGGCCAACATCCTTGCCAACGCGGTCCAGTTCAGCCCCAAGGACGGAAAGGTGCGGGTCTCGGCGACCTCGAGCCGGTCAGGTATCACGCTTCGGATCAGGGACGACGGGCCCGGCATGGATCCCGGCCAGGTGGCCCAGCTTGGCCAGCCCTTCCTACAGCTGAGCCGCGGCTTCATGCGGACCCACGGCGGTGTCGGGCTCGGATTCGCGACCGCCCGCGGTCACCTGCAAACGATCGGCGCGGAGATCGCGATCCGGTCGGTTACCGGGCAGGGCACCGAGGTGTCGGTCCTGCTGGGCCGCGTCAGCAGACCGGTGGCGGCCTGATGCACAAGGTCGACTCGTGTTCGTAGTCGAGAGCGAGGTCCTGGTTGCCCTCGAGGGCCAGGCCGCGCTCGAAACCGCCTTCAGCAACCGCCTTCACGGAGTCGACGCAGTGGACGGCTTCATGGGCCTCGAGGTCTGGCACGACCGCAAGGACGGCTGCCGGTTCGTGATGGTCACCCGCTGGGACTCACGCGACAGCTACCGCGCCTACATGCGAAGCCCCGCCAACCGCATCTCCCACGCCCGGGTGCCCAAGGGAGAGCACGCCCCCCGCCCGGGGCGCTACAGCGAATACGAACTGGTGGGCCGGTAGTCGACCCACGACGATTACCCGCGCCGGGGGCGGAGTCGGCCGTGGTGCCGAGGGCGGGAGTCGAACCCGCACGGAGTTGCCCCCAGCGGTTTTTGAGTGAGATCACGCCCCGTACGCGGTCGTTCGCCGAGGTCCGCTGGAATACGGAAATCGGCTCGGCGGGGGGCCCTGTGTACGCCGTCGTTCGCCCAAGATGGCTTTGAACAACTCGTCCGGCCGAGTCGCCACACGGCGGTTGAACAGCAGCTCGCCATTCCCGTCGAGGGCCGCGACCTGCGAGCGCTTGCGGTGGAGGTCGATACCGATGTACACCATGCCCAAGGGCCTCCTTCCTGTCGGTTGCGTGATCGCAGGCGAGACCTAGTCTCAGCCTTTAGCCACGGGAGCGGAGGCCCGCTCCTTCATCGCATCAAACTGCTGTCAGCGGCGGTATGCTGGCATACCATGAAAAGGACGACGGTCAAGCTCCCGGACGACCTCGACGCCAGGCTCCGTCATGAGGCCGAGCGACGTGGCATGACGGTCTCGGAACTTACCCGCCAAGCCATCGAGACTCACCTGGTCGAGGGCGGCAAACGGAGACTCGGCGCCGCTGGCCGAAGTGGCCGGACTGACGTATCCCATCGCATAGAGGAGATTCTCAGGTCAGAGCTCACGGCCCGCTGATCGCCGACGCCGGCCCTCTCTACGCCGCGTACGACGCTGACGATGCCGAGCACAGCCGGTGTCGGCGCCTTCTCCAGAATCATCCGGGCCCGGTCCTGGTGCCGATCCTCGTCGTTACCGAAGTCGCCTACTTATTAGCGAGCCGGGTAGGAGTGGAGACTGAGGTGCGATTCCTCGGCGACCTGGCGGCGGGCGAGCTGGTGCCCGAGCAGGTCGCTCCAGCCGACTGGCTACGAATAGCGGAGTTGGTGGCTGCCTACCGCGACTTGCAACTCGGCACAGTCGACGCTTCCGTGGTCGCGGTTTCGGAGCGGCTCGGAACTCACACCATCGCTACTCTCGATCGGAGGCACTTCTCGGTCGTCAGGCCGGCCCATATCCCGGGATTCGACCTTGTCCCGTGAGTGCGTTCACGGTCGACGCCAAACTTGAGACGTGACTCTCATCACCATTTACGGTCCTCGCCCTCAGCTTCATGATCGTCATGTACGGGCTCGAGCGGCGGGGGAGGATGTTCACCCTGGCGTTCGCCCTCGGTTGCCTCCTCTCCAGCGTCTATGGCTTTCTATCGGGAGCCTGGCCATTTGGGGTGGTCGAGGGGATCTGGTGCGTGGTCGCCGCCCAGCGCTTCAGAACGTCCCCGAGGCCGGCTGGCTAGAGGCTGGGTGAGTACCGACCGTGGCCTCGCGATCGTGCGGCGATCCGTACGGTTGACGTCGCGTCGCTCCAGGAGAGCTTGGGTGCGACCCCTGCTCGTGCGTACCTGTCGCGGTTACTGTTCGATCTTGACCGGGCCGGTCTGATCTCGTTTCGCACGGTCGAGGTACCAGATCGACAGGCTGGCCCCCAATCCAAGCGCCAACGCGATGACCATCGCAATGGTGGATGCGGCGAGCGAGGGCTTGTTCGTCATCAGAAAGACAATCCCGAGCAGCCAGGCGGTCAAGCTCAACACCGCGCCACTGAGCAAAGGAGCGTGCGTGCGCGCGAGGAGGCTCCGGTCTAACGGTCCAGCTGTCGCCGCGTCGGCGGCCCTTCCAATCGCCTGCAGGCGCGGATTGATCACTAGCGGTCCAACCGGCGCCATGAGGGCGAAGCTGGCGATGGCGGCTTCGACCCAACCTCGCCCGAAGCCCCAGAT
>DATLQT010000082.1:0-25264 GCA_035535055.1 Candidatus Dormiibacterota bacterium | reverse complement strand
TGTTGACCGCGTTGGTGTAGGACTGGTTGGCCTGGTTCAGCTGGTCGCTCGCCTGCTGCAGCGAGGTGCCGCTCTCGGTCTGGGAGAGCGCCGCTTCGGCTGAGGCGAGCGACGCCTGGGCCTGCTGCAGGGCGAGCTGCAGCGGCGCCGGGTCGATCTTCGCCAGCACCTGGCCGGCCTTGACCGTCGCTCCGTCAAGAGCGTCGACCTCGATCAGCGTGCCCGGCGTCTTGAAGCCGAGGTTCATCTGCTGGGCCGGGACCAGGCTGCCGCTGGCGGTGACGGTGTTGGTCACGATGCCGGTCGAGACGAGCGCGGTGCGGAGCCCGGCCAGCGTGCTGGCGGCGGGCTGGAAGAGGTCGTGGAAGATCAAGATCGCGAGCGCCAGCGCGATGGCGCCCAGCGCGAGGGTGGGCATGTTGCGGCCCTGGATCACCCGAGCCATGCCCTTGGGCTTGGGTTGAAGTCTCAGTGGTTGCTTTACGGCCATGCGGACACGCCTCTTGAATGGGTGGATACGGTGCTGCGAGGCGGAAGCGTCACATTTGTTCCTGAAGGGACCGTTAAGAGGGGTCGATAATTCGGTTTCGATGAACGGCGTCCACGACATGGGGGGTATGCACGGCTTCGGCCGGGTTGAGCCCGAGCCCGACGAGCCAGTCTTCCACAAGGCGTGGGAGGGACGGGTCCGGGCGATCATGGAGAAGACTGTCGGCCGCCAGTACCACCTGGACGAGTTCCGCCACGCGATCGAGCGGATGCCCGCCGCCACCTACCTCGAGGCGAGCTACTACGAGAAGTGGCTGCACGCGGTCGAGACGGTGCTGCTCGAAAAGGGCGTGGTGACCGAGGAGGAGCTCCGTTCCGGGCACGCCGCCGGCCCGGCTCCGGCGGCCGCCGTCCGCCGCGACCCGCCGCCCACCGTGAAGGCGCGCTTCCGCCCCGGCGACCGGGTCCGCACCCGCAACCTCAACCCGAAGGGCCACACCCGGCTGCCCCGCTACGCGCGCGGCAGGCGGGGCACGGTGCGCACTGTCAACGGACCCTTCCTCCTTCCGGACTCCAACGCCCACGGGTTCGACGCGCCCTGCGAGCCGTGTTACGCGGTCGAGTTCGGCGCCGTCGAGCTCTGGGGCGAGGGCGCCAACCCGGCCGACCGAGTCTGCGTCGACCTCTGGGAAAGCTACCTGCGGGAGGATCAGCCTTGAGCGATCACGACCACGACCACAGTCACAACCCGGAGGCGCCCTCCGACGTCGAGGCGCGGACCCTGGCCCTGGAGTCGCTGCTGCGCGAGAAGGGGCTGCTGACCGCCGACGAGGTGGACAGGGTCATCTCCTCCTACGAACACGACATCGGACCGATGCTCGGCGCGCGGGTCGTCGCCCGCGCCTGGGTGGACCCCGACTTCCGGGCGCGGCTGCTAGCGGACGGACCGGCCGCCGTCGCCGAGCTCGGGATCCAGTACCCGGTCGCCACCCGGCTGGTGGTGCTGGAGAACCGGCCTGGCGTCCACAACATGGTGGTCTGCACCCTCTGCTCCTGCTACCCGTGGGCGCTGCTGGGGCTGCCGCCGACCTGGTACAAGTCGGCGCCCTACCGTTCCCGCGCGGTCAGTGAGCCGCGAGCGGTGCTGGAGGAGTTCGGGCTCCGGCTGCCCGACGAAGTGGCCGTCAACGTCTGGGACTCCAGCTCCGACCTCCGCTATCTGGTCATTCCGGAGCAGCCCGAGGGCACCGAGGGCTGGAGCGAGGAGCAGCTGGCGACCATCGTCAGCCGCGACTGCATGATCGGCGTCGCGCGGCCGCAGGTGTCGGCAGGGGCGGCGCGGTGAGCAAACTCGACAACCTCGAGGGCGAGGCTGCGGTGCCTCGCAGAAATGGCGAGCTGGTCTTCAACGCTCCCTGGGAGGGGCGGGTCTTCGGGATGGCGGTCGCGCTCAATGAGAAGGGCGCCTACCCGTGGGACGCGTTCCGAGCCCAGCTGGTGGATAAGATCGCGTCGGAGCCCGCTGATTACTACGAGAGCTGGCTCGCGGCCTTCGAGTCGCTGCTCTTGGAGGCGGGCGTGGTTTCGGTCGAGGAGCTGGAGCGCCGCGCGGACGAGTACCGATCGCTGGAGAGAGACCCCGTCTTCTGAGCGGGCTTCTCCGCTCCGCCTGGAACCTCGTCCGCTGCTCGCACCCGGAGCCGGTCTTCGTGGTGACCATCGCCGTCGGCCTCCTGGCGCTCGCCGCCGGGCGCGGCTGGACCACCGCCTGGGCGGTCACCGCCGTGCTGGCCGGGCAGCTCTTCATCGGTTGGACCAACGACTACCTCGACCAGGCCCTCGACCGCCGCGCCGGCCGGCGGGACAAGCCGATCGTCTCCGGCGAGGTGCCGGCCGGACGCGTTCGCACCGCAGCCGTGGTCGCGCTGATCGCCTGCCTGCCGCTGTCGCTCGCCAACGGGCTCGCCGCGGGGGCGGTCCACCTCCTCGCGGTGGGCGTGGCGAGCGCCTACAACGCCTGGCTCAAGTCGACGCCGGCCAGCGTCCTCGCTTACGCCGCCGGCTTCGGATTGGTGCCCGCGTTCGTTACCCTCGGCCTCACCCCGAGCCACCTGCCGCCAGCCTGGGCGACCCTCGGCGCGGCCCTCCTCGGCGCCGGCGCGCACTTTAGCCAGACGCTCCCCGACATTGAGGCGGAGCGCCGGCTGGGCGTCCGCGGCCTGCCGCAACTGCTGGGCACCACGGCCTCGACGCTCATTGCCGCCGCGTTGCTGGCCGGGTCGGCGCTGGCGATCCTATTCGGGCCGGGGCGCCAGGATGAGCTGCAGCTGGTCGCTCTCGTCGCCACCCTGCTGCTGATCGCCGGCGTCACCGCCGCCGGCCTCGGCGGCCGCGACCGGCTGGCCTTCCGGCTTACCCTGGTCGCCGCCGGTGCCATCGCCGTCCTCTTCGTCGCCGGCGGCCGGTCCCTGGCCTAACCGGACCCGGACCTCCTCGACCAGCGCGGCCAGCTCGGCGCCTTCGATCGAGCGAACCTCGCCCGTCGCGGAGAAGACGAAGTCCACCCCGGCGACCCGCTGCCCGGTGGCCAGCTGGAGCAGCAGCGCGTAGGCGGCGCCCTGGAGCCGGTAGTGCCGGAAGCGGCTCTCGATCTCAGCGGCGGAGGCGTTGTCGGTTTTGTAGTCGACGACCCTCAGCCCGCGCTCGCCCTCGTAGAGGAGGTCGATGAACCCCTCCAGCAGGGAGCCGGAATCGGAGCCACCCACCGGGACCTCCCGCCAGAGCCGGCGCGCCGCCACAGCGGCCCGGACCGGAGCCGATTCGGCAACCAGCCGCACGGCCGCGATCACGGCGGGCGCCTTGGAGGCGATCCCCTCGGCCGCCGCTTGGGCACGGGCCAGCGGTTCGAGCCCGGCCAACGTCTCCAACGGCACCAACTGGAGTACGGCATGCACCGCGCGGCCGAAGTTGGTGCCGCCCCGGCCGCGGCGGAGCAGGGCGACGTCATCCGGCTCCTGGTCCGGGTCCGCCTCGTGGGCCAGCGCGGTGGCCGATGTGATCCGGAGGCCGCCCAGCTCGGCAACCAGCCGGCCTCGCGCGGCCAGCCAGGCGTTCTCCTCCTCGCGGTGCGCGTCCGGCGAGGAGGACGGAACCGAAAGGGAAGGCGGCGATGCAGGCAACACCAGGCCGTCGAGGTCAATCCGCGTGCCCAACTGCCCCTCGTCGAGGCTGTCTTCGAAGGCCTCGGCCTGGGTGGCGGGATCGGGGCTGGCCACGTACTTGTAGCGCTCCTTCCGCCAGAGGCTCAGGACCAGGTGGTCGCGGGCCCGGGTCGCCGCGACGTAGGTGAGACGGATGGTCTCGGCGCGCTGCGCCTCCTTCTCCCTGTCGGCCGCCCGGCGATACCCCGCCGTCGCCCAGTTCTCGCGGAGTCCGACCTCAACCCGCCCCTGGATGCGGTCAGCCAGCACGGCGGTCTTCTCGGGGCGGCCGCCCGAGCCCCACCCGGTCATGATCACGACCGGGAACTCGAGGCCTTTCGCTCCGTGGATGGTGAGGACGCGAACCGCCTCGTCGTCCTCCTCGGCGGCCGAGATGCCGTTGTCGCGGTACTGCTCGCGCTCCAGGCCCTCCATCCACTCGACGAAGGAGCGCAGCGTCGCCCGCCCGGTGGCGGCGAAGTCCCGTGCCCGCTTGGCCACGTACCGGTAGCGGCGCCACGTCTCCCTCGGACGCGGCTGCCCGAATCCCTGGGCGACCAGAAGGCGGCGGTCGATGAAGTGCTCGACCAGCGCCGGCACCGTCCTGTCATGACGCAGCGCGTGGAGTTCGGCGAGGTCGGCAAGAGCCAGGCGGATGCGCGCCGTCTCAGCGCCCCCGGCGGCCGCGGCTTCATTGGCCGACTCATAGCTGAAACGGCCGCCCAGGTTGCGCCAGAGGACCAGGTCAACGTCGCTGCAGCCGTAGGCGCCGGAGCGGAGCGCGGCCACGATCGCGACCTGGTCGGAGGGGTCGTCGATCGCCCGCAGGCAGCTGATCAGCTCGCGGACCTCCTGCGTCATCACGATCAGCTCACCGCTCTCCAGCCGGTAAGGGACACCCCACGCCTCGAACTCCTTCTCGAGCTTGCGCAGGTTGGTGCGGGACGGGATCAGCACGCAGATGTCCTTCCAGCTGGCCGGCTCTTGCCGCCGCGCCTGGCCCTTGCCGCGCGAGACCAGCCAGCGCTGGTCGACGATTGCGCGGCAGGTCCTGGCCACGTCGAGCGCCTCCGACCGCCAGACCACGTCCTGCCTGACCCTGCCCTGGATCTCTTTCCCGAAATAGCGGAGGCTACCCTCCTGGCTCGGGACGGCGACCAGCGCGTGGTAGTCGGGCTGGACGTCGGGGATGAAGCGCATAGCGCTCGCGAAGTGGTAGTTCACGAACTCGATCAGGGCTGGCACCGAGCGGAAGTTCTGGAACAGCGCGACCTCCTCGCCCACCGTCTCCTGGATCTTCTGGTAGAGGGCGATGTCGGCGCGCCGGAAGCGATAGATGGACTGCTTGGGGTCGCCCACCAAGAAGAGCTTGCCCGGGACCAGCTCGACGTCGAGCCAGTGAGCCGGCAGCGGGCGGTTCGGGTCGCCGCAGAGATAGAAGGCGATCTCGGCCTGCAGCGGATCGGTGTCCTGGAACTCGTCGATGAAGATGCGCTTCCACCGCCGCTGCGCGCGCGAACGCACCGCCTCTTTGTCGCGGAGGAGGTCGCGGGCCCAGGTGAGCAGGTCGTGGAAGGTCGCCACGCCGCGCCGGCGGCGGTCGTCCGCGTAGTCGAGGACGAAGTCCCGGAGCGCCTTGAGCAGGGCGTTGAGGATCTCCGCCCGGCGCCGCTGGAGGAGGTCGACCATCTCGTCCAACACCCCGAAGAGCTCCGCGCGCAGCCGGGCGAGGCTGGTCCCATTCCAGTTCCCCTTGCTGCCGATGTTGCGCGGAAACCTCTCCAGCAGGAGCATCGCGACGAGCGCCTTTCCCTCGCTGTCCGCCTGGCCGAGGCGCTCGGCGCAGAAGGCGATCTCGCCGAGCCTGGCATAGAGGTAGTCGGACTCCGGCTGCTGGCACTCACCTCGGTAGGCCTCGATGCCCCGAAGCCGCTCGGCGAACTCGACTGCGCGATCGAGGGCCGACCCCGCCGGCGGCGCCGCCCAGTTGGTCTCCCTCGTGAGCAGGTCGTAGTGCTCGTGGAGCGCGCGCGCAGCGCCCTCGATGTTGTCGGGCGTCAGCCCGAGCAGGAGCGCGTTCTTGATCGCACGGCTGGAGGAGTCCACGGTTGCCGCCCTCTCGAACCACTCGCGGAAGCGATCCTTGAATTCCAGGTCCTGCTCGATCTGGTCGAGGGTGTCGAAGTTGGGCGGCAGGCCCGCCTCCAGCGGATGGGTGCGCAGCAGTGACCCGGCGAAGGAGTGGATGGTGTCGATCGAGGCGTCCTCGAGGTGCGCGGCGGCGGCCAGGGTGACGGCCTCGCCGTGAGCCTCCAGGGCCTCGCGGACGCGGGCTCGCAGCTCCGCCGCGGCGGCCTCCGTGAAGGTGATCGCCACCAGCCCCGCGGGTTCCAGCTCGCCGGCGGCGACCAGGGCGACGATCCGGTCGACCAGGGTCGTCGTCTTGCCGGTCCCGGCGCCGGCCTCGACGAAGAAGGTGGCGCCGAAGTCCGAGACCAACCGGTCGCGGTTGTTCTGGTCGGCTGGCCGGGCATCGCTCACCTGAGAACCAGCCGTGACGGCAGGTCGGCGCCCGGGGAAGTCACCTTGCGATCGTGGATCTGGTCCCGCCCGATCGGGCAGACGCGGTGGTACTCGCAGAACTTGCAGTTCTCGAACGAAGGGCGGCCGGGCATGAAGCCCTCCTCGCCGGGCACCTGCGGGAAGGCCCCGGTTTTGAGGCCCTCGTGGACCACCTCCATCACCTGGGCCAGCCTGGTGGCCGAGGCGACCTCGTCATCGACCTGGACCCGCGCGAAACCGCCCTTGGCGGAGATGAACCAGTAGGAGGCCGTCACCCGGCCGACCGGGTTCCCGAGGGACGTCAGCCCTCGTCTCACCGCGTTCGAATAGACGGCCAGCTGAACCTTGGTGCCGGCCAGCACCGGGTCCTCCTGGAAGTCGCTCGCGCGCGAGGCGACGCCGGTCTTGTAGTCGGTCACGTAAGCCGCCCCGTCCCCGACGTCGACCCGGTCGATCAAGCCTCGCAGGAGCACTTTCACGCCGCCCGAGAGTTCCACCTCGGCGGCGGGCCAGCCGTCCTCGAAACCGAACCTCTGCTCGAAGTAGGCCGGTCGGACTGCGTTCTCGGCGCGGAATTGCTGGTCGCGCTCGAGCAGCGTCTCGAGGTCGAGCAGGATCGCCGACTGAGTGTTCTGCCAGGCGAGCCGGTAGCCGGTCTGGCCGAGCTCTTCGACCACCCGGAAGCGCTTTGAGGCGATCGTCTGGAGCAACTCCCGATCGGTTTCTGTGTACAGCTCGCCGGGCGCCGGCCGGCCGCTGGCGGACAGTTCCCGGAAGAATTCCTCGAGGATCGCATGGATCAGTGAGCCTCGGTCGAGGGCGCTGATCGTCCAGGACTCCTCGTCCTCAGGGCGCTCGGTCGGCTCGACGTCGATGACGCGGCCCAGGAAATAGTGGAACGGGCAGCCCGCCCAGGTCTCCACGCCGCTGGCGCTGATCGGCAGCGTGCTTCCGGCCAGGCCGCCGGCCAGCCGCTGGATCCGAGGCGCGACCTCTACCAGGTTGCCGTCGAACTCGGTGAAGGCGCTCGAGGCGCGCGCGGCGGCCGCTTTCAGTCCGCGTCCCAGGGGAAGGTCCTCGCGGCGTCCCAGGCCGGAGGCGGCCAGGCTTCCACCGGCGACCGTGATCGCGCGGGCCTCGGCCACGCGCCTCTCGGCAAGGTTCAGGAAGGCCGGGGCGTGCCGAAGCGCCGCCTCGGTGCTGACGAGGCTTGTGAGCCAGGGCCGCGCCTGCGCGTCGGGCGCCAGCTCGCGGAGCGCCTTGGGCCCGATTCTGTCCCCGCCCAGCGCGGCCACCGCCTCGAGCAGCCAGCGGGCCGGATAGGCGGGCCGCTGCTCGGTGTCGTGGGTGGGAAAGCAGAGGATCACCGCGCCGCTGGCGGCGAGCGCCGCCCGGTAGTCGAGCCGTTCTTCCGCCAGCCGGCGCTCCAGCCGCGCGAGCGGGTCGGCGCCGGAGTCCCAGGGGAAGATCGGGTCGACCGGCGGCGGAGCCGGGTACGCGCGCTCGGTCATCCCGAGCAGGTAGACGCGGTCGAAGCGCATCCCGGCGGTGGCCGAAATCGGCCCGGTCGCCACGCCCTGGCCGAGGCGACCTTGGGGCCGGCGGCGCGCGCGGAGCGCCTCTTCCAGCGTCTCGACGAACCGGTCGACGCCCACCTGTTCGTCCAGCTCGGCGGCCGCGGCCAGCGAATCGATCGTCTCCTCGACCAGCTGCGACGCCTCCAGCTCGGCGGCGCCCCAGCGCGGGTTGTGAACGTGGCTCTTGAGAAGCCCGCGCGCCCACTCCGCCAGGGCCGGCCACCTCGCGTCGTCGGGCGCGCGGGTGACCCGGGCCATCTCCTGGATCCGCGAAGTCATCTGGCCTGAGGCCGAGATCTCCGACTGCAAGTAGCCCCGGAGCGGCAGCGAGGAGTCGTCGTCCTCGGCGATCAGGCCGTCGAGCCGCTTCTGCTTGCGGTCCGCCTCCAGCTTCAGGCGGTCCTGCCACTGCCGGACCTCGCGCACCACCCCCGCCTCCCGGCTCAGCCGGTCCCACTGGGCGAGCGACGGCCCGCTTCCCCCGTGAGGCATCGAGGAGAGCCAGTTGATCACGGCGGACCTCGAGAAGTCCTTTCCTCGGAGGTGGAGCAACCCGAGCAGCCCGCGGCCCGCAAAGCTCTCGGCGATCGACCGCCCGCCCAGCCCGGCCCAGGGCAGGCCGGCCGCGTCGAGCGTCTCCCGGACCAGCTGCTGGTAGGGCTCGGGGTTGCGGTAGACAATGGCGGTGCGATGAAGCGGCACCCGGCCGGCGTCGAGGTCGGCGAGCAGCATCCGCACCGCCGCCCGAACCTCCTCGCCGGCGTCCGGCGCGATCAGCACCCTGGCACTCGCGGGAACCGTCGGTGCAGCCTCGCCGGGAGCCGGCAGGGAGCCCCAGTCGATGCCGAGCGCATGCAGCCACCGCCGCGGCCCGGCGTCGGCCTCCACGTCGCCCAGGTCGGGCACACCGAGCACGACGCGAGAGCGGTTCCCCGCCGCGGCGAGCAGGGCCAGGTCGGCCGAGGAGAGCCGGTGGGGAAGGTAGACGCAGAGCGGGCCCCATTCGGCGATGGCATCCGGCCCGTCTTCGGCGAGCATGGCGGTCGCGGATTCGATGACGTCGGTCGAGTCGTAGAGGGCCGCCGATCGGAGCAGCTCTCGATAGTGCTCGTAGGCGCCGATCGCGATTCTGGCCAGCTCCCCGCCGCCGGCCAGCCGGTCGCGATCCGCCGCGTCGAGGCGCGTCGCCCCGAGGTCCCGGAAGAGTCCCTGCAGAGTGGTCACGACGGCACGATGCTCCGTCTGGGGGCCGATCCCTCCGGCCTGGCGGAGGGCGGCGCGGATGGCCGCCTCCTCGGTCACCGAGGTGAGCGGACTCCTGCCCATGGCGGCGAGCGCGGGGCCGCCGATCGACTCCGCGACCCGCGCCAGGATCACGTGCCGGACATTGGCGTAGCCGCCCGCGGCGAGCCGGCGCCGGAGGGTGAGAGCGGCGTAGTGGCTGGGCACGACGACCGTCAACGGCGCCAGCGCATCGGCGCCCTTCAGCTCGGCTACCCTGGCGTCGAGCCAGGCCTCGGCGGCCGGGCCCGGGCGGAGGCGGGTTGCTTCGACCGTCACTCGGAGCCCGCCCGGCTGGCCACCACCGGGAGCCGGTGGGTGACGGCCAGCGGCGCGGGATCCTCGACCGTGAAGTACAGCACCTGCCGCTCCGCGCCGATTGATTCCAGCATGGCGTGGAGCGACTCGCGGCGGCCCGCGTCCGCGTAGCGGAAGGGGTCGTCGAGGAGCAGCGGCGGGCGGAGGTCGCCGAGGAGCACGTCGGCCAACGCTACGCGCACCGCGAAGTGGAACTGGTCGAGGGTGCCGTCGCTCAGCTGCCGGCGCCCGAGCTCCTCGCCGCCGGGGCCGGCGGGGCGGAAGGCCAGTCCCTCGCCGCCTGCGAGCGCGACGGAGTAGTCGGGTGCGACGGTCGCCAGTAGCCTGCCCGCCTGCTCGGCGAGTTCGGGTCCGACGCCCTGGCGGATGTCGCGGATCGCCGCCTGCAGCTCGTCGCGGGCGAGCTTCATCGCCGCCAGCCGGAGCTCGAGCCGCTCCACCTCGCGGCCGGCGACCGTCACCTCGTCCTCCAGCTCGGCGAGCGGCGCGCCGGTGTCCTCCAGCTGCCGCATCTCCACCTCGGCGCGGATGCCCGCCTCGCGGCTGCTCCGGATCAGCTCCGGCAGCTGCCCGACGCGGACCTCGAGCCTTGCCAGCTCAGCCGGCGGCAGCCGGTGAATGGCCGCCTCCGCGATGGCCGCCTCGACCTCCTCCAGGTCGCGCCCCAACCGCGCCCTCTCCTCGACCAGCTTGGACGATGGTTGGGAGTCTGCTTCTCTCTCCCCCATCCGCGCTGGGGGAGAGCCGGCCGCGGGCCGGGAGGGCGGCCCTGAGCGGAGGACGAATGCCGCAAGCGCTCCCAGACCCGCTACGGCGAACAGGCAGATGCCGACCAACCAGAGGTGGAGGGCTAGCGATATCAGTCCGCCGGTTGCCAGCACCGCAGCGACCAGGTACGGCCACTTGCGACTGCCGCTGGTGGGAGCGACCAGCCGCGCCTGCTGGACCTCCCGCTCCAGCCGCTCCAGGGCGGACTGCGCGTCGAGCGTCCGGTCGATCCCCGCCCGGGCCGAGACCAGCGCCGCACGTCGAGCCTCCGATGCCGCGACTTTGCGCGCCCGATCCAGCACCGCCTGTCCGCCGGCCAGCTCCTCCTCGAGCTCGGCCGACCGCCCCTCCAGCTCCTCCAGGCGCGGCCGTCCCTCCTCCAGCCGCCGCGTCCGCGACCGCGCCGAGGCCAGCCGCGACTCCGCGTCGCGCAGCCGCGTCTCCGCCTGGGTGATCTCTCCCGCCCGAGGGCCGGAGAGTCCCTTCACCTTCTCCTCCAGCTTGCGCACCGCGCGGGCCGCGCTGATCCCGCCGGGCGAGCCGGAGACCAGCACCTCGATCCGCTCGCTGAGCGACCGTGTGAGGTCGTCGGCGTCGCCGATCTCGACACCCTCGTGGCGAACCAGGAGGGTGGCGCGGAAGAGCGCCTCGTCGCAGCCGGTGTGCTCGCGCACGACCTGGGCGATGTCGCCGGGCGCGCTGGCCAGGGCCACCGACCCGCTCTCGCGAAGCTCGGCGATCGATCCCTTGTGGGCGACGAGGTCGCGGTCCACCCGGATGACGCGGCCGTCGGCCAGCTCGTATTCGAGGCCGACCCGGCAGACGTCCGAGCCCTCGGACACCAGCGCCTCGCGCTCGGTCGCCAGCCGCGGCGGGTAGAGGGCGGCCTGTATCGCCAGCAGGATCCCGGTCTTCCCGGCCTCGTTGCGGCCGAGGAAGACGTTGGCGCCACGCTCGAAGCGAACTTCGACCGGCTCGCGGTAGGAGCGGAAGCCATGCATCACGAGGCGGGTGAGCTTCACGGCAAGAGGCCCTCCAGCGACTGGAGGCCGAGCGCCATCGCGCGCTCGGCGAGGACCCGCTCGCGGCCGTCGACCGCCGTCTCCAACCGCGCCCGTAGCCGCCGCTCGAACGCGCCGCGGATGGTGTTGGAGTTGGGCGGCGTCTCGGGCAGGGTGCGGGTCCGGTCGCGCAGCTGCAGCACGAAGAACTGGTCGGCCAGCGCCTCGCCCAGGGCCGCCGGGTCGCCCGCGAGGGGGTGGTGGATGACTCCCGTGAGGTCGAAGCGCGCCAGCCGGTCGGGCCCGGCGGCGGCTGCCAGCCGGCGGCGCACCGCCTCGGCGAGGTCGCCCGCTGACTCGTGCTGGAGGTCGTCGAGGGCGATCTCCTCGAGCACCACCTCGCGGGCGTTGACCGGGACCCGGGTGACCTTTGCCGGAGCGCTCGGCTCGACGAGCTCGACCAGCAGCACGTGCCTCGGGCCGGCCTCGGCGGGGTCGAAGGCGAGCCCCTCCGGCGAGCCGGGATAGGCGGCGGTGGTCATCCCGCGGACGACGACCTTGGTCCGGTGGTGGTCGCCGAGCGCCAGGTAGTGGAACCCACAACTGTCAAGCTCTGACTCCTCGAAGGGCAGGTTCTTCGGGTCGACCTTCCCAGTGATGTCGGCCCAGAGCATGGAGGCGTGGGCGATGCCGACCTCGAAGCGGGTCCCGGCGGGTGGCTCGGGCAGGCCGGCGAAGAGCCCGCCCTCGCGCGCCCGGCCGAGAGAGGCGAGCCCGTGGAAGGCGGTCTGGCCGACCACCACCGTCTCCCAGCGGTCGGAGCGAAAGACCGTGACATTGGACGGCCAGGGACGATCCCAGACGCCGCCCGGGCGCCAGGCGTCGTGGGTCCCCGGCGTGATGAGGACCGGAACGGTGCAGGCCGCCAGCGCGCTGGCGAGCCGGGCCGCCTCCGGCTGACCCGGGAGGTCGCGGTCGAAGACGTCGCCGGCGAGCACCACCGCCTCGGCGCCGTGCTCCCGCACCAGCTCGCGCAGGCGGTCGACCTGGCGGCAGAAATCCTCGCGCCGCCGGGCTCGGCGCGTTGCGTCCTCGATGTACCCGAGGCGTGGCGCCAGGTGGATGTCCGCGCTGTGGAGGAAACGCATGGAAGGACCTTGGGCTAGTCGAACGACAGCTGCTTGTCGCGGGCGCGGTCATTGTAGCCAGCTTGTCTCGCCCCACCCGGCGTGGGGGAGAGACAATCTCAGCAATCCAGATGAGCGAGTTCGAGAAGGGGGATCGGATCGTCCGGTTGCTCGGGGAGTTGCGGCAATTCCAGGCCGTTCCCCACGGGCTCTCGACGCGACAGCTGGCCGAGCGCATGGGCATCTCCCAGCGGCAGGCCCAGCGCGACCTCAAGGCCCTCGAGGAGTACCTCGGCGTCCCCTTCACCACGGTCGACAACCGCTGGGTCGTGGATCGCAGGTTCTGGCTCGCCCCGCTCAGCTTCTCGCTCGCCGAGGCGATGGGCCTCCTGCTCAGCTCGCGCCTCATGCTCCGACACGCCGAGCATGCGGACGAGTTCACCGCCTCCGCCTACGAGAAGCTGGCCGCCATCCTCCCCGAGCCGATCCGCGACTCGCTCGCCGAGGCGGCCCGGGGACTGGCCCGCAAGCCGGCCGATGGCCGCTACACGAAGATCCTCACCGACCTCGTCGCCGGCTGGGCCGAGCGGCGCAAGGTCCGCATCACGTACACCACAGAGCGCACCTTCGAGCGCACCGTGTGGCCGCTCTTCCTGGAGCCCTCGCCACTCGGCCACGGCATCTACCTCTTGGCGTGGGACCAGAAGCTGGAGGCGGTCCGGTCCTACCGCGTCGAGCGGATGACCGAGACCAGGCTCCTCGCCGAGACCTTTCAACCGCCCATGGGATTCGATGCAGGCCGCCACCTCGGGCAGGCGTGGGGCATCTGGAGTCCGGGTGAGCCGGTCGAGGTCGAGCTGCTCTTCGCGCCCGCGGTCGCCAAGCGCGCTCAGGAGACGACCTGGCACCCGAGCCAGAGCCTCCACCAGTTGCCCGACGGCCGCGTCCGGATGACGCTCACCGTCAGCTCCTGGCTGGAGCTCAGGCATTGGGTGCTCGGCTGGGGGGAGACTGTCGAGGTGGTGAAGCCGGCGGAGCTGAGGAACTCGGTGCGCGCCGCGGTCGCCTCGCTGGCCCGCGTCTACGGCATCGGCCAGCCGCCGGCCCCCCGTCCCGGCCGCCAGCAGGCAAGCGATGCCGTCCGCACGCCAAGACCTCGCTGATTTCGCCCACCGGCTGGTCGCCGGCGGCTACACCGTCGGCCGCGACGGCAACCTGTCGCGCCGCGGAGACGAAGAGGTGCTGATCACCGTCTCTGGAAAACCCAAGGAATCGTTGACCGAGGAGGACGTGGTCGAGATCGGCAGCCCGCTAAGGAGCTCGGAGTGGGCGGTTCACGCCGCGATCTACCGCGCGCGTCCCGACGTCACGGCCGTGATCCACGCCCACCCGATCCACGCCTGCGTCCTCGCCGTTCGCGGCGAGCCCCTGGAACCACTTCTCGACGAGGTGACACCCGTGCTCGGCGGGCGGGTGGAGGTGGCCCGCTACGCCCCCTCGGGCAGCGCCGAGCTCGGCGAGCACGCCGTCGCCGCCCTCGGCGATCGCCACGCCGTGATCCTCGCCAACCACGGCACGGTGACGGTCGGTGCCAGCCTGGAGGAGGCCTTCTACCGGTTGCAGGTGATGGAGCGAGCGGCCCAGGTCCAGGTGCTGAAGTGACGCGCGCGCGATCTACCCTTGGCGGCGTGATCCTCAAGGACCCGCTCAGCGCGGCCGAGCTGGAGAGGCTTCGGGCCCGCTTCCCGATCCTGGCGACGGGCACCTATCTCGCCAACCACACCCTGGGAGCGATGCCGGTCGACTACCGCGAAGCGCTCACCAGGTTCACTGACGAATTCGCCACGCGCGGCGTCCGGGCCTGGACCGAGAAGGGCTGGTGGGACTCTCCGACAACCGTCGGCGACATGCTCGCCCCACTTCTCGGGGCGCCGCCCGGCAGCGTGGTCATGCTCCCCAACGTCACCGTCGCCGAGTGGGTCGTGGCCAGCTGCTTCGACTGGGGAGGGGAGAAGAACAGGGTCGTCTACGAGGCGCAGAACTTCCCGAGCGTGATGTACGTTTGGGAGGCGGTCCAGGGCGCCGAGGTGGTGACCGTCGAGCACTCCGACCAGCTCATCGACGCCATCGATGAGCGCACCCTCCTGGTGCCGATCTCCCACGTCCAGTTCAAGACCGCTCACATGGTCGATGTGGAGGCGATCGTGCGCCGCGCCAACGAGGTCGGAGCGCACGTCGTCCTCGACACCTACCAGTCGGCCGGCGCCATGCCGCTCGAGTACGAGAGGTGGGGGATCAGCTTCGGCGTCGGAGGGTCGGTCAAGTGGCTCTGCGGCGGTCCCGGCGGCGGCTACCTGTACGTCCGCCCCGACCTCCAAAACGTCCTCCGGCCCCGCCTCACCGGCTGGCAGGCGCACGCCCGTCCCTTCGCCTTTGAGCCGGGAGCGATCGACTACACCGAGGGCGGGATGCTGCGTTATGCGCACGGCACCCCGGCGGTGCCGGCGCTGGTCGCGGCCGGTGCCTCCTACCGGCTGATCGACAAGGTCGGCGTCGACCTGATCCGTGCCCGCAGCCTGTACCTCACCCAGCACCTGATCGACAGGGCGCAGGAGCGCGGCGTGACGGTCAACTCGGAGACGCGCCCCGAGCGGCGCGGCGCCTCGGTCGTGATCAAGGTCGAGGACGAGTCGGGGATGGAGGAGCGGCTCGCCGCCCAGCGGATCATCGTCGACTCCCGCCCCGGCGCCGGGGTGCGCTGCGGCCCCCACGTCTTCAACACCATCGAGGAGCTGGACACGCTCCTGGACGCGCTGGCTCCGGCCTAGGCCGGTTCACCGCGCCGCCAAAGCGACGCCGAGGCGACTCGGACACGCCGCAACGCAGACACGGACCCGTCGGTGCCGGGTGGCAGGATTCGACCCGAAAAGAGCCGGCGCCCGAAGCCGGAAGGGGTCCAGGGGGCGGCGCTCGGATCAAGGGGAGAAGATGATCGACACGCAAAAAGTGACTTCAGAGCGGGTGGCCCGGATCGGCCCTCGGCAAACCGCGGGCAGCGCTGGTGGCCTGCTGGGGCGTCTGTTGCGTTCGGGCTCGCCGCTCCAGCGGGGCGGCCTGGTCGTGGCCGTCCTGGTGCTCGGCTTCACGGCCTGGCTCGTTTTCCAGTGGGGCGGTGCAAGGACGACCTCGCTCGTCGACGACATCCTCATACCGCTGGCGGCGTTCACCGCTGCCGCGAGCACCATCCGGGAGGCTGCCCGGCGGCACGGAACCGCACGCCTGTCCTGGGCGCTGATCGGCGCCAGCTGCATCGCCTGGGGCGCCGGGGAGGCGGCGTGGGGTTACTACGACGCGGTCCTGGGGATCGCGGTTCCATTCCCCTCGCTGGCCGACGTCGGCTATCTCGCCGCCATCCCGCTCGGGGCGGCCGGCATCCTCCGCTTCCGGTCCTTCTCCGAGGGATTCGCGACCGAGCTTCGGGGCATCGTCGACGGCCTGATCATCGCCACCTCGCTGCTGCTGCTGAGCTGGCTGACCGTCCTCGGCGCGGTGTTCGCGGGCTCGAGCGACTCGCAGTTCGCGCAAGTGATCAGCCTCTGCTACCCGATCGGCGACGTCGTGATCCTGACGATGGTGGTCTTCGTCCTCGCGCGGAGCCGCCCAGAGAGCCGGTGGGCGATGCTGCTGATAGGGGCCGGATTCGCGATCAATGGCGTCACCGACAGCCTTTTCTCGCTGCTCAATGCCAAGGGCGTGTACAGCACCGGCAGCCCGATCGACGCCGCCTGGCTGCTGAGCTTCTGCTTGATCGCTCTGGCCCCGCTGACGATCGATCCGGTCAGCGGCAACGGTCGCCTGCGGCTGCCCCGGATTGCGCCCCGGCTGATGACTTCGATCTCGGTTGCCAGCGCAGTCATCGCCATTGGAGCCGAGGCTGCCGGCCTTCAGCTCGGCGCCGCTTCCGACTTCATCACCGACGGTTGCGTGGTGGCCATCTGCCTCCTGGTCTTGGCCCGGATCGTTTTCTCCCAGGTGACCATCGATGAGGTGGACACCCGGCAGCGCAGCGCCCAAACCGCGCTCCGCGAGAGCGAACAGACCCTCTGGGGGATGGTCCGCGAGGCGCCCTTCGGGATCCTTGTCATCGACGAGGCCGGTGTTCTGAGGTCCAGCGTGGGCCAGGTGCTCACCATCCTCCATGACAACCCTCCCTCGCTGGTGGGGGCGCCGGTCTCCGCGCTGCTCCGGGACGGCCCTGCCCTTCTGGCGGTGGAGTCCGCGCTCGCCGGGACTCCAGCGACGGTGAGGATCCAGCACGGCGAGGCTGAAATCGAGGTGGTCGTCAATCCCGCCATCGATGGGAGTGGCAGACGCACCGGAGCGATCGCTGTGGTCCGCGACATCGGCGAGCAGGAACGGGCGGTCGAGGCGCGCGACGAGGCCGAGCGGAAGGCTCGCTACGTGTCCACCATGAGCCACGAGATCCGCAACCCCCTGAACGCGGTGCTGGGCTACGCGGAGATGCTGGGCCAGCCCGCGGCCGGGTCCCTGACCGAGAAGCAGGCGAAGTACCTCGCCCGCATCACGACCAGCGGCAACCACCTGCTGGCGATCGTCAATGATGTCCTCGACCTGGCAAAGGCCGACGCCGGCCGCATCCGGTTCAAGACAACCGACTTCGAGGCGCTCGAGGCGATTGAGGAAGCCGTGACGCTCCTCCGTCCGATGGCGGAGGCGGCGGGAGTCACGGTCGCCGTCAAGGAGATCGGCCTCGGGATGTTCCTTGCGGACCAGGCGCGCACGGGCATGGTGCTGGTGAACCTGCTCTCCAACGCGATCAAGTTCACCCGACCGGGGACCGAGGTCACGATCTCGATCGTCGCCGCCGAGGGCGTCGTGCGGGTCGCCTTCGCAGACCATGGCGAAGGGATCGTCGCCGAAGATCTCGAGCGCATCTTCCGGGAGTTTGCCCAGGTCGCCAACCGGACCAGCAAGATCCCCGGCACCGGGCTTGGACTGCCCCTCAGCCGCGGCCTGGCCCGCGGCATGGGAGGGGATGTGGCAGTCGTCTCGTCGGTCGGCGACGGCAGCACGTTCACCCTCACCCTGCCGGCCGCGACGGAAGAGAGCGCGGTCGCCTAGGCCGGTAGGCTCTCCACCTTCCCGGCGGCCCAGGCGGCCTCCATCGCGTCGGTATCCCGCTGGACCGAGCTGAACGCCAGCCAGGTGAATACCGCCGCTGCGAGGAGCAGTGGCGTGGAGGTGATCAGCAGCGCCAGCTGGAGGCTGCCGAAGCGGTCGGAGAGGAACCCCACCGCGGCCGGCGACCAGGAGTCGCCGAAGAGGTGGGGGATGAAGAGCCCGAGGGTCACCGCGCTGGCCCGCAGGCTCGGCGGCACCACGTTCTGGCTGATCGCCGTGAAGGGTCCGCTGTAGAGGTAGAGCGCCACCACTGTCACTAAGAAGAAGGGGATGAAGAGCACCTCAGTCGGCGCGAGGATGGCGATCCCAACGCTGACCGCGCCGACCAGGAAGCCGACCAGGCTCACCTCAAGGTTGCCCCTGGCGGACTTCCGGTTCCGGCGATCGGCGATCCAGCCACCGGCCAGGTTGCCGATCAGCCCGCCGAGGACGACCACCGCGCCGCTGGTGGTGCTGGCGCCGCTGGTCGTCAGGTGGAAGTGCCGGACCATGTAGATCGGAAGCCAGCTGACGTCGGAGGCGAGGACGAAGAAGAGGAAGACCTGGGCGGCGATGGTCAGCGCCAGGGTCCGGATCCTCAGCAGCCCGAAGAAGGCGCCGGCGCTGGACGCGTGCGGATGCTCGACCGTACGGTGGCTGGGCTCCGCTGCGCCCCGCTTCGGCTCCCGGAGGGTGAAGGCAAGGACGCCGAAGATGAGGCCGGGTATCGCAGTGACGAAAAAGGCGGCCCGCCAACCGAAATGGTCGGCGATGATGCCGCCGCCTACAAACCCGGCGGCGATACCGAACGCGGTGCCGGCGGCCCAGATCGACATCGCCCGACCTCGGGTCGCCTTCGGGAAGTAGTCGCCGAGGAGGCTCGTGCCGGCCGGGTAGTAGCTGGCCTCGCCGACGCCGACCACGGCGCGGCTGAGGAAGAGGTGGGTAAAGGTCGCTGAGAGCCCGGTGAGGATAGTGGCGAGGCTCCAGATGGTGACCCCGATGCCGATGACGGTCTTGCGGACGGCCCGGTCGGCCCAGTAGCCGAAGGGCAGGGCGCAGATGGCGTAGACGAGCAGGAAGGCACTAGCGAGGAGGCCGACCTGGAAGTCGTCGAGGTGGAACTCCTTCTGGATGATCGGGGAGACCGCCGTCGGGACGTAGCGGTCCATGTAGTTGAGGAAGTTGATGCCGACCATTACGGCGAGGGCGTAGCGGGCGTAACCCTTCGGCACGGCGCCATTATCGGGCTGCGTGGGTGGAATCTGGCCGCCGGCCGGAGGCGGGCTGGCGGGCTGGTACCCTAGTGGCTCGCCCTCGTCAGCCGGTCGCGGCCGGGGGCGCTTGGCTTGGGTCGGCACTGAGCATGTGGCTGAGCTCAACGGTCTGTAAAACCGCCGCGAAAGCTGTGGGGGTTCGACTCCCTCCCGGCCCACCACCTCGAAAGGCTTTCTCAAACGCCCTCCGAGGGGTACTTTGAATTCGGAAACCGGCCGAAACGGGCCGGTTTTTCGACTCTTCGGACCCCCGTAAAGCCAGGGTCGGGAGAGAGCCTTGGAGGTGTCAAAGTGCTGGAAAATATCGATAAACCGTTGGGGTTTTCGAAAACCGTTGGGGGTGCCCAGACCGGCCGGGGGCGGGGTGGGCAGCGCTTCGCCGACCCCGGCGGCCGGCCCCGCGCCGTCCCCGAGGGCGGGCTCTCGGGCCTGGTCGGCAGCCAGCCGGAGACGCTCCGCCAACTGCTCGACGCTCCTCGACTGCAACCGGGCACAAGTGGGTCCCGCGTCGAGCCCCTGGTTCGGGAGTGGCTGCAGGACCTGGCCGTGCTCGGCCGGAGCGAGCGGACCATCGGCTGGTACCAGCAGAAGATGCGCTGGTACCTCGGCAACGGCGGCGTGCAGACCCTGCCCGAGCTGACCGCTTACGAGCTCAAGCGCTTCCTGGCCGAGCTCCAGGGTCGCGAGCTTGCGCCTAACACCGTCCACGGCTTCTTCGAGGTCATCAAGGCGTTCGGCAATTGGGCGCTCCGCGAGGGCTACGAGGTCGACGCGGCACTGCTTCGGGTCCGCTCTCCCAAGGTGCCGGTCACTGAGATGGAGACCTACTCCGAGTCTCAACTGAGCGCGATCCTCGAGGCGGCACCCGAGGGCTGGCCACGGATGGCGGTCTTGGTGCTTCTCGGCACGGGCATGCGCCTCTCCGAGCTTTGTGGGCTCACGCTTCCGGACATCGAAGAGGACGGCGAGGCGTCCTTCTTGAAGATACAAAAGGGCAAGGGAGCGAAGTTCCGCCGAGTACCGGTCAGCCGGCGGCTCCGCAAAGAACTGGTCCGCTACCTAAACCGGGTCCGGCCCGACTCCTCCTTGCCGCAGCTTCTGGTCCGACGCGATGGCAAGGCGGTCCGGGTGGAGACGATCACCGAACTCTTCCAGCGGGTCCGTAAGCAGGTCGGCTTCCCGGTCCACGCCCACAAGTTCCGCCACACCTTCGCGACGGAGTACTTACGGCAGGGCGGCGATATCGAGAGATTGAGGCGGATCCTGGGCCATACGAGCTATGTAATGGTCATGCGATACGTTCATCTGGACAAGACCGACCTATACCGGGACTTCGATCTCCGGTCGCCATTCTGAGCATGACAAGACTGACGCTGCTGTGAAGATTCGCCCATTTGAGGATCTCGTTACGGCTGACGAGCGAACTCTCCGATTCACTCCGTTGGGTCTCAGCACGAGTGGAACCATGCGTCCCGAGCATGAGTCGAACAATCCAGCTCTACGGAACCGCGGGGGCTCAGGCTCGGGCCCGCAACTCCGGGAGCACCTTCTCGGCCACCATCAGGGTACCTTCAGCGCTAAAGACGCGCGTATCCAACCCCTTGACAGAACGCCTTCTGGCTTATTGCATCTCAACATCCGGATCGAAGACACCCTCAAGCAGTTCGTCGCTCAATGCAAGTAAGCGTGGGACATATAGCTTCACGTTCGCTCGTGACTGCAGGCCATGAACAAGAGCATTGCGCAGCTCCAGAGCGCGTAGGAGCCACTCGTAATGCCGCCGCCTGAGCACGCCACTGAGAGTCAGTCTCTTGATCATCGCGCGGGGCGAATCGTTCGCAAGATGCATGTCGGCTTGAATAGCCGCTAGGCGAAGAGTGGCCTCCACGCAACTCCACGCAAGCAAGAAGGCCGCCTCAGAGTGCTCCGCTGCAAGTGTGCGCACCTCGGCCAGTCGTCTCTCCAGCCTGGATCGGCTCAGAAGAGTGGTGTTTGAGAAACCATCGAGCCTCCGAACAGGATTCGTTACCTCTAGTTGAAACCGCCAACCCGGATGATGTCGAACTGACTCGGCCAATGCCTGTGTCGCCGGGTCCCCCACCATGCTTGCTCGGGACTTGACTTCCACCACTACTGACTCATCGTGCCCACTCGCCAAGATGTCAATCGAGTAACCGGCGAGCCAGTCAGGGAGGGCGTCGATCTCTGGTCTCTCCACCACTTGGTAGCCTGACTTGCGGAACTGATCAGCAACACGCCTGATACGGTTTAGCACGCGGGGTTCTTCAGTTGCCATGGAAGTGTCCTGGTATCGCGGCCCCGGCGATGCGAACCCATATGAACTCTTGTCCGATCACAAAGCCATTCGCCAATACTGGCGACATGTGGCGAACATAGAACTGTCCGTCGAGCGGCCGCTTGTGTACATGGGTCGCCACAATGTGGTGATCATCTGCGTAGATGTGTGCATTAAGTGCGTCTTGGATGGGTTTAACCAGATTGTCGTTGTCGATGATTACCGCTGGTCCGTCGTGAAGATACCAGACTGTTAGTTCGAGAGGCTCCGCTAGAACTGGATCATTTAGAGGCCACGCGGCGATGGCCGCCTGACGGACCGAATTGCGCCAGCCAGCGAGTCTGACCTTGTTGTGCGATTGGTGCGAGAGAGGGGGTCCCATAACAATGAACTCGAAGGGCAACATCTAGCAGTCCGGCGGCACCCGACCTGATCGAGCTCCGTTGTGGCACGTCACAGCTTGGTCACGCGAAGACCGTATCGCTCACCTCGCCGCGCGTAGGCGTCTTCGCCGCCTTCCAGAAGGTCGCACACGCGGCGACGGGTTTCGGGGCGGTCCACGGAACCAAGATCCACCGGCTGGCCATGCCTGCCGTCCGACATCATCGGAATCACGAGTTCGGCATCACCCAACACGGTCAGATTGGGACTGTGAGTTGCAATGACGACTTGACGGTGCTCCTTGGCACGCTCGAGGTGTCCGACCACGGCCGTCGCGATGTATTGGGCGTCGAGGTGATCCTCAGGCTGATCCAGCACCAGCGGCTGGCTCCTCTCTGCGCACAAAAGCAGACTAAGTAGAACGGACCTCTGTTGTCCTGCTGAAAGCGCGTCAAACTCTTTCGGCTCCTTACCGCCCGGCTCCCTGACCTGAATCCGTGGTCGGTCTTCAAGCAGCATGGTGTCCAGCTCAAACACCGTGTCCCAGCGGGCGACAAGCGACCACCGCTCATCAAGGAGTGCCTTGTCGAAGAAGCGCTCTCCGTTTGCCTCGAATGCCTCGAACCCAGCCTGTCCCTGGGTCAGGATGAGTTGCGCGGCGTCACCTGGGAGCAACGCGGCGGCGAGCCGAGACACCCTTGGTGATCGGAAAAGCAAGGTGGTTCCTAGCCATTCAGACCACTTGCCGCGCATTCCCGCTTCCTGGTAGGTCACTGAAAGCTCTAGTCCCTGCGTTGTCGCATTTGCAGCTTCTACGATCGCACTGAGAGTCGCTTCTCGGCGAAGGTATCGGTTATGCCGCTCGGTGTTCAGCTTCGCCAGAAGCGCTCGCCGGAGCTTCCGGGCGTCATCATGCTGGCTCTTTCGGAGCTGGATCTTCGCAAGCTCACGACGAACAACTTCCCGGCGCTTTGCCAACCGCTCCAGCTCTCCAGCCTGAACTTTGAGTCCTTGCGCCTCGAGTTCGGTCCGCTTCTGACGCAATTGTCGTTGCCAGCTGTCGTGTCGCTTCCGCCACGCGGCTAGAGTGTCGAGGGACGGTGCGCTGGCCTCAGTTACAGCAGCGCTGAATTGTGTCGCCAGCTCCTCAACCTTGACAGCCAGTGTAGAAAGCCGTGCTCGAAGACCATCGCTGCCTTCCACGAAGTCGAGCGCCGGCCTCTCGTTGAGGACCGCACCGGTCTGCTCTGCGAGTGAGTTGATGTCGATGAGGACCGGTGCCGGCTTAGCGCTGCCCCTTGCTACGAGAGCCTCAAGCTCGTCGAGCAGGGGTCCGTGACTTGTAAGTAGCACTGCCAGTCGAACCAATGACTCGAGTTTTCCTTGTTCTGCAGCCACAAGGCTACCTTCCAACTTGGAGAGTTCGTCCTTGAGTAGCTTCTCCTGGTCAGCGGATGGACGAGACTCAACGATGGCTCGTCCGTTCTCGGCGAGATCGTTGAGGATCTGGGTCTCCCGGTCAGCATGTTCGCGAAGGTCGCAGAACTGGTCTAGGAAGTGGAGGAGTAGCTGTGGTTTGTCTGTATATCCACCCGCTAGCCGGCCGGACTCGTCCTGCCCGAGATCTGCCAGAGGCAGCGTTACGGGCGCCCCAGTCTGGTCGTCCACCGGATTACCACCACGGACTCGCGTTGCCCGTCTCGCACTGCCGAGTTCGTCTATAAACTCAATTGTCGTTATGTCTGGCATTCGGCCAGGAAGATCCGGATCCTCATCTTCCGTTGGCGCGCCCAGGGCCGCGCGCAACGCCACCAGGGCGGTTGACTTCCCTGACCCCCTTCCGCCGATAACGCAGGTGAGATTGGGCGACAACGATAGGTCGACCCCATCTAGGAAGCCCCCCTGGAATGCAACTCGTGTCACTCGCGGGTAGTTCGGCGGAAGCTGTACTTCAACCTTGCAACGCGCCTTTGGGTTGAGGAGAATCGCATTTCTCACGGCTGTGAAGTTCATGTCATCCAGCCGAAGACGAGTAATTGTTCGATGTGATCGGTCTCGTCCAACCTGCGCCGGACTATGAGCATCCGAGGACATAAGATAGGCAAGGCCGCGTTTTCCGAGTCCGCTCTTTATGCGAGCCTGCCAGGCGCGCCTACGCGCGGGATCATCGTCTGCCGCCGTGAACCATGCGAGGGACTCGGTGTTGGCAAACTCAAGTCCAGCGAGTCCAGGACTGGAGATGAGTTGGACCAGTTCCGATGAGTTCAACCGTCCTGAGATGCCCTCGTGGACATCCACATGGGCAGGTATCGCCAGACCTCCGCGCCGGTCAACTTCGCTCACGAGGTCCAGCATCGCGCGCGATGACCGCAAGCTTCCGTCCATCGGATCGGGCTGCAGTTGGAGGTTACCCGCAGCAGCAAAGGCCTCTAGCTCATCTAGTCGATCCGGAGCAAACAGTGCCAGAAGGTGTCCCTGATGCGTGGTCACCTCGATTCCTGGAAGAACGAGTATTCCGGTTCCTTCTGCCGCACGGATGAACTCGCGGACGGAGGAAGTCGTATTGTGATCGGTAATACCCAAGACGCCTATCGACTGCAACGCAGCCTGTTCTAGGTAGTCGCTGGGCGGGGCTGGCGCAGAGCCATCGTCTGGAAAGGTGTGGACGTGCAGATCCACGCGAATGAATTGAGCCCCAGAGTTCGATCGGTCGCCACCTCCGTGACCAACCGACGAAAGCACAGTCGAAATGGTGAGCGGAGTTTCAGGCGCTGTCAAGTACAGGGGGTTACGCGAGACCAGCCCGAAACACAGCGATTGACGGTCACGGCGCACTGGAACGAGAAGCAGCTTCCAGATCTGCTCCTGCGCCACGGGATGCTTCGAGTCACTGAGGCATTGGGCGCATGTAGAGTCTCGATCACCGTGGGGGAGAGCCATCCGGCCGCCGAGATAGAGAGATCGATTGCTACTTGGCTGATGGCAATGCGAGCGCAGATCGCCACCCGTGTCGCTCAGGCCGGCTATCCACTGTCGTGGGAAGAACCTGTACCCGTTGCTCGCCATTAGAAACGGGCGGCGTCGAGACTGACACCGAGCGGCAAAGCACGTCAACATTTCGGCAGCTGTCGCTCCAATTTCCTTTCGGCGGCCCCGTCCGACCATTTATTGATAGCGCCGGAGAAGCGATCGCCGACCAGCTCGCCGCATTATTGGGCGACAGGATCAAGTTCGTCGTCACGGCCGGTCCGAGGGCTCTTGCTCCGGACATGGAGAATCCCGGTGCTCTCGAAGACCTGATTGAAGCGACTGCACCGTCGTCCGCGCTGTCGTTCAAGCCCTTCTATTACGCACTTTATCTCTTGCGGCAGTGCCTCTACGAATACGCGTCCCGCTTGGACACCCTGGGTGCCGACGACAGCACGCTGGCCCGTCGCCTGGCGAGTGAATTGGTCTCCGCCAGTCACGATGCTGAGGCTACGCGTGTTGCCCGAATACCCCTTGCCGGGTTAGATGTTGCCGATAGGACCGTGACGGCCGGACCTCTTTCCATTAGCAGGTTGACGCGAGAGGAACTCGGATATCTGATGTCACGCGGAGGCCCGCGCATAGACATGTCGAGGGCTGCACGTTCAATGCCTGGCGTCATTCATCCCCACGACCGATGCGCGTGGCCATGTGAAAGTACGCGGCTGTGGCCAGCCAAAGTCCGCACCCTCGACCGTCTGACCTGACCGCGAGGGGGTGTCCCCCGGGCAGGCAAAGTGGAGTCGCTTCAGACCCACCAGCCCACCCGGAGAACCCAC
>DATLQT010000081.1:0-19643 GCA_035535055.1 Candidatus Dormiibacterota bacterium | reverse complement strand
ACGCAGGCAGGCCTCCCAGTTCACGATGCCGTCCGAGCGGGTGTAGATCGAGGTCACCGGCACCGCCGGCGGCGCCGCCAGCTGCTCCATGAAGGCGACCTCACTCTCCCACTGGTTCTTGAAGCGGAGCCGGTTGTAGAGCTTGGCCGCGCGCAGCGCCGCCATCGTGACCGGGTGGACGTCGAAGGCGGCGTTGAGCGGCGAGCCGAGGGTGATCACCTGGGAGACCAGCTCGGGGTTGCGGTCGGCCAGCACCTTGGCCAGGAGGCCGCCGCGGCTGTGGCCGATCAGCGCCACCTTCTGCCGGGTGCGCCGGTGATGGGCGTAGAGGCGCTCCAGGACGCCCTCCAGGGTCGCCTCCGAGTAGCGGACGTTGAAGCGGATGCCGGACAGGGTGGGCAGGTAGTCGAGCCGCCGGAGCCACGACTGCATCGTCGTCAGGGTCTGGTCGCCGGCCAAAAAGCCGGGGATCAGGAGCACCGGGCGGCCGTCGCCGGGAGGGACGCCCCGGCCGTAGTAGACCGGGTCCTGGATGAGGTTGACGTACTCGGCGGCGAGACGGCCCTCCAGCCACATCGGCGGGAGCGGAGTGAAGCGGCCCAGCACGCCGCCGGGTCGGAACCGGACGACCGGCCTCGGGGGAGGATCGTGGGCAGGACGGGAGGCCATTTAAGGGTCGCCTCAGAGCATAACGCAGTGTGTCAATGGAACGAGGTGAAGGCGCCCCGTGCTTCGGTGGAGGCTAGGAGGAGGCGGGCTTCAAGAAGTCGACCGGCTCCTCGACGCCGTTCCAGACCACCGTCGTCACCGCCGGAACCGTGCGGGCGACGACCCTCCCGCCCCGGAGGACCAGCCGGCGGGGCGCGACCAGCCGGATGGCGTCGGCCTCGCTGGGAGCGGCGAAGGCGACCAGGTCGGCGCGGTTCCCCAGCTCGAGGCCGTAGTTGTCGACGCCCAGCGCCGCGGCCGGGTTGGTCGTGATCATGGAGACCAGGGTCGTCAGCTCGGAGGCGCCCGACATCTGGCCGTAATGGGCGAGCACGAAGGCCGCCTGGAGCGGGTCCCCGTAACCCAGTGGGTACCAGGGGTCCATCACCGAGTCGTGGCCGATCGCGGTGTTGACCCCCGCCGCCAGGAGCTCTTTCACCCGGGTGTGGCCACGGCGGATCGGGTAGCCGTCGAAGCGGCCCTGGAGAACGGAGTTGTCGAGCGGGTTGGTGATCATGTGCATTCCCGCCCGCTTGAGGTTGCGGATCAGCCGGTAGGCGTAGGCGGCGTTGTAGGAGTGCATGGCGGTCGTGTGGCTGGCGGTCACCCGGCCCTCCAGGCCGAGCCGGATCGTCTCCGCGGCCATCACCTCGACGAAGCGGGAGTGCTCGTCGTCGGTCTCGTCGCAGTGGACGTCGACTTGCAGCCCGTGCTCGGCGGCGAGCGCCATGGCGAACTTGACCGAGGCCTCGCCGTACTCGCGGCTGATCTCGAAGTGCGGGATCGCGCCGACGACGTCCACGCCCAGCTCGACCGCCTTTCTCATCAGCTCCTCGCCGCCCGTAAAGGAGTTGATCCCCTGCTGGGGGAAGGCGACCAGTTGGAGGCTCATCTGGTCACCCAGCTCGGCGCGGGCCTCGAGCATCCCGCGAACGGCCGTCAGCTTGGGATCGCAGACGTCGACGTGGCTGCGCACGTGCTGGACGCCGTTGGCGAGCTGCCAGCGCAGGACCGTCAGCGCGCGCCGCTTGACGTCGCCGACCGTCAGCGTCTTCACGCGCTCGCCCCAGATCTCGATGCCCTCGAAGAGCGAGCCGCTCTGGTTCTGCCGCGGCTCGCCGACGGTCAGCACCGCGTCGAGGTGGATGTGAGGCTCGACCAGCGCCGGCGAGAGCAGGGAGCCGCCGAGGTCGATCGTCTCCCGCGCCCCATCCTCGGGGGCGGCGATCAGCCCGTCCTTGACACCCAGCGAGGACGTCCCGGCAGCGCCGACCAGCCGGACATTTTTGAGCAGCAGGTCGAGCACTTGAGGGCAGGCTACCAAAATCGCATTCGCTTTCCCGGCGGACGCGCCAAAGGTGTTCCCGAGGTCCCCGCAGGGCCCCAAAAAGACCCTAGAATCCCCTCGCAAACAGGCCGCCGGGCATCGTCGGTTCTTCTTGTTTAGAGGGGGTAGTACGGAACGATATGGCTGCAGCTGACCAGGTGGAGAAGCACATCCCGATCCGGGAGGGTGTCTACGGCGACCGGATCGCCGCGGTAGAACCGGGCGGGGTCGAATACATCGCGCTGGGGGAGCGGCACGGGAGCCCGATCGACCTCTTCTGGACCTGGCTCTCGCCCAACTTGGAGTTCGCCACCGTCTTCATCGGCGTCCTGGCCGTCGGCATCTTCGGGGCGTCGTTCTGGAGCGCCGCGATCGCGATCATCCTCGGCACAGCACTCGGCTCACTCACCCAGGGGATCCTCTCCTCCTGGGGTCCCAAGTTCGGGGTCCCGCAGATGGTTTTGAACCGAGGGCCATTCGGCTTTTGGGGCAACCTGCTCCCGGCCGGCCTCAACACCTTTACCGCCATCTTCGGGTGGTTCCTCGTCAACTCAGCCTCGGGGGCGCTGGCGTTGAGCGCCCTGACCAACCTCCCCTTCTGGCTGACCTTCACCTTCATCGTCGTGCTCCAGGTGGTCGTCGGCTACTTCGGTCACAACCTGGTCCACGCCTTTGAGAAGTACGCGCTGATCCCGCTCGGGATCGTCTTCGCCCTCGCCTGCCTGTTCATGATCTTCAACCTTCACCTGGGGGCCAAGTCGGCGGCCGGCAGCGGCAACCAGACCGCCGCCTTCATCCTCGCCTTCGTCGCCTGCTTCGGCTACGCGGCGGGCTGGAACCCCTATGCCTCCGACTACACCCGCTACCAAAAGCCCAACGCCGACCGACGGATGATCGGCTGGTGGGCCGGGCTCGGGGTGTTCATCTCCTGCGTTGTCCTGGAGCTGGCCGGCGCCGCCCTGGTGACCGTCCCGGGCTTCGACGGGAACGGCAACCCGGCCGCCCAGATGGTTCACGCGATGCCTTCAACCATCTACTACGCAACGCTCCTCGCGATCGCCCTCGGCGCCGTGGCCGCCAATGCCATCAACCTCTACTCGGGAGCGATGTCGTTCCTGACCCTCGGCATCAACCTCACCATGACGCAGCGCCGTGCGATCGTCGCCGTGGTGGCCGGCGCGGTGGCACTGGTCGTCGGCCTCTACTTCCAGGTCAACATCGCCCCCGGCTCCAAGTACGAGAGCTTCATCCTGACCCTCGCCTACTGGCTGGCCGCCTGGCTGGGCGTCGTGTTCACCGACTACTGGATGCGGAAGGGCAATTTCGGCGACGAGGAGGTCTTCTACGACCGGAGCTACAACACCTGGCAGGGCTGGGTGTCGATGCTGGTTGCGATGGTCGTCTCGATCTGGCTCTTCGCCGACCAGTACCCCTTCTACGTGGCACCGATCCCGACCAATGTGCCGGCCGTCGGCGACCTGACCTTCGTGGTCGGGTTCGTGCTCGCGGCCGTCCTTTACTTCGCGCTCCACGGGGGCAAGATCACCGTCGATACCAAGGGCGAGGAGAAGGTCGCCTAGCCTCCACCTCCTTCACCCGTTTCAGATTCACCGGCCGCGGCCGCCTTGGGGCGCCGCGGCCGGTAACTTTTGCGCTCGAGCTTGCAGTCGCTTCGAGCGCTCGCTAACCTGACTCGGCCGCCGACCGGGGAGCGGCACGATATCCATTGCGAAGGGGAGACCTGCCCATGAATGAGGGGCGTTTTAAGTCGCGTCTTCGAGCCACGCTGACGAGCGCGGCGATCCTGCTCCCAATCCTCGCCGCCGGGACGGCGACGCTACCGATCAATGCCGGCGCCACCGGCACCCGGATGATCTCGAGCACGGGGACGGCATCCTTCGCGAGCTCCCCCTCGGCGCCGGGCATCAGCGGGATCCAGAGCCCGGAGATCCGGGCGGCGAACGGTGACGGGGCCAACGGCGCCGGTGGGCCGAACATCGTCAACCGCAGCGCCAGCGCCGCCGGGCTCGGCAGCGTCAGCGCCAACGGTTCGGGGAACCCGGCCAAGTCCAACCCGGTGCTGAACCTCAGCTTTGACGGTTTGAACCACCGCGACCAGCGGCTCGCCAACGGCGGCAACCAGTACAGCGTCGAGCCGCCCGACCAGGGCCTTTGCGCCGGCAACGGGTTCGTCCTGGAGTCCGTCAACGACGTGATGAAGGTCTTCGACTACTCGGGCAAGACCCTCAAGGCGACGACCGACCTCAACACCTTCTACGGCTACCCTCCGGCGATCGTGCGGTCGCCGCTCACCTTCGGGCCCTTCGTGACCGACCCGAGCTGCTACTACGACACCGACACCCAGCGCTGGTTCCACCTGGTCCTGACCCTCGATGTCAACCCGAGCACCGGGGCCTTCGTGGGCACCGACCATCTCGACATCGCCGTGAGCAAGACCTCGGATCCGACCGGCCTGTGGACCGTCTACAAGGTCAACGCCGAGGACGACGGAACCAACGGGCAGCCCAACCACAACTGTAGCTACGGCCCCTGCTTCGGCGACTACCCGCACCTGGGCGCGGACGCCAACGGCTTCTACGTGACCACCAACGAGTACTCCTTCTTCGGTCCCGAGTTCCATGGCGCCCAGGTCTACGCCTTCTCCAAGCGGGCGCTCGCGTCGGGCGCCACCAGCGTCGCCATGACCCAGTTCGACACCCACGCCGCTGACAACGGCCTCAACGGCTTCACGCTGGCCCCCGCGGAGACGCCCGGCGGCGATTACAAAGCCGGCACCGAGTACTTCCTCAGCTCCAACGCCGGCGCCGAGGCCCACGACCCGGGCACCGGCATCTCGACCAACTACGGCGTCTCCAACCAGGCGCTGGTCTGGAGCCTCACCGGCACGGCGTCACTGGATAGCGCCAGCCCGTCGTTGAACCTGACCCTCAGCGTCATCACCGTCGGGCAGTACGCGACGCCGACGCCGGCCGACCAGAAGACCGGCAGCACGCCGCTCAAGGACTGCCTCAACAACAAAAAGTGCGCGGACTACCTCAACGGGGCGCGGGACAAGTACGCGCCCGAGCAGGAGTACGCGCTCGACCCCAGTGACACCCGCATGTTCCAGACGACCTACACCAACGGGAAGCTCTGGGGCGCCCTCGACACGGCCCTCAACGGCAAGGCGGGCATCGAATACTTCGTCCTCGACCCCTCCGCCAACACGGTCGTCAAGAACGGCTACCTCGGGCTGACCAACAACAACTTGATTTACGGCACCGTCGGCGTCACCTCGAGCGGCCGCGGGGTCATCGCCTTCACCGCCGTCGGCCCCGACCACTTCCCGAGCGCCGGCTATGCCGGGATCGACGCCCTCTCGGGCGTCGGCGCCGTCCAGACCGCCACCGAGGGAGCCGGGCCCGCGGACGGATTCAGTGGCTACAACTACTACGGTGGCGGCAGCAACCGGCCGCGATGGGGTGACTACGGCGCGGCCGCCGTCGTCGGCAACTCCATCTGGATCGCCTCCGAGTACATCGGCCAGACCTGCACGCTCGCCCAGTACGAGGGTGCCGCCTTCGGCGGCAGCGGAGCCTTCGGAAGCTGCGGCGGGACTCGCACCGCGCTCGCCAACTGGGATACCAGGATCAGCCTGGTCACGCCCTAGCTAATTCGATCGCTTGGGGAGGGGCCGGCCTTGGGCCGGCCTCTCCTTTTCTAGGCGGTCGCGGCCCCGGCCTGCTTCATCTCGGCGATGGCTGCCCGGCTGGTGTCCTCGGCGACCCCGGCGCAAAGGGCCGGTAGCAGCCGCACTCTGAAACCCGCTTTCAGGCCGTCGAGGACGGTCGCCCGCACGCAGTAGTCGGTGGCGATGCCCGCCACCTCGAGCTCTCCGACACCGGCGTCCTTCAGCTTGTCGCCGAGCAGTTCGCCGGTGGCCGAACGCGCCTCGAAGCCGGAGTAGGCGGCGCTGTCGCGGCCCTTGTCGAACACCAGGTCGATGCCGGAGCGGTCGAGGGCGGGATGGAGCTCGGCGCCGTCGGTTCCGGCGACGCAGTGGACCGGCCAGGAGTCCCGGTAGTCGGGCTCGGCCGCGAAATGGGCGCCGGGATCGACGTGATAGTCGCGGGTGGCCGCGACCAGGGCGTAGTCGCCGCGATGGCGGCGGAGGTGCTCGGTGAGTGCGGCCGCGACCGCGGCGCCGCCCTTCACGGCGAGGCTCCCTCCCTCGCAGAAGTCGTTCTGGACGTCCACGATCACCAGCGCCTTGGTCAATCGAGCCCTCCCCCCGCCGCCAGGATCGCGGCGCGCCCGGTGTCCTTCTCCAGCCTCGCCCGGGCCTTCTCCAGCAGCGCGGGAACCTCGGCCGCCGGCCAGACGACGACGCCGTCGTCGTCGGCGATCACCCAGTCGCCCGGCGATACCTCCACCCCGGCGCAGCGGATGGTTCCACCGGCCGCGCCGCCGCCCTCCTTCCCCGCCGCGACCGGGGTGACGCCCGTGCACCAGACCTGGAGCTTCAGAGTGCGCAGCTCGGCCGAGTCCCGCACCCGGCCCTCGATCACGACCGCGCGGTAGCCGCGGTTCTCGATCCAGCTCCCCATGAGGCCGCCGATCACCGCCCGGTCCGATGCTCCTGAACCGGCCACCACCAAGATGCCCCCCGCCTCCCCGTCCGCGGCGAGGACGGCTCGGAGGTCACCGTTGTCCCCCGGGGCAACCCGGACCGTGGTCGCCGGTCCCACCGCCAGCTGACCGGGCCGCAGCGGGACCAGCGAGGTGATGGCTCCCGCTCCTCCGCCCGCGTCGGAGGCCAGCGTCGAGTTGAGCCAGTCGGGGACTTCGATCATCGCCTCAATTGTCCTCGAACCGGTGGCCGCCTCCCGCCGACGGGCCAGCCGGTAGTGTTCAGGGCGGCTATGAGCGACAGGCGCGCGCCCACCGACCTCGTCATTTTCGGGGCCTCCGGGGATCTGGCACGGCGCAAGATCATCCCCGCGCTCCACAGCCTCGATGGGAACATGGGCGGCCTGAGGGTGCTCGGCGCCGGCCGTTCCGACATCAGTCGGGCCGGTTTCCAAGAGATCGTCACCGAGGCCAGCGGCAGCGCGGCGCTGGGGGCCGAGGCGGACTGGGTGCGGCTCGACTACGACTCGCCCGCCAGCTACTCGGACCTGAAAGAGCGGCTCGGCCACGGCCGCGGCGTCGTCTTCTACCTGGCCACGCCGCCCCAGACCTTCGGCTCCATCCTCGGCGCCCTCAGCGAGGCCGGGCTGGCGAGCCGGGACAACGCCAACCAGCGGATCGTGGTCGAAAAGCCCCTCGGCCAGGACGCCCCCAGTGCGCGACGGCTGAACCAGCAGCTGCGCGAGCTGTTCAGCGAGGACCAGGTGTTCCGGATCGACCACTACCTGGCCAAGGACACAGTCCAGAACGTGCTCGCCTTCCGCTTCTCCAACTCCATCTTCGAGCCGGTCTGGAACCGCACCATGGTCCAGTCGATCGAGATCACGGCCGCCGAGGAGATCGGGATCGTCAACCGGGCCGGCTACTACGACCGCATCGGGGCGGTTCGCGACATGGTCCAAAACCACGTCCTCCAGGTGCTGGCGCTGGTGACCATGGAACCGCCCACCACCTTCGACCCGGCCGACATCCGCAAGGCCAAGCTGGAATTGCTGCGCGCGGTCGAGCCGCTCGATCACAACGCCGCCGTGCGCGGCCAATACGAGGGCTATCTGGACGAGAACGGCGTCGACCCCGATAGCCGCCGGGAGACCTTCGCCGCGGCCAGGGTGTCGATCGAGAACTGGCGCTGGGACGGCGTGCCGATCTTCATCCGCACCGGCAAGTCGCTCCGCCGGCAGGTGACCGAGGTCGTCGTCCGCTGGCGGGACGCGCCCCAGCTGGCGGTCGGAGGGCGCCGCCAGCGGCCGATCCCCACCCTGCTGGTGATCCGGATCCAGCCCGACGAGGGCATCACGCTGCGGATCGGCGCCAAGCGGCCGGGACCGCGCTTCGAGATGGTCCCCGCCGGGATGAAGCTGGAGTACCGCCGGCTGGCTCGAGCACCGCTGCCCGACGCCTACGACAACGTGCTGAGCGAGGTGCTGGCCGGCGGCCACACCGTCTTCCCCGGCGGCCGGGAGATCGAGCGCTCGTGGGAGATCGTCGACCCGCTGGTCTCGGCCTGGGAGGCGGAGGGCCACCCGGAGACCTACGAGCGCGGCTCCTGGGGCCCGGGCGCCGCCGACGACCTGGTGATCGCCAACGGCGGCATCCGCTGGGTCAACTCGGGGGACGAGCCGGGAACCGCCTAGCCACCCCCGCGCCCTCCGGCGCCTGGGTGCCGAAGCGGCCCTTGATGCAGAGGTTGCCCCGGGTGATGTCGTGGCCGGCCGGTGAGCTGACCCGGACCACCTGGTTGTCTTGGACCAGCAGCTCGAGGCTGCAGCCGACGCCGCAGTAGGGACAGATGGTCGTCGTCTGCGCCTGCCGGCTCTGGTCCCAGGTGCCCGCCTGGCGGAGGTCGTACTCGCTCTTGAAGCTCAGCGCTCCGGTCGGGCAGGCCTGGACGCAGTTGCCGCAGTAGACGCAGGCGGAATCGGGGAGGGCGGCGTCGTACTCGGTCGCGATCCGCGCCTCGAAGCCGCGGCCGGAGACCCAGATCGCGAAGGTGTTCTGCGCCTCGCTGCCGCACGCCTGCACGCAGCGATAGCAGAGCACGCACTTGGAGTAGTCGCGCACGTAGAGCGGGTTGTCCACCTTGGGGGGCTGGGCGACCGTCTCGGCGGCGGCGCCGAAGCGCTCCGGCCGCGCCCCGTACTCGGCGAGCGGTCCGGCCAGCCCCGCCGCCAGCGAGAGGTCGACCGAGGAGCCGAGGAACTCCAGCACCATCCGCCGGCTGTGGCGGACGCGCTCGGACGCGGTGAGCACGCGCATCCCCTGCTCGGCCGGGCGGGAGCAGGCGGCGACCAGGGTCCGGGATCCCTCCAGCTCGACGACGCAGAGGCGGCAGGCGTTGGCGGGGGTGAAGCCGTCGTTGTAGCACAGGGTGGGGACAGTGACGCCGGCGGCGGCGCAGGCCTCGCGGACCGAGGCTCCCTCGGCGACCTCCACCTCGCGGCCGTCGACGTTGAGGGCGAGCGCCATCTCAGGCCTGCATCCCGAGCTGCACCAGCGCGCTCTGGACGGCGTTGGCGGCGGTCTGGCCGAGCCCGCAGATGGAGGCGTCGCGCATCACCTGGGCGATGTCTTTGAGCCGGACCAGCTCCTCCTCGCGGGAGCCGAGCGGCCGCCCGGCGAAGAGCCGGCGGAGCGCCTCCTCCTGGCGGACGGTGCCGACGCGGCAGGGCACGCACTGGCCGCAGGACTCCTCCCGGAAAAAGCGCGCGATCCGCACCGCGACCTCGCCCAGGTCACTGGTCTCGTCGAAGACGACGACGGCGCCCGAGCCGATGGTGGTCTTTGCCTCCCGGGTGGCCTCCAGGGTGAGCGGCAGGTCCAGCCGGCCCGCTCCGACCAGCGAGCCGGCCGTGCCGCCGAGCAGCACCGCCTGCAGGGTATGGCCGGAGCGGACGCCTCCGGCCAGCTCGATCAGCTGGCCCAGCGTGGCGCCGAACTCGACCTCTTGGAGGCCGGGCCTTTCGACCGCGCCCGAGACGCAGAAGAGCTTGGTTCCGGCCGAGCCGGCGGTGCCCAGCCGGCCGTAGGCCTCGCCGCCCTCCTCCAGGATCCGCGCCACCGCGACCAGGGTCTCGACGTTGTTGATCACCGTCGGGCGGCCGAAAAGGCCCCTCTCGACCGGGAAGGGCGGCCGGTTGCGGGGCTCGCCGCGATGGCCCTCGATCGAGTTGAAGAGCGAGGTCTCCTCGCCACAGACGTAGGCGCCGGCGCCGCGGCGGAGCTCGATCTCGAAGCCCTCCAGCAGGCCGCCGGCCCGCAGGCGCTCGATCGCGGCGGCGACCAGCGAGCGGGCCCTGGGGTACTCGTCGCGGATGTAGATGAAGCCGCGCTCGGCGCCCACCACGTGCCCGCAGACCTGCATCGCCTCGAGGACTTGGTAGGGGTCGCGCTCGAGCAGGACCCGGTCCTTGAAGGTCCCCGGCTCCGATTCGTCGGCGTTGCAGACGACGTAGCGCGGGCGCAGCTGCGAGCGCGCCACCGCCTCCCACTTGCGGGCGGTGGCGAAGGCGGCGCCGCCCCGGCCCACCAGCCGGCCCGCGGCCAGCTCCGCCAGCACCCCGTCCGGTCCCAGCTCCCGGGCCCGCCGCAGCGCCCTGAATTCGCCCGGCGCGGGCAGGTCGGGCACCCCTTGGCTGGGCGCCGGCCCGCCGGCCAAAAGGTCGGTCACCTGGCTGGCGGTCACCGGCGCCAGGGTCACATCGAGGGCCTCGCCCCGGCCGCCGGCGCGGCGGACCAGCGCCGCCGAACCGTGCTCGCAGTGGCCCAGGCAGGGGCTCCGCTTCCAGGCGGCGCCGGAGGCGTCGAGCTCGGCGAAGAGCTTCCCCGCCCCGGCGGCCAGGCAGGCGACGTCGTCGCAGACGTGGACCACGGTCTTAGGCCCGGGGTGGGTCGCCAGCAGGTGGTAGAAGCTGGCGACGCCGTGGATCTCGGCCGGCGCCACCGCCAGCCGCTCGGCCAGGTGCTCGGTGGCGCCGCGGCTCACCCAGCCCACCCGGTCCTGGAGCGCGTGCAGGGCGGGCAGCAGCAGGTGGCGGCGCTCGCGATCCCGGTGGCCGCCGCGGACCACCCGGGAACCCGCCTTGACCGCCGGGCCGAGCACGGCGTCGATCGCCTCCCTTTCGACCTCGGTGGCGGCGGCGCCGCTCAGGCGGAGGTCCACCGCCTCAGCCCGCCACCGGCTGCCCGGCGCGCTCGACGCGCACGGCGCTGGCCTTGAACTCGGCGGTGCCCGACTGCGGGTCCCAGCTGTCGATCGTCAAAAGGTTGGTCGCCACCTCGTCGGGGAAGTGGAGGGTCATGAAGGCGAGGCCGGGGCGGAGTCCGGGGTCGAGCCGGACGGGGGCCTCGACGGCTCCCCGGCGGGAGACGACGCGCGCCACCTCGCCCTCGGCGAGGCCCAGCTTGGCCGCGTCCGCGGGGTGGAGGTCGATGGTCTCGCCCCGGCGCAAAGGCGAGTCGTAGCGGCCGCTCTGGACGCCGGTGTTGAAGGAGTCGAGGCGGCGGCCGGTGGTGAGCCGGATCGGGTAATCCGGCGTCAGCTCGTCCACCGGCGGCTCGAACTCGACCGCGCTGAAGGGCGCCCGCGGCCCCTCGACCGGGCGCGCCCAGAGCCGGGCGTGGAGGGTCGGCGTGCCCGGGTGCCCTTCCTCCGGGCAGGGCCACTGGATGCCGTCCATCGCCTCCAGCCGGGGGTAGCTCATCCCCCGGTGCATCGGCGAGAGGCTGCGAAGCTCGTCCCAGACCTGCTCCGAGCTGCACTGGTGCCAGTCGCGGCCGAGCCGGCGGGCCAGTTCGCCGACGATCTCGATGTCGTCGCGGGCGCCGGCCGGCGGAGCGAGCGCCCGGCGCACCCGCTGGACTCGCCGCTCGCTGTTGGTGACAGTGCCCTCCGACTCCGACCAGGAGGCCGTCGCCGGCAGGACGACGTCGGCCAGCTCGGCGGTCCGGGTGAGGTGGAGGTCCTGGACGACCAGGTGCTTCAGGCCCTTCAAGAGGCCGAGCGCGCGGTGCTGGTCGGCCTCCGACTGGGCGGGGTTCTCCCCGACCACGTAGAGGGCGGTAAGCTCGCCCTTCTCCATGGCCTCGAACATCTGGCTCAGGTGGAGGCCCCGGCGGGGCGGGATGGTGCAGCCCCAGGCCGCCTCGAAGGGAGCCCGCAGCGCGGCGTCCTCGACGTCCTGGAAGCCCGGCAGCCGGTTGGGGATGGCGCCCATGTCGCCCCCGCCCTGGACGTTGTTTTGGCCCCGCAGCGGGTTGAGGCCGGAGCCGTCGCGGCCGACGTGGCCCGTCAGCAGGGCCAGGTTGATCAGCGCCAGCACGTTGTCGACGCCGTTGTGGTGCTCGGTGATGCCGAGGGTCCAGCAGAGCTGGGCCCGGCCGGCCTGCGCGTAGGCCCGGGCCACCTCGGCGATCACCTCGGCCGGGATCCCGGTGTCCCGCTCGGCGCGCTCCAGCGGGTAGGCGGCGACGCACTCAAAGTAGGCGTCAAAGCCGGTCGTCGCGACCGCCACGAACTCCTCCTTGACGAGGCCGGCGCGGATGATCTCCCCCGCCATCGCGTTGGCCAGCGAGATGTCGCTGCCCACCTCGAGGCCGAGCCACAGGTCCGCCCAGCGGGCCGAGCTGGTCCGCCGGGGATCGACCACGATCAGCCGCGCGCCGGCGTGGATCCCCTTGAGGACGTGGTGGAAGAAGATCGGGTGCGTCTCACGGGCGTTGGAGCCCCAGAGCAGGATCAGGTCCGCGGTCTCGCTCTCGCGGTAGCTGCTGGTCCCTCCCCCGGCCCCGAACACTGTCGCCAGACCGACGACGGAGGGGGCGTGTCAAGTCCGGTTGCAGCTGTCGACGTTGTTGGAGCCGATAACCTGGCGGGCGAACTTCTGGGTGATGAAGTTCAGCTCGTTGGTCGCCTTCGAGCAGCTGAAGAGGCCGAAGGCGGCGGGGCCGTGGGCTTTGAGCTCGCGCCTGAAACCCGCCGCCGCGCGGTCGAGCGCCTCCTCCCAGCTCGCGGGCCGGAGAACGCCCTCGTCACGCACCAACGGCTGGGTGAGGCGGCCTGACTCCATCTCCAGGCCCAGTCTAGGACCGGGCTAGGGCATCCGGAGCCTTACTTTGCCCCCTTCCTCGACCACCAGCAGCGCCGGTTGCGCGAAGGTCGCCGGCCCGGTCTCGACGTGGCCGTCGGAGACGCAGAAGCGGGAGGCGTGCCAGGGACAGGTGACGACGTCGCCTTCCAGGGTGCCCTCGTCGAGCGGCCCGCCGGCGTGCGAGCAGGTGGCGGCGATCGCGCTCAGCCGGCCGCCCAGCCGCACCACCAGGGCCGGCATGTCGCCGACCATCACCCGAACCATCTTGCCCTCCGAAAAGCGGGAGGCCGCCCCGACGGTGGTCCACTCGGTGGTGCCCTCGCGAAGCGCGTTGTGGTTGACCATGGTGGCAAAGCCGAAGCTCAGGTGGCCTCCCAGGTAGGAGCCGAAGCCCATCACCAGGTAGGCCAGGGTCGAGAGCAGGACGCCGTCGCGATAGAGCGCCGAGCCCGGGTGGTAGCGGAGATATAGGGAGATCAGCATCGCCACCAGGACCGCGCTCATCAGCAGGCCGTGGGTGCTGGCGTAGCGGCGCTCTTTGCCGGCGGTCCCGGTGTAGTCGGTCACCCCGCTGGCGGCGGCCACCAGCATCCCGATAAGGCCGATCACCAGGCCGAAGGTGCCGATCTCGGCGGGAACCGCCCGGAACATCCCCAGCCAGTCGCCCAAGAACATGACGGTGAAGGCGCCGATGGGGATCGACACCACCGCCGGGTGCAGCGGGTGGCCGAGGGGCCGGGTGCCATGGAGGGTGTTCTTCAGGTTCTGGCCGAACTCGCCCAGCGATTGGTACCCGGCCAGCACCGCCTTCTGCACGGCGTCGGCGGGCCCGTCCAGCCAGCCGGCGTCTTCCATCCAGCGGTCGAGCCCGGAGCGGTTGCGCTCGATCCGCTCGCGAGCGGCCACGCGGATCCCTTTGCGTTCGAGTGCCATATAAACCAAATGGTAAGGCAATCGTGATGCTCGTGCTATCAGAAAGACGGTTCGCGAAGGGGGCTCTTTCCCCGCGCGCGGTGTCCAATAACCGCCGGCCGGACCGGGAAGAAGGAGGCCACGACCCTAGAGTTGAATGCGCGATGACCGAGGACGCGCTGCAACCGACTCTCGACCCCCAGCTGGCGGCCCTCCAGCCGGGCGCCGCTCCGCGGGCCGGCCGCTCCGAGCTCTACCGCGACCTGCTGAGCCGGTTCCCCGCCGGAGTCACCGTGGTGACCGCCTTCGACGAGCGGGGCGAGCCGCGGGGCCTCACCCTGATCGCCTTCTGCGGCGTCTCCCTGGAGCCGCCCCTGGTGCTGGTCTGCGTCGACCGGAACTCGAACACGCTGCCCGCGATCCGGCACTCGGGAGGCTTCACCGTCAACTTCATCTCCAGCCGCTCCGACCACGTCGCCCGCCTGATGGCCACCAAGTCGGCCGACAAGTTCGAACGCATCCCCTGGAAGGCTCCGGGGACCGCGCCGGGAGGCCCGATCCTGGACCAGGACTCGACCGCGCACCTGGTCTGCAAGACGGTGAACGAGGTCCTGGCGGGCGACCACTGGGTCTTCCTCGGCGAGGTGCTCGACGGCGGCGCCGTGGAGGGCGCTGAGCCCCTGGTGTTCCACCGCCGGGAGTTCCGCGACCTCCTGGACGACGGCGGCTAGATTTACCGCGCGATGGACAGGTACGAGGTGATCGTGGTCGGTTCGGGCTCGGGTGGTGGAGTCGTGGCCAGCCGGCTGAGCGAGGACCCGTCGCTTAGGGTCCTGCTCTTGGAGGCCGGGCCGGACCCGGGCGACGAGGTGCCCGACGCCGTCCGCTACGTCCGCCTCGGCAGCGGGGTCAACGAATACGACTGGGACTATCTGGACCGCCAGGCTCGGAGCGCCCTTCCCCGCGGCCGGATCCTGGGCGGCAGCTCCTGCGTCAACTCCAGCTTTGCGCTTCGCGGACAGCCGCAGGACTACGACGGCTGGGCCGCGGCCGGCGCTCCGTCCTGGAGCTGGGAGCAGTGCCTGCCCTACTTCAACAAGCTGGAGACCGACCGCGAATTCGGATCGCTGCCCTACCACGGCGACTCGGGGCCGATCCAGGTCGAACGCGAGCCGTTGAGCGCGTTCCAGCAGCAGGTCCGTGCCGCCTGCCTCGAGCTCGGCCACTCAGCCCTCGACGACCTGAACCAGCCGGGCGGGGTCGGCGTCGGCCCGCTGCCGCGCAACCTGAAGGACCGCCAGCGCCAGAGCACGCTGCTCACCTACCTGGCGGCCGCCCGGTCGCGGTCGAACCTGACCATCCGCGCCGGCACCCTCGTCGACACGCTCACCCTCCAGGACGGCCGGGCGACGGGCGTCCGTCTCGCTGGCGGCGAGGAGCTTGAGGCCGGCCGGGTGGTGCTGGCCGCCGGCTCCTACAACTCGCCGCAGATCCTCCAGCGCTCGGGCGTCGGTCCGGCAGAGGTGCTGCGCTCGATCGGCGTCGACCCGCTGCTCGATCTGCCAGGGGTCGGCGAGCACCTCCTGGACCACGTCTCTTCGCTGATCGCCCTCGACACCGGCCAGCTGGCGCCCTCCGGCTTCATCCCGATCGGGCCGACGCTCAAGCTCCGGACCCAGGCCGGCCTTGCCGTCGACGACGTCAAGTTCACCTTCGTCTTCGGCGAGCTCTTCGCGATGCCGGGCCTGAGCGGGCTCTACATCGAGGTCAGCAACTGCGAGTCGGAGGGGATCGTCCGGGCCGTCTCGCGCGACCCCCGCGCCGAGCCGCACATCGAGCACCGCTTCTTCTCCAACCCGCGAGACCTCGACCGCCTGCTCGGCGGCGCCCGCGCCGCGCTCGCGGTAGCGGAGGTGCTCGGCTCCAGCATCAGGTGCGAACCGCTCCTTCCCGACGCCGAGACGGCCAGGGACCCCGAGGCCCTGCGGCAGCACTTCCTCGACTTCCACGCAACCGACTACCACCCTTCGGGAACCCTCAGGATGGGCGCCGACGACGACCCGCTGGCGGTGGTGGATGACCACTGCCGACTCCGCGGAGTGGAGAACCTCTACGTCGCCGACGCGTCGGTGATGCCGACCGTGCCGCGCGCCAACATCAACCTGCCGACGATGATGATCGGCGAGCGGGTGGCCGACTTCGTCCGCTCAGAAATGTAGAAAGGGCAAAGGGGGGCGGGTCCCCCTTCTTTCCAGGCCGGCGCCGCTCCCGCGGCCGGAGGATCTCGAGCCCGTGCCGCTCGACCAGGGGTAACCAGTAGTAGTAGGCCGAGTGGTGGTAGCCCAGCTCAGTGCAGGCACGACGCACGCCGACCTCCCCAGCCCGCGCGAAAAGCTGCTTCCGGTGCCGGAAAAGCAGGTCCTCATTAGTCAAGGCGACCCCTCCTCTAGTGGCGTAGAACTCCCAGAGATTGAGGCCGTCTCTTCTTTTGGTCTAGCTACCTCCCAACTGTCGGGAGATCTCGGAAGCGGTTCAGCCTAGCCCCAAAATCCGCTGAAAGAAGCTCGGCCAACTGGCAAACGCGGCGTGAAACCGAATCTCTACATGAAGGACCCTCGTGTATATGATTTGTTCCATGCCCCAAAACAACGCCCCCGTGCTCACGCTCCTTCGCGAGCGGTTCGATACGCGGCCTTTCCGAGTGTCCGAGGCCGTTGAGGCCGGCATCAGCCGCACAACATTGCATCGGCTGCGCGGGCGTGGAGCGTTGGAGGCAGCGGGACGTGGAGTCGTCCGGCTAGCCGGCACAGGGATGGGGATGTTGTCCGATCTGGCAGTGGTATCGGCCCATATGCCCGGCGGCACCATCTGCCTGAACTCGGCTTTGGCCTACTGGGATCTTACTGATGAGATTCCCGAGCAGGTGCACGTAGCGGTGCCCCGTGGGGCGCATCGCCCAGCGATTAAGCGGCCGGCAACCAAGGTCCATTCCTTCAACGCGAGCACTTTCGCGCTTGAGCGCCAACGGGCTAGTAGCGACGCCGCAGAGCCCTTCTGGATCTACTCGGCGGAGCGGTCGATTATCGACGCGATAAGGATGTCACGCTGGGTCGGCCAGGACGTCGCGCTGCACGCTCTACGCCGGTACATGGGTCGCCGCGGTGCCAGTCCAGCTCGTCTGGCTGAGCTGGCCCGCGAACTTGGGGGCGGCGCTCGCCTCCAGCCGGCTCTAGAGGCGCTCCTAAGTTGATGGACCAAGCCGTCATCGACGCAGCTGCCGCGGCAGCTTTCTAGGCCCTCCAGGCCAAGGCCCGTGACGAGCATGCTGGCAACACGCACTCACTGCTGGTCGTCTACGCCGTCGAGTCCTTCCTGAGGCGACTCGCTGCGTCCGTCGATCCGCTCCTGCGCGACGAAGCCGGGACGCTCTCCCATTGGGACCACGAACACCTGGCTTGGGTCGTCCGTTCCGCGGACAACGCTGCCGGATAGCCCAACGTGCTCAAATCAGGTGGCGAACCCATCGGGATGGGGTTCGCCCGGTTTCGGTTCTGCGGATGGGCGCCTACCTCGCGCGCCACGAACGGGGGCTTCCGTGTCCCCGGGACTCCTCTCAGGCCGTTACTGGCGCGCGGGCGCCGTCGAGGCCGCTGACCGAAGAGCGTCGGCCACGTCGGTGCGCTCCCAGGGAACGTCGATGTCGTCGCGGCCGAAGTGCCCGTAGGCCGCGGTCTGCGAGTAGATCGGCCGGCGGAGGTCGAGGCGGGCGATGATCGCCCCCGGGCGGAGGTCGAAGTGGGTCCGGACCAGGTCGGCCAGCTCCTGCTCGGGGATGGTCGAGGTCTCGAAGGTCTCGACCGAGATCGAGGTCGGGTGCGAGCGGCCGATGGCGTAGGACACCTGCACCTCGCAGCGCTCGGCGAGCCCGGCCGCGACGATGTTCTTGGCGACGTGGCGGGCGGCGTAGGCCCCCGAGCGGTCCACCTTCGACGGGTCCTTGCCGCTGAAGGCTCCGCCTCCATGGCGGGCGACGCCACCGTAGGTGTCGACGATGATCTTGCGGCCGGTGAGGCCCGCGTCGGCGATCGGGCCGCCGACCTCGAAGCGGCCGCTCGGGTTGACCAGGATCTTGGTCTTGGCGTCGACCAGCGATGCCGGCAGCACGTTGTCGATGACCTGCTCGCGGACCCCGCGCTCGATCTCCTCGCTGGTGACCCTGCCCTCGTGGTGGGTGGAGATGACCACCGCCTCGATCCGCTTGGGCTTCCCGTGCGCGTACTCGACGGTGACCTGTGACTTGCCGTCGGGCCGCAGCCAGGGCAGGCTGCCGTCGCGGCGCGCCTCGGCGAGCCGGCGGGTCAGCTTGTGGGCGAGCGAGATGGTGAGGGGCATCAGCTCGGGCGTCTCGCTGCAGGCGAAGCCGATCATCATCCCCTGGTCGCCGGCGCCCTGGAGCTCGAAGGGGTCGTCCTCCAGCTCGCCCGAGCGCTCCTCGAGGGAGTGGTCGACGCCGGCCGCGATGTCCCGCGACTGCTCCTTCAAGTAGACCTGGATGAGCCCGTGGTCGGCGTCGAAGCCGAGCTCATCGCTGGTGTAGCCGATCTTGCGGATGGTGTCGCGGATGGTCCGGGTGATGTCGATGTCGGCGGTGGTGGTGACCTCGCCGATGACTATGCACAGACCCTTGGTGATCGCCGTCTCGCAGGCGACCCGCGCCTCCGGGTCCTGGGCCAGCATCGCGTCGAGGACGGCGTCCGAGACCTGATCGCAGACCTTGTCTGGGTGGCCTTCGGTCACCGACTCGGAGGTCAGGAGGTAAGAGGGAGAGTCGCGAAAGGTGCTCATTGGCTGGAGGGCAGGGGAGATTCTAGCCGAGTCGCTAATCTCGGCCCCAGATGCGAGTCGGTGTCACGATCGCGGCCGGCGACCTGGCGCCGCGCCGTCCGCGGTCGTTCGGGGAGATGGTCGAGGACGCGGTCGAGGCCGAACGGCTGGGCTACGACTCGGTCTGGGTGATGGACCACTTCTTGGTCGAGCGCGACGGGTCTCGCTCGCCGGCCGGCCCGGACCCGATGACGCTCCTCGCCTACATCGCCGCCCGCACCGAGCGGATCCAGCTCGGCACGCTCGTCGCCTGCGCCGCCTTCCGTCCCCCGGCCCAGCTGGCGCGGGAGGCGAAGGCGCTCCAGGAGGCATCCGGCGGCCGCCTGCTGCTGGGCGTCGGCGCCGGCTGGCATCAGCCGGAGTTCGACGCCTTCGGCTTCCCCTTCGACCACCTGGTCGGCCGCTTCGAGGAGTACCTGGAGGTCCTCTGCGGGCTTCTCGGGGAGGGCCCCCGCGACTTCGAGGGCCGCTACCAGCGGCTGCGCCAGGGGCAGGTCTTCGGGCCGCCGGTGCCGCCACCCTGGGTGGCCGCCTTCGGTCCCCGCATGCTCGCCCTCACAGGGCGCCTGGCCGGCGGCTGGAACAGCGCCTGGCACGGGGCCGGGACCCAGACCTTCGCGACCGGGCTGGCCGCGGTCGAGGCCGCCCTGGCCGCGGCCGGCCGGAGCCGGTCGGAGCTGGTGGCCAGCGCCGGCGTCTTCGCCGTGCCGCTGGAAGGCGCCGAGCTGGCCGAGGCGGAGTTAAAGCTGGCGCAAGCGGGACAGCCCGGCCTCGGCGAACGAGCGGTCAGCGGTTCGGCGGTGGCGGTTGCCGAAGCGCTGCGGGAGTATGCGCGGGCCGGCTGCGAGCACCTGGTGCTCAACTTCTCCCCTTCGCCGTTTCGCTCGCTGACGCCCGGACTGGCAGCTCGGCTGGCACCCCTGCTCGATCGCCTGCGCTGACCGCGGGCGACTGCGCCGGGGCCGGGGTGGCAACCGCGTCCTCCGACGGCTCCAGCTCTCTGGGCGGGCGCACCAGCGGCCAGCTGACGGCCATCC
>DATLQT010000080.1:0-4411 GCA_035535055.1 Candidatus Dormiibacterota bacterium | reverse complement strand
AAGAGGTAGTGGTAGCGGCGGTTGGTCTCGGCCGCGGTCGAAAAGCCGCTGAACTGGCGCATCGTCCAGAGCCGGCCGCGGTAGCCGGTCGGGTGGACGCCGCGCGTGTAGGGGAACTCGCCGGGCATCTCCTCGGCGAGGTCGGCGACGTCCTCGCTCGAATAGAGGGGCTCGACCGGGATCCCCGAGATGGTCGAGGTCTCGATCCCGTCGTCGCGCTTGGCCGCCGACTGGTAGGCCTTTTCCCATGCGGCCCGGGAGGCGGACTCGTACCTGACCTTCACTTCAACTTGAGGATAGTCTCGGCGGCGCCGTACGGAGACTGCTCGTTTTCCAGCTTCTTGCGCAGCCTGGCATCCTCCCGCAGCCGGCGGCGGGCTTCGGTCCGCGACCACTCGGCCACCAGGTCGGCCGCCTCCTCCTCCAGGCGCCGGAGGCGACGCCGGGCGCCCTCGCCGCTGGAGTCCAGGTACTCGCGGTGACGCAGCACCGCCGCCTCCAGCTCCTCGACGCCCTCGCCGCGGGACGCGACGGTGGGAACGATGGGTGGCTTCCAGGCCAGCTTGGGACCCATGTTCTGCATGGAGCGGATCTCCTGCACCGTGCGCTCATAGCCGGGCATGTCGGCCTTGTTGACGACGAAGACGTCGGCGATCTCCATGATGCCGGCCTTGATCATCTGCACCCCGTCCCCGGCGCCCGGCGCCAGCACGACCAGCGTCGTGTCGGCGATCCCGGCGACCTCCAGCTCCGACTGGCCGACCCCGACCGTCTCCAGGATGACCTGGTCGAAGCCGTAGGCGGCGAGCAGCCGGACCGCCTCCCGGCTGGCGATGGAGAGCCCGCCGAGGTGCCCGCGGGCCCCCATGCTACGGATGTAGACGCCCTCGTCCATCGCGTGACGCTGCATGCGGATCCGATCCCCGAAGACGGCCCCACCGGTGTAGGGAGAGTTGGGGTCGACGGCGATCACGGCCACCTTGCGGTCGTGGGCCCGGTGGTGTTTCACGAGCGCGTCGGCGAGGGTCGACTTGCCGGTCCCGGGCGATCCCGTGAGTCCCACCACGGCCGGGTTCGAGCCGGGCGGGCCGAGGGCGGCGAAGAGCTGCCTCACAGCCGGGTCGCGGCGCTCGACCAGGCTTATCGCCCGGGCCAGCCCGCGAACCTCGTGGGCCCGAAAGCGCTCGATCAGCCCTTGTAGGCCGTCGTCAGCAGGCCGAGGCGCCACAGTTGTACCAGCGACGTCCGAAATCGTGCCCGATGTCTATCACGAAGCCCTGGTTGTTGGTGAAGGCGGCGGGCGCCGGCGTGCTCGCCGTCACCGTCACCACCTGGGCTTTGAAGAACTGGGCGAGGAAGGCCTGGGTCTGCGGATAGAGGCCGCCTGAAAAGTCGTAGATCACCGTCGCCTGCGGCACCAGCACCCGGTTCTGCGGCGAGGCCAGCTTGAACCCGTAGGGCGTGAGCAGGTTGCTGACGCTGCTCCCGAGATCTGCCGGGTAGCCGCCCCAGGCAACCTGCACCGGCGCCTTGGCGGAGGTCACCAGCGGGGGCGGGAAGGTGTCCGCGATGTAGGCGTGGACCATCTGGTAGCTCGGGTCTACCGGGCAGAGGATGTAGCCGGCGTAGCCGGGTCCGCAGCCGCCGACGGTGAGCAGGTTGGCGTTGGTCAGCCCGTAGTGAAGGGCCTTGCTCTCGTCCACTCCCTTGCTCCAGGAGTAGATGGCGCTCAGGTCGTCGATGGTGAGGTCGGTCTTGAAGTTGCCGCTGAGCGCGCTCATCAGGCCCGGCAGCTTGGTGAACCCATTGACGGTGAGCATCTGCTTTTTGATCGCGGCCACGATTTGCTGCTGGCGCTGGGCGCGCGCGAAGTCGCTCTGCTGGTTCAGCTCGACGGCGTCGCGGCTGCGTGCGATCTCGAGGGCCTGCTCGCCGTTCACATGCTGGCAGCCAGCCTTGAAATGGATGCCGCCCGGGATGTAGCCGTCGCTGTAGTTCGGGTAGTTGTAGTCGTCGAGCGGCGAGCTCAGGCAGACGTTCACTCCGCCGAGGGCATCGACCACGGTCCTGAACGCCTTGAAGTCGACCGCGGCGTAGCCGTCGAAGTGAAGCCCGGTCACCTTGGCGACAGTGTCCTCGGCGAGATGGCCGCCCCCGTCGCGGCCCGTGTACCGGGGTGATCGCTGAGCCGCGTCGGGATAGCCGCCATTGTCGGTACCGATGAGGAAGGCCGCGTTGATCTTCTCGGTGTGGGCGATCCCAGTAGAGCTCGGCCAGGCCTCGATCGGGAGGTAGAGGTCGCGCGGCACCGAGATCATCGCCACCCGGTTGCTGGCTGGGTCCAGGCGGAGGACCATCAGGGTGTCGGTGAGATAGGGGGCGTCGTTCTCGGCTCCGCCGTAGCCGAGGACCAGAAGGTTGATCGGGGTCGGGTCCTTGTGCTTGAGCCGGTAGGCGATGCTACCGGCCGGCGGCTCCGTGATGCCCAGCCCGTTGGTGACGGTCCCGAGCGAGACGCCGGACCCGGTCACGCCGGCGATGAGGCCGCTCAGGCGGGCAGCGAAGAGGGCGCCCCCGACCGCGAGGAGCAGGATGGCCGCGATGATCGCGACGGGTGCTACCCCGGTGAAACGTTTGCTGAGACGGTAGCGGGAGCGCCTTGGCCTCATGCGAGCCGAGCGCTGGTCAGTGTCGGTTTGAAGTTCGGCACCCTGTCATAACGCCGTGGTCCGGCGCGTGGTCACTCTTCCCGGGACCGTTTGGCCGGCCCAAAGGAACTGGCTTCAGTCTAACGGCGGCGGGGCGGGCGGCGGCGCCGGAAAAGACCGGAAACCTTCCGCCGCCCGCTGGGGGTCGCCGAGGTCGGGAATCTCAGCTAGGGCGTGGCCGTGGTGCTGTTGTTGTAGCTGCCGTTGACGACGGCGATGATGAAGTAGACCAGGACCAGGAGGCCGAGAATCGCCACCGCTAGGCCGGCCCAGCGGCCGATCTGGGCCAGGGTGAGGCCGCCGACGGTCCCATTCGAGGCCTGGATGCGGTTGATCGAAGAGCCGCCCAGGAAGAAGGCGACCGCCCCGAGGATGATGCCGCCGACGCCGAAGCAGCAAAGACCCGGCAGGCCGATGCCGGCCAGGATGATGGCCCAGATCGCCATCTGGTCGGTCGGGGGCGAGGCAGCGATCGATCCAGATGGGGCGAAACCGGGCGGCGGAGCCTGGTAGGCGCCCGGCGGAGGCGGGGGCGCGGCGAAGCCGGGCGGTGGTGGAGGCGTGTAGCCACCCCCGGGTGGTGGCGGGGGCGGTTGCGGCGGGGGAGGCGTGTAGCCACCCGCAGGCGGAGGCGGGGGTGGCGCCTGGAAACTGGGCGGAGGCGGAGGCGGCGCCTGGAAACCGGGCGGGGCCGGAGGCGGAGGCGGCGCCTGGGAGCCAGGCGCAGGGGGCGGAGCCTGCCAACCACCTCCCGACGGTGGCGGCGGGGACTGTGCCGGCGGCTCCGCGGACGGCTGCTCGGCCCGCGGCTCCTCAGGCTGCTCGGGAGGCGGCTCCTGACCGCCCGGGGGCACTTGTTCCATGCTTCATCTCCTCAGCTGGCGGTCGTAGGCCACGATCGTTGACGCGAGCACGGCGTACGCATAAGCCGCGCTGACCGCCAGCCCCACACCGCAGGCAAGCAGTCCGATCGGGCTGATTATGTCTAGACAGAGCAGGCTCAGCAAGCCACTTCCCACCGCCAGCCGCCGATTGCGGTCGAGCAGCGCGAGCAATCGGCGGGCGTTGAGACCGGCGGCAGCGCCGCCGTCCTCGGTCAGCAGCGTCAGGACCGGGGTCAGGGCGACCAGCAGGGTGCTGCCGAGGGTGAAGAGCGACTCCCCGAAAACCGCCAGCAGTCCACCGCCGACTCCGCCCAGTCTGACACCGGCGGCGACCGCAAGCCCCGACACCAGCAGCAGCGCCAGCAGGTAGGCGACCTGGACGGTGAAGAGCGCCGCGCCGCGGCGCAGGTGGAAGCCCGGCGGCGGTAGCTCGAGCCGGCGCTCGCGCAGGTTGTCCACCGCCTTCAGCATCCAGCCCGTGAGCGACAGCGACGCGATCGGGATACCGACCACGGTGAGCACCAGCAGGAGCCAGAGGAGTCCCATGGAGACCAGCCGGAGGACGTCGCGGCGTTCGACCAGGGGCCAGGCCAGCATCGCGCCGACGTCGTCGAGCGGGGCGTCGATGCTTCTCAGCCAGAGCGCTACTCCCGGAGGAGCGCCCTCCCGATGACGACCCGCTGGATCTGGTTGGTGCCCTCGTAGATCTGGGTGATCTTGGCGTCGCGCATCATCCGCTCGACCGGGTAGTCGTTGATGTAGCCATAGCCGCCGAGAACCTGGACCGCGTCGGTGGTCACCTTCATCGCCATGTCGGAG
>DATLQT010000079.1:0-46007 GCA_035535055.1 Candidatus Dormiibacterota bacterium | reverse complement strand
CCAGCGGCTCAAGCTCAAGCAGTGGCTCTGCAGGAACGTCTGGTGGCACTGAGCCCACGCCTTAGAGCATAGCACATTCTCGACCGCAATGCACTACTAATTATCTACGCCATCTTAACTTCGGTGTCCAGACATCTGAATTTAGCTAGTCGGCCGCGCTTCCAGCGCCCGCTTCTGCTCGTGGCGGCGAGCCAGGTACTCGGGGACGGCGCGAAGGGCAGGGCGCTCCTTATCCTCGATGTCCTTGAGCTCTAAGAAGAAGCGATCGTTGTCGTAGTGGATCAGCTTCATCGACCGGTTCACCTCCTCCAGCAGGTGCATCCGGTGCCGGTCGCCCAGCCGCCGGATCGCCACCTGGAGGATCGCGAACGCCATCTTCGAGAGGTCGAACAGCTCCTGGTTGCGGTGGACGCGTGAGCCGAGGTCGACCTGGGCGATGCGGTTGAGCCCGAAGGACTCCAGGATGTCGATCAGCATCCCGATCTCGATCCCGTAGCCGGTGAAGAAGGGCAGCTGCTCGAGGAGCTCGCGACGGCCGGCATATTCGCCTGACAGCGGCTGCAGTAGCCCCGAGAGCTCGGGGTAGAAGAGGTTGATGACCGGCCGCGCCGTGAGCTCGGTGACCCGGCCGCCGCCAGCGGTGACGATCTCGGTGCCGAACCGCAGCGGGCGCTTGTAGAACCCCTTCACGAAGCTGATCCGCGAGTCCGTCAGGAGAGGCCCGACGGTGCCGAATACGAACCGGGGGTGGAAGTTGGAGATGTCCGTGTCGCACCAGGCGATCAGGTCGCCGCGGAGGAGATGGAGGCTCTTCCAGAGAGCCTCCCCCTTGCCCCGGAAGCTGCCGTACTCGGGCAGGATGTCGCGATGCTGGACGACCTCGACGCCCATCGAGCGGGCAATCTCCACGGTGCCGTCCGTCGAGCCGCTGTCGATCACCACCAGCTCGTCCAACAGCTGGTGGCGATCGATCAGGAAGTCCCTGGTCAGGCGGAGGATGCGGCCGATGGTCGCCTCCTCATTCAGGGTCGGCAGTCCGAGGCTGATGGTCAGCCGCTGCCGCCGTTTGCTCTCGACCAAGCGGTCGAGGTCGCGGAACTCCCGCGAGTGGAAGGTGTTCTCGGCGAACCAGCGATCGACCCGAGCCGACAGCTGCCGCTCGCTGATCGGCGGCGAGTAGAGGCTCTCGATCGGTGACTCGGCGCGCGCGACGAGGCCGGCGCTCTTCACTATCAACACGGTCCCGCCGAGGTGGCGGACCGTCCGGGCCAGAGCCAGCGAGACGAGCTGGGGGGAGCGGGCGGACTCGGCCTGGGCGCCTATGACGGTGATCCGATGGGTGTTCGCCGCCTCCAGGATGGCGCCTCCCGGCTGGGTCGACTCCACCTCGAGGAGCCGGTGGTCGGCGTGGCGGAGCTCACCCGCAAGTTGGTGTACGTAGGCTTCCTCGCGGCGCCGCCGCTCGGTCTGCTGGCCTGGGCGATAGACGTGCAGGACGCTCAGCGGCAGCTCTTCCGCGGCGGCCAGTGCGTCAGCGACCTGAAGGGCCAGGCGCGCGCTGGGACCACCCCGGATTGGGACCAGGACGCCACCGGTCACCGGGCTCGCAGGGTCGGGATCGGGGCGCACAAGCACCAGGTCCGCCGGCGGATCCGAAACGAGGCTGGCGATGACCGAGCTGACGCCGGGACGGACGGACAGTCCCGGCCACTCGAGCACCAGAAGATCGGCGCCGACGTCGTATACGGCCTCGCGGATGCCGAGGGCGAGATTGTGGGCAACCCGCACCTCGACGCCGAAGATCGCCCGCGAGCCCTCGCCGAGCGCGGTGATCTGGTTCAGCAGCCGGCGATAGCGGCGTGCCACCGTGATGCCGCGCGAGATCGGCTGGCCCCTGGCCACTTCTACCACGCCCAGGAGACTGCCGGTTCCTCCCCGGTGCTTGAGGATCGCCGCACCGACCCGGAGCAGCTCGGGCGCCCGCCGGGTGGTCAGGATCGGGACTAGTACGCGGTAGCGCTCAGCCGGTGGCAAGCCGGATCTCCTCCTCGATGCGCGGGCGCACGGCCGCCCAGTCGTAGCGGGCGCCGATCCGCACCTGGAGCCTGGCCGCAGGGGAGGCGAGCGCCTCCTCTAGGCGGCCGGCCACCACCTCGGGCGTGGCGTCGACCGCGAAGGTGTAGGCGTCGTCACCGGCCACCTCGCGGAAGACGTCGAGGTCGCTGCAGACGACCGGCACCCGGGCGAGGCCGGCCTCCAGTACCGGCAGTCCGAACCCCTCGGCGTCGCTCGTGAGTAGCACGGCCGCCGCCAGCTGGTAGAGCTCGGCCACCATCTCGTTGTCCACCGGGTGCGGCTCACCCACCTCGCGCAAGAAGATCGCCCGCCCTTCCAGGCCGAGCTCGCGACGCAATTCGACCAGCTCGGCCCAGTAGCCGTCGTTGTCGGCCGAGTGCGGGCCTAGCGGACCGGAGACGACCAGGCGGAGGCCGGGCCGCCCCCTAGCGGCCACGGCTATCGCCCGGAGGGCGAGCTCCAGGCGCTTGCGGCGGGTGACCCGGAAGGGCACCAGGACGAGGGGGCCTTCGCTGATGGCTCCGACCTTGCCGAGCAGCTCGAGCGTTGAGGGGCGGATGCGAAGCAGGGCGGCCCGGTCGATGCCGTTGGGCACGACCGCCGACTCGACGCCGTAGATCTCGGCGAGCTGGATGCGCATGCGCTCCGAGACCGCCGCGTAGCGAACGCCGGGCTGGGGACGGTGAAGAGCATCGTAGGGACTCCCGTCGCGGTGGAAGGCCTCGTACCGCGGGTTGGTCCAGGTGAGGTCGTGGGTCCAGGCAAGGATGGGCCGGGACGCCCTTGTCAAGGCATCGGTGAGCGCGAGGTTGAAATGCATCGTCATCACGTTGTGCGCGATGACCAGGTCGCTCTTGTCGATGATGTGCCCGAGCTGGTGCGAGATCCGATCTGCCAGCCGCTCGCGCTCGGCCTCCATGTCCTCGCCGGCCGCGAGGCGCCGGGTCATCGCCTCCACCTCCGGGTGGCGGGAGTCGAGCTCCGGCACGACCTCGCAGACGCCCCTGCCAGCCACGACCGTCACCCGGTGGCCGGCCGCGGCGAGGAGGCGCGCCTGCGCTGCCATGATCGACTCCACGCCGCCGAGGACCGGCGCCGCGGTGTAGTGGACGAAGAGCAGGCTCGGCAGCGCCGCGCTCAGGACGGGTGCTCCGCCGTGATGCCGGCCGGGCAGCGGTCGACGGCCACCCGCACGCCGCCGCGACGGTGGTCCACCGTGAAGTCGAGGGTGCCGTCGCCGACCCGGAGCCCGGATACGTGGAGGCGGTCGTAGAGGGGGGTCTCGACGGGGTCAATCCGGACCCTGCCGCCGAGCACGTCGACCTCCAGCCCGAGCATCACGGTCAGGAACTGGAAGATCGACCCCGATCCCCACGCCTGGGGGTTGCAGCTGACCAGGTACTCACCGGGCTGGGAATTGAAACGGCGGTCGCGGGCGAAGCCACAGAAGAGCTCGGGCAGCCGGTCGTCGGCGAAGCGCATACCTGCTTCGATCACCGATCGGGCGACCAGCTCGGCCTCCGTATGGTGGCCGTAGCGGCGCATCCCGGCGACGATCATCGAGTTGTCGTGGGGCCAGATGGAGCCGTTGTGGTAGCTCATCGGGTTGTAGTTGACCGAGGTAGCGGCGAGGGTCCGGATGCCCCAGCCGGAGAACATCTCCGGCGACACCAGGCGCCGGACGACGGCTGCCGCGCGGGTCTTGTCCACGATCCCCGCCCAGAGGGCGTGGCCGGGGTTGGAGGAGATCGCGCGCACCTGCTCCTTCTCGCCATCCAGGGCCTGGGCGAGAAACTTCGCCTCCGGCATCCAGAAGGCCCGGTTGAAGCGCTTGCGCAGCTGCCGAGCCTCTGCCTCCAACCGGTCAGCCGTCCCGGCCTGGCCGCGCGCCCGGAAGATCCGTGCCAGGCCCGCCTTGGCCCGGTAGACATAGCCCTGGACCTCGACCAGCGCCGCCGGCAGCGGAGCCAGGCGGCCGTCCACCGCCGTCAGCGAGTCGGTGGAGTCCTTCCAGCCCTGGTTGCGGACACCGAGTGGGTTGTGTTGCTGGTACTCGACGAACCCGTCGCCATCGAGATCACCGTACTGGTCGCACCAGCGCAGCGCGGCGAGCAGGTTCGGAGTCAGCCCGGTCAGCAGGTCAACGTCGCCAGTCCAGTCGACGAGGTCGACGAGCAGGCAGAGGAACAGCGGCGTCGAGTCGACCGAACCGTAATAGGGGGTGTGGGGAATCAGCTTCAGGTTGGCCAATTCGCCGAAGCGGATCTCGTGGAAGATCTTGCCGGGCTCCTCCTCTCGCGTGGGGTCGACCTCCTTACCCTGCCAGCGTGCCAGGTACCGGAGTGTTCCCCGGGCGAGGTCGGGGTTGAGGCCCAGCGCCTGCATCGAGGTGATCAGGCCGTCGCGACCGAAGGGCACCGCGTACCAGGGGATGCCGGCGGTGGGAAAGAGGCCGTCCGGGAAGTCGTCGCAGAGGATCCGGAGGTCCTCCCGGCTCCGCCAGAGCAGGCCCTTGTCGAGCACCTTGTTGTCGGTGTGGATCTGGGTGCAGGTCTGGTTCCAGTCGAGGTAGGAGGTCTCGAGCTTGGCCAGCGCGGAGTCGAACTCGAAGTTCAGCGGAGGCTCCTGGTCGTCGAGGAGCGGCAGCACGTCGACCTCCAGCACGAACGTCTCCTGGGGCGCCAGGGCGAGAGGAAAAAGGGCCTGGCCCGCCTTGAAGGTGGGGTTCAGGTGCCGGGAGTGGAAGAGGACCTCGGTCGCCCGCCTGATTCCGTCCCGGCCGGCGTAGCGGAAGCGGAACCCGAGCTCACCGGTCTCCTCGGGCAGCTCCTCGCCGAGGGGGTCGCGGGCGTGGTAGCCGCGGACGGCGAAGATATCGCGGAAATCGGCGGCGAAGCCGAGCTCGAGCACGACCTGGACGGAGTGCCGGTTGCAGTTCTGGATCCCGATCCGCTCGTGGAGGCCGCGGTGGATGAAGCGGGTCCGGCGCAGGCTGATGGTCTGCCTGGCGATGGTGCCTCCGTCGGGCGAGGGCAGGATCGGGTTGACCAGCTGGAAGGTAGCCACATAGGCCCTGTCCACGCTGCTGCTGAGCAGGATCGGCGTGGCGCCGCTTAGCGTCAGCTGGAAGCCGGAGAGGAACCGAGTGTCGAGCTGGTAGAGGCCAAAGCCATACTCGTTCCCGATCGGCATGTCGCCGGAGGAATTGGAGACCGCGAACACGCGGTTCTCCTTCAGGATCACCCGATCTTCGAGCACTGAGAGTCAAGTGTGTACGGCAACCGTCGACCTCTGCAGCGGGCCGATTCACCCCGAGGCCGACAATAGGCGGCGTGTCCCGCCCCATCGTCGCCATCGTTGGGCGCCCCAACGTCGGCAAGTCCACGCTCTTCAACCGCCTCGTCGGCTGGCGAAAGGCCATCGTCGACCCGACCGCCGGGCTGACCAGGGACCGGCTCTACGGCGTCTGCGAATGGCTCGGCCGCGAGTTCACGGTCATCGACACGGCCGGGCTGGAGCTCGACGCCGGAACCGATCCCACGCGAGAGTTCTCCCAAGCCGATATCGAGGCCCAGACGCGGGTGGCGATCGAGGAGGCGAATGCGATCGTCTTCCTGCTCGACGTGCGCCAGGGGCTGACTACGATCGACCGGGACATCGCGCAGCTCCTCCGCCGCTCCGGGCGGCGGGTAGTGGTCGCCGCCAACAAGGCTGACAACTATGGCCAGGAGCACTTCCGACACGAAATTCTCGAGCTCGGCTTCAGGGACGTGCTGATGATCTCCGCCGAGCACGGGATCGGCGTCGACGACCTCCTTGACAGGGTCCTCGAGGAGCTTCCCGAGTCCGAGCCTGAGGTCGGCGAGGAGGAGTCTGCCCGGATCGCGATCATGGGCCGGCCGAACGTCGGCAAATCATCGCTGCTCAACGCGCTCCTGGGCGACGAGCGGGCGCTGGTCAGCGACGTCCCGGGTACCACCCGCGACCCGATCGACACCCTGCTCACCTTCGATGGCCTGCCGGTCGTGCTGGTCGACACCGCCGGCATCCGCCGCCGTGCCGCCGCCCGCGACCGCCTCGAGCGCTTCAGCCTTCTGCGCGGTATCAAGGCGATGGAGCGAGCCGACGCGGTCCTGCTCGTGATGGAGGCCACGGCCGGCATCCTGACCCAGGATCAGCACGTCGCCAGCTACGCGATGGAGGCGGGGAAGGGGCTGGTCTTCGTGATCAACAAGGCGGACCTGGTCGAGGGCGAGGAGAAGACCGTCGCCGAATGGCGGAACCGGGTCGCCCGCGCCTTCAAGTTCGTCTCCGAGGCGCCGGTGGTGGTGATCTCCGCCAAGACTGGCGCGGGAGTCCGCAAGGTGCTGCCGGCGGCGCTGGAGGTGGTCGGTCAGCGGCGCACCCGGGTGCCCACCAATGAGCTCAACAAAGTGCTGCGGGAGGCGATGACCAGCCGGCCGCCGCCGGGCTTCAAAGGCAAGCGGCTGTCGCTCAACTTCGCGACCCAGGCGGAATCGGAGACGCCGACCATCGTCCTCTTCGTGAACGACGTCGGCCTCCTTCACTTCTCCTACCGGCGCTACCTGGAGAACCGGCTCCGCGAGCACTTCGGTTTCCAGGGCAATCCGCTCCGGCTGGTCCTGCGGCAGGAGAAGAAATAAGTCGTCATCGCGGACCGAGCAGCCGCTCCGAGCGGCGCGTTTACATTTAGTTCGCAATTCGGGGGCCGGAAGGTTCACAGCCGTCCCGTCCACTGGCAAGTGCACCAACCATGAGCGGCGAAAAGGTCCTGGTCGTCGACGACGAGGAGCACATCGTGGAGCTGGCCCGGCTCTACCTGAGCCGCGACGGCTACCAGGTGTCCTCGGTGACCGACGGCGCCCTCGCACTGGATGAGTTCAACCGCGGCAAGCCCGACCTGGTCGTCCTAGACGTCATGCTCCCGGGCGTCGATGGCCTCACCATCTGCCGCGAGATCCGGTCCCGGAGCCAGGTGCCGATCTTGATGCTGACAGCCCGGGACGAGATCACCGACAAGGTGGTCGGTCTCGAGCTGGGCGCCGACGACTACCTCACCAAGCCCTTCCATCCCCAGGAGCTGGTGGCGCGCGCCAAGGCGCTGCTGCGGCGCACTCGCCAGGAGCCCGACCAGCCGGAGGTGATCCGCGCCGGTCGGCTGGAGGTGGACCTCGGCCGCCACGAGGTGCGCCACGGCGAGGCGCGCATCCAGCTCCGGCCGAAGGAGTTCGACCTCCTGACCCTGCTGGCCCGGCATCCTGGGCGGGTCTACCAGCGGACGGAGCTGCTGGATCTGGTCTGGGGCTACGACTTTCCCGGCTACACGAGGACGGTCGACGTCCACGTCCAGCAGGTCCGGGAGAAGCTGGCCGCGGCCGGCGTCACCGACCCGTCGATCGACACCGTTTGGGGCGTCGGCTATCGGCTCGAGCTGAAAGCGGCGTAACCGGCGGTCCGCGAGAATGAGCCTCCGCGTCCGCCTGCTACTGGCTGCGGCCGGCATCGTCGGCGTCAGTCTCCTCATCAGCGGCTTTCTTGCTCTGGTGCTGGTCCGTTCGCTTGAGTTCGACAGCGCCCAGCTGGCGCTGGACCGGGAGGCCCTGACGGTGCAGCCGCGGCTGCTCCGGGCAGCCTGCGCCTTCCCGCCCGCGACCGTCACGGCCGGCTGCCCCGGCGGCCGGCTGGCCGACGCCGTGACCTATTCGGACCGCGTCAATGGCCTGGTCCCGGGCGGAGGCGATCGCATCCTGCTGCTCACCGCGGCCAACTCGGTGAGCTTCGACTCGGCCGACCAGGCGGTGGGCCTCCAGGTCCAGCTGGCCCGGGTGCGCCGGGTGGGAACCGGCACCGCCAGCGAGGGCAGCCTGCAGATCGGCGGGACGACGTACCTTGGCTCGGGATCCTCGCTGGCGGCCCGGCGCAACCCCCTCGGCGCCAACAAGTTCGTCCTCCTCCGCTCGACCGCGTCGCTGAATGGGCTGGCCCTCGCCCAGCTGCTGCCGATCTTCGTCGAGGCCGCCCTCCTGGCACTGGCGATAGCGCTGGCGCTGGCGCTGATCCTGAGTCGCGCCGTCGGCCGCCCGGTCAGCGAGCTGGCCGCGGCGGCCGAGGCGATCGCCGGGGGCGACTATTCGCGCCGGGTGGCAATCACCGGTCGCGACGAGCTCGGGGTGCTGGGGACCTCCTTCAATCGGATGGCGGCCGCCGTCGAGAACGCGCGCACCCAGCAGCGTGACTTCCTGGCCAACGTCTCCCACGAGTTGAAGACGCCGCTCACGAGCCTCATCGGCTTCAGCGAGGCGCTCGGTGATGGGAGCCTTCACACCGATGCCGAGCGGTCGCGGGCGGCGGAGATCATCAACGAAGAGGCGGAGCGCGTGCTGCGGCTCTCCCAGGAACTGCTCGACCTCGCCCGGGTCGAGGCCGGACAGCTGCCCATGAACCCGGGCCAGGTCGACCTTCGCGCCGTGGTCGAACAGGAGATCGAGATCATGCGGCCTCGGGCCGTGAAGCGGAACCTGGCGATGGTCCTCGATGCGGCCGACGGCCTGCCGCCCGTTCGGGCCGACCAGGACCGGGTCCGCCAGGTGGTGGCCAACCTTCTCGACAACGCGGTCAAGTACGCCGACCCGGCAGCGCCCGTGGACGTCGCCATCCGGAACGGCGCCGGAAGAGTCGAGGTCAAGGTCGGCAACCGGGTGACGGGGAGCGCGCCCGACCCGGAGCGGATCTTCGAGCGCTTCTACCGAGGCGATCCCTCGCGCTCCTCGGCCGCCGGCGGCGTCGGTCTCGGGCTCTCGATCAGCCGGGAGCTGGCGACCGCGATGGGCGGCAGGCTCTGGGCCGAGGTTCGCGACTCGGAGGTTGAGCTACGGCTGACCCTGCCACTTTGAGCCTGCGCGTCGGGCTGCAGGCGGCTCAGTCGGGCGGCAGGACCAGACTGACGGGGTTTTCAAGCAGGCGCCGGACCTCGGCCAGGAACTGGGCTCCGTCAGCGCCGTAGAGGACGCGGTGATCGACCGAGAGGGTCATTGCCATCACCATGCCAGGGACGATGGCGCCGCTGTCCAGGACCGGCCGGTCCACCACCGCGCCGACCGCGAGGATGGCAGCCTCCGGCATGTTGACGACCGCGGCGAACTCGGTCACGCCGAACATGCCGAGGTTGGAGATGCTGAAGGTGCCACCCTCCAGGTCCGCCGGCGACGGCTTGCCGGCCCGGGCCCGCTCGATCATCTGGCGCGACTCGATCGATATCTGGACCAGGTCCTTGGCGTCGGCGTCCCGGAGGACCGGCACCACCAGGCCCTTCGGCTGGGCGACGGCGAAGCCGATGTTGATCCTTCGCTTCACCTCGATGTGGTCACCGGCCCAGGAGGCGTTGACGTTGGGGAAGCGGCGCAGGGCAAGAGCGCTGGCCCGCATCACGAGGTCGGAGATGGTCAGCTTCTCGGCGCCCGCCACCGTTTCCCGGATCTGCTTTTGGATCCGGACCGCCTCGTCCATCCGCGCCTCGGTGGTGAGGTAGAAGTGGGGGACGGTCGTCTTCGACTCGGTCATCCGGCGGGCGACGATGGTCTGCATCCGCGTCAGCTCTTCGTGCTCGATCTCCGGGCCCGTCCGGGGCGGCAGAGGCCGGTTGGCGGCTGCCTGGCGACCTCCGGGGGTCTGCCTGGCCACCGCAAGCACGTCCTCCTTGACGATCCGGCCCTCCGGGCCGCTGCCCTTCAGCGAGCGGAGGTCGACGCCCATCTCGGCCGCCAGCCGGGCGGCGATCGGCGACGCCTTTAGGCGATCCCCGTCGTCGCCGCCGCGCGAGGCGGCCGCGGCGGCCGGCTTTTGCTCCTCCGGTTCCTCTCGCGGCTCCTCGGGCGCCTTAACCCCGCCCTGCGGCTCCTGTGGGCGGCCAGCGCCCTCCTCGTCGACGGGGGCAGCCGGCTCGGCCTTCTGAGCCTTCTTGGTCGCCGGCTTCTCGCCCTCCTTGCCGATGTTGGCGATCAGATCGCCGACCGGAATCGGCTTGCCCGCGTCGACCACGATGCTTAGCACACCGTCGGCGTCCGCCGCCAGCTCGAAGCTGGCCTTGTCGGACTCCACCTCGGCCAAGACGTCGCCCTTCTTGACTGCTTCGCCGGACTTCTTCTTCCACTCGATGACAGTGCCCTCCTCCATCGTGTCCGAGAGCTTGGGCATGTTCACGTCAGCCATCGGCGGTCATCCTTCCGCCACCTTGCCGACCATCTCCAGCGCGCGCCGGATGATGTCGTCGCTGGAGGGGATGGCCAGCTTTTCGAGCTGCTGGTTGTAGGGCATCGGCACCTCGGCGCCGCCGATCCTCTCGATGGGACCGTCGAGGTAGTCGAAGCAGCGCTTCTGAATCCCGGCCGCGATCTCGGCCGACACGCCGTAGGTCGGCCACCCCTCCTCGACGACGAGCAGGCGGTTGGTCTTCTTGACCGAGTCGACGATCGGCTGCCAGTCGATGGGACGGATCGACCGCAGGTCGATGACCTCGGCGTCGACGTCGTGCTCCTCCAGCTTCTGCGCCGCGAGCTGCGCGAGGACCGCCTGGCGGGAGACGCCGACGATGGTGAGGTCGTTCCCCTCGCGGCGGAGCGCGGCCTTGCCGATCGGCGTCAGGTACTCATCGTCGGGCACCTCGCCCTTCATGTTGTAGAGGCTCATCGATTCTAGGAACATCACCGGGTCGGGGGTCCGGATGGCCGATTTGAGCAGGCCTTTTGCGTCCTCCGGCGTGGTCGGCGCCACCACCAGAAGGCCGGGGATCATGCCGTACAGCGCTTCGAAGGAGTGCGAATGCTGCGCTGAGAGCTGGTGTCCCGCTCCGCCCGGCATGCGGATCACCATCTGCACCTGCGACTGGCCGCCGAACATGTAGCGGATCTTGGCCGCCGACTGGACGATCTGATCGAAGGCGACCAGGGAGAAGTTGACGGTCATCATCTCGACCACCGGCTTCAGCCCAAGCATGGCGGAGCCGATGGCGCAGCCGACGATCACCTCCTCGGCGATCGGCGTGTCCACAACTCGCATCTCGCCGTACTTGTCGAGGAGCCCGTCGGTCACGCGGTAGGCGCCGCCGAAACGGCCGATGTCCTCACCCATCAGGTAAACCTTCTGGTCGCGGTCCATCTCCTCGACCAGCGCGTCATGGAGAGCGGTGCGGTAGAGCATCTCGGCCACCTCTACTTGGTCTCCCACTCGCCCGCGTAGACGTATTTGTAGAGGTCTTTGAGGTCTGGGTTGGGACTGGAGTCAGCGAAGTCGATGACGTCCTGGACCTCCTGGTCGACCTGTGCCTTCAGCTTGCCGACCTCGTCGGCGGAGATGAGCTTAGCGCCGACCAATTCCGACTCGAAGAACAGCACGGGGTCCGACTTCAGGTGCTCCTTCTTCTCCTTCTCGTCGCGGTACTTGTCGGGGTCGACGACCGAATGGCCCTTGAAGCGGTAGGTCACGGCCTCGATGAATCGCGGGCGCGAATCCCTGCGCGTCTTCTCGACGATCTCACCCGTCTTGTGGAGCACGTCGAGCACGTTCATGCCGTCGACCTGGATCGCCTCCATGTCGTAGGCGCAGGCCTTCCGGTACATCTCGGGCACCGCCGACGCCTTCTCCACCGCGGTCCCCATCCCGTACTTGTTGTTGACGCAGAACCAGACCACCGGCAGATTGAACACGGCGGAGAAGTTCAGCGACTCGTGGAAGGCGCCGATGTTGGTGGCGCCGTCGCCGAACATGCAGAAGACGACGTCCGTCCTCTTCTCGTAGCGGATCGCCCAGCCCGCGCCGACCGCGAGCGGGAGGTGGCCGCCGACGATGCCGTAGCCGCCCATGAAGCGGTGCTCGGCATCGAAGAGGTGCATCGACCCGCCCCGACCGTGGGAGCTCCCGGTCTCCTTGCCGAAGAGCTCCGCCATCACCGCTTTGGGGTCGACTCCGCGCGCCAGCGCGTGGCCGTGCTCGCGGTAGCTGGTGTAGATGTAGTCGCCCGCGTGAAGCGCCGCGATGCCGCCGACGACCGTCGCTTCCTCGCCGATGTTGAGGTGGCAATAGCCCCCGATCTTGGCGCGCGTGTACATCTCCTGGCAGCGCTCCTCGAAGCGGCGGATGTAGTACATCTGGCGATAGAGCCGCACCAGCTCGGACCGGTTCTTCTTGTCCAGCGACAGCGTGATGTCGGTCTGCGCGGGCGGCGGCTTGGGCGGAGGTGCGCCGCCGCCGGCCCCGACGGCCGGCCTGTCCTCTTCCACGGAACGTGCCACTGAGCTCTCCTCTTTGGGCTGCGCGCGCGGCGCAGCCGCGGTGGTCGCGGCCGGCGTCCGGGTCTTTCGGTTGGGGATCTCGATCGCCCTCGCATCGGCCGCCAGAGCCGCCTGCAACAGCGACTCGGCCATCGTCGGGTGGGCGTGCATGGTGAGGTCGACGTCATGGATGGTCAGGCCCTTCTGCACCGCGAGCGTCGCCTCGGCGATCAGGTCGGTGACGCGGGGCCCGATCATCTGGACGCCGAGGACCCGGTCGTCGGTCGCGTCCGCGATCACCTTCACCATCCCCTCGGCCTGGCCCAACGTCAGCGCCCGGCCGCTGGCCTGGAGGGGGAAGCGGCCTACTTTGACCTCGATCCCGCGCTCCTTCGCCTCGGCTTCGCCGAGCCCGACGTTGGCGATCTCCGGGTCGGTGTAGATGCAATTGGGGGCGGCGTGGTAGTCGGGTACCCGGTCGGCGTGCCCCACGATGTTCTCGACGGCGCAGACGCCCTCGTAGGAGCCCACATGGGCGAGCATGATGCCGCCGATGACGTCGCCGACCGCCCAGATCCCGTCGGCGGAGGTGCGCAGGTGGTCGTCCACCTTGACCCGGCGGCCGTCCAGCTCGACTCCCGCGTCCGCCAGCCCGAGACCTTCCGTGTAGGGGGTCCGACCGGCCGCCAGGAGCACCACGTCGGCGGACGCTTCTGCGCCCTCGCCGGCGACCCCGAAGCGGACCTTGAATGACCTTCCGTGCTTGGTCACCGCCTCGACCCTGGCCTCGGTGTGAACCTTGCCCCCGAGCTTTTCGAGGTGCCGGCGGTAGATGTTGGAGATGTCGGCCTCGATCATGGGCAGGATCCGGGGGAGCATTTCGAGCACGGTCACCTCGGAGCCGAGCTCGCTGAAGAGCGATGCGAACTCCATCCCCACCACGCCGCCACCGATCACCACCAGGCGGCCCGGAACCGTGGTGAGCTCCAGGATCGCCGTCGAGTCGATGGCGTGCTCGATCCCGTTGATGGGAATGCGCGCCGGCACCGAGCCGGTGGCGAGCAGGATGTTCCCGGCCTTGATCTCGTCCTTGCCGACCCCGACGCGTCCCTTGCCGAGGAGCTTGGCCGTCCCCTTGACCGACTCGACGCCGCTCGCCTTGAAGAGGCTCGCGACCCCGTTGACGAGGGTCGAGACGACCTTCGCCTTGCGCTCCTGTGCGGCGGCGAGGTTGAAGGTGAGTCCCTTGCTCTCGACGCCGAACTCGGCGCCCCGCCCGGCAAGCGCGTAGAGCTCGGCCGAGGTGAGCAGCGATTTGGTCGGGATGCAGCCGTAGTTGAGGCAGGTGCCGCCCAGCTTGTCCTTCTCGACCACCACGGCGCTCGCGCCCAGCTGAGCGGCGCGGATGGCTGCGACATAGCCGGCGGGACCGCCGCCGATCACAGCGATGTCGTAGCTAGAGGAGGCCATGGTTACTCCAAAGCGGGAGAGGAACCCGCCAATTCTAGGCTCGGGTGCTTTTGCGAGGCTGTCTCGGAGGCCGCACGGCCCGGCCGGCAGCGGAGATGCCACCCCCCGTGGAGGCGTAGCGGTTGGTCAGCGGCATCCTGCGGTCGCGGCCGAAGGCACGTGGCGTGATCTTCACGCCCGGCGGCGCCTGCCGGCGCTTGTACTCGCTTCGGTCGACCAGATGTATGACGCGGCTGACGATAACGGGATCGTGGCCTGCGGCGACCAGCTCCTCGTAGCTGCGGTCGTCCTCGACATAGCCGCGCAGGATGGGGTCCAACACCTCGTAGGGAGGAAGGCTGTCGGTGTCCTTCTGGTTCTCGCGCAGCTCGGCCGACGGCGGCTTGGTCAGGATGCGCTCGGGTATCGCGGCGCCGTCGATCGAGTTGCGATAGCGGCAGAGCTCGTAGACCAGGGTCTTGGGGATGTCCTTGAGCACCGCAAAGCCGCCGGCCATGTCACCGTAGAGCGTGCAATAGCCGGTCGCCAGCTCCGACTTGTTTCCCGTCGTCAGCAGCAGGTAGCCGAACTTGTTGGAGAGCGCCATCAGGATGTTGCCGCGGATCCGGGGCTGGATGTTTTCCTCTGCGATCCCAGGCTTGGTGCCCCGGAAGGCGTCGGCGAGGAGAGCCTCGAAGGCCCTATGAGCCGGATCGATCGGGATCTCCACCAATTGGATGCCGAGCGCCTCCGCGCAGGCGGCCCCGTCCCCTAGGTTCTCGGTCGAGGTGTAGCGGGAGGGCATCAGTACACCGATCACGTTCTGCGGCCCCAGCGCGTCGGCGGCGATCGCCGCGGTCAGGGCCGAGTCGACGCCGCCCGAGAGCCCAAGCACGGCCTTCGCAAAGCCGTTCTTGGCAAGGTAGTCGCGGGTTCCGACCACGACCGCGGAGTAGACCTCAGCGGCTCCACGCAGCGGGTCCGCGAGCGGCGCCCGGAGCCACTTCCGCGACCGCTTGAGGACGCCCCCGACGGCGACCTCGCTGACGGACATCTCGATCTTCATCGGCTCCTGCGCCTCCCGGCGGAGCCGGGTGTCGTGGAGGCGCTCGCCGAAGACCGAGCCGATATCGAAGTCGCCGACGAGCAATGCCTCCTCGAAGCTGGGGGCCCGCCCGATGATCTGGCCCTCCGGGCCGAACATGAGGCTGTTGCCGTCGAAGACGAGCTCGTCCTGGCCGCCAGTCGTGTTGACCCAGGCCATGAACGCCCGGGAGTCCATCGCCCGGGTCCGGATCATCGTCTCGCGCGTCTCCCGCTTGCCGTGGTGGTATGGGGAGCCGTTGATGTTGACCAGCAGCTCGGCGCCGCTCAGCGCCTGCAGGGAGACGGGGCCGGTCGGGTACCAGGCGTCCTCGCAGATGCTGACACCGATCCTGACCCCCTGGTAGATGAAGATCGGGCACCGGTCGCCGCGCCGGAAGTAGCGCTCCTCGTCGAAGACGCCGTAGTTGGGGAGGTAGTACTTGTGGTAGACGCCCTTGACCTCGCCGTCCGCGGCGAAGGCGGCGGCGTTGTAGATGTCGCTGTCCATGTCCACGAAGCCGACGATCACCGCGATGCCGCGGCTCGCGGCGACGACCTTCTCTAGCGCTCGCAGGTTGTCGCGTATGAAGCTGGGTTTCAGCAGCAGGTCCTCCGGCGGGTAGCCGGTGAGCACCAGCTCGGGGAAGGCGACCAGGTCGGCTCCCTCCGCGCGGGCGCGTTCCACCCAGTCGATCACCTTGCGGCTGTTGCCCTCCAGGTCCCCGACGGTGGGGTTGAGCTGACCGAGGGCAATCCTCAGGACGCGCGGACTGGTCTCCACGCCGACATTGTTCCCCACCCTGAGAGGTGATGCGGGGATCGCCGGCTGCGGTCCCGATAAGCTAGCCATCGCCGTGACCTACTTCGAGCTCCTGCGCGCCTCGGCGCGTGCCCGCCACTCGCTCCTCTGCGTTGGCCTTGACCCCGAACCTGACAGGATCCCTGGCGGCGCGGCGGGCGCGGCGGCCTTCATGGCGGAGGTGATCCACCGGACGGCCGACTACACCGCCGCCTACAAGCCCAACTCGGCCTTTTGGGAGCAGTACGGGCCCGACGGTTGGAAGGCGCTCCTCGAGGTGCGCCAGGGCGCACCGGACGGAATCCCCTTCCTCTTCGACGGCAAGCGGGCCGACGTCGCCCACACCAGCGCCGCCTACGCAAGGGCGGCCTTCGAGGCCCTGGGGATGGACGCGATGACCGTCCACGCCTACCACGGCGCCGACTCGCTGGCGGAGTTCGTCGCCTTCGCGGAGAAGGGTGTTTACGTCGTCTGCCGGACCTCCAACCCGGGCGCCGCCGACCTCCAGCACCTCGATGCGGAGGGGCGCCCGCTCTACCTCCGGGTCGCCGCGCTCGCCGAGTCTGTCAACGGCGCCGGCAACGTAGGCCTGGTCGCCGGCACCACGGCGCCCACCGAGGTGGCCGAGCTCCGCGCCGCGACCCGATTGCCCTTCCTGCTGCCTGGCATCGGCGCCCAGGGGGGGGACCTCGAGGCCTCGCTGCGGGCGGCCTGGACCGGCGACCCGGCCGCCTGCCTGGTTAACGCGAGCCGGTCGGTGATCTACGCCGACGACCCCGCCGCCGAGGCGCGGGCGGTGAGGGATCGCATGCGCAGTGTGCTCGCCGCGGCATGAGTAGCGAGAACCGCCACACTGCGCTGCTGGTCCTCGAGGGCCACATCATCGACTCGCTGATGCTGCCTTCGATCATGGACATGGTGATGGACGAGGGCGGCAACTTCACGGTCGAGGAGCTCCGCGTCGGCCAGCACAAGACCGACACCTCCTTCTGCCGGATCCAGGTGGCCGCCTCCACCCCGGAGCGGCTGGACAGGATCGTCCGCAAGGCCAGGGAGCTCGGCGCCGCGGCCGCGGAGGACCACCCGGTCGAGACGGCCGAGATACCCGCCGACGGGGTCTACCCGGAGGGCTTCTACTCAAGCAGCAACCTGGCCACCCTCGTCCTGCTGCCGGGCGGCAAGTGGGTGACGGTCGAGAAGCAGGAGATGGACTGCGCCATCGCCGTCGACGCCGTTGCCGGGCGCGCCTGGTGCCTGCCCTTCTCGCAGGCCCGCAGGGGAATGAAGGTTGTGGTCGGGCACGGCGGAATCCGGCTGCTGCCGCTTGAGCGCTCCCGGCAGGTGGAGATCTTCGGCTTCATGTCGAGCGAGGTCTCGATCGAGAAGCCCAAGAAGCTGCTCATTCAGCAGATCGCGGTTGAGATGCGCCAGATCAAGGCCGAGAAGGGCCGGATCCTGGTCGTCGGCGGACCCGCGGTCATCCACACGGGCTCAGCGCGCTACCTTTCCCGGCTGATCGAGCTGGGATACGTCCAGGTGCTCTTCGCCGGCAACGCGCTTGCCACCCACGACGTCGAGGGCGCCCTCCTGGGGACCTCGCTCGGCGTCAACCTGGAGAGCGGGCTGCCGATCGAATCTGGCCACGAGCACCACATGCGCGCCATCAACCGGGTCCGGGCGGCGGGCTCGATCCGGGCGCTGGTCGAGAGTGGCGAGATCACGACCGGGGTGATGAAGAGCTGCATCGATAACGACATCCCCTTCGTCCTCGGCGGCAGCGTCCGCGACGACGGCCCGCTGCCGGAGGTGATCACCGACGTCATTCAGGCGCAGGAGGCGATGCGCAAGCAGATCCCGGGCGTGCGGATGTGCCTAATGCTCTCGACCATGCTCCATTCGATAGCTACCGGGAACATGCTGCCCGCCTCGGTCCGAACCGTCTGCGTGGACATGAACCCGGCTGTCGTCACCAAGCTCGCCGACCGAGGCTCCTGGCAGTCGATCGGGCTCGTGACCGACGTCGAGAGCTTCCTGCGCGAACTGGTCGCCTTCCTCGAATAGAATCTCGTTTCGCGATGGCAAAGGGCAGAGACAACCGCAGCCGCGAAGAGAAAAAGAAGAAGAAGCCGAAGAAGGACAAGCTAGCGGCTGCCGCCGACCTTGGCTTCAAGCACCACCCGGTGACGCAGGCGGCGCCGGCGCCGGCCACGCCGACCCCGGAGTCCGAGCCCTAGCCGACCCGCCGCCGGTGGGATCAGGGGCCGGCCGTCCGCGAAAGTAGACTGGACTCTCAATGTCCTCCCGGACGCTCGTCAAGGCACTCGAGCAGGGTGCCGCCGAGGACCTCGCCCTGGTCGTTCCCGGCGGCGCCCGCCTCACCTACGCCCAGCTTCGCGAGCAGGTCTCGCTCGCCGCCGACCGGCTGGCGCAGCACGGCCTGGGCAGTGGCGACCGCATCGCCATGGTCTTTCCGAATGGCGCCGAGTCGATAGTCCTCTTCCTCGCGGCTGCGGCCGTCGGCACCGCCGCCCCTCTCAACTCGGCTTACAAGGAGGACGAGTTCCGCTTCTACTTCGACGACCTCAAGGCACGGGCGCTGATCGTGCCGCCCGGTGAGGCGGAGGCGGCCCGCAACTCCCGGCCAGAGGGGACGATGCTGATCGAAGCCCACCTTGATCACCACGGCCAGCTGGTTCTCGAGACCTCTGCGCCGGGCGACCCGGGAGCTTCGGCGGGCCGGCCGGCGGGGGAGGAGGACGTGGCGCTGGTCCTCCACACCAGTGGCACCACCAGCCGGCCGAAGCTGGTGCCATTGCGGCAGCGCAACCTGGCGGCCTCGATCGACAACATCGCCGCCACCTACCAGCTGGGGCCGGGCGACGTCTCCATGTGCGTCATGCCGCTCTTCCATATCCACGGCCTGATGGCGTCCACGATGGCCACCCTCCAGACCGGCGGCACGGTGGTGGTGCCGGCCCGCTTCGACCCTCTGACCTTCTGGCCGGCTGCCGCCGAGCACGGCGCAACCTGGTACTCGGCGGTCCCCACCATCCATCAGCTCCTGCTCATGCGCAACCGCGGCGACAGGCCGCTGGGGGCAGAGCACATTCGCTTCATCCGCTCCAGCTCGTCGGCGCTGTCGCCGGAAACGATGCGGCAGCTGGAGTCGGCCTTCGGGGCGCCGGTGGTGGAGGCGTACGGGATGACCGAGGCCAGCCACCAGATGGCCTCCAACCCGCTGCCGCCCGGCGAGCGCAGACCCGGCAGCGTCGGCGTTGGGACCGGGGTGCGGATCGGCATCCAGGGCGATGACGGTGGCCTCCTGGAGCCGGGCGAGAGGGGAGAGGTAGTGATCCAGGGCCCGAACGTGATCGACGGCTACGCCGACAACCCGGCCGCCAACGCCGAAGCCTTCCACAACGGCTGGTTCCGGACCGGCGACCAGGGCGTGCTCGACCGTGAGGGCTACCTGACCCTGGTGGGACGGCTGAAAGAGATGATCAATCGGGGCGGCGAGAAGATCGCGCCCCGCGAGATTGACGAGGTGCTCCTCCAGCACCCGGCGGTCGGCGAGGCGGTCGCCTTCGGGATCTCCCACCAGGCCTGGGGTGAGGAGGTCGCGGCGGCGGTGGTCCTGAAGAACCCGGTGTCCGAGAAGGAGCTGCTCGCCTTCGCTCGCGAGCGGCTGGCGGACTACAAGGTTCCTCGTCGCCTCTTCATCGTCGATCGAATCCCGCGAACGGCGACCGGCAAGATCCAACGCCGCGCGGTCGCCGCCGAGCTCAACCCCGAGCGGTGACGATCGCGATCGTCGGCGCCGGCGCGACCGGCGGTTTCCTCGGCGCGACCCTCGCCCGTGCGGGCGTGGACGTGCTCCTGGTCGCGCGGGGCCCGCACCTGGAGGCGATGCGCGAGCGCGGGATAACCATCCGAGCGGGGGATGGGGGGGACGAGTTCACGGCCCGCCCAGAGTGCACCGACGACCTGGCGGCGATCTCGCGTGCGCGGTTCGTCTTCCTGACGCTCAAGGCGCACAGCATCCCGGCCCTGGCACCGGCGATCGGCGCCGCTCTCGGCGGCGAGGCGTGCGTGGTCAGCGCCCAGAACGGTATTCCCTGGTGGTACTTCGAGGACCGCCACCTGGAGGCGGTCGACCCGGGCGGCGTCATCGCGGGCAGCATCCCGTACCGGCGGGTCGTCGGCTGCATCGTCTACCCGGCCACCAGGGTGGTCGAGCCGGCCGTCGTCGAGCACCTGGAGGGCATCCGCTTCACGCTTGGCGAGCCCGACGGTTCGCGGAGTGAGCGGGTCCAGGAGCTGTCCCGGTTGCTGGCGTCGGCCGGCCTCAAGGCACCCGTCCAGCCCCGGATCCGCAACGAGCTGTGGCTGAAGCTCCTCGGCAACGCCACCTTCAACCCGGTCAGCGCACTGACCAGGGCGACCCTGGCGGAGATGGTGGGCGCGCCAGGGTCGCGCTCCCTGCTGACCGAGCTGATGGAGGAGGTCTGGTCGGTGGCGAAGGGCCTGGCGGTCGAGGTTCCGCTCTCGATTGAACAGCGGCTGAGTGGCGCCGCCGCCGGTGGCGAGCACCGGACCTCGATGCTCCAGGACCTCGAGGCGGGCCGGCCGCTGGAGGTGGACGCGCTGCTAGGTGCGGTGGTCGAGCTTGCCGACGGGCTGGCCCTCCCGGTACCGCGGCTGCGCACGATCCTCGCCCTGACGCGGCTCCTGGACCGGGCCAACCGGAGGGGTTGACGCCGGGCGCCGTTAAGCGGATGTCGGCGGATCGTCGCATCGGGCCCCTAGCGTCGAGGTTCGCATGAGCCTTGAACCTTCGATCCTCTATGTCGAGGATGACCGGGCCATCGCCGAGATGTACAGCCTCGGGCTGCGGCGATCAGGCTTCAAGATCACCGTCGCCCCTGACTGGCCAGCCGCCCGCAAGCTGCTTCGCAGTGAGCACTTCGACCTCGTGCTCCTCGACATCATGCTGCCGGGGACCGACGGGATGACGGCCCTGGCCGAGATCCGAGCCGCAATGGGTATGACCGAGCTACCGGTGGCGGTCCTCTCCAATTCGGAGATGAGCTCCGAGGTGCATCAGCGGGCTCGCGATCTCGGGGTGCTGTCCTGGATGGTGAAGAGCAAGGCGCCTCCGACCCACGTCGCACGGGCGATCCGCCGCTGGCTCAAACAGAACCGGTTGACGCCGAGCCACCGGCAGGCGTAACTTCTGGAGAAGAACCAGTACGTACGCGTACTGGTTTGTGACCAACCCCGGAAATACGCCTCCAAGGAGCCCGAAAAGAGAATGCTTTCGTTTGAGCTCAGCGATGAGCAGAAAGAGATCCGCGACTGGGTCCACGATTTTGCCGAGCGGGAGATCCGCCCGGTGGCCCACCAGTACGACGAGTCCGAGGAGTTTCCCTGGGACGTCGTCAAGAAGGCGGCCAAGGTCGGGCTCTACTCGGTCGACTTCATCCAGCAGACCTACGCCGACGAGACCGGGCTGCTGCCCGCCCTTGTCGCTGAGGAGCTGACCTGGGGTTGCGCCGGTATCGCGCTGGCCATCACCGGCACGCAGCTGCCCGTCGCCGCGATCTTCGGTCAGGGCACGCCCGAGCAGATCGCGGAATGGATCCCTAAGTGCTACGGCTCTCCCGACAACCCCTCGCTGGGCGCCTTCGCCGTCACCGAGGCGGGCGCGGGATCCGACGTCTCCTCGATGAAGACGCGCGCTGTCCGCAACAATGGCGACTGGGTACTGAACGGCCAAAAGGTCTTCATCACCAACGGCGGCATCGCAGACGTCCACGTCGTGGTCGCCGCGGTCGACCCCGAGCTCGGGACCCGCGGCCAGGCCTCCTTCATCGTCCCCAAGGGCACCAAAGGTCTGTCCCAGGGCAAAAAAGAGAAGAAGATGGGCATCCGGGCCTCACACACGGCCGAGGTGGTGCTGGACGACGTGCGTGTGCCTCAAGAGTGTCTCTTGGGCGGGCAAGAGCGGCTCGACGCCAAGCTGGCCAGGGCCAAGAGCGGCGAACACGGCCGCTCCTCGGTAGCCCTCAAGACCTTCGAGATGACCCGCCCGGTGGTCGGCGCCCAGGCGCTCGGCGTCGCCCGGGCCGCCTTTGAGTTCGCCCGCGACTACGCCAAGGAGCGCCATCAGTTCGGGCGCCCGATCATCGAGAACCAGGCCATCGCTTTCAAGCTGGCCGACATGGCGATGGAGATCGAGGCGGCGCGGATGCTGGTCTGGCGGGCGCTCTGGATGAGCCGCCACGGCGGCGAGTTCAAGATGGCCGAGGGCTCGATGGCCAAGCTGAAGTGCGGAGAAGTGGCGGTCAAGGTGACCGAGGAGGCGATCCAGATCCTTGGCGGCTACGGCTACATCCGGGAGTTCCCGGTCGAGAAGTGGCACCGCGACGCCAAGATCTACACCCTCTTCGAAGGCACCTCAGAGATCCAGCGGCTGGTCATCTCCCGCGCCATCGCGGCGAACTGACGGAGAGCGGCCGGTGGCGGTTGCCAGCCACAGCCGGCTGGAAAGGAAGGAGGCGCGGCGCCGGCGACTTCTTGGTGCCGCGCTCCAAGTCCTGGCCCGCAACGGCTACCAGGAGACCTCCGTCGACCAGATCGTCTCCCTGGCCAGGACCTCGAAGTCGACCTTCTATGAGTTCTTCGAGTCGCGCGAGGACTGCGTTCGCGAGATCCTGGTCCGGGAGGGCGGCTCGCTGATCCAGACAGTGCTGGCGGCCGCAGCGCAGGGCGGCGACCACCGGGACAGGATGCGGCAGGGGATCCGGGCCTTTGTGACCGCCTGCGCTCGGCAGCGGGACCTCGCCCAGGTGCTGCTGGTCGAGTCGGTGGGCGTCTCCGAACGGATCGAGGAGGCCCGTCACGACCTCCAGGGCCGATTTGCGGCGATGGTCGAGACCGAGGCCCGCCACGCCGAGCACGACGACTTCTATGCCGCCGTGGACCCGGCCGTCTTCGGCCGTGCCGTGGTCGGCGCCGTCAACGAGGCGACCGGGCACTTCCTTGCGCGCCCTGATGCCGACCCGGAGGCACTGGCCGACGGGCTCTGCCGTATCTTCGCCCCATAGGCGGCAACCCCGATCCGCAGCTCGACAAGATCCGCCGGGTCTACGATAAGGACCCGGAGGGTTATGACCGTGCCATCTCCGGCGGCGTCTCGGGCTGGGTCCTGAACCGGGCGCGGGCCGAGGTGGGGGAGGCCGCCGGCGCTGGCCGGATCCTCGAGGTCGGGATCGGGACCGGCGCCTCGATACCGCACTACCGGGCCGGGGCCTCGGTGATCGGGATCGACCTGAGCGCGGGGATGCTCGCCGTGGCTCGCAACCGGCTGCCGGAAGCGGGTTCCCAGTTCGAACTGCTGGAGATGGACGCTCAGCACCTTTCCTTTCCCGACCACAGCTTCGACTCGGTCGTCTTCGATCTCTGCCTCTGCACGGTCCCCGAGCCCCGGCTGGCGATCGCCGAGGGCATCCGCGTCGCGCGACCGGGCGCGACGATGGTGTTCTTGGAGCACGTGCGGAGCGGGATACCTCCGCTGGCGGTGGTTCAGGAGATGCTGACCCTGGTTACGGGTAGGACCGAGCACGACTTCTGGAACCGCCGCACTCCGGACCTGATACGCGACGCCGGGATCCGCGTCCTTTCCGACAGGCGCTGGCTCCTCGGCGTTTTTGCCCTCATCGTCGGCAGGGCCCCGACGGTGGGCTAAAGCAGCCCACGGAGGTAGGAGGCCGCTCGTCGCCCCGGCCGGAGGGTGCGAACGACGTGAACGGGTGACGTTGACAGACGAACGCCTGTTCGGCTAAGCTTCGCTACAAACATGCGTTCCCTTCGAACGCAGGTCCGGCTTCGCCGGCTTCTGCGTGTCTACACCGATTCCTCGGAGCGGCTGGCGGAGTCGCCGGCCGACTCGAGCCTTGGCGCGGCGTCCCGGAACCGTCTCGTCGAACTGGCGTCAAGCCTCCAAGCAGCCTGGGCCGCCGATGCCGCCACTGTTTCTCTTCCGGCTCTCCGGCGCCACGTGACCCGAACGCTGGCTGCGGTCGACCAGGCCGTAGCAGGCTTCGGGCGGCCGGGAACCGATCCGCGCCGGCTAGCGGGCGAGCTCCACGAATCGGCATTGCCGCTGTTGCTAATGCTCCGCGGCATGGAGGACGTGGCCGATCGCCAGCTGCTCGACTGGTTGGGCGCCGGCGCGCTCGCCAAGACCGCCTGAACAGTCCCGAAACAACGAAGGATCTCGGTGAGAGCGTCATGCGCTCTATAGCAGTCATTATCGATAGCATCGCATGGACTTGAGCTCTGCTCGTCGGCCCCTCCCCTTCGCTCAACGGGTCTAAGAGCGGGCGAATACCCGAGCGAGAGCGAGGGCTTCGCGGGCCAGGGGCAGCCAGAGCTGCTCGGACCCTGGGGAGACGGCGAGCCATTCCTTCATCGGGCGCTCCTTGCCGGCGTCCCAGCGCTTGCCGGCGCCGGTTGACACCAGCGCGTCCACCCGTTGGCGGGGCAGCTTGACAACGAACTCCTCACGGGACGACAGAAGGGCGAAGATGCGGCCATCCACCCGCAGTGCCTTGGAGCCGAAGCCGCGGGACGGCCGCTCGGGCTGGGCGCCGATCTCCACGTCCTGATCGTTGGCGAAGGCCGCGACGACTCTTAGATATCGTTCGACCGGCGTCGGCAGCGGTTCCCCGGCGTTCATTTGAGCGCGGAGAGCGCTCGGGCGTCGATGACGCCCTCGGCGACGACGCGGCCGTCGACGAGGAGGACGGGCACCCGGAAGTCGTACAGGCGGTATAGCTTGGGATCGGCATCGACATCCAGGAGGTCCGCCTCCACCCCATTCCGCTGCAGCGCCGTCTCCGCGTCCTGGCAGAGGTGGCAGCCTTGACGCGTCACCAGCTCTATCCTCACCAGCCCGAGGCTAGCGGGTCGGGACCCTGAGGGTTTCGCCGGGGTACAAGACCTCGCCTGACAGGTGGTTCGCCTGCTCGATCTGGTAGATCTTGACCCGGACGTCGGTACCCGGATAGCGCTGCACGGCCATGGTCCAAAGGGTGTCCCCGGATTGGACCGTGACCGTCTCGTAGGCTCCCGGCGCCTCGCCCTCCGCCACTCTGGCGAGGCCGATCGACAATGCCAGCACGGCGCCGGCCACGCCAAAGACGCGTCCCAGGCGGGCTGGCCAGAGGCCAAGCGGCCGGCGAGCACGGCGTGGTCGAAAAGTCGGCGAGGTCGTCGCGTACATTTGTTCGATATGGACCATAGGCCGAACAGCTGTTCGTTGTCAAGCAGCCGCGAACAAAAGTTTGCACTGGCCCCGGAAAGCTGCTAGGATCCCGGCGGGAACCGTCCCTTCACAACCGCGCACCACTCCCCCAAGGAGCCTAGATGACCGACGAGCTTAGTGATCGCCAGGCCAAGATCCTCGACTACATCCGCTACGTGACGCGGGTGCGAAACTACCCGCCCAGCGTGCGCGAGATCGGCGAGGCCGTCGGCCTGTCGTCGAGTTCGACAGTCCACAACCACCTGAACCAACTGGAGCGCCGGGGTCTCATCAAGCGTGACGCGAGCAAGTCACGCACGGTCCAGTTGGTGCAGGAGCAAGAGCTGGACGACCAGCGCCGCAACGTGGTCGCCGTACCGATCGTAGGCAACGTCGCGGCCGGCTCGCCCATCCTCGCCGAGCAGAACATCGAGGATCACCTGATGCTCTCGCCCGACATCGCCCAGGAGGGATGGTTCTTGCTCAAGGTGAGGGGCGATTCGATGGTCAACGCCGCCATCCTGGACGGCGACCTGGTGCTGGTGCGTCCCCGGCAGGAGGCCAACAACGGCGAGATCGTGGTCGCGCTTGTCGACGACGAAGCGACGGTCAAGCGCTTTCACCGCGAGGGCTCGCGGATCGAGTTGATCGCCGAGAACCCCGCTTACGCGCCGATCGTGCCCGACCGGCTCAGCATCGTCGGCGACGTCAGGGCCGTCATCCGGGTGGTGAAGTAGCCGCCGCGTAGGGCTCGAACCGGTGGAGCGCGCGGCGGGGCACCCATCCCCACGCTCGGGTACCGTTGGCGACGAACTCGGTCCGCTCCACCCCGCCCACCTGCCTCAGGTCGTGCAGCACCTGCTCGCGACCGTAGGGGACCAGGAGGTCGATGGCGACCGCGTCCTGCTGAGCGGCAGATTCGAGGGCGGCGACCAGGCTCTCGAAGCCGGCCCCGTTCAGGGCTGAGACGGGGACCGCGGCAGGAAATCGATCGTGCATCTCCTGGATGGCGCGGCGCCGCGACGCCGGTCCCAGCCGGTCCACCTTGTTGAGCGCGACCACCCGCGGCTTGTCCGCCGCCTGCAGCTCTCCGAGCACCTCGTCCACCGTCTCGGACTGTTCCGGCGCGGCCGGGTCGGAAACATCCACCACCTCGAGGACGAGGTCGGCGTAGGTCACCTCCTCGAGGGTGGCCCTGAAGGCGGCGACGACGTCGGTCGGCAGCTTCTGTATGAAACCGACAGTGTCGGTGAGCAGGAGCTCGCGCCCCGACGCCAGCCGGAGCCGGCGGGTGGTCGGGTCGAGGGTGGCGAAGAGGCGGTTCTCCGCCCGTACTCCGGCGCCGGTCAGGGCGTTGAGCAGCGTCGACTTGCCGGCATTGGTGTAGCCGACGATCGCGACCGTCGGAAGCTCGGACCGTCGACGGCCGGAGCGCTGCTGCTCGCGCTGGCGCTGGACGTCGGTTATCTCCTTCTCCAGGTCCTTGAGCCGGCGCCGGATCCGCCGCCGCTCGACCTCGATCTGCTGCTCGCCGGGACCGCCGCGGGTGCCGATGCCGCCGCCCTGGCGGTGGTAGTCCCAGGCACCGATCAGCCGCGGCAGCAGGTGGTGGAGCTGTGCGGATTCGACCTGGAGCCGGCCCTCATGGGTGCGAGCGTGTTGCGCGAAGATGTCGAGGATCAACTCGGTCCGATCGACGACGCGGGTCTTGAGCTCTCGCTCAAGGTTGCGCTGCTGGCGCGGGCTCAGGTCCTCATTGCAGATCAGGAGGTCGTACCCGCCGGCCTCCCGGAGCGCCTTGAGGTCTTCGACCTTGCCCTTCCCGATGAAGAGCGCCGGGTCCACCTCGGCGCGCCTCTGGACCTCGGTTCCGACCACCTCGCCGCCGGCGGTCCGGGTCAGGTCCGCCAGCTCCGACAGCTGCTCGGCCAACGCCTCGGGCGCGGTGCCGGGCAGCTGTACTCCCACCAGGTAGGCCCGCTCGGCGCGGGTCTCAGTCGAGATCAGACCGTGAGTCCTCGGAGCCGCTCCAGCGCTTCGTCGAGGCGAGCGTCGGGCGCCGTGACCGAGAGCCGGAAGTAGCCCTCGCCGTGGGGCCCAAAGCCAACGCCAGGCGTGATGTTCACTCCCACCTGGTCGAGGACGTGGCCCGCGAAGGAGATCGAGTCATAGCCGGGCGGAACGGGAGCCCAGACGTAGAAGGTCGCCCTCGGCGGAGTGACGTTCCAGCCCAGACCGTTGAAGACCTCTGCCACGCGCAGGTGACGACGCAGGTAGATCTGGTTGGCTGCCAAGGTATCCCCCTCCCCGCCTCGCAGGGCTTCGATCGCGGCCCACTGGACGGCCTGGAAGATGCCCGAGTCGATGTTGGTCTTGAGCTGACCGAGGGCGGCGATAAGGTCGGCATTCCCGGCGATCCAGCCGACCCGCCAGCCGGTCATGCTGTAGGTCTTGGAGACCGAATGGAACTCGATCCCCACCTCCCGGCCACCGGGGTACTGAAGCAGCGAGGGGGGGCGGTATCCGCCGAAGGCGATTTCCGTATAGGGCGCGTCATGGCAGAGGATGACGCCATTGACACGGCAGAATTCGATCGCCTGCTCGAAGAACTCGTCGGGCGCCGTCGCCGCTGTCGGGTTGTTGGGGTAGTTGAGCCAGAGCAGCTTGGCGCGCTTGCGGATGTCGGCGGGAATCGATTCGAGATCGGGAAGCCAGGCGTTATCCGCGGTCAGCGGCAGCATGTACGGCTCGCCGTCGGCCATGATCGCGCCCGTTGCGTAGGGGGTGTAGCCGGGGTCGGGGGCGAGGACGACCTCGCCCGGATCCACGAACGCGAAGGGGGCGTGACTGATGCCGTCCTTGGACCCGAGCGTCGGCAGCACCTCGTGTTCGGGGTCGAGGCGCACCCCGAAGCGATCGCTGTACCAGTCGGCGATCGCAGCGCGCAGCTCGGCCAGCCCGAAGTAGGACGGATAGCGGTGGTTGGCGGGGTCCGCAGCAGCCTCCTGCAGCGCACTGACGATCCTGGGGGGGGTTGGCAGGTCGGGGTCACCGATGCCGAGGCTGATGACGTCCACGCCCGCGGCCTTCTTGGCCTGGACCTTGCGGTCGATCTCGGCGAAGAGATAGGGCGGGATGCGCGCCAGGCGCCGCGCGGTGTTGAGGGTAGTGTCGCTCAAGGGTTCGTCTCCAGGTAGCTCAGGATAGCCGGGACCGGGTCCGGCGACGCCGAGAACCAGGTGATCCGGGTGTCGCGCCTCAGCCATGTGAGCTGACGCTTGGCCAGTCGCCGGTTGTTACGGGTCATCAATTCGGGCAGTTCCGGCTCGCTGATCCGCCCCTGGATGAAGGCGACCGCCTCCGCGTACCCGGTCCCGCTAAGAGCCTGCGAGGCGGCCGCCACGCCGGCTTCCAGGGCCTGCCGGGTCTCCTCTACGAGGCCGCGTTCCAACTGCCTCCGGCAGCGCTCGGCGATCCTTGCGGCAAGCTCGTCTCGCGGCAGCTCGAGGCCGATGCGGATCGCCTCCCAGGCCGGCTTTTCTCGTTTCCGGAGTGCCGCCAGAGGCGGTCCCGCGACCTCCAGCACCTCGATGGCGCGGATCAGCCGACGCCGGTTGGCAAGATCGACGTCGGCGGCAGGATCAAGCGCCTCCAGCGTCGCCGCCAGGCCGGTCGTGGAGAGCTCTTCAAGTTCAGCACGGCGCGCACCGTTGGGAGGTACGCCGGCCAGGGTCAGGCCGTCCATCAGGGCGTCGACGTACAGGTTCGAGCCTCCCTCCACCACGACCGGGCGCGAGGCGAGCAGAGGAGCAACGGCCTCGACATAAAGATGGACGTTGAACCCGTCCTCGGGATCGGCCAGGTCGAGCCCGTGATAGCGGACCCTCGCCCGTTCCTGTGGAAAGGGCTTGTTGGTAGCGATCTCGAGGCGCCGGTACACCTGGCGAGAGTCGACAACCACGATCTCTCGGCCAAGGGTTAGGGCCAAGTCGAAGGCAACTCTTGACTTGCCGACGGCGGTCGGCCCGAGGACGACCGGGATGCCGGTCACGGGCTCGGCTTCAAGATCACCACGGGAATCACGCGCTCTGTCTGCGATTGGTAGCGGGCGTAGTCCGGCCAGTGCTCGACCACCATCGGCCAGAGGCGCCGCCGTTCGGCGTCGGTGGCCACCCGGGCATGGGCCGGGAAGCGCCGGGTTCCGACCTGCAGCTCGACCTGTGGATCAGCTTCGAGGTTGCGAAGCCAGGCCGGCGGCACATCGCTGCCCCCCTTCGAGCCGACCACGACGAAGCGGTCACGGTCCTCCAAGTAGAGAAGCGCGGCGGTCCGCGTCTCGCCGCTCTTGCGGCCGCGGGTTCGAAGTAGCAGCGTGTGGATCCGTCCCAGCCGGTGACCGACGAGCCCGCCGGTCTTCTCGTAGACGAACTGATGCAGGTTGAGCAGCCGCAGCCCCACCTGCCGGTCGAAGCTGGTCATCGGCACCTCGGATTCGAGTCTAGGTTTCGCGCTAGTAGTTCCGCCGGAAGTGCCGCTTCAACTCTTGCCAGTCGAGCAGCAGCCGCGTTGGACGGCCGTGCGGGCAGGTGGCGTCCGGCGTCGTCGACTGCAGCTCGTCGATCAGCCGGCGCTGCTCCGCCGGCTCGAGGCGGTCGCCAAAACGCACCGCGGAGTGACAGGCGAGAGAGGCCAGCGCGTCCTCGAGGGAGTTCGCCCGCAGGCCGGCCAAGACCTCACCCAGCGCTGCCTCGACCCGATCCGGCGGGGTCTCCACCGGCCCGGCCAGGATCCGCACCGCGCGGGGGCCGAAGGGCTCCAGCTCGAACCCGAATGCGGCCACGTCCGCGGCGCGGTCTGCGAGCAGGGCGACCGTCGCCGCGTCGAGCTCGACCACGATCGGGAGCAGCAGCGCCTGGCTCAGCGGCCTGCCGGTCTGCAGCCGGTCCTGGAAGCGGTTGAAGAGGACCCGTTCGTGAGCCGCGTGCTGGTCCACCAGCACGAGGCCGTCTGGACCTTCGGCCACCAGGTAGCCGTCGAGCACCTGGCCGAGGGGCCGCAGTGGGCTGGCGGGCGCCGTCGCGGGTGCCTCGACGGCGGCGACCGCCGTCTCGTGGAGGGTCAGCTGGCGGCCGGCGGTGGCGGTTGCTGCCGATGTCGCCGCCGGGGTCACGGTCAGGCGAGGTGAATCACTGCCAGCGAGCGCCGCCCGCACGGCCTTTTGGAGCGCGGTGAAGACGGCGCCCTCATCCCTGAACTTGACCTCCCGCTTGGCCGGATGGATGTTGACGTCGATCGACCCCGGATCGACCGCGAGGTCGAGGACAGCCAGCGGGTAGCGGCCGCGCTCGAGGCTGCCCCGGTAGCACTCCTCGAGCGCGAAGGCGAGCACCCGGGAGGCAACGGGCCGCCCGTTGACCGCCAGAAGGATTCCCTCGCGGTTCCCGCGGCTCAGCCGTGGCTGGGAGACCGCACCATCGACGCCGGGCCAGTCGAGGGCCAGCATCGACGCCGCCACTGGCGAACCGTGGACGGCCCGCAGCGCGGCGGCAAGCCCGCCGCCGTCGGTCTGGAGGACCGTCCGGCCGTCCACCGCGCAGTGGAAGCGCAGGTCCGGGTGCAGCAGGGCGAAGTGCTGGACGACGCGAAGGCAAGCTGAGGTCTCCGTCGCCTCGCTCTTTAGGAACTTGAGCCGAGCAGGAGTGTTGGCGAAGAGGTCGCGGACCTCGACGACGGTCCCCGGGGCCGGTGCGGTGGCGCCCTCCTCCTCGACCCGGCCGGCGCGCAGGTGAATGCGGCTCCCCGCGCTGGCGCACTCAACGTCGGCGACCGCCGCGATGCTCGCCAGCGCCTCGCCGCGGAAGCCGAGGGTGGCTATCGCCTCCAGGTCGCCCAGGGTCGCAACCTTGCTGGTGGCGTGGCGCTGGAAGGCGAGGGCCAGCTGTTCGGGGGGGATGCCGGGACCGTCGTCAACCACCCGAACCAGGCTCCGGCCCGCTCCGCGCACCTCGACGGTGATCCGCCGCGCGCCGGCGTCGAGGGCGTTCTCCACCAGCTCCTTCACGACCGAGGCCGGGCGCTCCACGACCTCCCCGGCGGCGATCGCGTCGGCGACCTCCTGCGGCAGCGCCCTGATCGTCAAGAGAGCCTCGACTTGAGCTCGTAAAGCTTCTGGAGGGCCTCCAGGGGGGTCAGGCTGTCCAGCTGGAGGCCCTCCAGTTCGGCGAGGAGGGGATCGGCGGGAACCTGGAGCGGAAGGCCGAGCTGCTGCGCCGCCGGTTCCAGCGGGCGCTGCCGTTCGAGGTCGCCCAGGACGGCCCTGGCGCGCGCGATGACCGTCGCCGGAAGCCCGGCCAGGGCGGCCACGTGGATCCCGTAAGAGCGGTCGGCTCCGCCCGGGACCACGCGGTGCAGGAACCGCACGGTGTCCCCCTCCTCGAGCACTTCTACGCGCTGGTTGCGGACTCGCGGGAGGCTGTCGGCGAGCGCGGTCAGCTCGTGGTAGTGAGTGGCGAAGAGGGTCCGGCAGCCGAGCCGAGGCGATTCGTGGATGTACTCGACTACCGCCTGGGCGATCGACATGCCGTCATAGGTCGAGGTCCCCCTCCCCACCTCGTCGAAGACGACCAGCGATGCGCGGGTGGCGTGGTTCAGGATGTTGGCCGTCTCGGTCATCTCGACCATGAAGGTCGACATGCCGCGCGACAGATCGTCGTGCGCCCCGACCCGGGTGAAGATGCGGTCGCAGAGGCCGAGGGAGACCGAACGGGCGGGCACGAAGGAGCCGGCCTGGGCGAGGAGCGCGATCAGGGCCGCCTGGCGGAGGTAGGTCGACTTGCCGGCCATGTTGGGACCGGTGAGGATCACCACCTGCGCCTGGTCGGGGTCGAGGACCAGATCGTTGGGCACGAAGACACCGTCCGGCAGGGCCAGCTCGACCAGCGGGTGACGGCCGGCCACGATCTCCAGGCGGACGCCGTCGTTCACGGCCGGCCGCGTCCAACCCCGTTCGCCGGCGGCGGTCGCCAGCGCTTGGATCGCGTCCGCCTCGCCGGCCGCCTGGGCGCTCGCGAGGACGGGCTCACCCGCTTGCGCCACCCGCGCGCAGAGGTCGCGAAGGATCTCGGTCTCTCGGGCGACCACCTGCTGCTGGGCGTTGAGGACTATCGCCTCGCGCTCTTTGAGCTCAGGCGTCAGGTAGCGCTCGGCCCCGGTCAGCGTCTGCTTACGGATGTAGTCGTTCGGGACCATCGTGGTGCTGCCGGCGCCCACCTCTAGGTAGTAGCCGAAGACGCGGTTGTAGCCGACCTTCAGTCCCTTGATGCCGGTCCGGGCCCGTTCTGCGGCCTCCAGCGCGCCGATCCAGTCCCGCGCCGAGCGGGACGCATCGTGGATGGAGTCCAGCTGGGAGTCAAACCCGGGGCGGATCGCGCCGCCGTCCCGGCCGTGGGGCGGTGGATCGTCGACGAGGGCGGCCGCCAGCAGGGCGGCGATCCCTGGTGCCGGCCTGACGCGGGCCGCGAGGTCCCGCAGGGCCAGCGACTCGGCGCGAGCCAGCGCCTTCCCCACCGCGGGGAGGACGTCCAGCGAGCGGCGCAGGGCGACCAGCTCGCGGGCCGTGGCGAAGCCCTGCGCCGCCCTGGCGGTGAGGCGCTCGAGATCCCCCATCGCCGTGATCGGCTCGCGTAGGTCGCGGCGAAGCTCGGCATCGCCCTCCATCTCCGCCACCGCGCCCAGCCGGAGCTCAATGGCCTCCACGTCCCTCAGGGGTGCCCAGACCCAGCCTCGAAGCCGCCGGGCGCCGACCGGCGAAACGGTGCGGTTGAGCACCTGGTAGAGGGCGGAGAGCTCCAGGTTCGCGACCGTGGCCGGGTCGAGCGGCATGGTCGCGTCGGGCGAGTAAGTGCGGACCCGGAAGAGGCCGGGCTGGATCTTCACCTGGTTGGAAGCGAGGTAGTCGAGGACAACCCCCGCGGCGCCGACCGCCAGTGGGGCGTTCTCGGCTCCAATGGCTGCCTCGAAGGGAATCCCCAGCATCTCCCTGAGACGCTCGCGCCCGCGCGCCGGGTCGAACTTGTATGCCTCCACCTCCGGCGGAGCCAGCAGCTCGGCCGGGCGTAGGCGATCGAGCTCGGCGGCCAGGCGGTCGGCCGGCAATTGGCAGAGGAGGAACTCGCAGGTCGATATGTCGCAGGCGGCCAGCCCGGCCTCGTCGCCCCGGGTCCAGGCCGCAACCAGGAAGTTGGCGCTCGACGGCTCGAGGTAGGCATCCTCGACGACGGTGCCGGGCGTAAGCACCCGCGTGATCTCGCGCTTCACCAGGCCCTTGCCGGTCGGCGCCTCGACCTGGTCGCAGATGACAACCTTGCGCCCGCCCCGGACAAGCCGCCCGACATAGGTCTGCCAGGCGTGATATGGCACTCCGCACATCGGGTGGCGGCCGGCCTTGCCGAGCGGACGCGAGGTCAGCGTCACGCCCATGATCGGAGCCGCTTGCTCAGCGTCCTCGTCGAAGATCTCGTAGAAATCGCCCATCCGGAAGAGCAGGATCGCGTCGGGGAACCGCTCCTTGGCCTCCCGGTACTGCCGCATGACCGGGGTCTCGGCCGAGGCGCTCTTCGTCACGCGGTGAGAGGACCAGCGAGCTGGCCGGGGAAGGCCTCCTCCACCATGACCCTAACCACGCTGCCGGGCTTGGCCAGCGAGCGCTTGACGACGACGCGCTTGCCCTGGCGGCTGCGCCCGTAGGGCCGGCCGAGTTCGTCCGCTCCCTCGACGAGGACCTCGATCTCGCGACCCAGCCAGGCTACCGTCTTGCCGGCGGCGATCTGCTTTTGGACCGCCAGCAGGTCGTTGATCCGCCGCTTCTTTTCCTCCTGGGGAACGTCGTCGACGAGCTTGTCCCCGGCGTGAGTCCCGGGCCGCGGCGAATACATCGCGACGTGGACCACGTCGAAGCCGATCTCTTCGACCACCCGGCGGGTGCTGAGGTACATTTCCTCGGTCTCGCCGGGAAAACCCACGATGACGTCGGTCGCGATGCCAAGGTCGGGCATCAGCGCGCGGGCACGTTCGATGATCGACCGATAGTCACTGACCAGGTAGCCGCGGGCCATCCGCCTGAGGACACGATCGTCGCCCGACTGGATCGGCAGCTGCAGCTCCCGGCAAACCACGCCACTGGCCGCCATCACCTCCAGCAGCTCGGGCTCGAGGTCGCGCGGGTGGGAGGTCATGAAACGCACCCGCCGCAGGCCCTCGATCCGTTCCACCTCGCGGAGCAGCGCGGCGAGTCCGCCCCGGCCTTCGGGGTCGCGGTAGGCGTCGACGTTCTGCCCCAGCAGAACGACCTCCCGGGCTCCCTCTTGGACGTCCGCCCGGCAACGCTGGACGAGGTCGGGGATGGCGAAGCTGCGCTCGCGGCCGCGGACCCGAGGCACGATGCAGAAGGTGCAGTTGTGGTTGCAACCCTCGATGACGTTGACGTAGTGGCTGACGCCGGTCCGTCCTGCCGCCGGGAGCGGTTCGCCCTGTGAGTAGTCGTAGCGGGCCTCGAGGTCGCTGATGAAGCCCTCGTAGCGGCCTATGGGCAGCACGGTGTCAAGCTGCGGGAAGCGCTTGGTGAGGTTGTCCCCCTCCTTGCTGCCGAGGCAGCCGGTGAGCGCGATTACCCGGTCGCCAGTCTTCCAGTCCCGGAGTTCGTGGAGCTTGGAGTAGACCTTGTCCTCCGAGGCCTGCCGCACGCAGCAGGTGTTGAGGACTGCGACGTCGGCCCTCTCGAGGTCGGTCTCCTGGAACCCCGCGGCGAGCAGCTTGCGAGACAGGTTCTCTGAGTCCGCGACGTTCATCTGGCAACCGATGGTCCAGACGTGGAACGTGCGCGAGGGATTCCTGGCTGCTGTCAACGAACCTCGACTAGAAGCCTGATGCCGGTGCGCTCCTCACCGTCGATGGAGATGTCGATGAAGGAGGGGATGCAGACGATGTCCAGGCCGCCGGGAGCGACGTAGCCGCGGCTGATCGCAATCGCCTTGACGGCCTGGTTGATGGCCCCGGCCCCGATGGCCTGGACCTCGACCCGGCTCTGGCTGCGGATAACGCCGGCGATCGCGCCGGCAACGGCCACCGGCTTGGACGTCGCCGAGACCTTGAGCACCTCCACCGGCGCACGGCCTTCCCCGGTCATTGCTGAAACCCCCGTCACGTTTGTTCTTGATCGATGCGCTGGATCGAAGTGGCCCGTCCGCTGAGTCGGTCAATGGTAATCAATACCGAATTGAAAGTCACGACTCCTGAAGCCATCCTCCACTTCTGCGGGACGCCGGTCAGGAACCGCTTGATCACGTTCTCCTTGTCCATGCCGATAACGCCGTCGCGAGGGCCGACCATCCCGACGTCGGTGCAGTAGGCGGTGCCGCCCGGAAGGACCCGCTGATCAGCCGTCGGCACGTGGGTGTGGGTGCCCACGACGGCGCTGACGCGGCCGTCGAGATACCAGCCCATGGAGATCTTCTCCGAGGTCGCCTCGGCGTGCATGTCGCAGAGCACGATCCGGTGGTCGGGATGCTCGGCGAGGATCGCGTCGGCAGCACGGAAGGGGTCGTCGAGGTCGTTCATGAAGAGCCGGCCCATGAGGTTCATTACCAGCACCTCCTCCCCACCGGCGCTGACGATGCAGTGGCCGACCCCCGGTGCGCCGGGAGGGTAGTTGGCGGGCCGGAGCACGTTTTCCTGGGCGGCCAGCTCGGGCACGAAGTCGCGCTGGTCGTATACGTGGTTGCCGGTCGTGATCACCTCGCAGCCCGCCGCCCGGAGCTCTTTGATCGTCTTCACGGTGAGCCCGAAGCCACCCGCCGAGTTCTCGCCGTTGGCGACCACCAGGTCCGGGCGGTGCTCCTCTTTCAGCCGCGGGACGATCTCCTCCACCGCCTTGCGGCCCGGCTCCCCGACCACGTCGGCGACGAAGAGGATCTTGAACCTGTCAGCCACGCGGAAAGCTTACGGGCGATCGCCGGCAAAGCCGGCGACGAAGCAGATCGGCCGGCACGGGCCCTCTACTGCGACTGCCAGCCGTTGCGTTGATGGCTCCCGCCTCTGGCTGAAACACAAAAGGGCGACCCCGGTCCCCGGAATCGCCCCTTTGCTATTGAGTGACTACTTGGCGTATTCCACGGCCCGCGTCTCGCGGACCACGGTGACCCGGATCTGGCCCGGGTAGCTGAGCTCGCTCTCGATCCGCTTTGCGATGTCGCGGGCCATGAGCTGGGCCGACGCGTCATCGATCTGCGCCGGCCTGACGACGATCCGGACCTCGCGTCCGGCCTGGATCGCGAATGACTGCTCGACTCCCTCGAAGGAGTTGGCAATCTCTTCCAGCTTTTCGAGCCGCTTGACGTACGCCTCGAGCGTCTCCCGCCTCGCTCCCGGCCTGGCGGCCGAGATCGCGTCGGCCGCGATCAGGAGCAGGGCTTCGATGGTCTGGGGCTCCTCGTCGTAGTGGTGGGCTCGAACCGCGTGCACCACCGCCGCAGGAACCCCGTGCCTTTGGATCAGGTCCGCCCCGATCACGGCGTGGGAGCCCTCGACCTCGTGGTCGATGCCCTTGCCGATGTCGTGCAGAAGGCCCGAGAGCTTGGCGATCCGGACGTCGGCGCCGATCTCGGCCGCCATCATCGCGGCCAGGTGGGCGACCTCCTTTGAGTGGTTCAGCACCTGCTGCCCGTAGGAGGTCCGAAAACGAAGGATCCCGAGGTGGCGGACCACCTCGGGGTGAAGGCCCTGGAGCCCGACGTCGAGGACGGCGGCTTCACCCTCTTCCTTGACCCGCTGAGCGACCTCCAGGCGGGCCTTGGCGACCGTCTCCTCGATCCGGGCCGGGTGGATCCGGCCGTCGACGATGAGCTTATTGAGGGTGACCCGGGCAACCTCACGGCGGACCGGGTCGAAGCCGCTGATGATGACGGCCTCGGGGGTGTCGTCGACGATGATGTCGATGCCGGTGGCCTGCTGAAGGGCCCGGATGTTGCGGCCCTCGCGCCCGATGATCCTGCCCTTCATGTCCTCTGACGGAAGGGGCAGTACCGAAACTGAGGTCTCAGCGGTCTGGTCGGCGGCGATCCGTTGGATCGCCTCGGTGACGATCGCGCGAGCTCGCTTCTCGCTCTCCTCGCGTGAGGCCAGCTCGGCCTCTCGAACCTTGCGGGCGCTCTCGTTGCGGAGTTCCTGCTCGAGCTCGCTCATGAGGATCCCGGCAGCTTCGGCGCGGGTCATGTTTGCAACCCGCTCCAATTCGATGAGGCGCTGCTTGAGCGCTTCGTCGAGCTGCGTGCGAAGCTCGTCGAGCTGCTTCTCCCGCTCTCCCAGCCCGGCCTCGCGGCGGCCGAGCTCATCGGTCTTGCGGTCGAGGCTCTCCTCCTTCTGGAGGAGCCGCCTCTCGAGCTGAAGGCCCTGTGCCTTGGTCTCCCGAGCTTCGCGCTCGGCCTCGGTCCGGATCTGGACCGCGGACTCCTTGGCCTCGAGCAGCCGCTCTTTGAGTGACGACTCGACGTCGGCCTGGATCTGTGCCCGGACCGCGGCCTCGTCGACGGGAGGTGCGGCTGGCGCCTGGTTTCGCACCAGTAAGTAGACGACTGCTGCGCCGGCGGCGATCCCGATGACCGCGGCAAGCGCGCTGAAAAGCACGGCTGTCATGAAACTTGTTTCACCTCGTATTCGCTTGTAAAGGTGCTTGGCTACCCCATGGCTCGTTCACCGCAGGGTTGGCTGAACACTTGGACACCGCGCCCTTGGACAGGCGCCGTAAGAAGCGAATTCTAGCCCCGAACGGGCCTCGGGACCAACCTCGGAGCTAGGCTACCCGAGGTCGCCTGGCAGGGAGCTGTTGCCGGAAAGTACCCGACGGCATGCCTCCCGCACCACCTGCGGCCCGTAGCCGCGCCGCAGCAACCGCGGCCCGGCAAGCTGGAGCAGCGAGCGCAGGGACCCCGACTCGGCGCGGCCAAGCAGTGGTCGCACGAGGCGCGCCGCAGCCTCAACCTCGACCTCCGGGTCGAGATCGGCTACCGCCGCCTGGACGATCTCTCGGTCCACGCCCTTCGAGGCCAGCTCGGCCGAGATGGCGGTCGCGCCTCGATTCCGGCTGCGGCGGCCGACAACGGCAGCCGCGAACTGGGCATCGTCGAGGTATCCGTGCCGGGCCAGCCGTGCTAATACGTCGGCGGTGGTGCCCGCGTCGAAACCGCGCCGCGCGAGCTTGCGGCCCAACTCTGCCGTCGCATGGGAGCGGAGGCCGAGCAGTCTGACCGCTACGTCGTATGCCTGGGCCGGGTCCGGCGGCTCAGGCCTCGACCGGTGCGTCCTCCTCCTTCGCCCTGGAGGGGGCCGAGCCGTTTGGCGAGTCGGCAGCCCCACGGGGCTTCGGCATCGCATCCGCGGCCTTCACCGCGGCCCTGGCTCGTACCGCCTTCTCGATCTCGGCGCAGAGAGTCGGGTTCTCTCGGAGGAAGTTGCGGACGTGCTCGCGGCCCTGCCCGAGGCGCATCTCGCCGTAGGACATCCAGGTGCCGCTCTTCTCGATGATGCCGTACTCGACGGCGCCATCGATTAGCGCCCCCTCGCGGGAGATGCCGTCGGCGAGGATGTCGAACTCGGCGGAGCGAAAGGGGGGCGCCACCTTGTTCTTGACGACCTTGACCTTGACCCGGGCGCCGATCGCGTCGAGCCCGTTCTTGATCGTCTCGATCTTACGGATGTCGAGCCGGATCGAGGCGTAGAACTTGAGAGCTCGACCTCCCGGCTGCGTCTCGGGGTTGCCGAACATGATCCCGACCTTCTCGCGCAGCTGGTTCAGGAAGATCACACAGCAGTTGGACTTGGAGATCGCGGCGGTCAGCTTGCGCATCGCCTGCGACATCAGCCGGGCCTGAAGGCCGACGTGGGAGTCGCCCATCTCGCCTTCGATCTCGGCCTTCGGTACCAGGGCCGCGACGGAGTCGATGACGATGACGTCCACCGCCCCCGACCGGACGAGGACCTCGACGATCTCCAGCGCTTGCTCGCCGGTGTCCGGCTGGCTGACCAGCAGGTCGTCGATCCTGACGCCGATCCGGGCCGCGTAGATGGGATCGAGCGCGTGCTCGGCGTCAACGAAGGCGGCGACGCCGCCCTGCTTTTGCGATTCGGCTACCACGTGCAGAGCCAGGGTGGTCTTGCCCGCCGACTCGGGGCCGTAGATCTCGATGATCCGGCCCTTGGGGACGCCCCCAACGCCGAGGGCGAGGTCGAGCGGCAGCGCGCCGGTCGGGATCGACTGGATCTCCCGCTGAGGCCCCGCCTCACCGAGCCGCATGATCGCGCCGTCGCCGTAGCTGCGCTTGATGGTCGTCAGCGCCGTGGTCAGCGCCTTGTCCCTGCTATCGGCTTTTTGGTTATCGGCTTTTTGACTTTCTGACTTTTGGCTTTCCAATTCGATATCCCTCCTAACAGGCTGGGGCCAGTCTTCTGCGGTGCGGCGACGTGAGCAACGATTTACAGCGACCGCGGCGTGTCGAAGGGGCCGAGTCGAAGCATACGAACACCTGTTCGCAAAGTCAAGCCTTCCCCTCTGCGAGAGCGTCCAGGACCATCTTCAGGGCGGCCTCGACGCTGAGCCTGCGATTCTCCCAGCGATCGCCCCTCCAGTTGAACTGCCTCACCAATACCAGGTCGGGCCCAGCGACGCCGACGAAGGTGAGACCGACCGGCTTGGCGCCGTCGGCAGCCGGCCCGGCAACGCAGGTGATCGAAACGGCGAGGTCGCTCCCCAGCCGCTCGCGAGCGCCCTGGGCCATCGCGATGGCCACCTCCGGGCTGACGGCACCCTTGGCTTCGAGGAGGTCCTCGGGCACCCCGAGCAGCCGGTGTTTCAGCTGGTTGCTGTAGGCGACGACCCCGCCCAGGAAGAAGGACGAAGAGCCAGGTAGGTCGGTGATTGCCGCCGCCACCATTCCCCCGGTGCAGGACTCGGCACTGGAGAAGGTCTGGCCGGCCCTGTCCAGCGCAGCCGCGAGCCGGCGGACCAGGGGATCGACCGACTCGCCGGGCCCCGGAGCGCCACCCTTCAGCGGCAGGGGACTGATGGCTGGGCGCCGGGGCGGCAGGGCAAGCACGTACCGGAACCTCCAGAGGTAGTCCAGGCCGCTGTAAATCGTGATCGCGAGCGCCACCGCGACCAGGAACACCGCGTACGGCTCCAACCATGCGTAGGGGCGAGCGAGGATCAGGAGGGAGATCGCCGCCACCTGGGAGACGGTCTTACTCTTCCCCCACCAGCTGGCCGCGATCACCCGGCCCTGGCCCAGGCTCACCGACCGCAGGATAGTGATCAGAAGCTCGCGGCTGAAGATCACCACCACCACCCAGGCGGGCAGCATCGACTCCTGGACCAGGGTGACCAGGACGGTCAGGACGAAGACCTTATCCGCGAGCGGATCGAGGAACTTGCCGAGCTCGGTGACCTTCCCGAAGCGCCGGGCGAACCACCCGTCCACGGTGTCCGTCGCCGAGAAGAGCAGGAAGAGGACCGCCGCCCACTGGTCATGACCGGGAAAACCCGCCAGCAGCAGCCAGACGAGGAACGGGATGCCGATCAGGCGGCTGAGGGTCAGGAGGTTCGGCAGGTTCACGGCCGCGCGCTAAGTCTGCGCCGTGTACTCGCGGGTTATCACCCCGTTGCCCATTGGTCCCAGGCTCTTCCCGTTCAGGGACACGATGGTATTCAAGCCCTTGCCGGTGGTGATTTTCACCTTGCTGCCGCTGAAGCTGACCGAGCTGCCGGGGTCGAGGACCTTGCCAGCGTCGCCATACTGGGGCTTGCCGTCGACCGAGACGTCGATCCAGGTGGTGTCGGTGACGGTGACGGTGACGTCGGCCAGGCCTGGCGTCGGCGAGGCGGTGGGCAGCGCCGCCGCGACGGGCGAGCCTGACGGCGTCGGCAGGGCCGTCGCCGCCACACGCGGCAGCGGTGCGGGGGTGCGGACGCTGTCCAACTCCTTGTAGACGTAGCCGGTGAAGGCGATGACCAGGAGGATTAGTCCGACCGCGCCGGCCAGGGGCGCTGTGAGGACCATGCTCGGAGATGCAGTGAAGGAGCTGAGGGGCCGCATCGCCAGCGATCCCTCACCCGGCGGGATGGTCGCCTCGTAGGCCTGGAGCAGCAGGGCAGGGTCGATCTCGAGGTAATAGGCATAGGTGCGCAGGTAGCCCCGGACGTAGACGGGCGCCGGCAGCTCGGACGGCCTGTCACCCTCGAGGGCGGCCAGGCTTCGAAGGCGGATCCTGGTCGAGGCGGCGGCCTGTTCGAGGGAAACACCACGAGCACGGCGGGCCTCCATCAGCAAGCCGCCGAGCGTCACTCGAGCCCGATCCTCTCCAGCAGCTCGTCGACGTCGGGCAGGTTCATCAGAACCTCCCGCGACTTGGAGCCCTGGTAGCCGCCGATGACACGGTGCTCGGCGAGCTGGTCAACGATCCGGCCGGCGCGCGAATAGCCGACGTTGAACTTGCGCTGGACCAGGGACACGGACGCGCTTCCCTCGGCGGCGACGGCCCGGGCCGCCCGCGCGAAGAGCGGGTCGAGCTTGCGCTCCTCCCCTCCCTCGCCGAAGCCGCTGGACACTGCCTCGTCGAGGACCTCCTCCATGAAACGCGGCTCGCCTTGCGCCTTCCACCAGTTGACGATCGCGTCCACCTCGCCGTCGGAGACGAAGGCGCCCTGGATGCGGGCCGGCTTGCCGGCGTCGACAGGCTGGTAGAGCATGTCGCCCCGGCCGAGCAGCTTCTCGGCGCCGCCCGAGTCTAGGATCACCCGGCTGTCGACCTGGGAGCCCACCGCGAAGGCGATCCGGGACGGGATGTTGGCCTTGATCAGCCCGGTGATGATGTCGGTCGAAGGCCGCTGGGTGGCGACGATCAGGTGGATGCCGACCGCGCGCGCCAGCTGGGCGATCCGGCAGATCAGCTCCTCCACCTCGCCGGCGGCCACCATCATCAGGTCGGCCAGCTCGTCGACGACGATCACGACGTAGGGCAGTGGTTTGGCATCAACCGTCGCCGCCTTCTCGTTGTAGCCCTGGATGTTGCGCACTCCGGCGCCGCTCAGGAGCTTGTACCGGCGATCCATTTCCGCCACCGCCCAGCGCAGCGCGGCGGCCGCCTGGTGGGGCTCGACCAGGACCGGCACCATCAGGTGTGGCAGGCCGTTGTAGGCCGACATCTCGACCCGCTTGGGGTCGATCAGCATCAGCCTGAGTTGCGCCGGCGTCGCCTGCATCAGCATCGAGGCGATCAGGGCGTTGATGCAGACGGACTTGCCTTGCCCGGTCGCCCCGGCGATCAGGAGGTGCGGCATCCGGGTCATGTCGCCGACGATCGGCTGGCCTGATACGTCGTTGCCAAGCGCGAGGGCGAGGTTGCGGGTGCCCTCCTTGAAGCTGGGGCTTCCCACCACCTCGCGGAGCGTGACAAGGCTTGCCGACTTGTTGGGCACCTCGATGCCTACTGCCGACTTGCCGGGGATCGGCGCCTCGATCCTGAGTGGGCTGGCCGCCAGCGCGAGCGCCAGGTCGTTGTGCAGGCTCACGATCTTGCGAACCGGGACCCCCTCGCCGGGCTGGATCTCGTATTGCGTAACCGCCGGTCCGGGGTTGACGCCGACCACCTTTCCCTCTACCCCGAAGGTGGTGAGGGTGTGCTCGATGATGCGCACGTTGCGCTTGATCTCGTCCTGCATCCGCTCCTTGCGGGCCGTCGCGGTCTCCAGCAGGTTGATGCCGGGCACCTTCCAGTCGATCTCGGGTTCGTCGTCGAGCGGGTCTGCCACGACCCGCATCGGGGGGGCTGCCGCGGTGGGCGCTTGGGCGCCCGCCGATCGCGGCGGGGCAGGTGGTTCGTCGGGAAGCTCCTGGTCGAGCTGCTCCAGGAAGGTTGGCTCCTCGAGGACGGTGATCGGCTCGGGGGCCGTCGGCGCAGCCGGCGCCTGCCTCGCGGCGTTCACGGGCTTGGGGTCCCGCGCGGTTTCGGCCTTGGGGCCGGCCTTGCGCACGAGCGCTTCGATTCGCCGCCGCTCGGCGTGGGCGGCCCGCACGGTTGCCGCCATCGCCGCCAGGGTGGCGGCCGGGCTGAAGTGGAAGACGACGATCAGGCCCAGGAGGATGGCCATGCTGAGGATTACGCCGGATCCCCACGCGCCCACGTAGCTGGCCACCCACCAGGAGAGGGTCGTGCCCGCTGCGCCGCCGCCGACACCCAGCAGGCTCAGCAGCCCGAGGACGCCGACCACGATCGCCAGCAGCGAGGCGACGTCGATCGCCCGAACCGGCGGCGCCTTGGGCCAGATGAGGTAGAGGCCGGCGCCGAGCGCGACGATTACCACTAGAGGCGCTCCCCAGCCGAAGGTGGCCTTGAGCGCGGGCGCGAAGGCGATGAAGAAGAGCAGCGCGAGGCCGATGACCGCGACCCCGGCGGCCTCCCGCGCCTGGGCGGGCGTCAGCAGCGGCCGACCGGGCTTGCGGGACCTGGTCGCCCGTCCATTACCGGAACGGGCGGGACCCGGGGTCCGCCCCCGCGCGGGAGTGCGACGTGTGGTTCGTTGTGGGCTTTGACGCATGGTGGGACGACGTTTGGGCGGGTTGCCGCCGATTATAGGGCCGCGCGGGCTCGGCATCGCACCCGCGACGCCGAGCCGGCCGAGGCTGCCACCGGCTGGCGGCGCGGCTACCCTAATCGATCGTGGCCGTCGAACCCTTCGCCATGGCCGAGATGCGCTACTTCGAGCTGGTGGCGGCCCGTAAGGGCGGCGGCCTCGACGCGGGCACCTTCCGGCGCTCGGTGCGCGCGCTGGCGGTCAAGGACATGGAGGGCCGGGAATGGATCCTCGGGCCAGAGGACGGCCAGTGGCACCACCGCGAGCACGACCGCTGGGTGACGGCCAACCCGCCACGCCGGCTGGTCTGCCCCGTGTGTGGCCACCACAACCTCACCCGCCACTCGTTCTGCGTCGAGTGCGGGCGCCCCCTGGTCAAGAGCGCGGTGGTCGGGCGTTAGGAGAGGCCGGGCGGCTAGTCGAGCTCCTTGGTGAAGTCCGGCTTGCGCTTCTCGCTGAAGGCGGTCGGTCCCTCGAGGCCGCCCGGGGTCTTGTTGAACACCTCGAGGGCGGACATCGCGATCGCCCCGATCGCGCCCTGGTGGGCGGTGTCGGTGTTGAAGCTGAGCTTCAGGAAGCGGATCGCGGTCGGGCTCTTGTCGGCGATCTCGGCCGCCCACTCGCGCGCCTCGTCTAGCAACCGTTCGGGGGCCACCACCTTGTTGACCAGGCCCCAGCGCTCGGCGGTCTGGGCGTCGTACTGGCGGGTGAAGTACCAGATCTCCCGGGCCCGCTTCTCCCCCACCACCCGGGCCAGGTAGGCGGTCCCGTAGCCCGCGTCCCAGGACCCCACCCGGGGGCCGGCCTGGCCGAAGCGGGCGGTCTCCGACGCGATCGAGACGTCGCAGAGCACGTGGAGCACGTGGCCGCCGCCGATCGCCAAGCCGTTGACGGCCGCGATCACCGGCTTCGGGATGTCGCGGATCAGGCTGTGCAGGTATTCGACCTGGAAGATGCCGTGCTCGGTCGGGCCGTAGTCGCCCGTCTCCGCGCGCTGCTTCTGGTCACCGCCGGCGCAGAAGGCCTTGTCGCCGGCGCCGGTCAGGATCACGGCCCGGACGGCGCGGTCGGCCCAGGCCCGCCGGAAGGCGTCCACCAGCTCATCGACCGTCCGGCCGCGAAAGGCGTTGTAGCGCTCCGGCCGGTTGATGGTGATGAGCGCGGTGGTCCCTTCGACCTCGTAGAGGACGTCCGTGTACTGGTCTGGTGTCACTTCCTGGCCTTCTCCGCTTCGAGCGACTCTAGCCGGTCAGCCGGACCGACTCGATCACCGCCTCGACGAGCCGGCTGTCTCCGCTCTGCCAATCGGCCTGGGGGACCAGCGCGTCGACGCGGAAAAGACCGCTGGACGAGGCGAGGTAGGCGCGCTCGAAGTCGTAGACCGAACCGTCAGCCATCGTCACCGTGAAGACCGCCTCCTTGCCGCTGCGACCGTCGACGGTGATGCTCTGGGCAGGCTGGCCGACGGCGATCTTGAGCCCAGGTGGAGGGCCCAGGGTCAGCGTGGAGATGTCGGAACCCAGCACTGAGCTGGGGTCGGTCGCGTCCACCCCTGCCGGGGCCTGGCCTAGCGGGCCCAGCGCGAGCAGGGCGCCGGCGGGCTTGGCAGCCAACGGGTTGCCCTTGGTCGCGCCGTAGGACGCGATGTCCGCCTCCATCCGGGCCGCGACCACCTGCTGAAGGGGTGTGCTGGTGCTGAGCGTGTAGTCGGCCGGCGATGGCCAGTCCGCGGGCACCGCGTAGATGAGGTGGAGGTTCGGGCTTCGATAGAGCTTGGTGGCCACGCCGGGCGAGGGTGACGGCGAGGCTGCGGGAGGGAAGACCGCGTGGCTCACCCGCCTTGCGACGGGGCCCCCGAAGAAGGTCGCACCGACCACCAGCACGGCGACCATCGGGATCATCGCCGCCAGCAGCCAGAACCGCCAGACCGGGGAGCGCGCCTCGCCCTCGCTCAGATCGTGACCGCAAAAGCCGCAGTAGCGGTCGAAGGGTCCGGCCACGCCCCGGCAGGCGCCGCAGACCCCGAGCTGCAGGCCGCAGGAGGTGCAGCGATCCTCGTAGAGCGCCGGCGCGTCGCAACGGGGGCACAGGGTCGGGGCGGTGAGGGCGACCGGAGGCAGCTTCACCAGTCGGTCACCACTGGAATGACCATCGGTTGCCGCTTGGTGCGCCGGTAGATCACCCGCTGGACCGCGTCGTGCGCGCTCTCGGCGATGGCCGACGGCTCGGGCTCACCCTCGAAGCGGCGCAGCTCGGCGATGACGGCCCGGCGCGCCTCCTCCAGCACCTCGCCGCTCTGGCCCTCCTCCATGAAGCCCCGGGAGATCA
>DATLQT010000078.1:0-39665 GCA_035535055.1 Candidatus Dormiibacterota bacterium | reverse complement strand
GAGGTAATCGCCGACGTGTGGAAGGCGATCCACCCACGGGAGACCGTCGCCAGCGAGGAGGACCACGAGCTCCTCCCGCCGGTCGCCATCGACCGCGTCCGCCGGGTCCATGTCAACGGCCAGGTGGTGCTCCACATGGTCAGCGCACGCCAGCTTCGAGAGGGGGCAACCGCCGCGGCGGAGATCGCCTAGCTCAGCCTGGGGCCGGGCCGGCCAGGTCCCGCAGCTGCTCGTACAGCGTGCGCTGCTCCTCGCTCGGCTTCGCGGGCACGGTCACCCGGAGATGCAGCCGGAGGTCGCCGGCGGGGGCGCCGCCGAGTCCGGGAACGCCCTTGCCGCGGATCCGCATCACCTTGCCGGCGTGGCTCCCGGGCGCGATGTTGAGGGAGATCCTCCTGCCGGTGGGAGTCGGGGCCGTCACCTCGCCGCCCAGCACGGCGATGTGGTCGGGGACCTCGAGGTCGCCGTGCAGGTCGCGACCCTCGATCCGCCATGCGGGGTCGGGCTGGAGGCGGACGGTGAAGGTGTGGTTGCCACCGGCGCGGACCTTGGAGCCCTCCACGACGCCGGCCGGGAAGGTGACCTCGAGCTGGCGCCCATCCTCTTCCCGGACCAGCCGCCGGGCTCCCTCGATCGCCTCCTTCAGGGTCAACTCGACCGGCGTTTCGTAGGCCTGCTCGCGCGGGGCCGACGTGCGCGCCCCGGGTCCGGCGGGGCCGCGACCCCGGAACATGCCCGAGAAGATGTCGCCCAGGTCGCCGATGTCGCCCATGTCCCACTCGACGGTCGTCCCGCCACCGAAGGGATTGCCGCCGGAGGGCGCGCCGGCGCCGGACCCGCGCCGGAACTGGGAGACCGGGTTGTCGTACTCACCGCGCTTTTTGGGGTCGCCGAGCACGTCGTACGCCTCGCTCAGCTCCTTGAACTTCTTGGTCGCCTCAGCGTCGCCCTTGTTGGCGTCGGGGTGGTACTTGCGCGCCTGCTTGCGAAAGGACGCTTTGATCTGTTCCGGCGTCGCCTTGCGGTCGACGCCGAGCGTCTTGTAGTAATCCTTGGCCGCCACCATTAGGAAGCCTATATACCCGGCGCGCGGCTCCCCAAAAAAAAAGGGGCCCCGGCTTCCAAGGGCCCCTTCTCTCGGAGGTCGGTTAGACCTCCTTGTACTCCGCGTCCACGACGTCTTCCTCCTCCGCCTTGGGAGCGCCGCCGTCGTCGGGCGGGCCGGCGCTGCCGTCGGTGGGCCCGCCGCTGCCCGAGTAGATGTGCTGGCCGATCTTCTGGAGCGACTCGTTGAGCTCGTCCATCGCCTTCTTGAGCCCATCGGTTTCGGTGCCCTTGGAGGCTTCGGTGACCGCGCTCAGCTTGGACTCGACCTCGCTCTTGAGCTCGGCCGGGATCTTGCTCTCGTTGTCCTTGATGACCTTCTGCGCCTGGTAGACCATCTGGTCGGCCTGGTTCCGGGTCTCGACCTCCTCCCGCTTGCGGCGGTCGTCGGAGGAGTTGGCCTCGGCCTCCTTGACCATCCGCTCGACCTCGTCCTTGGAGAGCGTGGAGGAGGCGGTGATGGTCACCGACTGCTCGCGGCCGGTCCCCTTGTCCTGCGCCTTGACGTTCAGGATGCCGTTGGCGTCGATGTCGAAGGTGACCTCGATCTGCGGCATGCCCCGCGGCGCCGGCGCGATACCGTCGAGGTGGAACCGCCCGAGGGTCCGGTTGTCGCGTGCCATGTCGCGCTCGCCCTGGAGGACGTGGACCTCGACCGAGGTCTGATTGTCCGCGGCGGTGCTGAAGATCTGGCTTCGCGAGGTGGGGATGGTCGTGTTGCGGTCGATCAGGCGGGTGAAGACGCCGCCCATGGTCTCGATGCCGAGCGAAAGCGGAGTGACGTCGAGGAGAAGGACGTCCTTCACCTCGCCCTTGAGGACGCCCGCCTGGATGGCGGCGCCGACGGCGACCACCTCGTCCGGGTTGACCCCCTTGTGGGGCTCCTTGCCGCCGCAGAGGTCCTTCACCAATTGCTGGATGACCGGCATCCGGGTCGAGCCGCCGACCAGCACGACCTCGTTGATCTGCTGAGGGGAGAGCCCGGCGTCCTTGAGGGCAGCCAGGAACGGTTGGCGGCAGCGCTCGGTGAGGTCATGGGTCAGCTGCTCGAACTTCGCCCGCGTGAGGCTCACCTCGAGGTGCTTGGGCCCGTTCTGGTCCGCCGTGATGAAGGGCAGGTTGATGTTCGTCTCGAGCCGGGAGGAGAGCTCGATCTTCGCCCGCTCGGCCGCCTCGGTGAGGCGCTGGAGGGCCTGGCGATCGGTCTTGAGGTCGATCCCGTTCTCCTTCTTGAACTCCTCCGCCAGCCAGTCCACGACCCGCCGGTCGTAGTCGTCGCCGCCGAGGTGGGTGTCCCCGTTGGTGGACTTCACCTCGAAGACGCCGTCACCGACGTCGAGGACGGAGACGTCGAAGGTGCCACCGCCTAGGTCGAAGACGAGGATCGTCTCGTTATCCTTCTTCTCCAGGCCGTAGGCCAGCGAGGCCGCGGTCGGCTCGTTGATGATCCGGAGCACGTTCAGCCCCGCGATCTGGCCGGCGTTCTTGGTCGCCTGCCGCTGCGCGTCGTTGAAGTAGGCGGGGACGGTGATCACCGCGTCGGTGACCTTCTCGCCCAGGTATGCCTCGGCATCCGCCTTGAGCTTTTGGAGGGTCATGGCCGAGATCTCCTCGGGCGTGAACTCCTTCTGAGCGTTGGGGACGTTGACGACCACGCGGTCGTCCTTGCCCGCCTTCACCTGGTAGGGGACGATCTTGCGCTCGCTCTCCACCTCGGTGAACTTGCGGCCCATGAACCTCTTGATCGAGGCGATGGTGTTCTCGGGGTTCACCGCCGCCTGGCGGCGCGCCAGGTTCCCGACCAGCCTCTCGCCGGTCTTGGTGAAGGCGACGACGGACGGTGTCGTCCGGGCGCCCTCCGAGTTGGGGATGACGACCGGCTCGCCGCCCTCCATGACGGCGATCACCGAGTTCGTCGTCCCGAGGTCGATGCCTACGGTCTTGGCCATGCGTTTCCTCCGGGATTTGAATTGATTTTTACTACGAAGATTTCCAGTTGTCTTGGTTGACCCGCTTCGCACTCTCGCGAGGGGCGAATGGATACATTCCCAACCCGCTGGACGCCAAAACCAGCCAGACATATGCTGGGGTCGATTTGGATGACCTCCACGTGACGGAGATCGGAGCCCTCGCGGAGCTGGGCGGAACCTACCTGGAGGTCCACGGCAAGGTCGTCATGCGCCAGGCCCGCCGGATCAGCGACCTCGCCAACGACGAGGACGAGCTCCTCGACCTTGAGGACGCCCAGGTGCGGGTGCACGAGGGCGGCGAGGGGCTGTGGGACGCCGTGCCCGGGCTGACACTCAACCGCGACGAGGTGCTGATGCTGATGCCGATCCACGAGACAAGCACCAGCCAGGAGGACCTCAAGGCGCCCGGCCGCAAGGTCAGAGTCAAGCTCTACTGCGGCCCGCTACAGGTAACCGGCTTCGTGACGGTACCGGTCGACCAGACCGTCTCCGGCTGGCACCGGACCGCCCGGACGCGCTTCCTCTCGGTGACCCAGGCCCGGGTCCAGCCCATCCAGGAGGGCCTCCAGATGGACTCCGACGAGGGGATCTACAAGTTCGTGCTGATCAACCGCCGCCGGCTGACCGCCCTCATCGAGGCGCGGGCCGGGGAGTTCGGCAACGGCGCCGGTCACTGGCCGGTTTCAGCCGTCACCGAGCCGGAGGAGGCGGAGGGCAACGGCGTCGGTGACGGCTGGCGACCGCCGCTCGACCCCGCCGAGCCGGCCGAAACCGCCTGAGCCGGCACCCTGCAGCGGACGCCGCGACGGCGCACCCGGGCGAACCTCTAGCCTTCACCTTCTAACCAAGCGCATGGCTTCACGCAGCTTCGAACTCGAGTCGGTTGAGATGATCGCCGCCGCCGCGGTCGGCGAGCCCGGCAAGCGTCACTTCTTCCTGGTCGCCCGCGGGGGCGCCGAGGAGATGACGCTCGCCTGCGAGAAGTTCCACCTCCAGGGCCTCCTGACGCGCGCCCGGCAGCTGCTGGAGACGCAGGAGCTGCCGGCCGAGACCAAGCTCCGGCCAGGGCCAGGGAACCCGCCGGTCGGTGAGGCGAACTGGGAGATCGGCGAGCTCGGGCTCGGCTACCACGAGAGCAAGCGGAAGTTCGTGATCGTAGCTCGAGAGATCGAGGAGGAAGGCAGCGAGCCGGCCACCGCCCGGCTCTGGATCTCCCCCGAACAGGTGCGCTCTTTCACCGAGCAGGCCGACGCGGTGCTCGCCGGCGGCCGGCCGACCTGCCAATTCTGCGGCCTCCCGATCGACCCCGGCGGCCACCCCTGCCCCGCCGCGAATGGATCCCGGCCCATCTTCTGAGCCCGCCGAGCTGAGCTTCGAGGAGGCCGAGGCGCTCCTTCGCGGCTCGGGCTCTATCGAGGTCTTGGGCCTCCTGCCGAACTCTTCCAACTACACCTACCTGGCCCGGCTCGATAAGCCGCTAGGCGCCGAGGGAGACGCGCTTGCCGTCTACAAGCCCGCCCAGGGCGAGTCGCCGCTTTGGGACTTCCCCGACGGCTCCCTCCACCGGCGGGAGGTGGCGGCCTACCGCCTCGCCCGCTTCCTCGGCTGGCCGCTCATCCCCCCCACCGTCACGCGCAGGGAGGCGCCGATGGGCGTCGGGTCCCTGCAGCTCTTCGTACCGAGCGAGTCGGGGCGGGCGTTCTTCAGCATCCGTGATGAGCAACTCGATCAGCTGCTCCCGGTCGCGCTCTTTGACGTCATCGCCAACAACGCCGATCGCAAGGCAGGCCACCACCTCCGGGACGGCTCTGGTCGCCTCTGGGTGATCGACCATGGACTCACCTTCCACGCCGAGCCCAAGCTGCGGACGATCATCTGGGACTTCGCCGGCGAGCCGCTGCCGCCCGCCTTTCGACCCGACCTGGAGCGCGCGCTGGCTGCCGTCCGCGGAGGAGAGCTCGCCGCAGAGCTCGACGGCCTCATCAGCGTGCGCGAGCTCGGGCTGCTGGAGCGGCGCTTGCGCGGCGTGCTCCAGCCCGGCTGGCTCTTCCCCTCGCCGACCTCGGCCTGGTCCGTACCTTGGCCGCCCATCTGACCGTTCTCTCTCCGCTGTGGCCGAACTGTCGTTGCGCCTGATTAGGGTTTCCGTTCGGTGAGGGTTTGGTTGCGTGTCCTGGTCCTGGGTGCGTCGGCAAGCTTCGCCCTGGCGATGGCGCCCGTCGCCGCCGCCGCTACCGGATTCGCGACCGGCGGCGGTACCAACCCGACGCCAACCCCGACCGCGGTCCCCACCCCGACGCCAACCCCGGTACCGTCGATCTTCCTCAACCCGACGTCGGCGCCTGCCGGGGCTCAGGTCAACTTGGGCGGAACCAATTTCCCACCCGACGGGAGCTTCAACGTCTCCTTCGACGGCATCATCATCACCACGGTCCAGAGCGACACGGCCGGGTCGATCGCCAGCACCGCGATCCTGGTTCCCAACAGCGTCACCCCCGGCGAGCACTCGATCTGTGTCGAGGTCCAGCAGGGCGTAAACGTCTGTTTCCAGCACTTCGTGGTCGAGGCGGCCGTCACCGCCAGTCCCTCGCCCAGCCCATCGGCGACTCCGAGCCCGACCTCCAGCCCCACCGTCGGCGCGGCGGCACCCACCACCAGCGGCGGAGGGGTCTCGCCCCTCGGGCTGCTGACCCGGCCGCCCTTCGTCTTCCTACCGATCCTGGCGGTGGTCGGCCTGCTCGGCTTCCTGGCCCTGTGGGCCTGGCGGACCCGCGCCGCTCCACCGCTCGGCGAGGTTACATTTGAGCACCTGTCGCCGACGCCACGAGCCTACGAGCCGGCTCCCGCGCCTGCGGCCCCTACGCCCGCCGAGCCGCCGGTCAAGCCGAGCATCTACGAACACCCGGTGGACGCCCCCGCACCGCCCCTGGCGCCTCCTCCCTCGCCCCCGAGCGGCGCCGACGTCCCGCCCGACCTTCCAGAGGCCTCCGACTAACCAAGCGACGCGGATTTGACCCGCGGGCCGGTCTCCTTAAGATATCGGGAGTCTTTCTGACACCGGAGCCGGGGGTAAAGCTTTCATTGGCGCTGCTCTCAGTCGAAGACGTCACCGTGCGGTTCGGCGGAATCCTGGCCCTGGATGGCATCAGCTTCGACGTGCCCGAAGGCTCGATCGTCGGCCTAATCGGCCCCAACGGCGCCGGTAAGACCACCCTCTTCAACGTCGTGACGCGCGTCTACACCCCGCAGCAGGGCGCGGTCGTCTTCGACGGCCAGAACATTGTCAAGGCCCGCGGCGATAGCATCATCCGGATCGGGATCTCCCGCACCTTCCAGAACGTCGAGCTCTTCCAGCGAATGACAGTCCTCGACAACGTGCTGGTAGGTATGCACACCGATATCCGCGGGCCGGTCTTTGCCATCGGCGCCGCCCTCGGCCTGCCGTACGTCAGGAAGGCCGAGAGGTCGGCCGAAAAGCGCGCCCGCGAGGTTCTCGAGCGGGTCGGCATAGGTGCCCTCGCCGACCGCTACGTGGCCGGTCTGCCCTTCGGAACCCTGAAGTCGGTGGAACTGGCCCGCGCGCTGGCTTCGACTCCCCGCCTCCTCCTGCTCGACGAGCCGGCCGGTGGGCTGAGCCACGACGAGGCTCAACATTTGGTCGACCTGCTGCGGCGGATCCACCAGGAGTTCTCGCTGACGATGCTGATCGTCGAGCACCACATGGGCGTGGTGATGCCGATCTCCGACAAGATCGTCTGCCTCGACTTCGGACGCAAGATCGCCGACGGCACCCCGGCGGAGGTTCGCGGCGACGCGCGCGTGATAGAGGCCTACCTGGGAGCGGACGAGGGCGCGGCTTGAGCGAGGGCAATGGCACCCAGCCCATCCTCGACCTCCGAGATGTCCACGCCGGATACGGGGCCATCCGCGCCCTGCACGGCGTCACCCTGAGCGTCCCCGAGCGGACGATCGTCGCCCTCCTCGGCGCCAACGGGGCCGGCAAGACGACGACCCTGAAGGCGATCTCGGGCAGCGTCAGGGCCCACGGCCAGATCACCTTCGGCGGGCGCTCGCTGATCGGCTCCGATCCCGCCGACACCGCCCGCCTCGGCATCGCCCACGTGCCCGAGGGCCGGGGCACCATGGGCTCGCTGACGGTGTCTGAGAACCTCCGGCTGGGCGCCTATACCCGCCGCGACCGGGAGATCGGCAAGGACATGCAGCAGGTCTACTCCTACTTCCCAGTCCTGAAGGATCGCCAGTCGCGGCCGGCCGGGCTCCTGAGCGGCGGCGAGCAGCAGATGCTCGCCATCGGGCGGGCGCTGATGTCGCGGCCCAAGCTCCTGCTCCTCGACGAGCCGTCCCTGGGCCTCGCGCCGCTGATCGTGAAGGCGATCTTCGAACTCGTCCGCCGCATCAGCGAGGACTCGGGCACCGCCGTCCTCCTCGTCGAGCAGAACGCGGTTGCCGCCCTCAACATCGCCCACGAGGCCTATGTCCTCGAGGTCGGCCGGGTCACCGTCCACGGGTCTAGCGAAGAGCTCAAGCGCTCCGAGTCGGTCCGCCGTTCCTATCTGGGGTACTGAAAGAGGGATGGGGAGTTGAGCGATTTCATAGCCCAGGTCGTCGCCGGACTCGCCGCCGGCGGAATCTACGCCAGCCTCGCGCTGGCACTTGTGATCATCTACACAGCGGTCGGTCTGGTGAACTTCGCGCAGGGCGAGTTCGCGATGTTCGCGACCTTCATCTGCTACACGCTGCTGACCAACTTCAAGCTGTCCTATTTCATCGCCTTCCCGATCGCCGTGGGGATCGCTTTCGTCGCCGCCTTCGGCATCGAGCGCGCCGTGATCCGGCCCTTCTATAAGAGCTCCCAGCTCACGACCGTGCTGGTCACCCTCGCGCTGCTCTCGATCACCAACTCCACCGCCGGCTTCATCTGGGGCTACGTGCCGCGCGCCTTCCCGAGCCCCTTTCCCTTCAAGCCGGTGAACGTGCTCGGCGTCTCGGTCTCGATCCAGGACACCGCCGTGATCGGCGTGACGCTTGTGGTCTTAGTGCTCATCTGGCTCCTCATCAACCGGACCCGGGTCGGGCTGGCGATGCGCGCGGCCGCCGCCTACCCGGACACCGCTGAGCTGATGGGCATCAAGGTCGGCAACATGCGCGGCTTCGGCTGGGGGCTGGCCGCCGCCGCCGGCGCGGTGTCGGGGATCCTGGTCGCGCCGCGGATCTTCCTCGAGCCCAACATGATGCAGGGCATCATCGTCTACGCCTTCGCGGCGGCGGTCCTGGGCGGCATCGACAATCCGGTCGGCGCGGTCGTGGGAGGTTTGCTCCTGGGCGTGACGCTGGCCCTGGTCGGCGCCTACATTCCGTCCCTCGCCGACCTCCGGTTGGAGATGACCCTCGGGCTCATCATCCTGCTGCTGGTGGTCCGTCCCTCGGGCCTCTTCGGACGCCCCCACGTGAGGAGGGTGTAGATGCGCTCGATCCCCGTGCGTTACCGCCGGGCGGGCTTTCTATTCGCCGTCGCCGTCATCGGACTCGGCCTGCCCTGGGTGGTCACCGGCTTTCAGTCCCTCCAGTTGAGCTATGTCCTGATCTTCGCCATCGCCATGCTCGGGCTCAACATCCTGACCGGCAACAGCGGTCAGATCTCGCTCGGCCACGGCGCCTTCGTAGCGGTGGGCGCCTTCGTCACCGCCATCGGGATGCAGCGCTACGGCATGAACATGTTCTTGACCTTCCCCATCGCGGCGCTCGTCTGCGGCATGCTCGGCTTCTTCATCGGGTTGCCGGCCCTGCGCCTAGAAGGCATCTACCTGGCGCTCGCAACCTTCGCGCTGGGCGTCGGGGCGCCCGACCTCCTGCGCAAGCCGGCTGCGATCACGGGCGGCGTCCGTGGGATCGTCGTGCCGCCGGTCATCTCTCCCTTCGACTGGCTGCAGGACGAGCAGTACTTCTATTACGTCTGCCTCGGCGTGGCGGTGATCGTCTTCCTGGTCGCCTGGAACCTCCTCAGCGGCAAGATCGGGCGCGCCTGGCGCTCCATCCGCGACAGCGAGCTGGCCGCTCGCTCGTCGGGGATCAACCTGGCCGGCTACAAGACGCTCGCCTTCGCCGTCAGCGCGGCCTTCGCCGGGCTCGCGGGATCGCTGCTGGGGCTCGCCAACGGTTTCGTCAGCGCCGACTCCTACCAGGTCACGCTGTCGATCTCGATCCTCGTCGGCTCGATCATCGGCGGCATCGGCACCATCGAGGGCGCCGTCATCGGCGGCCTCATCAACGAGTTCCTTCCGACCGAGTCCCACGACTTCATCTACCAGTTCAACCCGTCGCTCTCGACTGCGGCCCCGGGCATCACCCAGGGCCTCCTGCTGCTGATCATCATCTTCTTCGCGCGAGACGGCATCGCCGGGGTCATCCGGGTCACCTATCACCGGCTGCGTCTGCGCGCCCTGGGTCGCAAGGAGGCCGAGGCCGACGTCATGCCGAAGGCGGTATGAGGGGGTGGTGGGCTGAATTAGCTCGAAATTTGGAAACCAACTGAGTGATTTCTGTCGTACAGTCCTGACCTAACATGCCCCGGTTGCTACGGGGAACCGACATCGGAGGAGGAGAAAGCAACTTGCGTAGACACCAGCACGCACTCGCGGCGCTGGCCGCCCTGGGGACGGTTCTCCTTGCCGCCTGCGGCAACAGTGCCGCACCGGCCACCCCATCGGCGACCGACGTCGGCGTCACCAAGGACAGCATCCTGCTCGGCGGGACGATTCCGCTCAGCGGCCCCGCGGCCGCCTACGGCACCATCGACAAGTCCGCGGACGCCTACTTCCAGTACGTCAACGACAACGGCGGAGTCAACGGCCGCAAGATCACCTTCAAGTACCTCGACGACGACTACAACCTGACCGGCCAGACCTCGCCTCTGACCAAGCAGCTGGTCGAGCAGGACCAGGTCTTCGCCATGTTCAGCGGCCTCGGTACCCAGGCGCAGACCTCGGTCCGGGACTACCTGAACGCCAAGAAGGTGCCGCAGCTCTTCGTGGCCACGGGCGCGACCACCTTCTCCGCCCAGTTCAAGCAGTACCCGTACACCTACGGCTGGCAGCCGGTCTACCAGGGCGAGGCGGCAGTCTATGCGAAGTTCATCAAGCAGACCACGCCCAACGCCAAGATCGGCGTCATCTACCAGAACGACGACTACGGCCAGGACTACCTGAACGGACTCACCAAGGCCCTCGGTTCGTCGGCTTCGACGATGATCGTCGACAAGGAGAGCAACGGGGCCGGTGACGCCGACCTCACCTCCCAGATCCTCAAGCTGAAGGCCTCGGGCGCCGACACCTTCATGATCTTCGAGACCCCGAGCCCGGCGATCCTCTCCCTCGTCACCGCCTACAAGGTGGGCTGGCACCCGACCATCTACCTCAACTCGGTGGCAGCGCCGATCCCCTACGTGCAGATAGCCGAGAAGGCAGCCGGCGACCCCGCGTCCGTGAACGGGATCCTGACCGTTTCCTATACCAAGGACCCGCTCGACCCGGCGCAGCAGAGCGACGCCGGAGTGATGCTCTTCAAGAAGATCATGGCGCAGTACTACCCCAGCGGGAACGTCGACGACGCCTTCAACTTCTACGGGATGGCGGTCGCCTACACGATGGTGGACGCCCTCAAGAAGACAGGAGTCGACCTCACCCGTAAGGCCCTGCTCAACACCATCAACAACCTCAACGAGACCGACAATCCCTTCCTCTACCCGGGGGTGGCGGCCAAGAACACTCCGACCGACCACTACACGATCACCCAGGAGTACCAGGCCAAGTACGACGCCGCCAAGGGCGACTACACGCCGATCAGCCCGCTGATCAACTTCCGCGGGCAGATCACCTTCCCCTAGACCGAAAGGGAAAGCTTTCGTAGCTCGTCATCGCAGCGGGGGCCGCACAGAGCGGCCCCCGCTATCTTTTCGGGGAGAAGGAGCTGCTTTCCCGATCCCCCAACTGAGCCTGGCCCAACGTCTGCGTCCTTACAGCTATCAGCTGTTCCTGCTCGTCTACACGCCGCTCGGCCTCTTCGCCGACGCGCACGTCGCCAACGTCTACCAGCAGGACGCCCTTGGGCTTCTCACCTTTGGCGTGCTCTTCGGCGTGCTCCGCTTCTCGCCGCGCGAGCAGCGTCGGCAGGTCTGGCTCGCGGTCGCCATCGCCACCTGCGGCGAGCTCTACTTCTCGCTTGGGGTCGGGCTCTACCGCTACCGGTTCGACAACGTACCCCTCTACGTCCCGGCCGGTCACGGCCTCGTCTACCTCTTCGCCCTGACCGCCGCCGGGACACCGCTAATGCTCCGCCGAGCGCGTCTTTTGGTGGGGATGGCGCTCTTGCTCGCGACGGGCTGGATGCTCCTCGGCCTGACCTTGCTGCCGCTCCTCACCGGGCGGCTGGACATGACGGGTGCGCTCCTCTGGCCGATCTTCGCCTACTTCACCCTCCGCTCGCGCAAGGCGCCTGTCTACGCGGCGGCCTTCCTCATGACGTCGGTCCTGGAGCTCTTCGGGACCGGCTTACACAACTGGACCTGGCAGGCCGTTGCGCCGATCAGCCACCTGCACCAGGGCAACCCGCCCTCGGTCATCGCGGGCGCCTACTGCGTCCTCGACGCGGCGGTGATCAGGCTGGCGCCGCAAGTCCCCAGCTGGACCGCGATACGAGCCAGGCTTGGAGCCCAACCCGCCGCTCCAACGCCGCTCCCGAGCGTGGGCGAAACGGAGTCCGCGGTCGTCCGCTAGACCCGAGGCAAGACCGCGGTGCCCAGCCAGAGGCCCAGGCTTGCCAGCACGATCAGCGTGACCACGATCACCACCGGGCCGCGATGGTGCGCCCGGCGGTGCGCTACCTCGACGGGCGGAACTCGAAGCACGTGAGAGGCCTCGAGCGCCTGGGAGCGGCGGACGGCCAGCTCGACCGTGGTGACGAGGTTGAAGATTCCCGGCAGGTAGCTGTTGTCGGCCATGGCCACCGCCTCGATGCCAGCTGCCGACAGGGCGGCCTGGGCGGCGGTAGCTCGGTCCTCGCGGCCGCTGAAGACGACGATCCAGCCCTTTCCGGGCTGGTCGGGGGCCCGAAGGCTAGGCGTGGTAGGCGGAGGGCTGGCCCGGCGGCAGGAAGGGCGCCGGGTCGATGGGGGCGTTGGCCTGGCGGAGCTCGAAGTGGAGGTGGGGGCCGGTCGAGTTCCCGGTGGACCCTTCCGCCCCGATCACCTGGCCCTGGGTGACCCTGTCCCCCACCTTGACCGCGAACCCCAAGAGGTGGCCGTAGAGGGTAGTCAGCCCGTCGCTGTGGGCGATGACGATGTAGTTGCCGTAGCCGACCATGACGCCGTTCACGATCGACGCGCCGGCCAGCAGCACCACCCCGTCGTCGGCCGCCAGCACGGGGGTTCCCTCCGCCGCCGAGATGTCGATCCCGGTGTGGAAGTGGGCGTAGTTGCCGTAGGGAGGCTCGAACCAGAAGGAACTGGGGCCGAAGGGCTGGGTGATCGTGGCCGTCGGGATGGGCCAGATGAAGCGGTACTGGGTCGAGTGCCCGCCGCTGGGAGTGAAGCTGAGACTGGCCGGCTGAAGCGCCTGGACCTGACTCCAGACGGCCGACTCGGCGGCCGCGATGATGTCCTCCTCCTGCTGCTGGAGCATGTCGGCGATCTGCTGCGCCAGGCTGGCCGATTGGCCGTCGAGCCGGCTCAGCTCGTAGCGGGTGGCCCCGATCTGGGTCGCGAGATCGGATTGAGACTGCTGCTGCTTGGCCTGGAGGGTCTGGAGCGTGTTGAGGTTGTTGGTTTCCTGGTCGCGGACGGTGACCTCTGAGTCCCGCGCCTTCTTCTGGGCCGCGAGATCGGTGTCTATCACGCCCAGGTCGACCTTCAAGCGATCCTTGAGCTGCTGGGCACGGCCCGCCGCCGATCGGTAGTCGTTCATGCGGGTGACCATGTCGCCGATGCTGCTGGACTCGACGATCAGCAACAGCAGCGAGCTCGGCTGGGTGTAGATCGCGCGGGCGAGGGAGCCGATCTGCTGCTTCTCGGTGGCGATTCGGGAGCTCGTGGCCTGCATCTGGGTATCGAGCTGGGCGATCTGGTCCTCGAGGCCGGCGATCTTGGAGTTCTCGTCGGTGATGGCGGACTGGAGGTCCACCTGCTGGCCGAGGTTGTCGCGGAGCGTCTGGGCGACCGTGTCCTCGGTCTCCAACTCGGTCGCCAGCTGGGAGCCGAGCTGGGAGCGGACCGAATCGATGACCTGCGCCCGAGCCTGCGTCGCCGCCAGGTCGCTGGCGGCGTCCGCCGAGGCGGGGGTGATCGAGAGGGCCAGCAGGGCGAGCGCGAAGAGGGTCGCCAGCGGCCCGCGACGGGTCATGATTCCAGGTACCGCCTTACGCTCCCGAGGGACGAAAGGGATCCCAAAGTGAGCCCGAGCACGAGCAGCAGCAGGGCGATGGCCAGGCCCGCCTGCAGGGTCAGCCCGGGGGCGATCTGGGCGAAGCTTGACGCTCCCGCCTCCACCGCCGCCACCGCCACGGCGAGGGCGAGCAGCCCGGCCAGGGTTCCGGCCGCGGCCCCGGTGACGGCACCCTCGATCACGAAGGGACCGCGGATCATCCAGGTCGGCGCGCCGACCAGCTGCATGATCCCGATCTCGTCGCGCCGGCTGAGGATGGCCGCCCGGATGCTGTTGGAGGTCACGGTGACGGCGATGAAGGCGAGCAATAGCAGGAAGGCGATGCCGATGGCCGCGCTCCAAAAGAGCACCTGCTGGAACTTGCCGTAGGCGGTGGGGTCGTAGGAGCTGGGCACTCCAGCGTCGACGGCGGGGCTTTGCCGCGCCAGGGCGTCGACCGAGCCGACCCTGTCGATCGAGCGGATCTGCACGTCCAGGCTGGCCGGGAAGGGGTTGCTCTCAGCGGCGTTTGCCAGCTGAGGAAGCCCGGGCCGGCTCTGGGCGCGGACGAGAGCCTGATCCTTGCTGACGTAGGTGACCGACTGCACGTAGCGGTCGCCCTGGAGTCGGGCGGTCAGGGTGTTGACATCGACGTCGGTGGCGTTGTCCCTCAGGTAGACGTGAAGGACGGAGGCGTCACGGGCCTCAGTGGCGGCGACTGTCTGCCCGACCAGCACCGCCAGCAGCCCGAGCCCCAGCAGCAGCAGCAGGAGGGTCATCGAGCCAAGCGCGGGCGCCGTCGAACCTAGATTGCGGACCCAGTTCCGAACCGCGCTGCCGACAAGGTAGCGAGAGCCGTTTCGGGCGACCGTCCTGAAAGTCCGCCAGCGCGGCGGCCGCGGGCCTACGAGGATGCCGCCCACATCATCCTCGCCGAGCGCCCCGCCGGACGGTCGTCGACGACCCGGCCGGCGGCCATGGTCAGAACGCGCCGCTGGAGGCGGTTGACGATCTCCATGTTGTGGGTGGCGATCAGGACCGCCGTACCAAACTTGGCGATGTCCTCGAGGAGGGTCATGATCTGCCAGGCCGTCTCCTGGTCAAGATTGCCGGTCGGCTCGTCGGCGATCAGGAGGGGCGGCTGGCTGACGACGGCCCGGGCGATCGCCACCCGCTGCTGCTGGCCGCCCGATAGCTGGTCGGGATAGTGGCCAGCCCGGTTGTGGAGACCCACCGCGTCGAGGGCGTCGAGCGCCCTCTCGCGGGCCTCGCCATCGGAGATTTTGAGGTCCGTAACCTGGAGTGCGAAGGCGACGTTCTCAGTTGCTGTCAACCTCGCAAGCAGCTTGAAGTCCTGGAAAACGACGCCGACCTTGCGGCGCAGTTCAGCGAGCCGTCGGGCGGGCAGGTCGTGGGCCGGCATTCCGTCCACCCAGACCTCGCCGCAGGTCGGCTTTATTTCCCGGTTGATCAGTCTTAGTAGGGTTGTCTTTCCCGCGCCCGACGGGCCGACGAGGAATGTCAGCTCCCCCGGCATCAGCCGGAAGAAACAGTCATCCAACGCCACCACCTGCCCGTAGACACGGTTGACACCTACGAATTCCACAAGAGGAGTCAACTCAATGGAAGGTAACGTGCCAGGAGCCCGATCCTGTTGCTGGCGTGGTTAAGAATTGTTAGGGTCCATGAAGCGGGGGGCGAGGTGAAGCTAGTCCTGTTCCCGAAGCTGAACCCGGCGGATCTTGCCCGAGATCGTCTTCGGCAGCTCGGTGACGAATTCGATCTCGCGCGGGTACTTGTAGGGTGCGGTCACCTTCTTCACGTGCTCCTGTAGGTCGGCCGCCAGCTGCTCGGACGACTGGTGGCCAGGGGCGAGGATGACGTAAGCCTTGACGATCGTCCCCCGCATCGGGTCGCCCTTGCCCACCACGGCCGCCTCGGCGACCGCGGGATGCTCGACCAGCGCGCTCTCGACCTCGAAAGGGCCGATGCGGTAACCGGCGCTGATGATCACGTCGTCGGCCCGGCCCACGAACCAGAAGTAACCATCGCCGTCGACGTAGGCGCGATCCCCTGTGACGTACCAGTCGCCGCGCATACAATTGGCGGTCGCCTCCGGGTTTCGCCAGTACTCCTTGAAGAGCCCGACCGGCCGCTCCGGCAAAACGCGGACCGCTATGTCGCCCTCGCTGTCGTACGGCAGTGGCTGCCCGTCCTCGTCGATGACCGCCACGTCCACCGTCGGCGAGGGCTTGCCCATCGAGCCCGGCCGCACCTCCAGCGGCGGGAAGCTGCAGCAGAGCAGGATCGTCTCGGTCTGTCCGTAGCCGTCGCGGATCACCTGACCGGTTTCCCGCTGCCAGGTCGCGATGACCTCAGGATTGAGCGGCTCGCCGGCTCCGACACAGTGACGGAGGCTCGTCCGGTAGCGGGCCAGGTCCTCGAGGACGAGCATCCGGTAGGCCGTCGGCGGCGCGCAGAAGGTCGTGATCGGGTAGTTCTCAAGCAGCTGCATCGTCTCGGGCGCGATGAACTTGCCGCGCGCGTCCTGGACGAAGAGAGCCGCGCCCATGTTCCATGGCCCCAGAAAGCTGGACCAGGCGGCCTTCGCCCATCCCGTCTCGGATAGGTTCAGGTGGAGGTCCTCCGGGCCGAGGTCGAGCCAGAACTTCCCGGTGACGAGGTGGCCGATGGGGTAGGAGGCGTGAGTATGAAGGACCATCTTCGGGTTCCCGACAGTGCCCGAGGTGAAGTAGACGAGGCAGGGGTCGCTCGACCGGGTGTGGACGTCCCGGTACTGGCCCGAGGCTGCCGCCAGCTCCTGGTCGTAGTTCCTCCAGCCCTCTCGGTCCTCGTCCCCGACCAGGAACAACTCCCGCAGATGGGGAAGCTCGCCCCGGACCTGGTCGACCTTGGCGGCGTTGTCCGCGTCGCACACGTAGGCGACGCCCTCGCTGAGGCCGGAGCGATAGAGGATATCTTTCGGCGTCAGCAGGATGGTGCCCGGCACCGCGACCGCGCCGGCCTTCATGCAGCCGAGCAGGACCTCCCACCACTCGGGCACCCGCGGCAGCTGGACCAGCACCCGGTCGCCCGGCCGCACGCCCGACTTCTGGAGCACCTCGGCGAAGCGGTCGGAGCGCTCGGCGAATTCGCGGAAGGTGATCTTTCGCTCACGTCCGTCATGGGACAGCCACCACATGCCGAGCTTGGCGGGGTCCTCCGCCCAGTGGCCGATCACCTGCTGGGCGAAGTTGAAGCGCTCGGGAACCTCGAGCTTGAAGTCCCGCTTGGTCGCCTCGTAGTCGACCATGTTCGGCTGCCGCGCGGCGGCCACCCCTACCGCCCCCGGGGTAAGCCCAGCACCCGCTCGGCGATGATGTTGCGCTGGATCTCCGAACTGCCGGCGTAGATCGTCTCCGCCTGCGACCACATCCAGCCCAGCTGCCAGCGGCCCTCCTGGACGGCCCAGGGCTCGTCGGGGGCGAGGGCGCCATAGGGGCCCTGCACCGCGACCGCGGCCTCCTGGATCCGCTTGTCCATCTCGCTCCAGTAGAGCTTGGTGAGGCTCGCCTCGGGCCCGGGGGCGCCGCCCTGCTGAGCCTTGGTCAGCGCGCGGAGACCGTTCATCCGGAAGGTGTGAGCCTCGATCTTGGCCTGGGCGACGCGCTGCCGGACCAGGGGGTCGCTTCCCTGGCCGAGGTCGCGGGCGAGACCGGCGAGGCTCAACACCGCGCTTTCGAAACGGGACGCGTTGGCGAGGCCGCCCCGCTCGAAGCCGAAGGTGGTCATCGCCGCCTTCCAGCCATCACCGGGGCCACCCACCAGGTCGCGGTCCTCGACGACCGCGTTGCTAAGGAAGATCTCGCAGAACTCGCCTCCGCCGGTCAGCTGCTTGATCCGTCGGACTTCGACTCCCGGCTGCTTCAGGTCGACGATGAAAAAGCCGATGCCCTTGTGCGGAGGAACTTCGGTGTCGGTGCGAGCCAATAGAAAGCTGCGGTCGGAGTAATAAGCGCCCGACGACCACGTCTTCTGGCCGTTCAGGATCCAGCGGTCGCCGTCCCTGACGGCGCGGGTCGAGAGGGCCGCCAGGTCGCTACCCGCGTTGGGCTCGCTGAAGCCCTGCGCCCAGACCTCGTCACAGGCGAGGATCCGCTCGATGTAGGTGTCCTTCTGCCACTGGTCGCCCATGACGTTGAGGGTCGGCGCGGCAAGGCTGACGCCGAGGCGGCCGAGGATGGGCGGGGCGCCGGCCGCTGCCAGCTCCTCCTGGTAAATCGCCTGCTGGAAGGGTGTGGCGTCGCGCCCCCCTGACTCACGAGGCCAGGCGAGCTTCAGCCAGCCGCCCTTGTGGAGCCGCTTCTGCCAGTCACGCTGGATCTCCTCGTCCTCGTCCTCGCGGTAGCCGCCGACTCCCCGGTGCCGCCATTCCGGCGGCAGGTTGGCCTCCAGCCAGGTCCTGACCTCGTCTCGAAAAGCCTCGTCCTCGGCGCTGAACTTCAAGTCCATGCTGGGAGACTACAGCAAGCGCCCAAGCCAAAATCCGGGGCCTGTTTTCCCTCCCCGCGGAGCGGGAATAAGGTTGAGCACAAACCATGGCGACCAACGTCCTCTGCGGCCGCTGCGGATCTCCGCTGCCGAGTCCCAACGCGGCCTGCCCCCGCTGCGGAGCAGCCCCTTCGCAGGGCTACGGGCGGCGGCGTGCGGCCCATCCGCGCAAGAGCCCAATGGTGGCGACCCTGCTCGCGATAGTACCCGGCATGGGCCACGTCTACTTGGGCCACAACCTCAAGGGGCTGTTCTTCCTTCTCGCCTGCGGGGGGATGGAGTTCGTCGGCGCGGACCTCGACCTCTCGGTGATCGGGGGACTTCTCGGCGTTCCGCTGGGCGCGGGCGGATTTGGGCTCTACGCCTTCCAGATCTGGGACGCCTACCACGAGGCGAAGCGGATCGAGACCGAGTGGGTCTAGCCTAGGCTCGCTTCAGCACCCCTCAGCACCCCCTCGACGCCCCCGACGTCGAGCACCACCGCCGTCACCTCCTCCCTCTCTCCCTGCTCGAAGGTGAGCGCGGGGAGGCCGCCGAGGAGCGAACGAAGCCTCTCCTCCAGACGCTCCGGGGACGGCGCCGAAAGCCTCAGGCTCTTGAGGCGCACCGCGCCCGCGGGATGGTCCACGGCTTGCCCGCCAGGGTGCTGCCCGGCGGACAGCCGCCACTCGATGAAGAAGGGGATCGCGGGCTCGAGGCCGTCGCCGACGTGCAGGGTGCGCCACTCCAGCAGCACCCCGTCGGGCCGCCTCCGGAAGCCCGCGCGGGGACCGACGGCAGGCACGGCGGCCGCGTCGAGCCGCGCCCTCACCGCGTCGAGGTCGCCGACGCGAACCGCCCAGGTGGCTATACCGGCGCGTCGCTCGAGCGCCGCGCTGACGCGGCGGCTCAGCTGGCTGCTCGACGCCTCCGCGTCATCGACGACGGCTATCAGTTCCAGGTAAGCCGGGCCCAGGGGGACGATCCGGTTTGCCGTTCCCGCCCCCGGATGACGACCGCCGGGCAGGGCCACCAGGCCGTGCTCAGCCACGAGCCTCTCGGCTGCGCGGTCGAGGTCGGTGACGGCCAGCAGGACGTGGTCGATTTCGGCGCTGGACGTCAGCTGGCGGCGGTGCCCCCGTTGCCGGTGCTGGTGCGACGGCGTCGGGTGGTCGTGGTGCGACGCGTGGTCGCGCGGCGGGTGGTGCCCGTCGCCGTCCGGGTCGAGCGCCGGCGGGTGGGGCTTGCGGCGCCCGTCAGCGCCTTCTGGACGCGGCGCTGGATCGCCTTCAGGCCGCGCTCGATGCCGGAGCTCGCGGCCGCGGTTCCTTTCGCGGTCGCGCGGTCAAGCTGTCGCTTCAGCTTGCGGTTTTCCTTGATCAGCTCGGCGACCATCGAGTTGAGGTTCTCGACGACGTCGGCGGCGGCGGCGCTGCGGCGTCGGGTCGTCGCGGTGCCGCGGGTCGCTCGCGGGGTGCGCGTTCCCGTGGTTCGGCGCGTGCGCCTTTTCGGCGCTGTTTCAGATCCGGATTCCTCAGCCATCAGTCGCTCCTTTCTTCTTGTTGGGATCTACGCGCGCGTAGAGTGGGACGCGCCGAAGTATAGAACGCGAGACACGTTCGCATTACGCGCGGTGCCAAAGGAGAAATCAGGCGGCCAGTTCGACGCGTGGCCGGACCACGCTCTTCAACCCCTCGCGCGCGAGTTCGTGCGCCGGATTAGCCTTGCGGCTCACGTACCGAACCACGCGATAGCCGCGCCGGCAGCGCTCGCGCACCTCGTGAACTGCATCACGGAATGTCTCGCTGGACGGGGTGCGGCTGCGCACCACCGGCGCGCAATCGGTGCGCACGATGACCCTATGGAACGGCCACCGGTGAGCCGCGAGCTCCAGGGCCGCGGCGCAGACGTGTGCCTCCAGCTGCGCTGAGCCGCCCTCGTGCGTGAAGCCGAAGGACTCGGTGTAAAGCGCGCGGCCCCTAATGAAAACGGCCAGGCCACACCCGGCCCGGCCGTTCTTATCGAGAGCGGCGTCCACGTAGATGATGAGGCATTCTCGCAATGCGGCTCTTTCCTCCAGAGGATGGAATCGGGCGGGATCACGCCTTGGGCGAGTCTAACAGCATCTTGGGGCAGTGACGCATCGATTCCACAAGATCTGGCGATCCTGAGCTCGACCTCGCTGGTCCAGGACGGCCGCCCTACACTCGGCGATGCTAGGAGATGGCCGGCGAAGAGATCGGGGTCGTCGGCGGCGCCATCGCCGGCGCCACCATCGCGTACGAACTGGCGCGTCGGGCGTTCGTGTGTCGCTCTTCGAGCGTGGATCTGAGGCCGGCCAGGCCTCGGGCCACAACATGGGATTGCTGCTGAACCAGACCGAGCCCGACGTCATCCGGATCATGCAGCGCTCGTTGGAGGTCTAGCGTGCGCTGGCGGGAGGCGAGGTGGACTTCCAGCTTCGCGAAATGCCGCAACTGATAATCGCGAGGGGCGCGGCGCAGGCGCGGACAATGGGCAGGCGAGCCCTCGAGATGAGCGCAGCGGGCCTGGAGGTGAGCGCAGTCTGAGCCGAGGAGATCCGGCTCAATTTCAGAGCGCTGGGGCCGCGTTTGGCGGACGGCCACGTGGTCGGAAATGCGTCGGTGGTCGATCCCACCGCCGCCACGTTCGCCTTCGTCAAGGCAGCGCGCGAGGCTGGCGCCAAGATCCACACCGGCACCCGCGTAAGCCAGGTCTCCACCAGGGGCGGAAAGTTGCGCGGACTGGTGACGGATGGGGGCCGATTTGCTTCGACGCGGTGGTTCTCGCGGCCGGGCGGTGGTTGAACGAGCTCTGGAGACCCGCGCCGGTGAGCATCGGGCGCGGTTGGCTGCTGCGCACGGCGCGGCTCGATGACACGCTTCCCTGGATCGTCGAGGACATGAACTGGCCGGATCAGGACGAGCTGGGCCGGGTCGCGCGACCTCCGACGCTGGCCGAGGTCGCCGCCGGCCACGACCAGCCGGTGGCCGAGGCCTTCGTGATCGCGCAGCAGCCGGCCGGGGATGCCCTCATCGGCACCTCGCTCTCGCCAGCCTGCGCGACCCCTACGAGGGTCTTGACATGCCGCGACGGATCGCCGCCCGCGCCGTGGCCGCGGCGCCCGGGCTGGCGGAGCTGCCGATCACCGCCGCCTGGTACGGCCTGCGGCCGATGACGCCCGACGGGATGCCGCTGGCAGGGCCCGCCGGGCCGACTGGCGTCTGGATCCACGGCGGTCACGGTTCGATCGGGATGATGACCGCGCCGGCCATCGCCGGCTGGCTGACGCGCGCGATCGTGGACGGGGGTCCAGCCGCCGGAGCTGGCCGACCTCCGGGTCGACCGCTTCTAGTCCGCCGGGGCGGGATCCTCGGTGGGCGACTCGGCGCCCACGGCGTGGTAGCCACCGTCGACGTGGATCAGCTCGCCGGTCGTGGCCGACATGAAGTCGGAGAGCATGGCGCAGGCGGTGCCGGCGACGGCGAAAGCGGATTTGCTGTTCCAGCCCAGCGGTGCCCGTTTGTCCCAGCTGTCCTCGACCTGCTTGAAGCCCGGCACCCCTTTGGCGGCGATGGTGGAAAGCGGCCCGGCGCCCAGCGCGTTGACCCGGATCTGGTAGCGGCCCAGGTCCCGCGCGAGGTAACGGACGATCGATTCCAGCGCCGCCTTGGAGACGCCCATCCAGTCGTAGGAGGGCCACGCCTGGGTGCTGTTGTCGAAGTCGAGCGTCACCACCGCCCCGCCGTGCTCGCGCATCAGCGGGAGCAGGCCGACCGTCAGCTCCTTGAGCGAGAAGGCGCTGGTCCGGAAGGCCGTCATGGCGCTCTCCCAGGGCGTATTCAGGAAGTTGCCGCCGAGCGCGTCGGCGGGCGCGAAGGCGATCGCGTGGACGATGCCATCGAGACGCCCCCAGCGCTTCTCCAAGTCCTCCCGGACGGCCTCGATGTCCTCCGGCCGGTTGACGTCGAGCTCCAAGATCTCGGGCACCGGGTTGAGCCGCTTGGCCGACATCTCGGTGATGCTGCGCACCCTCCCAAAGCTGGTGAGGACGATCTCCGCGCCCTCTTTTTGGGCCGTGTCGGCGATCGCGAAGGCGATCGACTGGCGCGTCAGCACACCGGTCACCAGGATCTTCTTGCCCTTCAGCAACTCACCCATCCCCGATAGGGTAGGCCGCAGCCCGGGCCCGCCGTTACGAGCCGGGTTCCGGCCCCGTCGCCACCGGCAGTTCCTGGCGGGACCAGTCCGACCAGGAGCCCTCGTACAGCCTCGCGCCGTCGATCCCCGCCAGCGCCATCGCCATAAGGTCGACCGCGGCGCTGACGCCGGAGCCGCAGTATGCGATCACCTCACGGCCGCGGGCCGCCGCGTAGCGCTCGCGCAGCTGCTCGGGAGGCAGGAACCGGCGATCGGGGCCGAGGTTCGCCGACCAGGGAATGTTCAGGGCGCCGGGGATGTGGCCGGCCTTGGAGTCGATCGGTTCGACCTCGCCTCGATACCTCTCCCCCGCCCGGGCGTCGAACAGCACTGCGCCCTTGGCCGCCCGCACGTAGTCCCGGTCGACTGCCATCGATCGATCCGCCGGGCGCACCCGGAAATCACCCCGCCCGGGCGTGACCGGCCCCTTCTCGAGCGGTCCCTCCCAGGCGGCGAGGCCGCCGTCGAGCGCCGCCACGGCGGGGTGACCGTAGTAGCGCAGGAGCCACCAGAGGCGAGCCGAGCTGTAGGGACCGTCGTCGCCGTAGACGACCACCCGGCCGGCATCGTCGACGCCCGCCGCGCGCATGGCTTCCTCGAACTGCTCGGGCCCGGGGATCGGATGGCGGCCGGGACCGGTGGGCGCCGTCAGCTCCTCCTGCAGGTCGATGAAGACGGCGCCCGGGATGTGGCCTTCACGGTGCGCGTCACGACCGGAGCGCCCGTCGAGGTACCAGCGCAGGTCCACGATTCGGAGGTCTTCGTCTGCCAGGTGCTCGGCGAGCCAGGCGGCGCTCACGAGGGGTCCGAAGGCCGGCATCGAGGCGAATTCTTTCAGACTGGAAGCGTGCCTGAGCTTCCCTGGCAGCCGTTCTACGGTCCTTCCTGGACCGCCGACGGCCAGGTCCGGTTCCGGATCTGGGCGCCGACCACGGCTCGCGCCGAGGTCCACCTCGCGGACCGGGTCGTCAAGATGCGCCGCCACCGAGACGACACGCACATCGCCCTGGTGGACGGCCTAAAGCCCGGCGCTGACTACCGGATCTCGCTCGACGGCGACGGCCCCTTCCCCGATCCCTGGTCGCGCCATCAGCCGGAAGGCGTCCATGGGCCGAGCCGGCTGGTGGCCCCGCTGGGGCGGGCCGGCCACCGGCGGGTGCCATCCGCCGTCGCCCAGGCGACCTATGAGCTGCACCTCGGCACCTTCACCCAGGCCGGCACCTACCTGGCGGCGCTAAAGGACCTCCCCCGCGTCCGCCGGCTGGGAGTCGACACCATCCAACTGATGCCGGTCAGCGAGTTTCCCGGCCGCTGGAACTGGGGTTACGACGGTGCCTGCTTCTACGCTCCGACCCGCGCCTACGGCTCGCCCGACGACCTTCGAGAGCTGGTCGCCGGCGCCCACCGCGAGGGCCTTGCGGTGATCCTGGACGTCGTCTACAACCACCTCGGACCGGACGGCGCCTACATCTTCCGGTTCGCTCCCAGCTTCTTCACGGGCCTCCGGCAGACGCCCTGGGGCGACGCCATCGACTACCACCGGCCGGAAGTGCGCAGGACCGTCGCCGACGCGGCGCGCTGGTGGATCCAGCAGTACGGCTTCGACGGGTTCCGGCTGGACGCGACCCACTCCATCTTCGATGAGAGCCCGACCAGCATCCTGGCCGAGATCGCGATGGCCGCCCGGGCTGCCTATCCGGACGCCTACCTGATCGCCGAGGACCACCGCAACCAGGCGCCGCTGGTGCTCCGGGACCGTCTCGACGCGATCCTCGCCGACGACTTCCACCACGCGGTCCGGGTGATGCTCACCGGCGAGCGCGACAACTGGTTCGCCGACTACGAGGGCAGCTCGGAGGAGGTCGCGACGGCCGTCGCCGACGGCTGGATCCACCAGGGCGGCCGCCAATCCTGGGCGGGGCCGGGCACGCCCACGGCCGGGATGGTCGCAGCCAACTTCGCCTTCTGCATCGAGAACCACGACCAGGTGGGAAACCGGGCGCGGGCCCGCCACCTGGCGAGCCTGGTCACGCCCGCCCAGTACCGGGCGGCCAGCACGCTGCTGATGCTGGTCCCCGAGCGCGTGATGCTCTTCCAGGGCCAGGAGTGGGCCTCCCCCGGCCTCTTCAACTACTTCACCGACCACCACCCCGAGCTCGGCCGGCTGGTCACCGAGGGCCGCCGGCGCGAGTTCGCGGCCTTCCCCGAGTTTCGCGACAACCCCGAGAACATCCCCGACCCGCAGGCCGAGGAGACGTTCCGCGCTTCCCGATTGAGCCGTGCCGAGCAGCGCCGCAACGCCTGGGCGGTGCGGCTCTACGAGGAGCTGTTCGACCTCCGGCTTAAGGACCCGGTGCTGAAGCGTCCGGACCGCGAGGCGACCCGGGCCTGGGCGGAGGGCAAAGTCGTCTACCTCGAGCGGACCGCCGGCCGCCGCCGGCGCCTGCTGGCCGTGACCCTGCTCGGTGACGAGATGGCGGAGCCGCCCCCGGGTCGGGTGCTCTTCCACACCGAGGAGCGCCGGTTCGGCGGTGCAGGGAAGCCCACCCTGCGCACGCCCGGCGCCGTGCTCGTCGAACCGTAGACTCCACTCACGTGGCCAAGGGATCGCTGACCGTCATCTCGGGGCCGATGTTCTCCAACAAGAGCGGCGAATTGATCCGGCTCGCCACCGTCCACCGGATCGCCGGTCGCAGGGTGGGACTCTTCAAGCACTCCCTGGACGACCGCTACGAGGGCGTCGAGCACATCTCCACCCACGCCGGGCACTCGGCCGAGGCGGAGCCTGTCGGCAGCGCGGTCAGCATCGGGCTCCTGGGGACGAGCTACGAGGTCGTCGCCATCGACGAGGCCCAGTTCTTCGACGATGGGCTGGCCGCGGTCTGCGCCGGGCTGGTCGAGGACGGCCTGATCGTCATCGTCGCCGGCCTCGACCGCAACTTCAAGGGCGAGCCGTTCGGCCCCATGCCCGAGTTGATGGCGCTCGCCGACGACGTCATGAAGCTGCGCGCCGTCTGCATGAAGTGCCGCTCCCTGGAGGGCTCGATGACGCAGCGGCTGATCGACGGGCGCCCGGCGTCGCGCAAGGATCCGGTGATCCTGATCGGGGCGGCGGAGTCCTACGAGGCCCGCTGCCGCAACTGTCACGAACTGCCCGACTGAAGCCCTCGGCTCTTTAACAGGCTGCGACACTTGCGACATCGCTCGGGCCAGCCCCCGATGGGAGCGTGCGGCGTCAGCGAATGCTGAACGGCTCTAGTTGAATTTCAGCTAGTGGTGGTGGGGTGCACGACTCGGGTGTCGTGGCAGAAGTGGATGGCCTCCGGCGCCAGCGAGCTGACCCGGCGCAGCGACTCCCGCCAGGCGAGCGGGTCGGCGGCCTGGCCGCCGACCCGCTCGACCTCCAGCTGCTCGAAGTTGTCGAAGATGTCCTTGGTGTAGGCGGCGTCGCCGATGAACAGGTCGTCTCCTCCGGCCTGCTTGACGACCACGCTCTGGTGGCCCACCGTGTGGCCCGGCGTCGGCACCACCCGCACCCCCGGAGCCACCTCCTCCGCCCCGTCGTGAAGCTCGAAGCGGGCGCCGGTGAAGTCGAACCACTCCCTGGTCAGCGTCTCCTCCCGGCGAGCGCGCTCCAGCTCCCCGCGCTGGACATGGAAGGGGGCGTGCCCGAACACCGCGTTCTGACCACAGTGGTCCCAGTGGAGGTGGGTGTTGACGACCATCTTCACGTCCGAGGGCACCAGGTCGTGCTCGGCGAGGACGGCCACCATCTGCTCGTTGACGATGTCCCAGTAGCGGATCAGCTCTGCCAGCGGGTCGCCGATTCCGGTGTCGACCAGGATCGCTCCCGCGCTCGGGTGCTTGAGGATGAAGCCGTGGACCGGCGCGTCGAACGGCCGTCGCTTCGAGTTGACCCGGCCGAGGTGAAGCCTGACAACCTCCATCGAAGGTCCGATCAGGTCAAGAGGCTGCCGGCGGCGAGGATCGTGAAGAGCGCCGCCAGGTAGGCGATCGAGTAGGCGAAAAGCGGGACCGTCCAGCGCCGGCCCCTGAGGTCGAGCACCGAGAGCGCGACCAGCCCGACGCCGAGCAGCACCGCGCCGCCGAGGTAGAGCCGGCCGGCGTCGCCGGTCAGATAGGGGACCAGGCTGACCGCCGCGGTCGCCACCGCGTAGCCGACACTCTGCCGCTTGGTCGAGCTGGCAGAGGTGACAACGGGCATCATCGGAACGTCCGCCTGGCGGTAGTCGCGGGCTATCAGCTGCGCCAGCGCCCAGAAGTGGGGCGGCGTCCAGAGGAAGATGACGAGGAAGAGGGACCAGGCCGTAAGGTCGAGCCCGCCGGTCACCGCAGCCCAGCCGACCAGCGGCGGTATGGCACCGGCCGCGCCGCCGATGACTATGTTCTGCGGCGTCGAGCGCTTGAGCCAGATGGTGTAGACGAAGACGTAGATGAGGGTCGCGGCCAGGGCAAGCGAGGCCGCCAGCAGGTTGGCCCAGGCCCAGAGCACGACGAAGGCGACGGCGTTCATCACGATCCCCATTGCCAGCGCGTGTCGGGCGGGGATCCGACCGTCCGGTACCGGGCGTCTCCGGGTGCGGCTCATGCGGAGGTCGATGTCTCGGTCGTACCAGCAGTTGATGGCGTGGGCGCCGCCGGCGGCGAGCCCGCCACCGACGACCACCGCGACCGCCGCCAGCAGCGGGGGTCGGCCGTGGGCGGCGGCGACCATCGCCGCCAGGGCGGTGGCGACCAGCAGGCCGACGATGGTCGGCTTGGTCAGGCTCAGGTAGTCGGCGGCAACCTGCCAGGGGGAGGCGGAGCTGCGCTCGACGGCCCGCACCGCGCTCAAACCGGCTGCCTCCCGAGGGTGGTCACCTCGGCATCATCCTCGATTCGCCGAACCGATCCGCGGGCCGGTCGGAGTCCGATCACGGCCAGCGCCGCGACGCCGGCCCAGACCGCGCTGGCGACCATGATGTGGGCGCCCTGCAGGACGGGGATCTCGTTGGTTATCGCAACCCCCGCGCCGAGGGCGACCTGGACCGCGAGCAGGGTCAGCGTCCCCCAGGCGATGGCGGCGACGCCGGGGACCGCTCCATGGCGGCGGATGGCAAGGACCAGCAGGTAGGCGAGGTAGAGGCCGACGACGCCGGCGAAGCCACGGTGAAGGACGTCGAACCCGGCCACGCCCGAGGAGTCGATGACAAAGCCCCCGCCGCAGAAGGGCCAGGACTTGCAGACCAGGTCGGCGCTGGTTGCCACCACCGCCGAGCCGGTCAGCTGGAGCAGGAAGGTGAGCACGGCGCCAACCAGCGCGAGGCGGCCGAAGGACGGCCCCGGCCCGACGGCAGGCGCCGGGCCGGAGAGGATGACGATGGCGACCATCAGGCCGAGGATGATGAGGGCGATCGCCAGGTGGATCATCACCAGCGCCGGCGCCAGCAGGTTGGCCACCACCTGCCAGCCCAGCAATCCCTCTCCGATGACGGTCAGCAGGGTCGCCAGCGCCAGCCAGCGGAGGTCCCGGGCCCGGTCTCGGCCGAGCCAGAAGCCGGCGACGACGACGAGGATGACCAGCAGCCCAAAAAGCGTGCCGTTGGCGCGGTGGCTGTATTCGACGATGCCGTGGAAGGTGAGCGGCGGGTAGAGCTTGCCGTGGCAGGTCGGCCAGTCGGGGCAGCCGAGCCCGGAGCCGGAGACGCGGACCAGCCCGCCGAGGCTGATCTGCAGGTAGCCGGAGATCGCCGTGATCGCGGCGAGCACGCGAAACCGGCGGGGCGTCAGCACGTTGCCAAGTCTAGGTGGAAGCCGGCGGGGATCACTCCTCGTAGCGGCTTCGGACCAGCAGGAAGGCAGCGGCGAAGGTGACCACCAGGACGCCCGGCGACCAGCCGAGGTCGGGGCCGAAGGGGTCGTAGCGCGAGAGGTCCACGTAAATCGCGAGGACGCTCACGGCGACGCAGATGAGGAGGCCGAGGATGACCCGGAGCCGCCCGGCGCGCTCCACCATCAGCTGCAGCCGCCGGCGGCGGAGGTGCCGCTGATGCTCGCGGCTCGACTCATGGGGCAGAGGCGAGTCCCGCACCAGCTCGGGGTGCTTCAACCGGACGCGAGCCGCGTGCGGGATCACCAGCGGCTCGTGCTGGACCTCGCGGTCGGGCGGCGGCGGCACCGCCAGCGGCTCCCAGAGGAACTCGTGGAGGTACCGGCGGTAGACGACGAAGGCGACCACGCCGAGCAGCACCCAACCCACAAAGACGTAGGTGGACCCGGAGATGTTCTGCGAGGCAAGCTGGGTGAAAACAGCTCCGATGGCGACCGCGCCGACGACCGAGAGGACCGGGATGGAAGCGCGCCCGAAGGGGATGTTGAGTGGCATCTGGTAGGGGCGGTAGAGGTCGGGCGAGACGTAGCGGAGCCGCATCACTGCCAGGTGCGCGGTGCAGAAGGCGAAGGTCGCCGCCAGCGAATAGGTCGCGGCCAGCAGGTCGAGCCTGCCGGGCAGCACCAGGACCGCAGCGGCGATCGCGAACACCACGATCGCGATGTAGGGCGTCTTGAAGCGGGGATGAAGGGAGCCGAACGCCTTCGGCATCAGCTTGTTGTTGGCGAGCGAATAGCTGAGCCGGGAGATCCCGATCAGCCCGGCGTTGGTCGCGATGACGAGGATGGTGAAGGCCAGGATGGCGACCCAGACCCCGGCCCAGTAGGCCAGGGTGCGGTTCGCAAAACTGGCGACGATGCCCGCCACCGGGTCCTGGGCCCACTTGGTCCCTAGCTCGGTGAAGTAGAGCCCGTGGGCGGCGTCGTAGTGGACCGGGAACACGCTGACTCCGATGGTCGGCAGAAAGGCGGAGACGAAGAGGACCGCCCCGATCACGTAGAAGGTCGATAGAGGCACCGTACGGCCGGGGTTCTTTGCCTCCTCGGACATGTTGGAGATGGTCTCGATGCCGGTGTAGGAGACCATTGCGATGGAGACGCTGGCCAGGAAGTTGCCCCACGAAGGAGCGATGCCCCAGTGGATGTTGTGGAGCACCGTCTGGACGTTCAAGAGCAGGAAGATGCCGAGCAGCACCAGCACCACCTGAGTGCCGAGGTCGAGCACCGCGAGGGTCAGGTTGATGGCGCTCGACTCCTGGATTCCGACCACGTTGATCGCCATCAGGATGGCGATCAGGACCACGCTGGCGAGGTCGTGGGCGACCGGCTGGCTGAGGCCGTGGAAGAACGGGAAGACGGTGAGGTAGGCGATCGCCGTGTAGGCGGAGATGGAGACGGTGGCGGTGTAGTTGAGGAGTTGGATCCAGCCGACCAGGAAGCCCAACGGCTCGTTGAACGCCCGCCGGGCGAAGGACGAGCTGCCGCCCGCCTGGGGGACGGCGGCGGTTCCCTCGGCGTAGTTGAGGGCGGTGGTGACGAAGATACAGCCGGCGAGCAGGAAGGCGAGCGGGGTGAGCCCGAGCGCGATCGCGGCGGTGACGCCGAGCGCGTAGTAGATGCTGGACCCGACGTTGCCGTAGCAGGCGGCGAAGAGCGCGCCGGTACCCAGCGTCCGGGGCAACTTGGCGCCCCGGGTGATGACCACCCGGACGTCGCCCGGGCGGCGGCCGCGGCGCTCCTTCATGCGGGCGCGGGGGCGGGCACCGGCGCCCGGTAGCGGGCCGTGATCCGGTCGATGTAGGCGGCGCAAAGGTCGGCGGTGGCGGCGCTCTCGATCTCGAGGACGTTCTCGGCGTTGCTCTCACCGGAATGGGAGAGGTTGTAGCTGCCGATGAAGACGCTATCGTCGGCCACGGTCATCTTCGCGTGCATGAAGTCATGTACCGACCCGGGAGCATACGGGGTGGTGACCTTGGAGGCGAAGAGCCCGCTGGCCTCGACCGCCTCGAAGGCGGCGAGCTTCCAGCTCGAGAGGGCCTGCGCCGACCACTGGCGCTTCACCTCCTCCATCTGGGTACGGTCGTAGACGCCCGAGATGCCGCAGCGAGGCGTTTTGATCAGCTCGGTGAGCGTCCCCAGCACCGGCCCCGAGGTGAGCACGGGCGAGGCGATCCGAACCCGGCGAGATGCGATCGAGATCCGGTGCGCGATCTCGTGCGACATCTTCTGCCCGCGTCCGGGCGAGAAGAAGGGCCGCAGCCGGAAGCCGGGGAGCGTTATCCAGGGCGCCGAGAACTTGCCCGAGCCGGCCACCTCCTTGGCGCTCCACAGGTACTCGAAGTCCTCCTGGAAATCCTTCGCCAGCTCGGGCGAGAGCACCCGGACGATCACGTTCTCCTCGCGGGTCCAGGAATCCGTCGTCCAGTTGGTGGACCCGGTCCAGACCTCCGCCGAATCGCGCACCACGTACTTGTGGTGCATCAGGTCAGGGATTCCCTTGATGGGCTGGAATGGAACGCCCATGGCCTTCAGCAAGTCCCAGTCGACGCTACTCGGCGGCGGCAGAGGGTTGACCGGGCGCTTGTCCGGCTCCCAGTTGAAGACCACCCGCACCTTGACGCCGCGGGCGGTCACGCCCCTGACCGCATCCAGCAGCGCCTCGGCGGAGGCCCCCTGCAACTGGAGGTCGTAGATCGCGATCTCGAGGCTGGTCCGGGCGGCAGAGATGAAGTCCGCGAGCTTTGCCGCGGTGCCCTCCGCGGTCTGTCCTCCGTCCTCCAGGAAGGCGAACTCGACCGGCGGCGGAGTCACGCCGAGTGGGCGGCGGCAGGGCCGCCCTGGGGCTCGGGCTCGGAGGTGGTCGCCATCTCGGCCGCCTCCTCGGGATCGTCGGTCACCTTGACGAGGTCGAGGTCGGCCGCCATCAGGTAGGCCCTCGGCAGCCCCTCGCGCCGGATCCAGTCCAGAAGGCCGGACCAGTAGGCGCTGCCGAAGAGGACGATCGGAAAGTGCTCGATCTTCCCGGTCTGGGCCAGCGTCAGGGACTCGAAGAGCTCGTCGAGGGTGCCGAAGCCGCCGGGGAAGATGACGAACCCGCGGGCGTACTTGACGAACATCGTCTTGCGGGCGAAGAAGTAGCGGAACTCGACCGCCAGGTCGACGTAGTCGTTGATGCCCTGCTCGGAGGGCAGCTCGATGTTGCAGCCGACGGAGAGGCCGCCGGCCCGCTGGGCGCCCTTGTTGGCGGCCTCCATAATGCCCGGGCCCCCTCCGGTGATGACGGCGTAGCCGCGGTCGGCGATGGCCTTTCCGGTCTTCTCGGCCGCCACGTAGAAGGTGTCATCCCGAGGCGTCCGGGCCGAGCCGAAGATGCTGATCGCCGGGCCCAGCTGGCTGAGGGCGTCGAAGCCCTCGACGAACTCGGCGAGGATGCGGAGCGCGCGCCAGGGGTCGGAGTGGTAGACGAACTGGTCGAAGGCGCCGCGCTCCAGGAACGCCTGGTCGGCGAGGGGCTTCGACCTCGGGACCAGGGTGCGGCCGGCACGACGGCGTTCGCTCATCGAGGGAGTTCCATCCTAGCCGCGGGCGGAAGGTCCGCCCGGCCTTCAGCTCTTCCCGGCGGTCCTGGGCGTTCGGGCTCGCTTGGCGCCCGGACGGGGCGCGCCGTTGGCGGCCGCCGCCTTCCGGCGGGCCGGCCTATGGGCCTGGGCCGGAGCAGCGACTTCTTTGTGGTCTTCCACCGGGGCTGGGACCGGCGTAGCCTCCTCCGGGTCCGGGATGTCGGCCAGCAGGTCGGCGGCGGACGGTTCCTCGGGAAGGCTCACCTGGGCGACCTTGGCTTTGGCCCTGTGCTCGATCGGCGGCATCAGCGCGGCGGGCACGGCAAGGCTGCCGTCCTCGGGCATCATCAGCACCTTGTCGAGGCTTAAGCGGAGCTCCTTCAGCTCGTGCTCCAGCTCGTGGACGCGGCTGCGGTGGCGGAGAGCCTCACGAACGTGGTGCATCCGGGCGGGCGTCTGGTAGAAGTAGCCAACGACACCGCCGACCAGGAGGGGGACGATCGCCAGCAGCCAGAGGCTGATTCCGGGGATGGTCAGGTCGACCACGGGTCCGTTGTTGGAGGGCAGGCGCCAGTGAATGTCCACCGGGGCCGTGTTGCTGAAGATGAAGACCGCCAGCCCCAGCCCCAGGACCAGTCCGGCGATGAATGCCAGGGCTCGGAGGAGGCGGTGCCAGCGCACTGCCAGATCCATTTCGCGGCGGAGATTACGCTACTTGTGGTGTATTGCCAATGAAGTTCGGGATCGCGATCTTCGCCACCGACCGCTCGATCGGCGTCGCCGAACTAGCTCGCGCCGTCGAGGAGCGCGGTTACGATTCCCTCTGGTTTCCCGAACACACCCACATCCCGACCAGCCGGCTCTCGCCCTGGCCGGGCGGTCCCGAGCTTCCCGAGCACTACAAGAGGACGCTCGACCCCTTCGTCAGCGTGGCCGTCGCCGCTTCAAACACGACCCGCCTCAGGCTCGGCTTCGGGATCCTGCTGCTGGTCGAGCGCGACCCCATCACCACCGCCAAGGAGGTGGCCAGCGTCGACCTCGTCTCCAACGGCCGGGTGGTCCTCGGCGTTGGCGCGGGCTGGAACCGGGAGGAGATGCAGGACCACGGCACCGATCCCCGCACTCGTTTCAAGCTCATGCGGGAGCGGGTGCTCGCCATGCGCGAGATCTGGACCCGGGACGAGGCGCAGTTCCACGGCGACTTCGTGGATTTCGAGCCCATGTGGTCCTGGCCGAAGCCGATCCAGAACCCCCTGCCCGTCTATCTCGGGGGCAACGCCGAGAACGCCATGAAGCGCGTAATCGAGTTCGCCGACGGCTGGATGCCGATGCCCGGTCGCTCGTCGCTCGCGGAGCAGATCCCGGCCTTCCGGCGGCTGTGCGAGGAGACCGGCCGGGGCCGGCTGCCGGTGGTCGTGTCGGGCGCCCGGTCGACCGCCGAGGCGATCGAGGAGTACCGGGAGCTGGGCGTCGACGAGGCCACCTTCTACGTGCCGTCGACCTCGCGGGACGACGCGTTCCGCGAGCTGGACCGGATCACCGAGCTGAGCCTCGGCGCTCAGTAGTCGTTGAGCGTCTTCCCGATCGTCCAGGCGAAGAACGCGATCGCGATCACGAGGAGCACCACGAAGGCGATCCGCACCTGCCGCGAGAGCGGCGGGTGGCGCAGCTCGAGCGAGCCCTCCCCCACCGGCTGACTGTTCCGCGGCAGCGGACGGCGCAAGAGCATCGTCGCCGGCAACGCCAGCGCGGCCAGCCCGGCAGATACCCAGAAGGTGTCGTCGAAGCCCTTTGCGGCGGCGTTGTTCAGCAGCTGCTGGACCGCCCCCTTGCCCGCCCGTGCCGCCAGGCCCAGCGCCTGGTGCGATGGCAGGTGAGCCTGGATCCGTCCCTCGACGACGGTGGCGAGGATCGCGATCCCAAAGCTCGAAGAGACGCGCTGGAGGGTGTTGCTGACGGCGGTCGCCCGGGCGATCGCGCCGGGGGCGAGGGTGACGTAGGCGGCCGCCAAGTTGGGCATCATGGCGAAGCCCATGGCCATGCCGCGGACGCCGATGATCGTTATCCAGGACCAGTTGCCGGTCTCGGGCGTGATGGCGGTCAGCAGGATGGTCGAGGCGACCAGGCCCAGGATCCCAACGAAGACCACGGGTCGGGCTCCGAAGCGGTCGGTGAGGCTGCCCGAGAAGACCATCGCCAGCGCGGCGCCGACGCCCTGGGGCGCCAGCAGCAGGCCCGCTTCGAGGGTGCTCTTGCCCTGCACCTCCTGCATGAAGACGGGGATCAGGAAGACCGCGCCGAAGAGAGCGCTGGCGAAGATCACGCCCACCCCGGCGGAGGCCGCGAAGGCGGCGTCCTTGAAAACGCGCATGTCGAGCAGCGGGTGCTCCTGGCGGAGCTCCCAGAGGACGAACCCGACCACCAGGGCGGCGCCTCCGATGATCGGCAGCAGGCCGCTGGCGGATCCCCAGCCGTTGAGCGACGCCTGGGTCAGTCCGTAGATCATCAGCGTCACGCCGGGCGTGGCGAGGAAGAGGCCGAGGAAGTCGATCTTCCGCTCGACCCAGGGCATCTTGCCCGGATCGAGGAAGAAGTAGCCGAGGGCAAGCGCGAGCAGGCCGGCGGGCAGGTTCACCCAGAACACCCAGCGCCAGTCGAAGACCTGGATCAGCCAGCCGCCGAGCGTCGGCCCGAGCGCCGGCGCCAGCATCATCGGCACGCCGAGGATCGACATCAGCTGCCCCCGCTCCTCGGGCGCCGACATCCGCATCACGATGGTCATCCCGACCGGCATGACCATCCCGCCTGCCAGACCCTGGATGACGCGGAAGACGATCTCCGACTGCAGGCTCCAGGCGACCCCGCAGAGACCCGAGGTGAGGGTGAAGGCGATCAGCGTCACCAGGTAGACGCGCTTCGTGCCGAAGCGGTCGGAGACGTAGCCGCTGATCGGGATCACCGCCGAGAGCCCGAGTAGGTAGGCGACCAGGATCCACTGGACGTCGGTGATGGTCGCGTGGAAGGTCGACTGCAGGGCGGGCACGGCGACGTTGACCACCGTGCTGGAGAGGATCGAGGCCGTCGAGCCGAGGGCAATGACGCCCGTCGCCGTGTAGACGTAACGCCGGCCGTGGGCCGGTCGCTGGGGCGCGGGCGCCGGGGCGCCCGGCTCAGCGTGCCGGAGGTCGGTGACGGACTGGGTCACGCTGTCACGGTATCGATTGAGGGCCGCGGACGCGCGGCGTTCAATTCCCGGCCGGCGCCAGCCCGACCCGTTCGAGGTGCGCTTCGATCAGCCGCCGTGCGAGGCTGAAGCGCCCCGGCAGCTCGGGAAGCGGCCCCGCTCCGAACCAGCCAGCGTCCAGGATCTCGGAATCCTGGACCCGGATCTCCCCCGACAGATGGCGAGCGGTGAAGCCGACCATCAGCTGGCTCGGGAACGGCCACGGCTGGCTGGCGACGTACCTGATGTCGCAGACCTCGACGCCGACCTCCTCGAGCACCTCCCGGGCGACGGCCTCCTCGAGCGATTCACCCGGCTCGACAAAGCCCGCCAGGCAGCTGTAGAAGGGCCCGCGAAAGAGCTTGTTGCGGGCCAGCAGCATCTTGCCCTCGCGCTCAACGAGCATAATCACGGCCGGATTGATGCGGGGGAAGTAGCTGGCGCCGCAGTTCGGGCATCCCCGAGCCCGCTCCTTGGCGACCAGCTCGGTGGGCGTCCCGCAGCGACCGCAGAAAGCGTGCGCGAGGTACCACTCGATGATCTGGAAGGCCCTGCCTCCGACGCCGTGGACCGGCTCCTCAAGCCGGCCGAAGAGCTCCCGGAGGCCGGAGAAGGCGTAACCCGGAGGCGCCTGCGGCTCCGCCTCCAGCGGGATCGCGAAAGAGGGCCGGCCGTCCAGCCGGCCGAGGTAGAGGTGGGCGGTGGCTCCCGCGAGGAGGCCGGAGACCTCGCTCCACGCGGGTACCTCGGCGCTCTCCTCCCCGCGGCGGACCAGCAGCCGGCCCTGGTGGAAGGCGAAGACGAGGGCGTCGTCGGTCGGCGCCGCCTCGAGGTCGATCTCGGCAAGGAAGGGCAACCCGGCGCCCTCAGGAGGAGACTGTCGTGGCAGGCGCCGAGGCAGGCAGGCCGGCCGCCTCGAGGATCTGCGCCTCGTTGAGGGAATCACTCTCGAGGAGAGCGTGGGCGAGGGCGTCGAGCCGGTGCCGGTTCTCCTTGAGGAGGCGCTCCGCCTCGGCGAAGCACTCCTCCGCGATGCGCTTCACCTCCCGGTCGATCGCCTGAGCCGTCTCCTCACTGTACGGGCGCTGGAAGCCGAGCCCGCCGCTCGCGTCCTCCGAATAGTTGAGGGGCCCGACCAGGGGACTCATCCCCCAGCGGACCACCATCTCGTGGGCGATCCGGGTCACCTGCTGGAGGTCGTTCTCGGCGCCGGTCGAGACGACCCCGTAGACGAGGCTCTCCGCGCCACGGCCGCCGAGGGCGCCGATGATGCGGGCGCGCAGGTAGTCCTCGCCATAGTTGAAACGGTCGTCGATCGGGCTCTGGACGGTCACCCCGAGCGCCATCCCACGCGGGATGATGGTCACCTTGCGGACCGGGTCCGCGCCCTGCACCAGGAGTCCAAGCAGGGCGTGCCCAGACTCGTGGTAGGCGATCCGCTCCCGGTCCTGCGGGCTCAGGAGGACGTTCCGCTCGGGTCCGAGCAGTGTCTTCTCGATCGACTCCGTGAAGTCGCTCATGGTGACCTTGGCTTCGCCCCGGCGTGCCGCGTAGAGGGCGGCTTCGTTGACCAGGTTGCGGAGGTCGGCGCCCACCGATCCCGGCAGCTGGGAGGCCAGCAGGTCGAGGTCGACGTCGGGGCCGAGCGGGACGTTGCGGGTGTGGATCCGCAGGATCGCCGCGCGCCCCCGACGGTCGGGCGGCTGGACCATGATCCGGCGGTCGAAGCGTCCGGGCCGGAGCAGCGCCGCGTCCAGCACGTCGGCCCGGTTGGTCGCCGCCAGCACGATGACGCCCTCCCGCGAGCTGAAGCCGTCCATCTCGGTCAGGATCTGGTTCAGCGTCTGCTCCTGCTCGTCGTTGCCGCCAACCCGGAGGGCCGCGCCGCGGCTGCGCCCGATCGCGTCCAGCTCGTCGATGAAGATGATCGCCGGCGCCGCCGCCCGGGCTTTGTTGAAGAGGTCGCGGACGCGGGAGGCGCCGACGCCGACTATGGCCTCCACGAACTCGGAGGCCGACTGGCTGAAGAAGGGCACCTTGGCCTCCCCCGCGACGGCCCGCGCCAGCAACGTCTTCCCGGTGCCCGGCGGGCCCACCAGCAGGACGCCCTTGGGCACGGTTCCGCCCAGCCGCTCGTACTTCTGCGGTTCGCGAAGGAAGTCGACGACCTCAAGGAGCTCGGTCTTCACCTCGTCGATCCCGGCCACGTCGTCGAAGGTGGTCGGCGGTCGCTCCGCGTCGTAGAGCTTCGCCCGGCTCTGGCCGAAGGAGCCGAGGATGCCGCCGGCGCCGCCGCCGGTCATCCGGCGGCTGATGTAAATGAAGATGCCGAGAAACAGCACCGTCGGCCCGACGTAGAGAAGGATCGTCAGCCACAGAGGCGTCTGGTCGCCGCTCGGCTTGGCGATTTGAACCACGTTGTGCTGGTCGAGCAGCGGCTCCAGCTCGTTGCCGACGTAGATCGGAAGCTCGAAGCTGAAGTGCGTCGCGGTGTCCTTGCCGTTGAGATCGGTGACTGGAGTCTTGCTGACCCCGGTGACCGAGGTCCCGACCGCGGTGATGCTGACCACGTTGTCATCGGCCACCTGCTGCTTGAAGGCGCTGTAGGAGATGGTGACCGTCTTCTGCTGGCTCGGCTGCAGGAGGTAGTTGCTGACGACGAAGTTCAGCAGCAGCAGGGCGGCGAAGATCAGCCAGAAGCGGACGCTCCGGAACTGCTGGAAGGGCGAGGTGGGCTTCGGTTTTGGTCCCGGCGGGGGGCCCTTCGTGCCGCCCGGCGGCTGGCCAGGCGGATTGGTCGCCATTGATGCATTCTCCTTGATGCGCTCGGTCGAGGCGGCGCTCGTCCGAACTCGCCCCCTTGCGGGTGGATGACGTAGGGTTCGGCTGCTGCTGTGAACCTGGCGAAGCTGATCTTTGGGCTGCTGCTCGGGCGCCGCCTTCCCGTCACCTCGGGAACGCTCGAGGTGCCCGGCGTCGGGGCGCCGATCCGCATCGAGCGCGACCGCTGGGGCGTCCCCTCGATCACCGCCGCCGGCGACGAGGACGCCTGGTTCGGACTCGGCTTCTGCCAGGGCCAGGACCGCACCTTTCAGCTGGAGGCCATGCTCCGGGTGATCCGCGGCACGCTTTCCGAGCTGATCGGCCCCGACGGCCTGCCCGTCGACCGCTTCAGCCGCCGGATCGGCTTCCGGCGGTCGGCGATCCTGCAGGCGAAGGCGCTCGATGAGCGCGGCCGGCGCCAGATGGGCGCCTTCGCCGCCGGGGTGACCGCCGGCGCCGCGATCGGTCTGAGGCGGCTTCCCCACGAGTTCCGGCTGCTGGGCGCGACGCCGACGCCGTGGACGCTGGAGGACGCGACCGGCATCCTCGGGCTGCAGTCCTTCTCGCTGGCCAGCAACTGGGACTCCGAGATGGCGCGGCTGCGGGTCCTGACCGCCGACGGCCCCGAAGCGCTGAAGGCGCTCGACCCGACCTACGCCGAGTGGCAGGGGGTGGCCTCCCCGCCCGGCACCGCGGCCGGCCCGACCATCGACCGCCTGGCCGGCGAGATGTCCTCCTTCCTCGAGCTCGTCGGCCAGGGCGGATCCAACAACTGGGCCGTCTGCGCGCGCCGGACGCGCTCGGGCCGTCCTCTGCTCGCCAACGACCCCCACCTCCCACCGACCCTCCCGCCGCACTGGTACCTGGCCCGGCTCTCGACGCCGGAATGGACCGTATCCGGCGCGTCATTTGCGGGCAGCCCCACCTTCCCCGCCGCCCACAACGGCCACGCGGCCTGGGGCGTCACCGTCGGGCTGGTGGACAACACCGACCTCTATCTGGAGGAGGTTGGGGCGGACGGCCGAACCGTCCGGGAGGCGGGTGGCTGGACCGAGTGCGCCCTCGTCGAGGAGGAGATCCGGGTCAAGGGCCGCGAGGAACCCGAGCGGGTCTCGGTGCTGATCACCCCGCGGGGGCCTGTGATCGGCCCGGCGCTGGAGGGCGAGTCCGCGGCGATCTCGATCCAGGCCGTCTGGCTGGCGCCACGGCCGCTGAAGGGCCTCCTCGACGTCCACCGCTGCCGGAGCTTCGACCAGTTCCACCGGGTCTGGGAGGAGTGGCCCGCTCTCTCGCTGAACATGGTCTATGCCGACGCCGACGATAACATCGGCTGGCAGCTGACCGGCACCGCACCCATTCGCCGCTCGGGCTTCGGCGTCCTGCCCCAACCGGCCTGGGACCCTTCCGCCGGCTGGACCGGCGAGGACGTCCCCTTCGAGGACATGCCCTGCGCGCAGAATCCGAAGCTGGGCCTGATCGTCACCGCCAATGCCAACCCCTCGGCGGCGCCGGAGCCGTTCCTGGGTGTGGACTGGATCGAGGGCTACCGCCAGGACCGCGCGGTGGAGTTGCTGCGCGCGCGCGAGGACTGGGACCACGACGGCTTCCGCACGGTCCAAGCCGACGTCCACTCAGTGCCCTGGCGCGAGATGAAAGAGCTCGTGCTCGGGGTGCCGGCCACCGACCCGGCCGCGGCCCGGGCGCTGGACCTGCTGCGTTCCTGGGACGGCCGTGTGACCGCCGACTCGGCGGCCGCCTCCGTTTTCGAGCTTTGGCAGGCGGAGATGATCCGCCGGGTCTGCCGGGCCAAGGCCCCCAACAGCTGGGAGTGGGCTGCCGGCAAGGGCTTCACCGTCCTCTCGCCACACAGCGTTTTCAGCGTCCGCCGCACCGGCCACCTGGTCCGTCTTCT
>DATLQT010000077.1:0-2242 GCA_035535055.1 Candidatus Dormiibacterota bacterium | reverse complement strand
ACGAGCCGTTGGTCGCGGCGGAGCCCATCAGCGTCGACGAGATCATCGACCTGCACCTCTTCCTCAAGGGCTACCAGGGCACCCTCACGGAGCTGATTCACCAGCCTGACCACAGCCGCGGCTGATCGCGCCGTGCGGTCCGGCGGCGAAAACGCGCATCGCATCTATCTCGACGACGCCGGCTCTGCGCCTGTCCGCCCGGAGGTCCGCGAGGCGCTCCGCGACGTTCCCGCCGGCAACGCCTCGAGCCCACACACCGAGGGCCGCGAGGCGCGAGCTGCGCTCGACCGGGCTCGCGACATGGCCGCCCACGCGCTGGGCGCGAAACGCACCGAGATCACCTTCGTGTCGTCAGGCACCGAGGCCGTCAACCTCGCCCTGTTCGGGGCCGCCCGCCGGCTGCACAAGCGGGGCGCGATAGCCACCTGGGCCGCGGAACACCAGGCCGTGCTGGCCGTGGTGCGGCGCCTTCAGGCAGACGGGCACGAGGTCCACATCGCAGGGGTCGACCGCGAGGCGCGCGCCGACCCGGATTCGATTGCCACCGACGCGGTCCTGGTCTCGATCGGCCTGGCCAACAACGAGGTTGGCTCGGTCCAACCGGTCGCGGGGGTAATCGAAAGGGCGCACGAGTTGGGAGCCCTGGTCCACGTCGACGCGGGCGCCGGCCCTCGCTGGATCGCGATCCCGGCAGGCGCCGACATGGTCTCGATCAGCGGGCACAAGCTGGGCGCCGGGCGGGGCGGCGTGCTGTACGTGAAAGACGGCACCAGGCTGGACCCGCTGATGTTCGGCGGCCCGCAGGAGCGGGGCCGTCGGGCCGGGCACGAGGACATCCTGGCCGCGGTCGCGGTGGCGACGGCGCTCGCGGTCTGCAAGCGCCAGCGCGAAGCGCGCGCGAAGACCGCCGAAAGGCAGAGCCTCGCGTTGCGAGAGCTGCTCGCAGAGGTGGGAGGGGAGCTCACAGGCTCCCACCGGCGGCTGCCGAACTTCGCCACGTGCACGTTCCCGGGGCGCCGCGGCGAGGACATGCTGCTCGCGCTCGACCTCGCCGGCCTCGCCGCCTCGAGCGGTTCGGCGTGCGCGTCGGGCTCCCTCGACCCCTCCCACGTCCTGCTCGCGATGGGCCTCGACCTGGATGCCGCGCGGGGCAGCCTGCGCCTGACGACCGGTTATGCGACCACCGATGACGAGATCTCGCGCGCGAGCGCGACCATCCGCTCGGTCCTCACGCGGACCGCCTCCCGTGCCTAGCGACCCGGCCGGGTCCCCCGGCCGCATGACCGTCGAGGACGAGCTCGCTCGCCGCCTCGCTCACGGAGATGAGATCGTGCTGGCGACCGTGATCAAGCTCGACGGCGAGCCCCCATCGCATCCCGGCGCCAAGCTGCTGATGTCGAGCACCGCCGGCATCGCGGGAACGCTTGGCTGCAGCGAGTTCGACTCCGCCGCGCTCGCCGACGCAGCCGGCATCGCCAGGGCGGGTGCGCCGCAGCTGCGCACCTACAGTCACGACCTCGGGTCGATCGAGGTCTACCTCGAGCCATACGCGGCAACGCCGTCCTTGCTCGTGTTCGCGGCCACCCCTGTCGCCAGGGCGCTGCTGCGCTGGGCCCCGGAGGTCGGATTCCGGCCGGTGCTGGTCGAGACGCGCCCCGAGCGCCTGGCCGGTGCGGACTGGCCGCCGGCCATCACGTCGCTGGGCTCGCTGAAAGAAGCGCTTGGCGGCGAGGTGTACGCCGTGCACACCGACCACGACGCCGCCGACCTGGTCCAGGCGCTGGAGGTGCTGCTGCCGGCCCATCCGGCCTTCATCGGACTGGTCGGCAGCGGGCGGCATACCGGCCATCACCTGGATGCTCTGCGGGCCAATGGCGTCGCGGAAGACGTCATCGCCCGGATCCAGACCCCGGTCGGCCTCGACATCGGCTCCCGGAACCCGGCGGAGATCGCGCTTTCGATCCTCGCGGGCCTGGTGGCTGTCAGGCGCGGCGCGCCGGGCGGCTGGAAGCAAGGATCAACGAACCGTTAACTCCATCTGAGTTCGAATAGCCGAACCGCATAATCAGGGGCCGTGTCGATCGCGCCAGGAACCAGGCTTGGGCAGTACGAGGTCCAGGACTTCATCGGCCAGGGGGCCATGGGTCTGGTCTACCGCGCCTACCACGCGCAGCTCGAGCGCACCGGCGCGGTCAAGGTGATGCAGGCGATCGCGCCCGATCCAGACACCACCGCACGCTTC
>DATLQT010000076.1:0-22530 GCA_035535055.1 Candidatus Dormiibacterota bacterium | reverse complement strand
TCAGATGTCTGGACATCGTAGGTCAAGCGGCAAGCTCTGAATGGTGCATGGCGACGGCGTAGACGACGGGTAAATCTGTGCCTGGGAAGGTGGCCCCGATCTGGTTCAGGTCTTGGCAAAGCCCGCGGAGCGCTCGGCGGTGAAGTGGCGTGTCGGGCGGGTCGAGGATTACCACGACGCGATTGCCCACCGTGCGCAGCTCGCCCGAAAGCTCGGCGAACGAACGCAAGAGGGCGCGGATGTCGTGAGGATTGGGGTAGTGAGGGAGCAGACGGTCGAGCAGCCATTCTTCAGCGTTGTAGGCGGTGAGCTTGACGCGGTCGATGATGGCTTTCTGCTCCAGGCGCATGACCTCCCGCTTACCGACATCGGCGAGCGGCACCTTGGTGGGCAGTGCGCGCTGACGCTCAACCAACTCGGCGATGGCCGCCTCCAAGGAACGCATCCGGCTCACCTTGCCCTTCTGGGCGACCTTGAGACCGTGTGAGCTGCGCCCACCATCGAGCGGCTCGTCGAGCACCGCCTGGCCTAGCTCGGCGCGCCGAGCAGCCAGCTCCTGGCGCCGCAACTTGAGCTCTCTCTCCACTGCCTTGCGTTCGGGATTGGCGACCAGGCGGGCGCCATCGGCTGCGGCGTGGGCGTAGCCCAAGAGCTGGTCGAGACCGTGATGCTCGCGCATGTAACGGAAGAAGTTCTCCTGCCGCCAGCGGGCCAGGATCAGGGACGCGATCCGGGCCGCTCCGAGTTCGTCGCCGAGACTGGTCAGGATCGGCGTCTGATGACCGTCTCCGACCCGCAACACGATTCGCCGCCAAGGCCCCGAGCCGCCGACCTTGACCTTGTCCTCGGCCAGCTGCATGCGCACCCGCTTGCCCTCGAAGCGGCACTCCCTGCGCACGAAGCGGTCCAGCGCCAGCTTGGGATTGCCGCGCTGGTAGGTGATGAAGTCGATCCCCTGCTCGCCCAACCAGTCGAAGAGCTTGCCGTCGTAGCCGCCGCGATCGAAGATGACCGAGAAGCGGCGGTCACCGAGAACCTCGCGGATGGCTTTCACCATGCGTGGCATCACATTGGCCAGTCTCGCGTTGGCCTCCTCGGTCACGAACAGCAGTGGCCGGCCCTGCTGGTCGTTGACGAAGTAGTTCAGAACTCCCGGTAGCGGCATCCGGCGCTGTGAGTTCCAGACCTCAGCCAGCTTGCGCTTGCCGGTGTAGAGCTTCATGTGCCCATCCACATAGAGGAAGGCGGTCGCCAGCACGCCCTGCTCCACCCAGCGCCGGCTCAGCAGTTCCCCGAAATGAGTGGCTTGCGCCTGTGCCACCAGTTCCGCCAGCTTGCGGCGCAAGGTCTTCACCGCGGGCGCACGAACCACGCCAATGAGCGGCCCGAACTCCCACCGGCTCAAGTGCTTGGCGGCCTCGACCGTGGTCTTCCCCAACAGCGTGAGATAGAACAAGGTCAGCATCACCGCTCGCACCCCGAACAGCTCCGAGTTCGGAAGCCGGAAGCATTCCCGCGCTGCCTCCAGCAAGCCCATCGACTCCAAAGCCGGAAAGTAAAGGGCACCACCCAAGTAGCGCCCGCGACTGCTCTCCGGTACCGCCGCCGGAGCCGCCACCGGGGCGTCTGCTGCCGGCACTTCAACTGATTCGGGCTCAGCCTCCGGCGCAACGAGCTTGGCCCCATGCAGTTCCAGTTGGGAGGTGGTTCTCTGCTCCAACCGCAGCGCGCGCAGGTAGCCCGTGGACAACAACACACCACTGCGTTGTCTGACCAACTCGCGCAACTCCGTGGAGCCCAGGCCCGAGTTCTCTGCCACCAGCAGGCGAATCCCCGGAGTCACCTTGCTCGGACCCTTGGGTCCCCGCTTCGCAGGCACCAAGCTGGACAGCCCTTCCCTTTCCAGTCGTTGCGTGACTCGCGCCACCGTGTTCCGATGCCGGCCGAAAGCAGCGCCAATCTCGATGTCCGAGGCCAGCTTGGTCCGCGCCAGCAACGCGATCGTCGCCGTCTCACCGGCCCGATCTCCAACCCCATAGATATGGATCGGAGTCGGTCCCAACAGGACCGCCGCCTCGCGCCGGTTGCGGATCAGTCGCAGCCGCCTCCCGATGGCTATTCCGGCCAGCGGCTCAAGCTCAAGCAGTGGCTCTGCAGGAACGTCTGGTGGCACTGAGCCCACGCCTTAGAGCATAGCACATTCTCGACCGCAATGCACTACTAATTATCTACGCCATCTTAACTTCGGTGTCCAGACATCTGAAATTAGCTGGCGGCGGCCGCCTCGGCGATCCAGGCCGACTCGTCACCCCGGAAGCGGCCCCAGAGCCAGCGCTCGCCGAGGTCGGCTGCGAGGTCGGTCGAGTGGCTGGCCATCCAGTGCTTGACCGGCTCGAGCCTGGCGGCCTCAGCCTCCGCCCGGCGGCCCTCCGGTACCCAGAGGGCGTAGCCAGAACCCCACCCGTAGGCGACCATCCGACCCTCGGCGCTGACCAGACAGGGCCCGCCCTCGACCCAACGACCCGCCTCCTTCGGCAGTTGTAACGCCCACCTCCTCCCAGAGATGCGCGAGGACATCTGGGTGGGTCGTGAGCTGGCTGACCGGCGGGTAGTAGGCCGCCTTCTCGCGCGGTCGGCGGCCCAGATTACGGGCCGCGAAGTAGTCGACCACCCGCCGGTTGGCGGGGTCGGCCAGGTCCAGCACTAGACCTGCTCTATCGGCTCGTCCCGGAAGGGGCCCCCGTCGGCCCTGGCGACGAAGGCGTTGGCGTCGACCGCCTTGCCCTCGACGCAGGAGACGATCAGGTAGTAAGGGCCCGCCCACGAGCGCTCGGCGTCGAAGACCGAGGCCCGCGCGGGGTGGTCGGGGTGGGAATGGTAGTAACCGAGCACGTCCTCCCCGTTGTCGTCCGCGGCGCGCTGGACGCGGATCATGTCGCGCGGGTCGATCTCGTAGCGGTCGCGGGCGCGATCCACCACGGTGTTGCGGCCGCGCTCGGCTCTGGTGACACGGCCCGCCCCGCGGGGCCCGATCAGGAAGCCACAGATCTCGTGCGGATAGCCCTCCTCCGCGTGCGCATTGACAGCTGAAAGCACCTCCTGGGAGATTCTCATCGGCGGTAGAGGCCGGTGGAGAGATAGCGGTCGCCGGCGTCCGGGAAGATGGTCACGATCACGCCCTCCTCTATTTGCGCGGCCAGCTTGGCGACCCCCCAGAGCGCGGCCCCCGAGGAGTGGCCGACCAGCAGTCCCTCGCTGCGGCTGAGCCTCTTCGCCAGGTCATAGGCGGGCTCGGTCGGACTCTCCCAGACCTCGTCGGCGATCGACCGGTCCCAGATCGCCGGGATGATCGAGGTCGGCAGGTGCTTCATGCCCTCGAGCCCGTGGAACTCCTCCGGCATCAAGGCGATCGCCTGGATGGCCGGGTCGTGTTCCTTGAGCCGGCGCGTCGTGCCAACGAAGGTGCCGGTGGTTCCAAGGCCGGCCACGAAGTGCGTGATCCGCCCCGCGGTCTGCTCAAGGATTTCGACCCCGGTGCCGAGATAGTGCGCCCGCGGGTTGGCCAGGTTCGAGTACTGGTCGGGGTAGAAGTAGTGGTCGGGATCGTTGGCGACCAGCTCCCTCACCACTCGGATGGCGCCGTCCGAGCCCTCCATGGGGTCGGAGTAAACGATCTCCGCGCCGTAGGCACTGACCAGCTGCTTGCGCTCCTCGGAAACGTTGCTCGGCATCACGAGCTTCACTGGGTAGCCCCGGGCGGCGCCGACCATCGCGTAGGCGATGCCGGTATTGCCGCTGGTCGAGTCGATGATCGTCCTGCCCCGTCTGAGGACGCCCCGCCGCTCGCCGTCCTCGATCATCGCCAGCGCGGCCCTGTCCTTGACCGAGCCGCCGGGATTGAACCACTCCGCCTTGGCGTACACCTCCACCCGGGGGTGCTCGGACTCGAAGAGCCGGACCTGGATCAGGGGGGTGTTGCCGACCAACTCCAGCACGCTGCCGGCCGTCGTCCGATCGCGAATCATCTTCACCAAGTCTACGAACCGGCCTTGCGGCGCCGGGAATTCCGCTCTGGATATCGGGTCAGATGACGTGGATCAGGACGATGCCGATCGCGATGAACACCGCCCCGGCGCTGTAGCCGATAAGACTGCGGCGGAGGATGCTTCCTCCCTCCGGGGCCAGGATGTTGAGGACGGCCTTGCCGACCAGCAGGCCGCCGCCCACCGCCGCCAGCGATGGGTGCGTGTTGGGTGTCGGCAGCAACGAGCCCATCAGGACGCCGAAGAAGAGCGTCACCTCGGCCAGCTGGACGGCGGTATAGATCCGCATTAGGGCTCCAGCGCCTGCAAGAAGTCGGCCACGATGTCGTCCTGCTCCTCGATCCCCGCCGAGATCCGGAGCGTTCCAGGGTGGATGCCTAGGCCCGCCCGCTCCTCCGCCGTGAAGGACCGATGCGAAGTGACCTCGGCGTGCGAGACCGTTGTCTCGACGCCCGCCAGGCTGGCGGCGAAGCTGACCATCCGAAAACGGTCGAGAAGCCGCTGTACGGCCGACCGGCCTCCCTCCAGCCGGATGGCAAGCATTCCGCCAGCACCGTCCGGCAGGAGCCGCCGGGCGAGCTCCTCTTGCGCCGAGCCGGGAAGCGTCGGGTAGTGAACAGCCTCCACCGACGGGGCCTCCTGCAATGCCTCGGCCAGGGCGAGGGCGTTGGCGCTCATCCGGGCCACCCGGAGCGGCAGCGTTCGCAGGCCCCGGACGGCGAGCCAGGCCTCGAAGGGACCGAGCGTGGTGCCCAGGCGGGAGCCGCGGGCGGCAGCGGCTCGGATGGGCTCGGCGGCACCCACCGCTACGCCCGCCACGAGGTCGGAGTGGCCGCCGATGTACTTGGTCGCGCTGTGGACCGATATCGTGGCGCCGAGCTCCAGGGGGCGGCAGAGGATCGGTGTGGCGAAGGTGTTGTCGACCAGGACCGGTATCCCCCGCTCCCCGGCGAGGGCGCAGATCGCCTCCAGGTCGGCTACTCGCACCAGCGGGTTGGTGATCGTCTCGCAGACCACCAGCCCCGCTCCATCGAGGGCGCCGCGGACCGCTTCCAGGTCGCGGAAGTCGACGATCCGGGTCGTGTAACCGGCCGGCTCCAGCTCCTGCCGAAAGAGCACCCAGGTCCCGCCATAGAGGTCGAGCGGCGCCACGATCAGGCAGGGCCGGGGAGCAAGGGCACCGATTGCGACCAGGATCGCGGCCATTCCCGAGCTGGTCGCGACGCCCGCCTGGGCGCCCTCCAACTCGGCTACAGCGTCGGCCAGCATGGCGACGTTCTCGTTCGAGGTCCGGGAGTAGTAGTGGCCCGGCTCGTCGCCGCGGGCGACCGCGTCATAGTCCTCCAGGCTCTCGTAGACGTACACGGCGGTCTGAACGATTGGCGGGCTGAGCGGGCCCCGGGCCCGCTTGGGGTAGCCGGCGTGGACCGCCCTGCTGCCCGCCTTCACGCGCTTACCGTGCTCAGCCCGATCCGAGCCGATCGCCGCCGGCGTAACGGGCGCCGGCTCCCAGCTCGCTCTCGATGACGAGGAGACGGTTGTATTTGGCGACGCGTTCCGAGCGGGCCGGGGCGCCCGTCTTGATCATCCCCACTCCGGTGGCGACCGCGAGGTCGGCGATGGTCGAGTCCTCGGTCTCACCGCTGCGATGGGACATCACCGCGCTGTAGTCGGAAGTGCGGGCGAGCTCGATCGCGTCTAGGGTCTCGGTGAGGGTGCCGATCTGGTTCACCTTGATCAGGATCGAGTTGGCGACACCGCGTTCGATTCCCTCCTGGAGGCGCTTGACGTTGGTGACGAAGAGGTCGTCTCCCACCAGCTGGACGTGGTCACCCAGCCTCTCGGTGAGCTGCGCCCAGCCCTCCCAGTCGTCCTCGGCCATCCCGTCCTCGATCGAGACGATCGGGTAGCGACCAACCCATTCCTCGTAGAGGTCGACCAGATGGCCGCTCTCGAGCGTGCGGCCCTCACCGGCGAGCTGGTAGCGACCGTCCCTGAAGAACTCGCTGGCGGCCGGGTCGAGCGCGATCGCCACCTCCGGCCCCGGCTGGTAGCCCGCCTTGCCGATGGCTTCGACCAGCAGCCGGAGCGCCTCCTCGTTGGATTCCAGGCGCGGCGCAAAACCCCCTTCGTCGCCGACCCCGGTTGCGATCCCTCGCTCGTGCAGCACTTTCTTCAAGGCCTGATAGACCTCTGCCACGGCCCGGATCGCTTCGGCGAAGGTCGCCGGGCCAACCGGGCAGATCATGAATTCCTGCAGGTCGAGGTTGTTGTCGGCGTGGACGCCACCGTTGAGCACGTTGGCCAGCGGCAGCGGCAGGAGGCGAGCCTGCGCGCCGCCGAGGTATCGGTAGAGCGGAACCCCGACCGAGGCGGCGGCGCACCGAGCCGAGGCCAGGGAGACGCCGAGGATGGCGTTGGCGCCGAGCCGTCCCTTGTTGTCGGAGCGGTCGAGGTCGATCATCGCCTGGTCGAGCCCCGCCTGGTCGAGGACGTCGAGGCCGATGACGGCCTGGGCGAGGTCCAGGTTGACGTTCTTGACCGCCTTCAAAACGCCCTTGCCGCCGTATCGACGGCCGTCGCCGTCGCGCAGCTCGACCGCCTCGTGGACCCCGGTGGAGGCACCGGAGGGGACGATCGCCGTCCCCACTCCGGCATGGGTGCGCACCGTCACCGAAACCGTCGGATTGCCGCGCGAGTCGAGCACCTCGAGCGCGGAGACAGCCTCGATCGGTATCACCGGCTCGATTCTAGGGAGGGTGACCGCAGCGCGTTTCAGGCCGGCGGGGTGGCGAATCCGTAGTCCATCAATTTCACGCCGTCGCCGAACATGATGTCGGACCCCATCAGCACCAGGAGCAGGTGGCGGCCACCCCGGGTGGCGGTCGCGATCAGGCAACCGCCGGCGTCGTTGGTGAAGCCGGTCTTGAGGCCGTCCGCCCCCGGGTAGACGTCCAGGAAGTGGTTGATGTTGTGCGGGTAGAAGGCCGGATGGGTAACCGTCGCGGGGATCACATAGTCGCGCGTTGCCGCGATCGCCGCGAGCTCGGGATAGTTCCGGACGATGTAGGCGGAGAGCACGGCGAGGTCGTAACTCGACGTGTAGTTGGCGGGGTCGGTGAGTCCGTTGGGCGTGCTGAAGTGGGTGTCGTGGAGGTGCAGGTAGGCGGCCTTGGCGTTCATCAGCGCGAGGAAGCGGTCGATGGGCACGATCCCCGTTCCGAGCGCCAGCGCCGCGTCGTTCCCGCTTGGCAGGAGGGCGCCGTAGAGGAGGTCGCGAACGGTCAGCGTCTCACCGGCGGTGAGCCCCAACCGGCTCGGCTCGGCGGCCGCCGCCTCGCCGGTGACGGTTACCGGAGCGTCAAGCCCGACGAGGTCGGTCGCGACCACCGCCGTCATCAGCTTGGTGAGGCTCGCCGGCGGGCGTTGAAGGTGGGCGTTGGCGGCCCACAGCACCCGGTTGGTGTCGAGGTCGATGAGGATCGCGCTCTTCGCGTGGAGGCCGAGATCAGCCGAGGGCGCCGCAGCCAGGCTGAAGCTCGGGATCGCCTGCTCGCGAAGGATGGTGGCAGGCCGCGTAGTCGCCGGGGGAGCCAGTATCGATGGCGCCTTCACGAGCGCCGGAGCATGAATGCCGAGCAGCCCAAAGGGGAGCTCCAGGCTCGCGTGGGCCGCGACGCCGGCGCCACAGCCCGCGGTCACCAGCAGCGCCAGGGCGAGGGCAATGAGGTCACGCCGCCGGCGAGCACGACCTCGGTCGTACCGGCGCTCCCTGGGAGTGACGTTTGCTAGGACGGGGGAGCGAGCTGACAAGCCCGCCGCAAGGATAAGGGCCCGGAGGGCCTCCAGTCCAGCGTCAGCCCAGCTTGGAGATCACGGCGTCGGCCACCTGCGAGGTGCCGACCGCGGTGGGATCGTTGCGGTCGACCTTCATGTCGTAGGTCAGCTGCCTTCCCTCCTTGATCACCGCAGCGATCGCTGCCTCCATCCGGTCGGCGGCGTCGGTCTCGTCCAGGTGCCGGAGCATCAGCACCCCTGAGAGCATGACCGCCATCGGGTTGACCTTGTTCTGGCCGGCGTACTTGGGTGCCGAACCGTGGGTCGCCTCGAAGACGGCCGCGACGGTCCCCATGTTGGCTCCGGGGGCAAGGCCGAGGCCGCCGATCATGCCCGCGCCGAGGTCGGAGATGATGTCGCCGTAGAGGTTCGGGCAGCAGAGGACGTCGTACTCGTAGGGCCGGAGCACCAGCTGCATGCACATGTTGTCGACGATACGGTCGTTGAACTCGATGTCCGGGTAGCGCTCGGCGACCCTGCGGGCGGTGGCCAGGAAAAGGCCGTCGGTGTGCTTCATGATGTTCGCCTTGTGGACGACCGTCACGAGCCGCCGGCCCATCCGCCGCGAGTACTCGAACGCGTACTGCACCACCCTCTCGGTGCCGCTGATCGAGATGGGCTTGATCGACAGGCCGCTGTCGGGCCGTATCTTCTTGCCCGACCGGCGGGAGATGTCCTCGATAAGGAACTTGCAGTCCTCGGTCCCCTCCTCGAACTCGATCCCGGCGTAGATGTCCTCGGTGTTCTCGCGGACGATCACGAAGTCGAGGTCGTCGCGGAGGTTGCGGGCGCCCGGGTAAGCCTTCACGGGCCTCACCAGCGCGTAGAGATCGAGCTCTTGGCGGAGGGCGACGTTGACGCTCCTAAAACCGGTGCCGATGGGGGTCCCGATGGGGCCCTTTAGGGCGACGTGGGTCTTCCGGATCGAGTCGAGGGTGCGTTCGGGGAGCGGCGTCCCGTACTCCTTCATGGCGGTCTCGCCGGCGGGCTGGACGTCCCACTCGAACTTGACGCCGGTCGCTTCGAGAACCCGGACCGACGCGTCGCAGATCTCGGGGCCGACGCCGTCTCCGGGCAGCAGGGTGACAGCGTGCGTGCTCAAGGTTGGTTCAGAAGCCTCCCAGATAACGGAGCCGGCGGTCGGCTACTTCTTGAAGTAGTCGGCGTTGATCTGGATGAAGTTACGCCACTCCGCCGGGAGCTCGTCTTCGGGGTAGATCGCGTCTACCGGGCAGGGGTCGACGCAGGCGCCGCAGTCGATGCACTCGTCGGGGTCGATGAAGTACATGTCGGAGGCGTCGTCGGAGTGGATGCAATCGACCGGGCAGACCTCGACGCAGCTGGCGTCTTTGAGGCCGATGCAGGGCTGGGCGATTATGTAGGCCATCGCGACCGGAATGGTATCAGGCGGGCTGCGCGGCGCCCTGTTCCAGCCGGTAACCGTAGCCGGGCACGGCGACCAACACCCCGCCGCGGTTGGGCCCGTCGCCAAGCTTGGTGCGCAGCCGGCGGACGAGCTGGTCGACGCGCTCGGTAGAGATCTCCGCCGCGAAGCCGTAGACCTCCCTCATGATCTGGTCGCGAGAGACCGCGACCCCGGCGTTGTGTGCCAGGTACTCGAGGAGGCTGAACTCGAGCGGAGCCAGGCTCAGGGGCTGGCCCGCGACGGCCACCGTCCGGGCGGCGAGGTCGACCTCGACATCCCCGAACCGGTGCATGCGCTCCTCTGCCGGCGCCTCGGCCGGCCTGGGCTCGCTCAGTACCCCCACCTTCCGGATATGTGCCTCCAGCCGCGCTATCAGCTCCCGGATCCTCACCGGCTTGGCGACGTAGTCGTCGGCGCCCGCGTCCAAGCCGCGAATAGTGCTTGCCTCGTCGTCCCGGCCGCTGACGAAGATGATCGGCACCACGCGATCGAGCGCCCGCAGGCTGCGGCAGGCCTCGATGCCCGGGATGTCGGGAAGGACCCAATCGAGGAAGACGGCCACCGGCTGCTCCCGGGCGAAGGCCTCGATCGCTTGCAGGCCGCCGCCGGCCCGGATGACGGAGAAGCCCTCCTGTTCGACCAGGTCGGAAATCAGCTCGGCGGTGGCGACGTCGTCCTCGACGATCAGCACCGCGCCTCGAGAACCGGTCATCTTGCCTCGGCATATTAGGCGGCGAGGCCCGGTTCCGATACGTTTTTCGAACTCGGGACGGTCCCTAGGCGTTCAATGCCGGGTAGGCGGCCGCGGCCAGCACCACCAGCCAGGCCAGGAGCGGGAGCCCTGAATACCAGCGCAGGTGATGGTGACCGTGGCCGGTGTCCCCGGCTGGGGCGGCCGTCGCCCGCTCGGCCGCGAGCACGACTAGCGGGCCGAGGATGCCTAGCAGAAGCACACGATCCAGCTGAAGCGCATCTTGGATGGACGGCGGCGAATGGTGGCGTCGCTCGGACACGCTTCGACTCCAAATCGGGTTAAGAAATAACCAGAGCCGCAGCGAATTGGCGATGGCTCCTATAACCGCTCCGCCGACAATCCGGCTTTACTAGCGCGCATGGCCGATCAGCCGCCTGAGTTGCTGGAACGGATTGGCGCCACGACAGCCGGGGAGGTCTGGCGGGCCCGCTCGGCCGCGGGCAAAGAGGTTCTGGCCTCCCAGACCCGGCTCGCCGACGAGGGCTCACGAGAGGCAGGCCTCGACCGGCTGCGGCGAATCGCGCGCGTCGCCGATCGGCGGCTGATGCCGATCCGTGGCTGGTGGGCCGATGCCGCTGGCGTCTGGGTAGTGTCCGACCTCGAGCAGGGCGTGGGGCTGCCCGACCTGCCCGGCGGCGGCTTCCTCTCGCCCCAGCAGGCGGCCGCGATCAGCTTCTCGGTCCTGGAAGGCCTGAAGGCGCTCCATTCCGAGGGCCTGAGCCACGGCGACCTGACACCCGAGCACCTGCGCGTGCTGCCGGACGGCGGCGTCGTCCTCACCGGGCACCAACTCTCCACGCTCGCCCTCCCGAGCCAGGAGGACCTCGCCGCCGAGATCCGCCAGGCCGGCAGGATCATCTGCCAGGCGTTCGGGATCACGCCCGAGCGGACCTCGGGTGCGCCGCGCGCGATCGAGCACGCCGCGCCAGCACTGGTGGTGACGGCCCGGGCGATCGCTGCGGGGTCCATGCGCGCCGACGTCGGGTCCGCCCTGACCGCCATGCGGGAGACAGCTGGGCCGCTGGCGAGCCCGGAACGCCTGGCGGCCGGTGGCCTCGAGCTCGGCTCGCTGGTGGGTGGCAACCGTGGCGGCAACCCGGGAGGTGAGCTTCGCTTCCGCAGCCTCAGCGCGCCCACCGGAAGCGGCAGCTTCGCCCATCGACCGCCTCCAACTCCGCCGCCCGATCCCACCCCGCCACCCCCTTCGCCACCCGCGCCACAGCCGCAGCCCGCGCCGGCACCGATCCCGGCGCAGCCCGTTGCCGCTGCGGCGCTGTCACCAGCGCCGGACCCCGCGCAGCCGGCGGCTCGCCGCTCCTGGGAGGAGCGCCAGGCGACGCCGGCAGAGGACTACGTGGAGGAGCGCCAGGGCCCGAACTGGGCCCTGATCGGCGGTGGCATCCTGGTCCTGCTCATCCTCGCGCTCGGTATCTGGTTCGGGCGCGGGCTGCTGGGGGGCGCCTCGAACACTGCCTCCAACACGCCCGGGCCCACCGCCGGGTCCTCCTCTCGATCGGCGACGAGCAAGCCACCGGCCACCGGCAAGCCCGTGGGCACGCCGACGCCGGCTCCCGGCGCCCTCCCGACCTTCGCGCCGGCATCGGCCGGCCAGGTCAAGGACGTCACCATCAAGCAGTCAAGCCCTAGTTGCTCCCCTGGAGTCTCCTGCACCTTCGAGGTTGTGGTCGACGTCAACTCGCCGGGCACCAGCAGCGCAGTCACCTGGTCCTTCAAGGTCTTCGACCCCTGCTCCGGCAGCACTACGTCGATGGATGGCGGTTCGATCACCCCTGTGAACGGGCCTTGGACCAGCTTCGACGGCAACACCGCGATCACCTTGCCTTCCGCGAAGGGCCAGCTCGACGTGGTCGCCATCAGCGGTCCAACCGACGTCGCCGCCTCGTCGCCACTCCAGGTCGGCGCCGGGGGCTGTTAGCTCCTCTAGGCCTCGACCTCGGAGCCGTCCTGGGCCCAGCGGGTGTGGAAGGAGCCCTCGCGGTCGAGCCTGCGGTAGCCGTGAGACCCGAAGTAGTCGCGAAGGCCCTGGATCAGGTTGGCCGGGCTGCGCTCCCGGCGGTAGCCGTCGTAATAGGCCAGTGAGGACGCGAAGGCCGGGACCGGGACCCCGATCTCGATGGCGATCGTGACGACCCGCCGCCAGGCGTCCTGGGCCGAGGCGACCGCATCGCGGAAGTAGGGGGCGAGCAGCAGGTTGGGCAGCGAAGGGTCCGCCGCGTAGGCGTCCTTGATCCGGTCGAGGAACCGTGCGCGAATGATGCAGCCGCCGCGCCAGATGGTCGAGATGGCGCCCAGGTCGAGGCTCCAGCCGTATTCGGCCGCCGCCAGCGTCATCTGCTCGTACCCCTGCGCGTAGGCGACCACCTTGGAGGCGTAGAGGGCGTCGCGGATCGCGTCAACCAAGCCCGCGTCGCCCTGCCGGCTGCCGTGGGGCCCGCGAAGAATCCCGGAAGCCCGCCGGCGCTGCGTCCGCTGGGCGCTCAGAAAGCGAGCGAAGACGGCCTCGGTGATCCCGGTCAGGGGGATGCCGATGTCGAGAGCGGACTGAGAGGTCCATTTGCCGGTGCCCTTTTGGGCGGCCTCGTCCACGATCCGGTCGACCAGGGGGGTGCCGTCCGCCTCGCGCTTGTCCAGCACCTCCGCCGCGATCTGGATCAGGTAGGAGTCGAGGTCTCCCCGGTTCCACTCCCGGAAGATCGCCGCCTGCTCCTCCGGCCCGAGTCCGAGCGCCTGACGGAGCAGGTCGTAGCTCTCGGCGATGAGCTGGATGTCGGCGTACTCGATGCCGTTGTGAACCATCTTCACGTAGTGGCCGGCTCCGTCGGTCCCAATGTAGGTGCAGCAGGGAGTGCCGTCCACTTGGGCGGAGATCGAGGTCAGGATCTCCTCCACCTGGGAGTAGGCCTCGGGAGTCCCGCCGGGCATGATGCTCGGGCCCTTGAGGGCTCCCTCCTCCCCGCCCGAGACGCCGGTACCGAGGTAGCGGAAGCCTCGGGCCTCGACCTCCCCGCAGCGGCGCCTGGTGTCCTCGAAGAAGGAGTTGCCGCCGTCGATCAGGATGTCCCCCGGCTCCAGGTGCGGCGTGATCTCGGCGATGGCCTCGTCGACCGGCTGGCCAGCTTTGACCATGACCAGGATCGCACGCGGCCGCTCGATCGCGGCGACGAGCTCGGCGACCGTCCAGGCGGGTGTGAAGTCGCCCTCGCCGGCGTGATCAGCCATGAAGGCGTCGGTCCTCGCCGCCGTGCGGTTGTAGACGGCGACCGGCACGCCGCGGGAGGCGATGTTGCGGGCGAGGTTGGACCCCATCACCGCGAGGCCCATGACACCGAAGCGAGCCGCCATGGACGGAGTCTAGGGTTACTGCGATGAGCGACGATTTCAACGAGACCGGCGAGACCCAGACCACCCCCTCCGGCCTGCAGTACGTCGACACCCAGACCGGCACCGGCCCCGAGGCCGCCTCCGGGCAGCAGGTGACGGTGCACTACACCGGCTGGCTGACGAACGGCTCCAAGTTCGACAGCTCACGCGACCGCGGGCAGCCATTTCGCTTCGGGCTCGGAGCCGGCAAGGTGATCAAGGGCTGGGACGAGGGCGTCGCCGGCATGAAGGTTGGCGGCCGACGAAAGCTGATCGTGCCTTCTGGACTCGGCTACGGTGAGCGCGGCGTGGGGCCCATCCCGCCGGGGGCGACTCTCGTCTTCGCGGTGGAGCTGCTGGGGGTCGGCTAGGGACCGGCAGCCGATTTCGGAAGCAGACCCTCCTCGCTGACCCTCTGGTCTCGCATCTCGGGCAGCAGCAGCGCCAGCAGGGCGATCCCGACGACGCAGGCGACGCCGCCCGAGACCACCGAGAAGACCGGGTTGACGAGCGCGGCGACAGCGCCCGCCTCGAGATCGCCGAGACGCGGGCCGGTCGTCACTACCATCATCTGGAAGGCGCTCATCCGGCCTCGCATGGCATCGGGGATCGACAGCTGGAGGATGGTGCTCCGGAAAATCGCGCTGACGAGGTCGGCGCCTCCCGCCAGCGCCAGTAGCGGCAGACCGAGCCAGAGCAGCTTCCCGGCGAGGCCGAAGCCGGCGATGGCGACGCCCCAGATCGCGATGGCGATGAAGACGGCCATCCCCTGGCGCTTGACGCTCCTCACCCAGCCCGAAAAGAGCGAGCCCACGAGTGCCCCGGCCGCCGGCGCGGCGTAGAGGAGCCCCAGGCCGCCGGCGCCGATCTTGAGCACGCTCAGAGCGAGGGCGGGAAAGACCGCGGTGGGCATCCCGAAGATCATCGCCACCAGGTCGGATGTGAAGATCCCGACCAGCAGACGCCGGCTCGCCACGAGTCGCAGCGCCTCCGCTGGGGCACGCCAGCCAAGCACGACCCCGTGGTCCGCCAGTGGCGGCTGCGGTGAGAGCCTGAGGATGAAGAGGACGCCGGGAAGGAAGCAGGCGACGTCGAGCCAGTAGGCCCAGGTCACCCCGGCCTTCGCCAGCAGCAGCCCGGCCAGGGCCGGACCCACGATGGCCGAGGTCTGCTGGAGGGCCTGGCTCAACGACATCGCCGATGGCAGGAGCCGGCCCGGCACCAGCCGCGGGATCGTGGCCGCCCGCGCCGACTGGTCGAGGGTCGATGCGCCGGCGCCGAAGGCGACCGCCAGGTAGACGAACCCGAGCGGCCCGCGCAGGCCGAGCGCCGCGATCGCCAGCGCAAGGGAGGACAGGGCGACCAGCGACTTGCCGATGAGCTGCAGCTGGCGCCGGTCGAATCGGTCGGCCATCGCTCCGCCATAGAGCCCCGCGACGACGATGGGCACCGCCTGGAAGAGGCCCAGGAGGCCGACCGCAAGCGAGGAGTGGGTCAGCAGGTAGACCTGGTAGGGGACCGCGACCACCACGACCTGGCGGCCGAGGGTGGTCGCCAACTGGGAGAACCAGAGGCTGCGAAAGTCTCGCGACTCGCGGAGCGGCGTGACGTCGACCAGGAGCGTTCCGCGAGCCACCTTCTGGTCAGGATCGCACTTCCGTCGAGGGCGGCTCCGGGCCGCCGGGTGGCTTAGGCGCGGGTCGCGTTCGGGATCATCATCAGCTGGCGGTGCCCGCGTCCCGCATCACAGGTCGGGCAGTAGGCCACCGCGTCGATGTTCCCGGGCAGGATGCCGGGGATGAGGATGGTCCAGGTCGAGCGGTGGAGAAGCCAGCAGCGGATGAACTCCATGAGGATCGGCACATTACGCCGAGCCCTGGCTCAAACCGAGCGCGAAGCTGTTAACGAGTCGCCAGAGGCCGAGCGCTATCCGGGCCGGTTGATCATCGCGGTCGAGGCCGCATCGAAGTATCCGAGGAGTGCATCGTGGACGGCCCGTGGCAGCTCCACCGACTCGACCGCCTCGGTCATCCGCGCCAGCCAGGCGTCCCGCTCCCGCCGTCCGATCGCGAAAGGCTGGTGGCGCATCCGGAGCCGTGGGTGTCCGCGCTCCCGGTTGTAGGTGTCGGGACCGCCCCAATACTGGATCAGGAACAGCGTGAGCCGCTCCTGGGCGGCGGCGAGGTCGTCCTCGGGGTAGAGCGGCCGCAGCACCTGGTCGGCGGCGACGCCGGCATAGAAGCGCTCGACCAGCAGCCGGAAGGTCGCCTCTCCGCCGGCGGCCTCGTAGACGTTCCCGATCACCCCCGGGAGGTTAGCGAAGGAATCGCCTGGAACCGGCGCTCCACCACGGGCGACAATTCCCGGCATGCCCTTCCTCACTTCCCCTGACGGGATCCGCCTCAAATGAGCGCTGCAAGGCGAGGGTCCGCCGCTCCTTCTCCATCTCGGCGCCGGCGGCGATTCCGACCTCTGGCGCGCAGCGGGATACCTGGAGCCGCTTTCGAACTCGTACCGGTGCATCCTGTTCGACCACCGCGGGCACCGCGAGAGCGATCGCCCTCGTGGCGCGGAGGCTCACCAGATCGATCGCTATGAGGCCGACGCGCTCGCCCTGCTGGACTAGCTGGGGATCGACAAGTGCGCCTTCTGGGGCTATTCCGCCGGGTTCGAGATCGGCCTGAAATTGGCGGACGAGCACCCTGCGCGGATCCGAGCGCTGGTGGGAAGCGGTGCACTCGGCGAGACCTCGCCCGAGGCGTTGGGCAAGATTGTCGCGCGCCTCGTTCCGGAGTTCCGCGAGCACGGTTGGAACAAGATGATCGACCAGTTTGGCGTAAGCGAGCGGGAGCCGGTTCCAGAATGGACGAAGGAGCGAATCCGGGCGACCGACGTGGAGCAATTCATCGGCTACCTCTAGGCCAGCAGAGACCGGCCTGGAGCGACTCGGAGGCGCTTTCGCGGGTGACGGCGCCAACCCTCGTCCTGGCCGGCGAGCTCGAGGATCCGGAGGACGAAACCGAGGTGGCCGTCGCCTGGATGCCGAACGCGTGCTGGGTCCGGCTGGCTGGGCTCGGGCATCTCAACGCCTTTTTGAGAAGCGACCTCGCTCTGCCTCACGTGACGGAGTTCCTGGCGCAGAACACCGGCTGAGGCGCGGGGCGCCGAACGCTATAGCTCGCAGCGAGGCCGGTAGCGCGGGCAAACATGTCCATCCGCTCAGGCCGCGCACGGCGCGGCCCGGCCCGCCAGGCGGGCCGAACGGGAGTCGCCGGAGGCGACGGGGACAAAGGCCCCGCAGATCAGAACGGACACCCTCCCGGCCCGCAAATCGCGCGGAGCGGGATTGGCGAGGCATCGTAGACGTCTTTCGAACTCTCGCCGGCTGACGCGCCTCAATGTCGTACCATTGCCGTATGTCGGTAGTTACGGTGCGTGATCTCCAGCGAAACCCAGCGGGTGTCCTCCGAGCTGTTGAAGAGGACCGCCGACCAGCGTTCGTGACTCGGCGAGGTCGACCCATCGCAGTGCTGATGCCAGTCGATGAGGAGGAGTTGCTCGACTTTGTTCTGGCGACTGCGCCCGAATATGTGGCGGGAATGAGCACCGCAGATGAAGAGGTCGCGAGAGGCGAGACCGGTCGCCCGTTGGACGAAGTCTTGGAGGAGCTCGACTCCAAGTGACCGTCCGGCTGACCAGCCGGGCAGAGCGCGACCTGAGGAAGTTGGACGCACGTCAACGCACCGCGGTTGTCGACGCACTGCGACGCCTGGATCAGGGCGCAGCCAAAGTCGATGTGAAAGCGCTCCGAGGTACTCCGGGTTGGCTGCGCCTGCGGATCGGCGATTATCGCGCTCTGTTCCGACCGATCGAGGGGGACTGGCTTGTCGACCGAATCGTCGATCGACGTGAACTCGACCGAGGACCGGTCGCGGAGCTGGTCCCGCTCGCACGGCCGGTCTGGAGCACTGGACCTGCCATGGAGCGTGTCGTACGCGAGGCCTCCGCGGACGCCGGCCTCCTGCGGGACCTCGCCGATGTACGCCAGCAAACGGTCGAGGAAAGGTGAGCGCACCGGCGATCCTGGACACGTCGATATTCGTGGCCATCGAGCAGAGCCGGCCACTCGCGCGTCCGTTGCCTGCCCAGGTCGGCGTTTCCGTGATCACCCTGGCCGAGCTCGAACTTGGAGTGTTGATGGCGAAGGACGGTGAGTCGAGGGCGACGCGCCTGGCAACGCTCACGCGAGTCCGGGAACAGACGGCCGGCTTGCCCGCGGACGAACGCGTCGCCTCGGCCTACGCACGCCTGGCTGCAGCCGAGTTGCAGGCGGGGCGTAAACCTCGTGTCCACGACACGTGGATCGCGGCGACGGCCCTGACGCATGGCGGCGAGGTCTGGACCCAGGACAGCGACTTCACCAACTTCGCTGCAATGAAAATCGTCCGGCTGTAGCTCGGCACGCAGGCGGTCGGGCCCGCTTGAAGGCAATGGCGGAGAGGGAGGGATTTCGCTCCTCGGTTGTTCGCTCCGGGTCGCTCTTACATGAGAGTGGAGGTTTCACCGTCCCGCGATCCCAGCGGTAGAGGTCGCCGTGGGCTCTCGCCGTGCTGGTGCGGCCGGTGCGCGAGGGCCAGCCGACTGGACCTCACGCCTAGCCGGACCACCGCCGACCCTCCAAATCCAAGGCTTACCACCAGTCGCTTCGTCGCCTTCAGACGGCTTTCTTCACGCACTGCGGGAGCCAGGGATCTTGGTAAGCAGGTGCAGACGCTCTGGGCACGCAACGTCCAAGTGGCAGTAGCCGGCTTGTGTTGAGGCTGCAAGGGAAGTTAGCGTCCAGGCATGTGGTGTACGAGGGGGCGCCCGAGGCGTAACCCTCTAGAAAGGCGATGACCACCGCGTCATCCTTCAGGAAGCTCTACCAACCTGATTGGAGGAATCGCAGTGGTCAACTCAAGTATGGACGTGCAGTCATGGCTTCGCCAGCAGCTCGGCGAGGCCCATCCGGACATGCTCCGGAGCCTGCTTCAGACGATGGTCGAAGGCCTGATGTCGGCCGAGGTCAACGTGCTCTGCAACGCCGAGTACGGGGAGCGCACCCCTGATCGGGAGAATGCCCGCAACGGCTACCGGCAGCGAGACTGGGACACCCGCCTGGGCAGCATCGCCCTGGGCATACCGAAGCTCCGCCAGGGCAGCTACTTCCCGGACTGGCTGCTGCAGCCGAGGCGGCGGGTAGAGCGGGCGATGGTGGCCGTGATCTCCGAGGCCTACCTGGCCGGCGTCTCGACCCGGCGGGTGGACGGCCTGGTCCAGGCCCTGGGCATCGAAGGGATCTCCAAGTCGCAGGTCTCGGAGATGGCGAAGAGTCTCGACGTCGAGGTCACCGCCTTCCGAAACCGGCCCCTTGACGCCAGCCCCTATACCTACGTGTGGATCGACGCCCTCTACCACCGCTGCCGTGAGAACGGCCGGATCGTGAACGTGGCCACCGCGATTGCGACCGGGGTCAACGCCAACGGCAACCGGGAGATCCTAGGCGTGGATGTCTTCACGGCCGAGGACGGCGCGGCCTGGACGGCCTTCCTGCGGGGCTTGGTCGCGCGTGGCCTCTCCGGGGTGAGGCTGGTCATCTCCGACAGCCACGAAGGGCTGAAGCAGGCAATCGCGGCGGTGCTGCCGGGCGCAGCCTGGCAGCGCTGTCGCGTTCACTTCGTCCGCAACCTCTTGACCCGGGTGCCCAAGTCGGCCCAGACCATGGTGGCCACCTTCGTGCGCTCGATCTTCGCCCAGCCCGACGAGCAGGAGGTCTGGGCCCAGCATGCGCGGGTGGTCGAGCAGCTGCAAGAGCGCTTTGGGGACGCCGCGAACATGCTCACCGACGCCGGGCCCGAGGTGCTCTCCTTTGTGACCTTCCCCAAAGAACACTGGCGCCAGATCTGGTCTAACAATCCGCAGGAGAGGCTCAACAAAGAGGTTCGCCGGCGGACCGACGTGGTCGGCATCTTTCCCAACCGGGCGGCCGTGATTCGCCTGGTTGGAGCCGTACTTGCCGAGCAGCACGACGAGTGGGCTGTGGCCCGTCGCTACCTGAGCGCCGAGTCGCTCAAGGCCGCCCAGTCCGTCGTCCTCGAGGACAAGGAGGTGATGCCGACGCTGGCCGCGGCCAGCTGATTGTTGTGGATGACGTGGTCGTCGCTCTTACACCACTTGACAGGACGTGGCCCAAGGGAAACCGATGCCGAGGTCACCAGCCCAAAAACGGAGAGCAACTTCGGGGCCAACGATTCGGCGATGACGGGGTCAAGGGCCGCGTCCGGGTCATCCCAGGCCCCGGTGCCTACACTTGCAGCGACCCCGACCCGGTGATGATTCGTCGGCACCGGCTGCGGGACCCGACGGAACCATGAACGAAGGTAAGGATCGTGGCCACAGTCGCTGCTCCTTCTGCGGCAAGGGCCAGGACCAGGTTCGAAAGCTGGTCGCGGGGCCAGGTGTCTGCATCTGCGACCAGTGCATCGCGCTCTGCCAGGAAGTCGTCGAGGAGGACAGCCGGACCGCCCCCTCGAAGCAGGCGAAGACCGGCTTCAGTCTCAACCCGAAGACGATGTGCGCCACCCTCGACCAGTACGTGATCGGCCAGGACCACGCCAAGCGGGTCCTCTCGGTGGCCGTCTACAACCACTACAAGCGGATCCAGGCGTCGACGATGGTCGGCGACGTCGAGCTCCAGAAGTCGAATGTGATGCTTGTCGGGCCGACCGGTTGCGGCAAGACCTACTTGGCCCAGACGCTGGCCAAGGTCCTCAACGTGCCGTTCGCGATCGCCGACGCGACCTCGCTCACCGAGGCGGGCTACGTCGGCGAGGATGTGGAGAACATCCTCCTCCGACTCATCCAGGCGGCCGACCATGACATCACCCGTGCCGAGCGGGGGATCATCTACATCGACGAGATCGACAAGATCTCGCGTAAGTCGGACAACGTCTCGATCACCCGAGACGTCTCGGGAGAAGGGGTTCAGCAGGCGCTGCTAAGGATCCTGGAGGGCACCGTCGCCAACGTCCCACCCCAGGGCGGACGCAAGCATCCCAACTCGGAGTTCCTTCAGATCAACACCGCCAACATCCTGTTCATCTGCGGCGGCGCCTTCGACGGCCTGGAGCGCATCATCGAGAAGCGCATCGGTCAGCGGCGGATCGGGTTCGGTTCAAGTGTGACGACTGACAAGATCGGCCATGAGAAGGCCGTCGCTAAGAGCTTCAAGCACCTGCAGCCGCAGGACCTCCTCAAGTTCGGCTTCATCCCCGAGTTCGTCGGCCGGTTGCCGGTCGTCGCGACCCTCCAGCCACTCGACGAGGAGGATATCAATCGGATCCTCACCGAACCGAAGAACGCCCTCGTCAAGCAATACCAGAAGTACTTCGCGCTGGATAACGTCGAACTGGTCTTCGACGGCCGCTCGCTGGAGGCAATCGCGCACCGGGCCCTTAAGCTCGGGACCGGGGCCCGGGCGCTGAAGTCGATCATCGAGGAGGTGCTACTGAACTCGATGTTCGAGGTGCCTTCGCGCCCCGACATCAAGCGCTGCATCGTCACCGAGGACTCGATCGCCGGGTCCCGCGAACCCGAGTTCGTTCTCGCCGACGAATCCGATGACCCCGAGCCGCTGAGCGCCGGTGAAACGGTCTTTGGACACATCGCATAGTCCAAATCCGCTCTTCGCAGGGTTCGCGGACCGCGATCGGCATTCCAACTCAACCGAGCTTGAGTAGCCAGGCTACGGAAAAAATACTGGTCGGCACGACCCACACCAGGGGCGTAATGTTAGCTGTGGCCCTGAGGGACACGTTCAAGGGAGTTGGAGTTGGTCGCAAGACCGGGTCCGAGTCCGGAGAGGCGATCCGTTAGGGTCACTTGTTTTCCGTTGAAGGCCTCAGCAGAGTCACTTCGATCCGCGACGGACCGGAAGCGACTTTGCGCCGAGCGATAGGCGTACAACGATGCTTGGGAACTGCTCGATGAGCCTGCCCCAAAAAACTGAGTCCGAGTCGCCCGACAGTTCGGTAACCGGATCGCGCCTCAAACCCAAAAACGAGCCGTCCCGCGGCTTCGCGCATCCGGCATTGACCGACACCGAGCCGCTACAACAGCTGCACGAATCGTTTCTGATTCCCTCGCGTTCCTGAGGGCGCGGGGCCAAGATTGCCGCGATCGCGGCCCTTTTCGTTCACATAGCCTCACAACCAAGTCGTTCAGAGTGGACAAAGCGGGCCAAAAGCTGTTCGCGTCGCCCAGAGATGGCTGGGCCAGCTTCTCAGGACGAAAGCGCCGCGCTCCGGCGATAGCGCATGTACAGTCGGGCGAGGTGCCTAGGGCGATCGGCGAGGAACTCGTCAGGTCCGATGTCCTCTCAGGACTGGACGTACTTTGCGGCCCCCGCCCGAACCTGGAAGAGAGGGGCCCCCGCCAAGGCCGGACGCATGCCGACGACCGATTGATCTCGGCCAACGCGTTCGTTGGGTGAGGTTCGGGCGCGGCGGTCTCTTTGGGGTGCGTCCTCTCAGGCCCCGCTGTCGCCGCGGCGTGACCTATTCGGCTGCTGTCGGCGGCGCGGGAGTTCTTAGCCAGCGGCGTCCGAGGAAGCCCATGAAGCTCGTGCTCCCGAACAGCCAGCCGATGCTCAGAACTTGCGCGAGGGAGCCGTACGTGGTGCCAATCCAGTCAAAGCCGGTCTTCATCGGACACATCCAGAGGATTGTAGATCGCGGGCCGCACCGGACCAGCCGAGCGGCCATCGGCTCAGGCTGATAGGACCGGGAAGCGGAGACCGCGAGCCTTCTCGCCGGTGCCATGAATAATGGCGGGGTGTCGTGGACACTTTTCGAACTTGGCACGCAGGTTGCGCTCTGGCACCCTTCTGACTTCGTGGTAATATTGGTCCACGATGTCAAATACCCACCCATCTGTCACAACCCGTTTAGGTGCTGGGGGGCGCTTGGTGATTCCCGCCAGTTTCCGCAGACGGTACGGGCTGCGCGCCGGGTCCAGCCTGACCCTGACCGAGAACGCGGATGGAGACCTCG
>DATLQT010000075.1:0-57152 GCA_035535055.1 Candidatus Dormiibacterota bacterium | reverse complement strand
CACCGGGTCCGGCAGCGAAATCGTCTTCCGGCCGCTGCCCCAGGACGACCCTAAACAGCGCTGCCCCGACATCACGCGAGCCCGTACGCTTCTCGGCTGGCAGCCGTCGGTCGAGTTGGAGGAAGGGTTGGCGCTGACAGTGGACTACTTCAAGGGAGCGCTGCGGGATTGAGCCTGCAGGACTTCATCCGCACCATCCCCGACTTCCCGATCCCGGGGATCATGTTCCGCGACATCACCCCGCTGCTCGCCGACGCCGGCGCCCTGGCCGAGTCGATCGAGGTCATGAGCCGGCCGTGGGCCGGCCGCGGCATCGAGCTGGTGGCGGCGATGGAGGCCCGCGGCTTCATCTTCGGGCCGGCCATTGCCAAGGAGCTGGGGGCGGGCTTTGTGCCGGTCCGCAAGACCGGCAAGCTGCCCTTCTCCACCCGGAGCATCGCGTACACGCTCGAATACCGCAATGACACCCTCCACATCCACGACGACGCCGTCCGGCCCGGCCAGAAGGTGCTGGTGGTGGACGACCTCATCGCCACCGGGGGGACGGCCCGAGCGGTGGCCCAGCTGGTCGAGGTGCTGGGCGGCGAGGTGGTCGGGTTCGGCTTCCTGGTCGAGCTCGCCGGCCTCAATGGCCGCGAGGTGCTGGCTGGCTACGATGTCAAGAGTGAGATCAGATATGAAGGCGATTGAAGGCGACGTGAAGGACACCGCGTTGGCCAAGGAAGGTCAGGGGCTCATCGACTGGGCGGCCCGCGAGATGCCCGTCCTGCTGCTCATCCGTGACCGTTTCCGGCAGGAGCGGCCGCTGGCGGGCCTCAAGATCTCGGCCTGCCTCCACGTCACCAGCGAGACCGCCAACCTGATGCTGACCCTCAAGGCCGGCGGGGCGGACATCGTTCTCTGCGCGTCCAACCCGCTCTCCACCAACGATGCCGTGGCGGCTGCCCTGAGCGTCGAGCACGGCATCCCCACCTTCGCCATCAAAGGCGAAGACAACGACACCTACTACTCGCACATCGCGAGCGCGCTGGAGCACCACCCCAACTTCACCATGGACGACGGCGCCGACCTGGTCACCATGCTCCACCGCGAGCGCCAGGACCTCCTGGGCGCGGTCTCCGGCGGGACCGAGGAGACCACGACCGGCGTCGTCCGCCTCCGCGCGATGGCCTCCCAGGGCGTGCTCAAGTACCCGATCGTCGCCGTCAACGAAGCGCTGACCAAGCACATGTTCGACAACCGCTACGGCACCGGCCAGTCGACGCTCGACGGGATCATCCGGGCCACCAACGTGCTCCTCGCGGGCAAGGTCTTCGTGGTCGCCGGCTACGGCTGGTGCGGCCGCGGCCTCGCCTCCCGGGCGCGGGGCATGGGTTCCCAGGTGATCGTCACCGAGGTCGACCCGCTGCGGGCGCTGGAGGCGGTGATGGACGGCTTCCAGGTGATGCCGATGGCCGACGCTGCCCGCGTCGGCGACATCTTCGTCACCGTCACCGGCGACCTGAACGTCCTCGACCGCGCCCATTTCGAGGCGATGAAGGACGGCGTCATCCTGGCCAACTCGGGCCACTTCAACTCGGAGATCAACCTGCCGGCGATGGACGACCTCGCCTCCTCGGTACGCCAGGTGCGCCAGTTCGTCCAGGAGTACAAGCTGGAGGACGGGCGCCGGCTGCACGTGGTCGGCGAGGGCCGCCTCGTCAACCTGGCCGCAGCGGAGGGCCACCCGGCGGCGGTGATGGACATGAGCTTCGCCAACCAGGCCGTCAGCGCCGAGTGGATGACGGTCAACCAGTCGAAGCTGGAGCCGCGGGTCTACGACGTGCCGACCGAGCTCGACGCCGAGGTCGCGCGCCTCAAGCTGGAGGCGATGGGCGTCTCCATCGACACCCTGACCTCCGAGCAGGCGAAGTACATCACCTCCTGGGAGGAGGGCACCTAGCCCTTTTGAGCACCGCTGTTCGCGGCCAGCTGTCAGTGATGATGCCGGCCTACAACGAAGAGCGGACCATCGAGCTGATCTTGGAGCACGTGCTGCAGCGCCCTGAGGTGGGCGAGGTGATCGCGGTCGATGACGGCTCGGTCGACCGGACCTGGCAGATACTCGACCGCACCGCCGCCCGCCACCGCAAGCTGCGGGCCTTCAGGCAGCCCTTCAACCAAGGCAAGGGCGCGGCCCTGCGCAGGCCATCGAGGAGCTGCGGATGCCTTTCGCCCTGGTCCAGGACGCGGATCTCGAGTACGACCCGAGGGAGTACCCGCGCCTCCTCGAGCCGCTGGTCGAGGGCCGCGCCGACGCGGTCTATGGCGTGCGCGGCTTCGCCGGCCAGACCGCTTTCAGCTATTGGTTCGTGCTCGGGAACAAAGCGGTGACGCTGGCGACCGACCTCCTCTTAGACTGCTACATCTCGGACATGGAGACCGGTTACGAGGTGCTCCGCTCGGATCTGTGGAGACAGCTGCGGCTGCGAGGCACCCGGTTTGACATCGAACCCGACATAACGGCGCGCATCCTCCGCCTTGGCTACCGCATCCACGAGGTGCCCATCCGTTACTACGCGCGAAGCCGCGAGGAGGGCAAGAAGCTGACCTGGCTTGATGGCGTCCGCGCGCTGGGCACCCTGGTGCGCTTACGGCTAAGCGGCACACGGCCCTGTTCGGAGCCGAGGACGACGGCTATCACGCGGGCCGGCAGCTCGAGCTGGCCAGCCGGCACCCGCTGATCGCGCGGGCCGACGACAAACAGGTCCGCTGATAATCTGACCTGGCCGCCTGGGGCTTGGGGTACCCGCCGAACGGAGCGGGCCTTGCCGGCCTGGGCTTAGACAGGAGCAGGATTCCCCCATGGCTCTATTCACCTCGGAGTCGGTGACCGAGGGTCACCCAGACAAGCTCGCCGACCAGGTCTCGGACGCCATCCTCGACGCGATCCTCGCCCGCGACCCGCTCGCCCGGGTCGCCGCCGAGACGGCCGTCACCACCGGGCTGGTGATGGTGATGGGCGAGATCACCACCGACTGCTACGTGGACATCCCGCGGATCATCCGGCAGACCATCCGCGAGGTCGGCTACACCCGCGCCAAGTACGGGTTCGACTCCGAGACCTGCGGGGTGATGCTGAGCATCGACGAGCAGTCGCCGGACATCGCCCAGGGCGTGGACACCGGCGGCGCGGGCGACTCCGGGATGATGTTCGGCTTCGCCTGCGACGAGACGCCCGAGCTGATGCCGCTGCCGATCAGCCTCGCCCACCGGCTCGCCAAGCGCCTGGCCGACGTCCGCCGCGATCGGACGCTCGGCTACCTGCGCCCGGACGGCAAGGTTCAGGTGACGGTCAGCTACGGCGACGGGCCAGCGGAGCCGGAGACGGTCGTGATCGCCGCCCAGCATCACGACGAGGTGAAGGTGGACGACCTCCGCCAGGACGTCCTCCGAGAGGTGGTGGTCCCAGTCCTCGGTGAGAAGGCGGCGGCCCGGGTGAAGGCCCACATCAACCCGACCGGCCGCTTCGTGACCGGCGGCCCGGTGGCCGACGTCGGACTGACCGGTCGCAAGACCCAGGTCGACGCCTACGGCGGCTATGCCCGCAGCGGCGGCGGCTGCTTCTCCGGCAAGGACCCCACCAAGGTTGATCGCGCCGGCGCCTACGGCGCCCGCCACGTCGCCAAGTGCATAGTCGCCGCCGGCCTCGCCTCCAGGGTCGAGGTACAGCTCGCCTACGCCATCGGGGTCGCCAAGCCGGTCGCCCTCAGCATCGAGACCTTTGGCACCGGCAGGGCGCCGGAGGAGGACATTCGCCGGGCGGTCGATCGGCAGTTCGACCTCAGCCCGCTGGGGATCATCAAAGAGCTCAACCTCCGGCGTCCGCTCTACCGGCCGACAGCCTGCTACGGCCACTTCGGACGCACCGACATCGACGCCCCCTGGGAGAGCACCGCGCGAGCGGCGGACCTCAAGACCGAACTCGGGGCGCGCCGGTGAAGACCTACGCGGTGATCCCCGCAGGTGGCGCCGGCACCCGGCTCTGGCCGTGGTCCAACCGGGCCACGCCCAAGCACCTGCTGGACCTGACCGGCAATGGCCGGTCGCTCCTCCAGCAGACCTACGAGCGGGTCGCCCCACTGGCCGAGGCGGTCTTCGTGCTGACCGAAGAGCGCCAGGTGGCGATGATCAAAGAGCAGCTGCCCGAGGCCCGCTTCATCGTCGAGCCGACCGCCCGGGGCACGGTCAACGCCCTCGGCCTGGCAGCGCTCGAGATCGCCGCCGTCGACCCCGAGGCGATCATGGTCTCCGTCGCGGCGGACCACGTCATCCAGGACGCAGACGGCTACCGGGCCTCGATCGCGACCGCCATCCGGACGGCGGGCGAAGGCGACCGGCTGGTCACCATCGGGCTCCGGCCGACCTATCCGGCGACCGGCTTCGGCTACATCCGGGTGGGCGAGAGGGAGGGCGACGCCTTCCGCGTCGAGGAGTTCGTCGAGAAGCCGACGCTGCCCCGCGCCGAGGAGTACCTGGCAGCCGGCACCTTCTACTGGAACCTCTCCATGTTCGCCTGGCGCACGTCGGTCTTCCTTTCCGAGCTCGAGCGCGTGGCCCCGGCCCACCACCGCGGGCTCCTCGCCTTCCGGGCGGGCACCGCGTCCTACGCCGACCTCCAGAACGAGGCGGTGGACTACGCGGTGCTGGAGAAGACCGACCGCCTCTACCTGGTGCCAGCCGGGTTCGACTGGGTGGACGTCGGCTCTTGGGCGGAGCTCCTCGACCTGCGGGACACCGACGAGAACGGCAACTCGATCGACGGCGAGTCGGCCGTCATCGACACGACGGGGTCCCTGCTCTCGGCGCCGGGCAAGCTGGTGGCGGCGATCGGGATCGAGAACCTCATCGTCATCGACACCGAACAGGCGCTGCTGGTGCTGCCCCGCTCTCGCGCCCAGGACGTGAAGAAGATCGTCGAGATGCTGCGCAACGCCGGTAAGACGGGATACCTCTAACCTAGGTTCGAGAGAGGTGGGGAAGCCTGAGATCAAGTTCGGGACCGACGGCTGGCGCGGGATCATCGCCGACGACTTCACCTTCGCCAACCTTCGCCTGGTCGCGCAGGGCGTCGCCGACTACCTGAAGAGCCGCTCGGCTGACCCGCTGGCGGTGGTGGGCTACGACTGCCGCTTCGGCGCCGAGTCCTTCAGCGACGAGGTCGCACGGATCTTCGCCGGCAACGGGATCCGGACTTTGATCTTCGACCGCCCCTCGCCGACCCAGGTCGCCTCCTGGACGGTGATCGATCGAAAGGCGGCGGGCGCGGTGGCGATCACCGCCAGTCACAACCCCTACATGTTCAACGGGGTCAAGTACAAGCCGGAGACCGGCTCCTCGGCGCCGACCGAGGTGATCCGCGAGCTCGAGCAGCGGATCGCCGCGCTGGGCGCGGAGGACGTCCGCAGGGCCGAGCGCGAGCCGCTGGTCGAGACCTACGACCCGATGCCCGCCTACTTCGAGCAGGTCGGCCGGATGCTCGAGCTGGAGCCCATTCGCAAGGCCGGCCTGAAGGTGCTCCACGAGACCATGTACGGCTCCGGCTACGGCTATATCAGCGGGGTGCTGGCGGGCGGCTCGACCCGGGTCGACCAGCTGCACGCCGAGCGCAACCCCTACTTCGGCGGCGTCAACCCGGAGCCGATCCCACCCAACCTGGAGACGGCGCTGGCGACCATGGCCCTGCGCGGCCACGATCTCTGCATCGCCACCGATGGCGACGCCGACCGGGTCGGCATCATCGACGAGAAGGGCCGATTCATCAACCAGCTCCAGGTCTACGCATTGCTGATGCTCTACCTCTTCGAGGTCCGGGGCTGGCGCGGGCCGGTGGTGCGGGCGCTGAACATGACTTCGATGGCCGACCAGCTGGCGAGGGAGTTCGAAGTCCCCGTCTACGAGGTCCCGGTCGGCTTCAAGTACGTGGCGCCCAAGATGATGGAGGTGGACGCGGTGCTCGGCGGCGAGGAGTCGGGCGGCTTTGGCTTCCGCGGCCACATCCCGGAGCGGGACGGCATCCTCGCCGGGCTCTTCTTCGCCGACATGCTGGTCCACTACCAAAAGCCGCTGTCGGAGATCCTCGCCGGTCTCATGGAGCGGGTCGGCCCGCACTTCTACGAGCGGCGCGACATCCACCTGCCCCGGGAGACCTATGACCACGATCGCGATGTGATCCTGAAGACGATGCGCGAGCACCAGCCGAAGCAGATCGCCGGCCAGCAGGTGATCAGCGTCCGCGACGACGACGGCTTCAAGTTCAACCTCGCCGACGGCTCCTGGGTGCTGCTCCGGGTCAGCGGCACCGAGGCGCTGATCCGGATCTACTCGGAGGCGTCCTCGCCGGAGGCTGTGAGCGAGCGCCTGGACACCATTCAAAACATTGTCGGAGGGGGGCGAGAAGGTGGCGGTTAGGCGCGTGGATGACGGCCGGGTGAAGAAGCCGTGGGGTTACGAGGACCGCTGGGCGGTGACCGAGCGTTATCTGGGCAAGATCCTCCACATCAACGCGGGCGAGGCGCTCTCGCTGCAGTACCACAACGCCAAGGACGAGTGCATCCTGATCGCCCGTGGGGAGATGGACCTCGAGCTCGACGACGACGCCGGGCAGCTGGTGACGCACCGGCTCCGGGAGGGTGACACGGTCCACATCACGCCCGGCCGCAAGCACCGGATGACGGCGGTCACCGACGTGGACGTCTTCGAGGTCTCGACACCCGAGATCGACGACGTCGTGCGCCTGGATGATCGCTATGGAAGGCAGGGGACCTGAAAACCCCGCCGCCCAACCAGGACTGGGTCTCCCCGGCGCCCGCCTCGGCGCACTCCGAGCGCGATCGGCGCTTCCTGGTCTTCGCCGGGCTGCTCCTGGTGGCTCTCGCGATCGCGTTCAAGTCGGAGCTGGTGGCGCCGGGCAGCGCCTGGTGGCTCTCGGCCGCGCTGCTGGCGGTCGCCGCCCCGGTGATCCTCGCCTACCTCTGGGTCGAGACCGAGCCGACGCTGCCGGCCTTGGAGCACTACGTCCCCGCGCTGCTGGGCGCCTTCGCGATCGCCGGCCTGTCGCTGATCGTGCACCAGTGGTGGACCTGGGCGCTGGCCGCCGCCATCTTCGGGGCGGGCTTCGCGGTGGCGGCCCGCCTCGACTACCTGCGGTTGGCAGACCATCCCAAGCGCGGCCACCACTTCATCCAGGAGGCGATCCTGGCGATCGCGCTGGTCGGAGGCTACCTGGCGGTCCTGAGCGCGCCCTTCCCGGTGGGAATCAAGCTGGCCTGGATCTTCATCATCTCGGCGCTGGCCGCCTACAGGAGCTTCCGGCTCGCCGGCGAGCCGCTGACGCCCCGGCGGGCATTCCTCTTCTCGCTGCTGGTGGCCCAGGTGGCGACCTTCTTCGCCTGGGCAATCTTCGCCTACGCCGGCGCCGCCCCTGAGGGGGTCTTCGCGGCCATGCTGCTGCTGGCCTGGTACATCAACCGCGGCGTCATCCGGCACACCGCCGAGGAGACGCTCAACCGCCAGGTGGCGATGGAGTACGGACTCTTCGCGCTCCTGCTGGCCTTCCTCTTCGCGCTCAGCATCCGGCCGCCCGGCTAGTTCGGCCTCAGGCGCCGGCGGTGCCGGCGACGTCCCACACCGAGGTGGTCGCGTCCGCGGCGGGCGCTTTGCCCCGGTAGATGGTGTAGGTCCCGTTCACCGGGTCGCCGTAGGCGTCGAAGGCGACCCGGCGACTCTGGCTGACCGCCGCCCTCACCTGCTCCCGCGACGGCAGGTTGCCGCCCTGCTGCTTGATCGCCGCGGCGATCGCGTCGAGCAGCACCCGGGTGGCGATCCCGGCATCCTCCGGTGATCCCTCGCCGACCGTGTAGACGGACGGCGCCGCGGCCCCGGCGTCGGTTTCGCAGGGCGCGGCCTGGAGACCGCTGCCGAGCAGGTTCGCCTGCGCACCCAGGCCGGCAGCGAGTCTTGGGGCGATCCGGCAAGCGCCGCCGCCAGGCCGGCCGCCGAAGAGCACGGTGTCGGCTCCCGCCTGCTTGGCCGCCGCCAGGAAGGCGTCGACGGCGGAGGTGGAGGTGGGGTCGAAGTCGGCGCTGTAGACCGCGTTGCGGTGCTGCCGGGAGAGGGCGGCGTCGAACCGGCTCTTGACGGCCGTGCCGTAGGCCTGCCCGTCCGACCCGACCGCGAAGCTGGTCGAGTGCAGGTGGCCGAGCGCGAACTGGACCAGGGCGGCGGCCTCGCCGTCATCGGGCGGAGCCAGCCGGAAAAAGCTCGGCGGTCCGCTCGGTCGGAGCCGCTGGGAGAGCCCGTCGCATTCCGGCAGCGGCCGGGTCAGGCAGGCGTTGGAGGCGGTCGGGCTGACCATGGCGAGGTGGGCGCCGGTGACGACCGGGATCTCCGCGGCGGCGACGTCCGAGTCCAGCGGCCCGACCACCCCGAGCAGCGACGGCGAGGACAGCGCGAGGCTCAGCTGGTGGGCGGCCTCGATCGGGTCGCGCCGTCCTGCCGGGCTGTCGTCGAGGAGCCGGACCCGGATCGGCAGGCCCTCCACTTTGCCGCCGAAGGTCCGTTCGATGACGAAGCGGGCCTGGGCGAGGGCCGCGGCCGCGTCGGCGGCCTGTGGACCTGTGAAGGGCAGGTCGATCGCGATCTCAACCGGGGCAGGCTGAGGCTTGGGCGGCCCGACGCTGCAGGAGGTGAGGAGAAGAAGCGCGAGCGCCGCGAGGGACGGCCCGCGCCGTCTCACATGCCGAGGTATGCCTTCTGGACGTCCTCGGATTCGAGGAGCTCCTTGCCGGTGCCCGCCTTGGCGACCACCCCCGTCTCCAGCACATACGCGCGGTGGGCGACGGCGAGCGCCTTGGAGGCGTTCTGCTCGACCAGGAGCACCGGTATCCCCTCGCCGTTGATCTCCCTGATGACGGAGAAGATCGTCTCGACCAGGATCGGGGCGAGCCCCAGCGACGGCTCGTCCAGCATCAGCACCTTGGGTCGGGCCATCAGGGCGCGACCCATCGCCAGCATCTGCTGCTCGCCGCCCGAGAGCGTGCCGGCGATCTGGGAGCGGCGCTCCTCGACCCGCGGGAAGAGCTCGAAGACGTGCTTTAAGTCCTTGTCGACGCCGGCGCGGTCGCGGCGCGTGTAGGCGCCCATGTAGAGGTTGTCGAGGACCGACATCCGGGGGAAGAGCCGGCGGCCTTCGGGCGAGTGGCAGATTCCCAGCGCGACCACCTTCGCCGGCTCGGTGAAGGTGATCTCGGCGCCGTCGAAGGTCACCTTGCCCTTCGCCGGGTGCATGAGGCCGGAGATCGTCCGCAGGGTCGTGGTCTTGCCGGCGCCGTTGGAGCCGATGAGGGCGACGATCTCGCCCCGGTCCAGCTTCAGGCTGATGCCGTGAAGGGCCTGAACGCGCCCGTAAAAGGCGTCGACGCCCTCGACCTCGAGCAGTGCCACTAGGCGCTCTTCCCGAGGTAGGCCTCGATGACCTTGGCGTCCTGGCGGACCTCCTGGGGCGTACCTTCGGCGATCTTCACGCCGTGGTCGAGGACGGCGATCCGGTGGGAGGCGCCCATCACGACCCTCATGTCGTGCTCGATCAAAAAGACCGTGATGTCCTGGGCGCGGATCTCCTCCACCAGCTTCATGAGCTCGACCTTCTCCTGCGGATTGAAGCCGGCGGCGGGCTCGTCGAGAAGCAGCAGCTTGGGCTGGGTGGCGAGGGCGCGGGCGATCTCCAGCCGTCGCTGGGCCCCATAGGGAAGGTTGCGGGCGTAGCTGTGCGCCCAGCGGTCGATGCCCACGAACTTCAGCAGCTCGTGGGCGCGCTCGGTCACCAAGATCTCCTCCCGCCGCGCCTTGGGCGTCTTGAAGAGCGCGTCCCAGATCTGCGCGTGCATCCGCGCGTGCTGGCCCAGCCGCACGTTGTCGAGGGCGGTCATGTAGTCGAAGACGCGGATGTTCTGGAAGGTGCGGGCGATGCCGAGATGGGCGACCCGGTGCGGCTTGCTGCCGGTGACGTCCTGGCCGAGGAAGGTGACCCGTCCCTGGCTGGGCGGGAACATCCCGGTGATGCAGTTGAAGAGCGTGGTCTTGCCGGCGCCGTTGGGGCCGATGAGCGCAAAGACCTCGCCCCGCTTGACGTCGAAGCTGACGTTGTCCACCGCCACCAGGCCGAGGAAGCGCTTGGTGACACCCTCCAGGCCGAGGATGGTCTCGGCGGTCCGTTCGCCGGCGGCCGGCTCGGAGCTCATGTCTGGCCCGCCTGCTGGTCGAAGACCGAGTCGTCCTGGCTGCCCTCGGCCTTCAGCTCCTGGGCGCGCACCCGGCTGGGCAGGATTCCCTGCGGTCGGAGCAGCATCATCAGGACCAGGATCGAGCCCAACACCAGGTAGTTGAGCCGTTGCGTGAAGTCCTGGATGCCCGGCCAGCCGGTGGCGGGGTTGGCGTTGTCGAGGAGCGGCCCGAGCCCGATCGAGTCGATCAGCGCCTGTATGTTGCGGGGCAGGTCGGTCAGGAACTTGAACTCCAAGAAGTACACGGCCAGAGCACCAATGATGACGCCCGGGATGTTGCCCATCCCGCCCAGGACGACCATGACCAGCACCGTGATCGAGACCGTGAAGTCGAAGTTGTCGGGGCTGACCAGCGAAATCTTGGCTCCGTAATAGGCGCCGGCGAAGCCGCTGAAGGCGGCGCCTATCCCGAAGGCCAGGAGTTTGATGTTGCGGGTGTTGACGCCCATCGCGGCGGCCGCCACCTCGTCCTCGCGGACGGCGGCCCAGGCGCGGCCCAGGCGCGAGGTCTGGAGATTGGTGACCAAGATCACGCAGACGATCAGCATCAGCACCATCAAGACGTAATAGGCGGACGGGTCGGTGATGCTGAAAGAGCAGTTGACGGGTCCGAAATGAATGGCGAGGCTGTCGCCCTGCGACCAGGGCCCGTCGATGCATACCGGCAGCGTCGGCTGGTCGATGCCGCCGATGCCGTCGGCGCCATTGGTCCAGTCCCGCAGGTTGCGGAACACGCGCGGCACGATCTCGCCGAAGCCCAGGGTCACGATCGCCAGGTAGTCGCCGCGCAGCCGCAGGGTCGGAGCACCGAGGATGGCCCCGGCGGTCGCCGCCACGAACATGGCGCCGAAGAGGAGCAGCCAGAAGGGCAGGTGCACCGCGTGGTGCAGGGGGGTCGCGCCTAATTGGTAGGAGGCGAAGAGGGCGTAGGTGTAGGCGCCGATGGCGAAGAAGGCGGCGTAGCCGAGGTCGAGCAGGCCGGCGAAGCCGACCACCACATTGAGTCCGATCGCGAGCAGCACCCAGACGCCGGCATCGGCTACCAGGCCTATCAGCGCGCTGCTGCCGGTCGCGAAGGTCGAGATGGGCGGGAAGAGGATCGCCGCTATCAGCAGGACGCCGTAGACGATCATGGTCGAGTCCCTCGACCACTCGCGGAGCTTGGTCCGCAGCGTCTTGCCGTTGCGAAGGTTGGCGATCATTTCTCAGGCACCTGCATCCCGAGCAGCCCGGTCGGGCGGAAGACCAGGACCAGGATCAGGATCGCGAAGATCACGACGTCCGACCAGCTGGCCGAGAAATAGCGGTCGTTGAGGGCGCGGATGACGCCGATCAGGAGGCCGCCGAGGGCGGCGCCCTCGATGTTGCCGATGCCGCCCAGCACCGCCGCGGTGAAGGCGACCAGGCCCGCTGAGAAGCCGAGGTCGAAGCGGATGGAGTTGAAGTAGAGCGCGTAGATGATCCCGCCGGCGCCCGCCAGCGCGGCGCCGATGAAGAAGGTCGCCGAGATGGTGCGATTGATGTCGATCCCCATCAGCGCGGCGGCGTCGCGGTCCTGCGCGGTGGCGCGCATCGCCTTGCCGAGCTTGGTCCGGCTGATGAAGAGCGAGAGCATCACGACCAGGAACACCGAGGCGACCACGACCATGATGTCCTTGACGCCGAGGTCGATCAGAGGCGCGACTTTGCCCTGGGGCCCGAAGTTGCCGTAGAAGAGCTCGTAGCGGTTCTCCGAGATCAGGTCCGGGAAGCGGAGGTCGACCGGACCACGCCACAGGTACATGGCGCCCTCCACCAGGAAGGACATCCCGATCGCGGTGATCAGCGGCGCGAGGCGCGGCGCGTTGCGCAGCGGCCGGTAGGCGATCCGCTCGATGGCGATGTTGACAAGGCCGTTTAAGGCCATGACCACCACGGTGACAAAGATCAGGATCGGGATCGCAGCCAGTGTGTAATTGGCGCCGGGACCGAGCTTGAAGAGGCCCAGGATGGCGAGCGCGAAGAAGGCGCCCAGGGTGAAGACGTCGCCGTGGGCGAAATTGATCAGCTCGATGATGCCGTAGACCATCGTGTAGCCGAGGGCGATGAGGGCGTAGATCGCCCCGTCGGTGAGGCCGATGATGAGGACCGCGATCATCGATCGGGGCCCCTGCTCGATCGTGAGGTAGATCACCCAGAGCACCCCGAGCACGCCGAGCAACAAGAAGAGCGTCGATCCGAGGTCGCCGCTCAGGGTCGCCCGCAGACGCTGGAAGCGTTCCAACTCCGTTGCCCCTTCTGCTGGTTGCCTACAAAAAGAGGAGGGGGCCGCGGCGGCCCCCTCCCATGGTTATCGGACTGCTAGGCGCCGAAGTTGACCTGCTTCGTCCACTCGAAGCAGTAGAGAGCGTTGGGGCCGCCGGCCTTGCCGCAGGTCAGGTCGCCGACCGCGACCCGGGACTGGGTCTCCTGCTTCACGGCGAAGATGGAGATGATCTTCTGCGAGGTATCCCCGTTGGCGTCGAAGGTGGTGCTGCCGAGCACACCGGGGAAGTTGGTGGTGTGCGAGACGTTATTGCGCACCGCCTCACGGAAGGCGTTGATGCTCTTCGGGTTCGCGCCGCCGTCGATGGCCTTCTTGATGGCGGCGATCTCGATGTTGGCCGCATCGTAAGCGGTCATCGTGTAGGCGCCGTAGTCGTTGGCACCGGTGAAAGACTTCTTGAAGTCGGTGATCACGCCGGCGGCCGAGGGAATCTGGCTGGCGTCGGCGCCCGCGGTGGTGGCCGAGAGGCCGAGTGCGGAGTCGGCGGCGTCGTCGATGCATTGCGAGGTGGTGAGACCGTCCCCACCCAGGTACGGCCAGCTGCCGATACCGAGTGCGTTCATCTGGCCGCGCGGCTGGCAGGCTTTCTGGTCGTCGGTTCCACCCATGTAGATGCCGGTGGCGCCGAAGTCCTTGAAGCCCTGCAGGATCGCGCGCCAGTCGGTGGTGGTCTTCGGGTCGAAGGACTGGCGCTGGTACTTGCCGCCGTCCTTGACGAACTGGGCCTGGAAAGCGTCGGCGATGCCCACGCCGTAGACGCTCTTCTCGTCCATGATCCCGATCGTCTTGATGCCCAGGGTGTTGTAGGCGTAGTCGGCCATGGCCGGGCCCTGGAGGTCGTCGGTCGCGACGACGCGGAAGTAGTTGTTGGCCTTCTTGCGCAGGTCCTGCGGATGGAAGGCGCAGGTCGACAGGTCCTTGGTCAGGCAGGGATTGGTGTTGGACGGGCTGATCATGGTCAGCCCAGCGACGTTGGTGATCGGGATCTCGGCCTGTGCGACGGCCGAGTTGAAGGGGCCGACCATGGCGACGACGGTATTGGTGCCGATCAGGTCGGTGACGTTCTGGACGCCCTTGTCGGTGTTGTACGAGCCACCGACCGCGTCGTCCCGGTTCTCAACCGTGAGCGTCCATCCGTCGATCGAGCCGCCGGCCTTCTGGACGGCGTACTTCACCCCGTTAAGGGTGGGGAGGCCAGACGAGGATGACGCTCCGGATTCGGGCAGGTCCACCCCGATCGAGATGGTGCCCTTGCTGCCGCCGCTTCCGCTGCCGCTCGTGCTCCCGCCGCAGGCTACTGCGACGAGGCCGAGAGCAACGATCGCAGCAGCTCGACCCAGTCGAGTTACGCGCATGCTTCTCCTCCTGAAACTGAAATTACCCGGGTCTAGCGTTACTACCCCCCGCTATCCCTAATCCCCGTGGCGACGCCGGAACTCTAGCGGCCTTTCCGGAAGTTGGAGACTGTATAGCCGATGGGCATCGAGGTGTCAATTTGAGCTCGCCGGTATACTCGGGAATCTGTCGCCTCCCCCCGCCCATCGGAGCACGTATGTGAAGCCGGAGTTCAATGACCACCTGAAGCCCAAGGGCCAGTTCGTGGAGGAGGCCGTCCAGGCAGCCCTGGCCGGCCGTTGGGAGGACGCCGCCGAGCTCAACCGCTCCATCCTCGAGCGGTTTGGCACCGACGAGGAGGCGAACAACCGGCTGGGCAAGGCGATGACCGAGCTTGGCCGCTTCGACGAGGCCAAGGCCGCCTACGAGGCGACGCTGGCACTGAACCCGCTCAACACCATCGCCCAGAAGAACCGGGCCAAGCTCGACGTTCTCGCCCAGTCCAAGGACGTCAAGATCGGCCCGACCCGGGTGGACCTGAACCTCTTCGTCGAAGAGCAGGGTAAGACCACCAGCACCCAGCTGGAGTCGGTGGACGACCCCAACCTGCACAACAAGATCGGGTCCGGCGACATCGCGGAGCTGCGGATCGGCGGCGACTCGATCATGGCCGAGACCGTTCGCGGGGTGAAGCTGGGGACGGTCGAGGCGCGGCTAGCGCGGCGGCTCATCAAGTTCATCCAGGGCGGCAATCGCTACCTGGCGGCCGTCACCTCGGTCGAGCCTGGAATGGTCAAGGTGATGATCCGGGAGACCTACCAGGACCCCAAATTCGCCGGCAAGCCGAGCTTCCCCCAGCGGCGCAAGAGGGAGGCCGAGGCTTTCCGTCCCTACGCCAAAGAGAGCCTGCTCGCCCGGGACATGGACTCATTTCGATCCGATGACGACGAGGAGGCCGACGACGGTGCGGACGTCGAGGAGTCGGTCGACGAGCTGGAGGGCCTCAACGTCGTCGACGACGACGACGCCGAGCCGCTCGACTTCTCGGACGAGCCGGACGCGGAGATCGCCCAGGATGTCGGCGACGACGACGGCGACGACGATGACGAGGACGACGAGTGAGCGCCGCTTCGAAGGAGCCCTTTCACTACTCCTGACACCCCCGCCGGGTTCCGGGACCTGCTCCCGGAGGAGGCGGAGTCGATGCGGGCCGGCCAGGAGGCGATCCTGGCCGAGATGCGGCGCTGGGGCTACCGCTTCGTGGTCACGCCCACCCTCGAGCGGGAGGACACCCTGGCCGTCGGCCTTGGCCCCGACCAGCGGCGCAGGCTCTTCAAGTTCGCCGACGGGGATGGCGCCCTGCTCGCGGTCGTGGGCGAGAAGACCATCCCCGTCGCCCGACTCGCCTCGACCGGGCTCCGCGGCACGCCCCTGCCGCTGCGGCTCTGCTACGCGGCCTCGGTCCTCGCCAACGATGCCGGTCGTTTCTCCAACCGCCGGGAGACCCACCAGGCCGGCGCCGAACTGATCGGCGCCCGGGGCCCGGTGGCCGACGCCGAGGTGATCGCCCTCGCCGTGCGCTGCCTCGACGCCGCCGGTCTCGGTCGCTACCAGGTCGACGTCGGCCACTCGGAGTTCTTCCACGGCCTGCTGGCCGGCCTGCGCCTCGACCCCGAGGTCGAGGTCGGCGTCCGGCAGGCCCTCGCCGGGCACGACTTCGTGGCGCTCGAGAAGCTGCTGGCGAAGACGACCGTCGGCCGCGTCGAACGGCAGCTGTTGCTCCGCTTCCCCGCCCTGCGGGGTGGCCCCGAGATCCTCGACGCCGCCAGCGGCCTGGTCTCCAACCGCCGCTCGGAGACGGCGCTGCTCGAGCTGCGCCGCGTCCATGACCTGCTGGCCGCTCACGGCCTCGGCGAGTCGGTGAAGCTGGACCTGGGCGCGATCCGCAATTTCGACTACTACACGGGGGTGACCTTCGAGGCCTACGGCCCCGACCTCGGCCGCCCGCTGGCGGCGGGAGGCCGCTACGACCACCTGCTGGAGCGCTTCGGCCGGCCGGCCGCCGCGACCGGCTTCGTGCTCCACCTCGACCTCGTGGCCGAGGCGATCGCCCGCTCCGGCCGGCGCGCCACGTTGCCGCGCATCGACGCGGCGGTCTGCTGGACGGCGGCAGGGCTCGAGCCGGCACTCAGGCTCGCCACCTCCCTGCGGCTCTTCGGCATGCGGGCGGTCGTCGACAGCGAAGCCCGCGGACTGCCCGGCGCGCGAACCTGGCTCGGCCAGGTGGGGGCCGCCAACCTCCTCCACTGCGCCGGGCGCGAGCGGGTGGCCTGGGTGAACCCGGCCGGGCGTCTGCGCCGTCTTCCCGCTGAACAGGTCGTCGCGCGGTTGGCGGGGGAGTCGTCGTGAGCATCTCGATTGCTCTCTGCACCGGGGCGCTGCTCGAGGGCAGCCTCGAGTTGCTCGCCAAGGCTGGCGTGGCCACCATCGACCGCAACCAGTTGGGCCGGCGCCTGATGGTCGAGCAGGACGGGATCCGTGTGGTGCTGGTCCGGCCGGCCGACGTGGCGGCCTACGTAGACCACGGCTCGGCAGACCTCGGCATTGTCGGCAAGGACCAGCTCTGGGAGAACCCTGGGAGCCACTACGAGCTGGTCGACCTCGGCTTCGGAGGCTGCCGGCTGGTTCTCGCGGTGACCGAGTCATCCCCCCTGGCCGGGCGCGAGACCTGGCCGCCGGTCCTCCGGGTCGCTACCAAGTACCCGCGGGCGACGGAGGCCTTCTTCGCCTCCCAGCGCAGGGCCGCCGACATCGTCCGGCTCCACGGCTCGGTGGAGCTGGCGCCCCAGGTCGGCCTCGCCGACGCCATCGCCGATCTGACCGCCAGCGGAGCGACGATCCGCGAGAACAAGCTCCGGATCGTGGCCGAGATCGCTTCATCGACGGCCCGCCTGATCGCCAACCAGGCCAGCCTCAAGACCCGCAGCGGCGAGGTCCAGTCGCTGGTCACGAGGCTGGCGAAGGCGGCCCGATGAGCATCCGCCGCTTCGACCTTGGGTCCTGGCTCGACAGCCCGTTGAGCCGCCGCCGCCTCGACCTGGCCGGCCTGGAGGAGCAGCAGGCCACCGTCCGCGAGATCTGCGACCGGGTCCGCACCGAGGGTGACTCCGCCCTCGGCGAGTACGGCCTGCGCTTCGACGGCTGGCGGCCAGCCCCGGAGGAGGGCTTCTCGGTCCCTCGTTCCGAGATCGAGGCCGCGCTCCGGCGGCTGGCACCGGGCGATCGCGACGCGATCGAGTTCGCCACCCGCCGGATCCGGCAGTTCCACGAGACCCAGGCATTCGAGCCGGTGGCCGGCACCCCGGGGTTGAAGCTGCTGACCCGCCCGGTTCGCCGGGCCGGCCTCTACGTGCCGGGCGGCCGGGCCGCCTACCCCTCGACGGTGCTGATGGGGGCGATCCCCGCCCGCATCGCCGGCGTGAAGGAGGTCGTCGTGGCCACCCCGCCGGCCCCGGACGGCTCGGTGCCGGTCGCGATCCTCGCCGCCGCCGCGGTGGCCGGTGTCGATGAGGTTTACCGGATGGGCGGCGCGCAGGCGATCGCGGCCCTCGCCTACGGGACCGCGAGCGTGCCCCGGGTGGACGTCCTGGCGGGACCCGGCAACGTCTACGTGATGCTGGCCAAAAAGGAGGTCTTCGGCTCGGTCGGGATAGACGCTCTGGCGGGACCGACCGAGATCCTCGTCGTCGCCGACGCGGGTGCCCGGGCCGACTTCGTGGCCGCCGACCTCGCCTCCCAGCTGGAGCACGACCCGATGGCCTGGGCGGTCCTGGTCACCGACTCCGCCGAGCTCGCCGACCGCGTCGAGGAGGAGTTCGCGAGCCTTGTCGGAGGCCTCGACCGGGCGGAGATCATCAGCGCGGCGCACTGCTGCGTCGTGGTCGTGGACGACCTTGAGCAGGCGATGCAGGTCGCCAACGACTTCGCGCCCGAGCACCTGGAGCTGATGACCGCCGACCCGGGCTCGCTTTCCGCCAAGGTGGAAAACGCGGGCGCGGTGTTCCTCGGCCCCTACGCGCCGGTGTCGCTCGGCGACTACGTCGCCGGCCCCAACCACACCCTGCCCACCGCTGGCGCCGCCCGCTTCAGCTCGCCGCTGGGCGTGTACAACTTCCTGAAGCGGACGAGCGTCGCCAGCCTCAACCGGGGCGACCTCGAGATGCTCCGCGAGGCCTGCGTCGCGCTGGCCAACCTGGAGGGGCTGACGGCCCATGCCCACGCGGTGGAGGTTCGACTTGAGTAAAAGAACGGCGGTCGTCGAACGCAATTCGAAGGAGACCCGCCTCCGGGCCGAGGTGATCCTCGACGCCGGTGAGAGGGTGGAGGTCGAGACCGGCCTGCCCTTCCTCGACCACCTGGTCGAGCAGGTCGCCCGCTATGGCGCCTTCGACCTCGTCCTCAAGGGCGAGGGCGACATCCAGGTCGACCCCCACCACCTCTGCGAGGACGCCGGCATCGTCCTCGGCCAGGCCATCTCCCAGGCGCTGGGCGACCGGGCCGGGATCACCCGCTTCGCGGCGGCCTACGCGCCGCTCGACGAGTCGCTGGCGCGGGTCGTCGTGGACCTCGGCAAGCGGCCCTTCCTCTCCTACAACCTGCCGCTCAAGGGCAAGGTCGGGAGCCTCGAGTCGGAGGTCCTGGAGGAGTTCTGGCGGGCGCTGGCGATCCACCTCGGCGCCACGCTCCACGTCGACCTGATCCGCGGTCGCAACCGCCACCACATCGCGGAGTCGGCGGCCAAGGCCCTGGGGCTGGCACTCCGGGAGGCGATGAGTCTCGGCGGGCGCGGCATCCCGTCGTCAAAGGGCCTGCTGGGGTGATAGCGATCGTCGACTACGGCGTGGGCAATCTTCGCTCGGTGGAGCGCGCGCTTCTCCACTGGGGCGCCTCGCCCAAGGTCACCGCCGACAAAGAGGAGCTGCAGCACGCCAACGGCCTGGTTCTGCCTGGGGTCGGCGCCTTCGCCCCCGCGCTGCAAAAGCTCCAGGCTGGCAACCTCGGCCGGGAGGTGGTGGAACTGGCCCGCAAGGGCAAGCCGCTGCTCGGCGTCTGCCTCGGCTACCAGCTCCTCTTCGAGGAATCCTCCGAGCACGGCCGCCACCAGGGTCTCGGGCTCCTCCGCGGCGCCGTCGAGGTGATCAGGGATTCTCCGCGGCTGCCGGTGATCGGCTGGTGCCCCACGCGGATCACGGATTTCTCACCGCTCTTCACCGGGATCGCCGATAGCTCGTATTTCTACTACGTGCACTCCTACACGCCGGCCGGCTCGGCCGACGCCTGCGCCGCCACCGACACCGCGCCCGTCGCCGCGGCAGGTCGTCTGAACGTGATGGGCACCCAGTTCCACCCCGAGAAGAGCGGCCCCGTGGGCCTCCTGGTCTACCGCAACTTCCTCGACGTCTGCGGGGAGGGCTGAAGGAAATAGAGATGCCGGCCAAGCGCATCATCCCGTGCCTCGACGTGGACGAGGGCCGGGTCGTGAAGGGCGTCCGCTTCGTCGAGCTGCGGGACGCCGGCGACCCCGCCGAGCTGGCCGCCGCCTATGACGCGGCCGGCGCCGACGAGCTCGTCTTCCTCGACATCACGGCGTCCTCCTCCGCCCGCTCCATCCTCCTCGACGCGGTCGCCCGGACGGCCGACCAGGTCTTCATCCCGCTGACCGTCGGCGGGGGGGTGCGCACGACCGAGGACATCCAGCTGCTGCTGTCGCATGGCGCCGACAAGGTCTCGGTCAACAGCGCCGCCATCGACGACCCCGAGCTCCTGAGCCGCGGCGCCGACCTCTTCGGCGCCCAGTGCATGGTGCTGGCTATCGACGCCCGCCGCCGCACCGAGGGCTCGGGCTGGGAGGTCTTCTCGCACGGCGGCCGCCGTGCGACCGGCCTCGACGCGGTCGAATGGGCGCGCGAGGGCGAACGCCGGGGAGCGGGGGAGATCCTGCTCACCTCGATGGACCGGGACGGGACCAGGGACGGCTACGACCTCGACCTGACCGCCGCCGTCAGCGGCGCGGTCCGGCTCCCGGTAATCGCCTCCGGCGGCGCCGGCAGCGCCGCCCACATGTACGCGGCGCTCTCGGAAGGGGGGGCGGAGGCGGCCCTCGCGGCCTCGATCTTCCACTTCGGCGAGCTGTCGATCGGCGACGTCAAGAGGCAGCTGGCCGGGTGGGGCCTGGAGGTCCGGCCGTGAAGCGCGACCGCGTGACCGGCATGGTCAGGGCATGAGTAGCGAGGAGATCGAGGGGTCGCCGGCCACGGCGCCCGATTTCTCCGGTGGCCTGCTGCCGGCGATCGCCCAGGACGCGGAGACCGGCCGGGTGCTGATGGTCGCCTACATGGACGCCGAGGCCTGGGAGCGGACGCTCGCTACCGGCCACGCCTGGTTCCACTCCCGCCGCCGCGGGCTCTGGGAGAAGGGCGCGACCTCCGGCAACTATCTGGACGTGGTCGACCGCTGGGTGGACTGCGACGCCGACGCCATCCTGCTCAGGGTCCGGCCCCACGGGCCGGCCTGCCACACCGGCGCCGAATCCTGCTTCTTCACGCCCGCGTGAGGACTCTCCACCTCCTCCGCCACGCCAAGTCGGACTGGGGCCATCCCGGCCTGTCGGACGTCGAGCGCCCTCTCAACGGCCGCGGCAGGCGCGACGCCAAGGCACTTCACAAGTACCTCGACAAGCATCCAATCGCGCTCGACGCCGTCTTCTGCTCGCCCGCGCGGCGGGCGCGGGAGACCCTGGAGGCGATCGCGCCCGCGCTGGGCGGCGCCCGGCTGGTCGAGGAGGCGGGCCTCTACGGCGCCGCCGCCGACGAGCTGCTGAGCTTTGTTCGCGACCTCCCGGACGAGCTGGAAGCGGTCATGCTGGTGGGCCACAACCCGGGGCTTGAGGTAGTGGCACGGGCACTTGTGCACGAGGGCAAGGCTTTTGGGACCTGCACCCTGGCCACGATCACCTTCGAAGGCGCCGATTGGCCCGCCGCGGGACCCCGGAAGGGACGCCTGGCCAGCTTCCTGACGCATGCCGACTTCGCATGAATATGCGGGCCAGCTGTATATTCATGCGGCCATGAAGCCTCCTTCGACGCCCGTCAGGGCCGCCATCGCGGGGGCCAACGGCTACGCGGGCATGACGCTGGTCCACCTCCTCGCCCGGCACCCGGGGGTTGAGCTGGTCCAGCTCACCTCGCGGTCCTACGCCGGCCGGCCCTACTCCGAGGTCTTCCCGCTCCACGACCTGGAGGGCGAGTTCGCGGAGGAGCCCGATGCCGCCGCCGTCGACGTGGTCTTCTCCTGCCTGCCCCACAACGTGGGTGCCGGCAAGGCCGCCGGCTGGCTGGCCGCCGGGGCTCGGGTGGTGGACATGAGCGCCGACTTCCGGCTCCGGGACGTCAACCTTTACCCGCGCTGGTATAAGCAGGAGCACCCGGCGCCGGACCTGCTTGCGCAGGCGGTGCTGGGCCTGCCCGAGCTCCATGCCGGCGAGCTGCCGGGAGCTGCGTTGGTCGCCGTCCCCGGCTGCTACTCGACCGCCTCCATCCTCGGCCTGGCGCCGGCCGTCGCCTCCGGCCTGGTCGGAGGCGACGTCGTGGTCGACGCCAAGTCCGGCGTCAGCGGCGCCGGCCGCTCACCGGGGGTTGGCGTCCACTTCAGCGAGGTCAACGAGTCGCTGGGCGCCTACGCCATCGGCGGCCACCGCCACTTCCCGGAGCTGGTCCAAGAGCTGGCCGGGGTCGCCCCCGGCGGCGAGGCGCCGCGGATCACCTTCGTTCCCCACCTGGTGCCCATGACGCGGGGGATCCTGGCGACCTGCTACTTCGACCTCACGGGTTCGTTATCGGAGCTGCAAGATGTCTACGCCGAGTTCTATTCCGGCCAGCCCTTCACTCGGGTGCTGGCCACGAGCCCGACCACCAAGCTCGCGACGCACACCAACCTGTGCCTTATCAACGTGTCCGAGCAGAACGGCAAGGCGATCGTCACCAGCGCCCTCGACAACCTCGTCAAGGGAGCCAGCGGGCAGGGCGTCGAAGCCTTCAACCTGGCCTTCGGCTTCGACCGCCGCGCCGGACTGGAGGAGGCGATCCAGTGGCCGTGACTTTCCCTCGCGGCTGGAGGGCGGGCAGCGCCGCTTGCGGGATCAAGGCCTTCACCGCCGGCGCGAGCGCGATCCCGAGCGGCCAGAAGGACGACCTCGCCGTCGTCTTCAGCGACCGGCCCTGCGACGCGGCCGGGGTCTTCACGACCAACAAGGTGAAGTCGGCGACGATCGTGATCGACCAGCTCCACCTCCGCCAGAACCGGGTCCAGGCGGTCGTGATCAACTCCGGCAACGCCAATGCCTGCACCGGCGCCCAGGGCTACAAGGATGCGCTCCAGATGGCGAAGCTGACGGCCGACCGGCTCGACCTCGACCCCCCCCAGGTGGTCGTCAGCTCGACCGGCGTGATCGGCCGCTACCTGCCAATGGACGCCGTCAAGACCGGCATCGCCGCTGCCTGCGCGAGCCTCACCGAGGCGGGCGGGGAAGGCGCGGCAAAGGCGATCATGACCACCGACACAGTGCCCAAGCAGTCCACCGGGGTGGTCCAGATCGGCGGGGTCGAGGTCCGGGTCGGGGGGATGTGCAAGGGGTCCGGGATGATCCATCCCAACATGGCCACCATGCTCGCCTACGTCACCAGTGACGCGGCCGTAGAACCGGGCTTTCTGAGCCAGATCGTCAAGCGGGTCGCCGACGGCTCCTTCAACCAGGTGACCGTCGACGGGGACAGCTCGACCAACGACAGCTTCCTGGTCCTCGCCAACGGCGCGGCCGGCAACCCGCCGGTGGCGGCTGGCACCCCTGAGGCCGAGGCGTTGGAGGCTGCGCTGCTGGCCGTCGCCCGCGACCTGGCGCGCCAGATCGCCCGCGACGGCGAAGGCGCCACCCGCCTCATCACCGTCGGCGTCAGCGGCGGCGCAAGCAGCGAGGAGGCGCGGATGGCCGCCCGGGCCGTGGCCTCCTCCAGCCTTGTAAAGACCGCCATCCACGGTGGCGACCCCAACTGGGGGAGGATCGTCTGCGCGCTTGGCTACAGCGGCGCCGAGCTGGCCATCGACCGCCTCGAGCTGAGCATCGCCGGCCTTACAGTGTTCAGCCGCGGCGCCGGCCAGCCGGTCGACCTCGACGCCGTCCGCGCCGCCTTCGAGCAGCCGGAGATCCTGATCCACGCCGAGCTCGGCCTCGGCGAGGGGAGCGCCGAGGCCTGGGGCTGCGACCTGTCCGAGGAGTACGTGCGCATCAATGCCGACTACACGACTTGAGGAGGTGACGACCCGATGACGATCGATGCGGCGGAGAGGGCCCGGGTGCTGGTCGAGGCGCTGCCCTACATCAAGCGTTTCCACGGCCAGAAGATCGTCATCAAGCTGGGCGGTCACGCCATGGAGCGGAAGGACGAGACGCTGCTCGACATCGTCCTCCTCCGCTACGTCGGCCTGCTCCCGGTGCTGGTCCATGGCGGTGGGCCCGAGATCACGGCCATGAGCGACCGGCTGGGTATGAAGTCGGAGTTCAAGGACGGCCTCCGGATCACCGACGCCGGGACAATGGAGGTCGTGAAGATGGTGCTGACCGGCAAGATCAGCCCCGACCTGGTTGCGACCATCAACCGCCTCGGCGGCCAGGCGGTGGGGATGAGCGGCGAGGACGGGCCGAGCATCATCGCCGAGCCGGAGAGCCCCGACCTCGGCTTCGTCGGCCGGGTGACCCAGGTCAACCCGGAGCCGATCGACGCGCTGCTTGGGCGGGGCTACATCCCCGTCATCGCCTCGATCGGGCTCGGCTACGACGGCAACGCCTACAACATCAATGCCGACACGGTCGCGGCCGAGATCGCCGTCGGGCTGGGCGCCGGCAAGGTGCTGCTGCTGACGGACGTGCCCGGTGTGCTCGACGCTGAGGGAAAGGTGATCAGCGAGATCCGGCGGGCGGACGCCCAGGAGCTGATCGCCGGCGGGACCGTCAGTGGTGGGATGATTCCCAAGCTGAAGGCGTGTCTGCGCGCGGTCGACGCGGTGCCCCAGGCCCACATCATCGACGGCCGTGTTCCCCACGCGGTACTTCTGGAGCTGTTCACGGAGGCCGGAATTGGCACCATGGTGACTCCCTAGATGAGCGACGAAATGCCCGGACACCTGTCGTTCGCCGACTTCGAGGAGGTCGAGCACAAGTACGTGATGCAGACCGGCAAGCACCAGCCGCTGCGGGTGGTGCGCGGCGCCGGTATGCACCTTTACGACGTCGAGGGAACCGAGTACCTGGACCTGATGGCCGGCATCGCCGTCAACGCCCTCGGCCACAGCCATCCGGCGATCGTGGAGACGATCACCCGGCAGGCAGGGCAGCTTATCCACTCCAGCGACCTCTACTACACCGAGCCCAAGGTCTGGCTGGCCAAGCGGCTGGTCGAGCTCGCCTTCCCGTCGCGCGTCTTCTTCAACAACAGCGGCGCCGAGGCCAACGAGACGGCGATCAAGATCGCCCGCAAGTGGGGCAAGAAGCACAAGGACGGGGCCTTCGAGATCATCAGCGCCTTCGGGGCCTTCCACGGCCGGACGCTGGCGGCGGTGACGATGGGCGGCAAGGCGGCCTACTCGAAGTGGTTCGAGCCGCTGCCGCCTGGCTTCATCCACGTGCCCTTCAACGACCTCGACGCCATCAGGGCGGTGACCAACGACCGCACCGCCGCCGTCTTCCTGGAGCCGGTGATCGGCGAGGGCGGCGTCCACCCCGCGGCGCCCGGCTACCTCGAGGGCGTCCGCCAATGGTGCGACGAGCAGGACATCCTGCTGATCCTCGACGAGGTCCAGACCGGCCTTGGCCGGACCGGTCGCTGGTTCGCGCACCAGCACGCGGGGATCACCCCCGACGTGATGACGCTGGCCAAGGCCCTCGGCGGCGGCTTTCCGATCGCCGCGGTGCTGGCCGCGCCCAGGGCCGACGTGCTGGAGCCTGGCGACCACGGCTCCACCTACGGGGGCAACCCACTCGCCTGCAGCGTCGCCCTCGCCGTCCTCGACACCATTGAGCGCGATCACCTGGTCGAGAACGCGGCGGAGATGGGCGACCTCCTCCACCAGGCGATCGAGGATCTCGGCCAACACGACGCCCGCGGCATCGGGCTGATGCGGGCCTTCAGCTTCCAGGAGCCGGTCGCCAAGGCGTTCCAGAACGCCTGCATCCCGAACCGCGTGCTGGTCAACGCGACCGACGACCACAGCGTCCGGATGGTGCCGCCGCTGATCATCTCCGCCGCCGACATCGAGGTCGCCCACGACCGCTTGCAGGCGGCGCTGAAGAGCCTCGAGGCTCCAGCTTCCGGCTCGTGAAGCAGAAGCGCCACCTGGCGATCCTGACGGTGCTCGGCGAGCGGCCGGTGCACACCCAGCAGGAGCTGACCGACGCCTTGACCTCGATGGGCCTCGAAACGACCCAGGCGACGGTCTCCCGCGACATCCAGGAGCTCGGCCTGGTGCGGACCAGGTCCGGTTACCGGCCGGTCATCTTCACCGATTACATCACGGGCGTCGACTCGGTCCAGTTCTTGACGGTGGTCCGCACCGCGGTGGGCTGCGCGAACCTGGTCGCCCGCGCCATCGACGAGCGCGACCTGCCGGGCGTGCTGGGCACGGTCGCCGGCGACGACACCATCATCGTGGTCCACCCAGACCCCGATTCGGCCAGGGCTTTCACCAACTTCCTGCATGGCTGAAGAACCGAAGGGGAAGCTGGTCCTCGCCTACTCCGGCGGGCTCGACACCTCGGTCGCCATCCACTGGCTAAAGGCGAAGGGTTGGGACGTCGTCGCGCTCAGCGTCGACCTCGGCGAGAAGAAGGACCTCGACGCCATCCAGGCCCGGGCGCTGAGGATCGGTGCCTCCGCCGCCTACGTGGTGGACGGGCGGGTGCCCTTTCTCAAGCACTTCGTCTGGCCGTCCCTCCAGACGGGCGCCGTCTACGAGAAGGAGTACCCGCTGGCCACCGCCCTCGGCCGGCCGCTGATCGCAGCCCAGCTGGTGCAGATCGCCCGCCAGGAGGGCGCCCGGGCGATCGCCCACGGCTGCACCGGGAAGGGCAACGACCAGGTTCGCTTCGACGTCTCGACCGCGGCGCTGGCCCCCGACCTCCAGGTGGTGGCGCCGGTCCGGGAGTGGGGGATGAACCGCGACGACGAGATCGAGTACGCCCGCACCAACGCCATCCCGGTGCCGGCGACCGCGGAATCGCCCTACTCGACCGACGAGAACCTCTGGGGCCGATCGATCGAGGCAGGCGTCCTCGAGGATCCCTGGGCGGAGCCGCCGCCGGAGGTCTTCGAATGGACGCGCGACGCGCGCGAATGCCCCGCTGACCCCGCCTACCTGGAGATCTCCTTCAAAGAGGGCCTGCCGGTGGCGCTGGACGGAAAGCCACTCGACGCCCTGGAGATCGTCACCCGCCTCAACGCGGTGGGGGGCGAGAACGGGGTCGGCCGTATTGACCACCTCGAGAACCGGCTGATCGGGATCAAGTCCCGGGAGATCTACGAGGCGCCGGCGGCCGTGCTCCTGCTCCAGGCCCACCAGGCGCTGGAGGACATCACGCTGCCCAAGGACGTCGCCCGCTTCAAGGACGTGGTCGCCCAGCAATGGGGCCAGATGGTCTACGACGGGCTCTGGTTCAGCCCGCTCCGCGACGCCCTCTACGCCTTCGTGGCCGAGACCCAGCGCCACGTCAGCGGCGAGGTCCGCCTCAAGCTCTACCGCGGCTCCTCCCAGGTCGTGGGCCGGAAGGCGCCGGAGCAGCTCTACCAGCTCTCCCTCGCCACCTACGGGAAGGGCGACCAGTTCGATCAGTCGGCCGCCGCCGGCTTCATCAAGCTCTGGGGGCAGGGCGTGCGGACCGCCTCTCAGGTCCAGGGCCAGCTGCACAACCGAGACCTCGCCGGGTTGCTCGGCGAAGTGAAGAGACTCACCCCCTGAGCAAGAGCGGCAAGCTCTGGGGTGGGCGGTTCAAGAAGCCGCTGCTCCCTGAATTGGAGCGCTTTTCCAGCTCGCTCGAGGTGGACCTCGAGCTGGCGCCCTACGACGTCGCCGGCAGCATCGCCCACGCTCGCGGCCTGCTGGCGGCAGGGCTCCTGACTAAGGTCCAGTTCGACCGCCTGCACCGCGGGTTGGTCCAGGTCGGCAGGGAGATCGAGGGCGGAGAGTTCGTCTTCGCCGACAGCGACGAGGACATCCACACCGCGGTCGAGCGCCGGCTGGCCGCTATCGACCCCGAGGGCGCGGCGCGCCTGCACGCCGGCCGCTCTCGTAACGACCAGGTCGCGCTCGACCTTAGGCTCTACTGCCGGGCGGCCGCCTCCGCGATCGCCGAGGAGCTGGCGGGGACAATCGACGCGCTGGCCGCCCAGGCCGCCCGCCACCACGACCTCGCGATGCCCGGCTACACCCACCTCCAGCGGGCCCAGCCGGTCACCGCCGGTCACCACCTCCTGGCCCACGCCGAGCCCCTGCTCCGCGACGGTAGCCGGGTGATGAACGCCTACGCGTCGGCCTCCGAGATGCCTCTCGGCTCGGCCGCCCTCGCCGGCAGCACCCTGCCGCTCGACCGGCAGGCGGTCGCCAGCGCCCTGGGCTTCGCCAGGTTGACCGCCAACAGCATCGACTCGGTCAGCGATCGGGACTTCGCCCTCGACCTCGTCTACGCCTGCCTCAGCATCGGACTCCACCTCTCGCGGCTGGCCGAGGACCTGGTCCTCTGGGCCAGCGCCGAATTCGGCTTCCTACGGCTCTCCGACGAGGCGTCCACCGGGTCCAGCATCATGCCCCAAAAGCGCAACCCGGACATCGCCGAGCTGATCCGGGGCCGGAGCGGGCGCGCGCTCGCCTCGCTGACCGGCCTCGCCATGGTCGTGAAGGGCCTGCCGCTGGCCTACGACCGCGACCTCCAGGAGGACAAGCGGCACCTCTTCAGCGCCGTGGACAACTGCCTCGAATGCCTCGAGGCGGCGCGGCTGCTGGCGGAACGGCTGGACTTCGACGCCGAGCGGATGGCGGCGGCCGCCGCCGACCCCGACCTCCTCGCCACCGACACCGCCGAGCAGCTGGTGGCGGGCGGCCGTGCCTTCCGCGAGGTGCACGGCGAGGTCGGCCAGTCGGTGCTGAAGGGGATCCACCGGCCGCCCTGGGACGCCGCCCAATCGCTCCGCCGGCGCTCACTGCCGGGCGGCCCCGCGCCGGCGCAGGTGAAGCGCCAGGCCACGATGGCTCGACGCCGGGCGGCGGCTCTGGCCGCCTGGGCCGGGAAGCACAGCTGAAGCACTCCGAGCTGGTCGGCCTGATCCGCCGCGGGGTTCCCGCGCCGGGCGGGATCTGGGCCGACCTAGGCTCCGGCGAGGGCGCCTTCACCAGCGCGCTGGCCGAGCTGGTCGGGGCTTCCGCGATGATTTTCTCGGTCGACAAGGACCGGTCGGCGCTGGCCCGCCAGCAGAAGGCCGGCGGCAGCCGTTTCGCCCAGGCGCCGACCAGCGTCATGCTGGCTGACTTCCAAGAGCCGCTCGAGCTGCCCCCGCTGGACGGGGTGGTGATGGCCAACTCGCTCCACTTCGTGATCGACAAGGCGGCGGTGCTGGCGATGGTCCACGGCTACCTGAAACCCGGCGGCCGGCTGATCGTGGTCGAGTACGACGTCGACCGGGGCAACCACTGGGTGCCCCACCCGTTCAGCTTCGAGACCTGGAAGTCAATGGCGGTCGCGTCCGGCTTCACCGAGCCGGAGCTGATCGGCCGCCACCCGAGCCGGTGGCTGGATGGCCTCTACTCGGCGGTGTCTACTCGCCAGTAGAAGCCCGCCGCGCGCTCCATCAGGTGGTGGTCCACCAGGTAGCGACGGACTGACGCGTAGTCGTTGATGAACTCGGCGATGATCGCGTTCACCTCCAGCTCGGGGTAGCGGCGGCCGGGTTCGAACTTGCGGGCGAACCAGCGCAGGACGACCAGCCGTTTGGTCTCAGCGACCGGGATCCCCTTCAGCCGGCCCTGCTCGGTGAAATCCGACAGCACCTTGCGCTCCCAGGCGTCGCCGCCCTGTGCGTCCGGGATGGCCAGCTTCTCCGGCGCCAGCCGGCGGTTCAGCTCCCGCAACCGCTCCGGCTGGAAGCGGTGGAGGTGGGTAGTGCCCTCGGCCCGCATCGAGACGAGTCCGATCTCCCGCAGCGTCGCCAGGTGGTGGGAGACTGTGGGCGGCTTCAATCGGAGCGCGGTCGCCAGTTCGTCCACGCTCCGTTCCCGGGTGGCGAGGAGCCCGATGATCTTGAGCCGGCTCTCATCGGCGAGCGCCTTGAACATCGGGAGCAGTTCGTCGGCGGATTCTTCGATGGCCATCTAATCAGTATCCTGCGCGGGGGGTGGAGTCTTTGCTGTTAGCGATCGACGCCGGCAACACCAACGTCGTCATGGGCCTTTACGACGGGCAGCGACTGGTCGCCGATTGGCGCATCACCAGCCCGCCGACGTGGACCGGGGACGAGGTGGCGATCCTTCTCAGCGACCTTTTCCGGCTCCGTGGCCTGGACACCAAGTCGGTCGACGGCGTGGTCATCGGCAGCGTGGTGCCCAACTTGACCCCCGCCCTCGAGGAGGCCTCGATCGAGCACCTCGGCGTCCGCCCGGTGGTTGTCGGGCCGGGGATCAAGACCGGCATCCGAATCGCCATCGAGAACCCGAAGGAGGTCGGCGCCGACCGAATCGCCAACACCCTTGCCGCCTTCAGGCGCTACGGCGGCCCGGCCATCGTCATCGACCTCGGCACCGCGGTCACCTACGACGCCGTCTCGGCCGGCGGCGAGTACCTCGGCGGTGCGATCGCGCCCGGGGTCGGCATCAGCCTCGACGCGCTGGTCGCGCACACCGCCAAGCTGATCCGGGTCGAGCTCATCGCCCCCGACGCGGTGATCGGCCGCAGCACCCTGACGGCCATCCAGTCGGGCCTGCTGTGGGGCTTCGTCGCCCAGATCGAGGGCATGGTCAAGCGGATGAGCGACGAGCTCGGCGGCAAGGCCCACGTCATCGCGACGGGAGGTCAGGCCGGCATGGTCGCCGACCTCACCACGGTCATCGACGACGTCGACCTCCAACTGACACTCGAGGGTCTCCGGCTGATCCACCTCCAAAACGCCCCCGACGGTGATACATAAGTACGCCGCCGCCATGCTGATGACCCCGCTTCCAATCCACGTCGGGCCCGGCGTCGACGCCAAGCGCATCAACGGCGTCCTCCAAGAACTGGCCTTGGAGCCGGTCGAGCTGGCCCGGGAGACGGCTCCCGAAGGGCCGTCCCTCTACCTGGTCGCCTCCGAGACCCTTCACAGCCGGGAGCAGCTGAACCACCTACTGCGGAGCGCGGCGGTGGTGGTCCTCCACCCGGCCGGGACCGAGCCGCCCGACGGCTGGGACGCGGACGCGGTCTGGGTCCCCGTCGACGCCCCGTCCAGGGTGCTCACCTCGGCTCTCAAGCTGGCGCGGGACAACGTGACCCTCCGCCAGCGGATCCAGGACCTTGAGGCCGGCGACCGGCGGAACCGGCAGCGGATGACCGAGATGAACCGGATCGGCATCTCGCTCTCCGCCGAGCGGGACATCGACAGGCTGCAGGACCTGATCCTCAAGAGCTGCCGGCAGCTGACCAACGCCGACGGCGCCACCCTGTATCTGGTCGAGGAGTCCGAGGACGGGCACCGGATGCTGCGCTTCGCCTGGAGCCAGAGCCTCTCGGTCGATGCGCCCTTCAGCACCTTCAAAATGCCGCTGGTCGAGAAGTCGATCGGGGGCTACACGGTGCTCAGTGGCCGCTCGCAGGTGGTCGAGGACGCCTACCACCTGCCGCCCGATGTGCCCTTCGCCTTCAACTCCAGCTTCGACGAGCAGCACGGCTACAAGACCAAGTCGATGCTCTGCGTGCCGATGCGCAACCACGACGGCGAGATCGTGGGCGCCATCCAACTGATCAACGCCAAGCAGCACTTCGACACCCGGCTCAACAAGGACAACGTGGACCGGGAGGTCATCCCCTTCGAGGAGGACCACTTGGAGCTGATCCAGTCGATCGCCTCCCAGGCCGCCGTGGCGCTCGACAACAAGAACCTGCTGGACGCGATCCAGAACCTGTTCGAGGGTTTCGTCAAGGCCAGCGTCACCGCCATCGAGTCCCGGGACCCGACCACCTACGGCCACAGCGGCCGGGTGGCGACCCTCACCGTCGGCCTCGCGGAAGCTCTCAACGAGGTCGGCGCCGGCAAGTACGCGGACCTGCACTTCGACGACGAGCAGTTGAAGGAGATCCGCTACGCCGGGCTGCTCCACGACTTCGGCAAGGTCGGCGTTCGCGAGCACGTGCTGGTGAAGGAGAAGAAGCTCTATCCGGCCAACATGGAGCTGCTGCGGGCCCGCTTCGCCTTCGTCCAGCGCTCGATCCAGCAGAAGTACACCGAGAAGAAGCTGAGCCTCGCCATGGAGCGCGGCGGCGACCTCCACGAGCACGACTTCCACACGCTCGACAAGAAGATGCAGGACGAGATCGCCAACCTCCGCGACTGGCTGGAGGCGGTGCTGGCGGCCAACGAGCCGAGCGTGCTGCCGGAGGACAAGGCGTCCACCCTCGCCTTCCTGGCCGAGTACATGTACGAGGACATCGACAAGAGGCGGACCCCGCTCCTGCTGCCGGACGAGTTCCACTTCCTCACCATCCGCAAGGGCACCCTCGACGAGGTCGAGCGGCTGGAGATCGAGTCGCACGTGACCCACAGCTTCAAGTTCCTGATCAAGATCCCCTGGACGCCGCAGATGCGGAACGTGCCCCAGTACGCCTACGGCCACCACGAGCTGCTCGACGGCAGCGGCTATCCGCGCAAGCTGCAGGGCCCGGAGATCCCGCCCCAGGCGCGGATGATGACGATCTCCGACATCTTCGATGCGCTCACCGCGACCGACCGTCCCTACAAGCGGGCGGTCCCCGTCGACCGGGCGCTCGAGATCCTGGACAAAGAGTTCACCGGCAAGCTCGACGCCGACCTGCTGGAGATCTTCGTCGCCAAGCGCGTCTACGAGTTCGCCGCGACCTACCGCCCCGACCACGAGCTCCTGCTCGGCGACCGGCGTTGACACTCGAAGCCGCCCGGTGAGGGTCAAGTTCTGGGGGACCCGAGGCACCCGCCCGACCCCGGGCCGGGACACGCTCCGCTTCGGAGGCAACACCGCCTGCGTCGAGGTCCGGACCAGTGCCGACGACCTCATCATCATCGACAGCGGCTCCGGCATCGCCGAGCTCGGCAACGCGCTCAAGGGACCGGTGCACGCCCACCTGCTGATCAGTCACACGCACTGGGACCACATTCAGGGCTTCCCCTTTTTCGGGCCCAACTTCACCCCGGGCTCGAAGCTGACGGTGATCGGGCCCAAGGGGTCCATGAAGTCGCTTCAGAGCGCCTTCGCCGACCAGATGGACCCCGTTTACTTCCCGCTCTCGATGGACCAGATGCCGGTCCAGCTCGACTTCCGGGAGATGACGCCCGGCGAGACCTTCGAGGCGGCGGGCGTCAAGGTGACCACCCACACCATGCACCACCCGATCGCCACCTTCGGCTACCGGCTGGAGGAGGACGGGCGCACGTTCGTCTTCGCCACCGACCAGGAGCCGTGGACCGACCCGGAAGAGCTCGACGCCAAGGTCCGCGCCTACAAAGAGGAGGGCCGAGCGGCGGCGGAGATCGAGGCGCTCTGGCCGCGCGAGTACATCGAGTGGTGCCGGAACGCCGACCTCCTAGTGCACGATGCGCAGTACAGCGCCGAGGAGTACCGGACCCACGTCGGCTGGGGCCACTCCAGCTTCGACTATGCGCTGCTGGTCGCCCGCCAGTCCGCCGCGCGCCAGCTGGCTTTCTACCATCATGATCCCGTGCACTCCGACCACCAGATCGAGGCGATGGTGGAGGAGGCGCTCGGCTCGGAGGCGCACCGCAAGCACCGGGGCCTGATCGCCTTCCCCGCTGCCGAGGGCCAGGAGATCGTCCTCTGAGGGTCACCCGCTGACCTACGTTCGGAGCTTCCACCGAAGCCACACCTCGGCCCAGGCCCGCGAGCTCCTCGGCAACGGCGATGGCCCGACCGAGCCCGTCGTGGTCGCCGGCCGACTGATGACCAAGCGGGTGATGGGCGGGCGCACCTTCGCGACGCTCCAGGACGGCGAGGGGACGGTCCAGCTGATGGCCACCAGGGACACGGTCGGCGCCGACCTCTACCAAGGCTTCAAGGACCTCGGCCTGGGCGACATCGCCGGCGCGCAGGGACCGATGGTCAGGACCCGCACCGGCGAGCCGACGGTGGACGTGCGGAGCTTCCAGCTTCTCAGCAAGGCGCTCCGTCCACTTCCCGAGAAGTGGCACGGGCTGAAGGACATCGAGCTGCGCTACCGGCAGCGCCACGTGGACCTGATCGCCAACCCCGAGGTCAGGGAGGTCTTCCTCGCCCGCTCGCGGTTGGTTGCCGGGCTCCGCCGCTACATGGACGAGAACGGCTTCCTGGAGGTCGAGACGCCAGTCCTCCAGGACATTCCCGGCGGTGGGCTGGCGCGGCCGTTTAGGACCCATCACAACGCGCTCGACAGCGACCTCTACCTGCGGATCGCGCTGGAGCTGCACCTGAAGCGGCTGATCGTCGGCGGCGTCGAGAGGGTCTACGAGATCGGCCGCGTCTTCCGCAACGAGGGCCTCTCGCCTCGCCACAACCCCGAGTTCACCATGTTCGAGTTTTACGAGGCCTACGCCGACTACGAGGACGTGATGCGCCGTACCGAGGAGCTGATCCAGGCCGCCGTCGCTTCCGCCGGCCGTCCGTTGAAGCTGACCTACCAGGGCGAGGAGCTGGATTTCACACCGCCCTACCCGCGCCGGAAGATGGTCGACCTGATCCGCGAAGCGAGCGGCGTCGACGTCCTCACCGAGGCGGACCTGCCGGCCGCGGCGAAGGCCGCCGGCGTCGCCGTCGAGCCCGCCATGCCCTGGGGCTTCATTGTCAACGAGCTCTACGAGAAGAGGGTGGAGCCGACGCTCCGGCAGCCGACCTTCGTGGTCGACTATCCGCTCGACGTCTCTCCGCTGGCGCGCAGGAGGGAGGACGATCCACGCTTCGTCGAGCGCTTCGAGCTGGTCGTTATGGGCCGCGAGCTCTGCAACGCGTTCACCGAGTTGACCGACCCGGTCGACCAGCGGGCGCGCTTTGAGGCGCAGGTCGCCGCCGCGGGCGCGGGGGCCGATGAGACCCACCCCATGGACGAGGATTACGTCGCGGCCCTCGAGCAGGGCATGCCGCCCACCGGCGGGTTCGGGATGGGCGTCGATAGGCTGGTGATGCTCGTGACCGACCAGCCCTCGATCCGTGACGTCCTCTTCTTTCCGCACCTGCGCCGGCAGGCCTGAGGTGCTGCCGCTGGCGCTGATCCGGAAGGATCCCGACGCGGTCCGCCGGGCCGCCGAGCTAAAGGGCGAGCTGGCGCCGGTGGACGAGGTCCTTGCCGCCGACGCCGAATGGCGCGGCGTGCTGGCCGAGGCCGAGTCGACCAAGGCCGAGCAGAACGCGCTCTCCAAGCAGTTCGGAAAGTCGAAGGACCAGGCGCTGATCCCGCGGATGAAGGAGCTGGCCGAGTCGGCGAGGAAGTTGATGACGGTCGCCGAAGAGAAGAAGCGCCGGCTCGACGAGCTGCTCCTCTACCTGCCCAACCTCTTCCACGAGTCGGTGCCGGTCGGGACGAGCGAGGCCGACAACGTGACCGTCCGCGAGTGGGGCGAGCGGCGGGACTTCGGCTTCGAGCCGAAGCCGCACTACGAGCTGGGAGAGGCGCTCGGGATCATGGACTTCGAGCGATCGGCGAAGATCGCTGGCTCGCGGTTTGCAACGCTGATCGGCGCCGGCGCCCGGCTGGAGCGGGCGCTGGTTCAGTTCATGCTCGACGTGCACACGCGCGAGCACGGCTACACCGAGATGTTCACCCCCTTCCTGGTCAGCAGCGAGTCGATGACAGGCACCGCCAACCTGCCCAAGTTCGGCGACCAGGCGTTCAAGCTCGAGGACCGCGACCTCTGGCTGGTGCCGACGGCCGAGGTCCCGCTCACCAACTGGCACCGGGACGAGCTCCTCGACGCCCGCGAACTGCCCCGTCGCTACGTCATGTACTCGCCCTGCTGGCGGTCGGAGGCTGGTGCGGCCGGCAAAGACACCCGGGGCTACATCCGGCTCCACCAGTTCTCGAAGGTCGAGATGGTCAAGATCACCACCCCCGAGAAGTCACTGGAAGAGTTAGAGTCGCTGACCGCCGACGCCGAAGACATCCTCCAACGGCTCGGCCTTCCCTACCGGGTTCTCGCCATGTGCACCGGGGACATGGGCTTCGCTCAGTACAAGAAGTACGACCTCGAAGCGTGGTGCCCGGGCCTCGGCCGCCACCTCGAAGTCTCTTCCTGCTCGCTCTTCAACGACTTCCAGGCCCGTCGCGCCAACCTTCGCTTCCGCCCCCAGCCGGGCGCGCCGCCACGCTTCGCCCACACCATCAACGGATCCGGGCTGGCGCTGACGAGGACCATCGACGCCGTTCTCGAGAACTACCAGCGGGAGGACGGGACGATCCTGGTGCCGGAGGCCCTGCGGCCCTACCTCGGCGGCCAGGAGACGATCGGATGACGGTGATCCCCGGGCCGACCCCGGAGGCGATCGAGCAGTTCAACCAGGGGCTGATGAGGTTCTGGCACCCAGTCTGTCTGGTTGCTGACCTGCCGCTCGACGCACCACTCGGCGTCGAGCTTCTGGGCAGGGCGCTGGTGGTCGTCCGTCTCACAGGGGGCCTGGCCTGCTTCGACGACCTCTGCCGTCACTTCGGCGCCGCGCTCTCGATCGGCGAGGTGGTCGACGGAAACCTGCGCTGCCGGTACCACGGGTGGACCTACGACCGCAGTGGCAGGGTGGTCGACATCCCCGCCCGGCGCGACCTCCCGATCCCACACGAAGCCTGCGTCGAGATCCACCCCGTGGAGGAACGCTACGGCCTGGTCTGGGTCTGCCTCGCAGCGGAGCCGGCGACCGAGATCCCGGTCTACCCCGAGTTCGCCGACGCGAAATTCCACCGGACGCCCTATCGCATCTACAAGCCCTGGAACGCGTCAGCCACGCGGATCGTGATGGCCGCGCTAGACGACACCCACTTCCCCTGGGTCCACCCCGGGACGCTGGGAGACCCGGCCCGTCCCGAGCCGCCCGACCACAAGTGCTCGGTCGAGAAGGACCACGTCCTCACCACCTACTCGATCCAGCAGCCGGCCAACATCACCGTGGGCTCGACCGGGTGGGGGACCGGAGTGGAGATGGTCACGTACACCAACCGGGCCTACCAGACCGTCATCCACCTGCACAAGAAGGCGCCCGGAGGGGTCTTCGTCCTCTACCAGGCGATGCAGCCGATCTCCCACAACCGCGCCCGGATCTTCCTCCAGGTAGCGCGGGACTACGACCTCAACCCCGCCCAGGACGACCGCTACCTGGAGTTCGAGGACGGGATCCAAGAGCAGGACAGGCCGGTCGTCGAGAGCCAGCGGCCGTGGCTCCTGCCGCCACTTTCCTCCCGCTTGATGCTCTACGTCCGCCCGGCCGACCTGCCGCTGATCACGTACCAGAAGTGGATGGAGGGGCTGGGTATCCCCCAGCTCTGACTCCGGTCCGCTTCAGCTGATCGCGATCTTCCTCTCAGCCCAGCTCCGCTGGTCCCGATCCCAGTGCAGGTGGAAGTCGGGTTCGGCGGTCCTGGAGGTGGTGAGGAAGCGGAGGAACCGGCTGGCGAGTCCGATGACCAGGTAACCCATGCACCGGAATACTGCCGGGCCGCACTGCCGATTCCATCGTGTCGAGTCCACATCGCGGACGGTTGGCGGTTGGTGCGAAGGAGCCGATCCGAGGCCGGCGCCCGCGCTGGCTAGACTCTCGATCGGAGCGATGGCCGAGTCCGGCTTAAGGCGGCTGTCTTGAAAACAGCTGTGCCGCAAGGCACCGGGGGTTCGAATCCCTCTCGCTCCGCTTTGAATACAGATAGGGCCTGCTGACACTTACCTTTCATTAGTCCTGAGGCGCCTTAAACGGGGATTTGAATACTCGGATCTCGGGTTTATCGCGGAGGGAGTTCGTCGATGGCCAGACTCAAGGTGGTCCCCGCCCCGGCGGCCGGTCCCTGGTCCAAGCTGGTGCCCGACTGCGAGGCGGCGGCCCAGGCCCGCGGGCTCAGCCCGAGGACCGTCGACCACTACTCAGACGCGCTCCGCCGGGTGCTGCTGCCCTTCTGAGAGCGGCAGGGGATCGGCGGGAGTCGGCCGAGCTGACCAAGCGCCACCTGGAGCGGCTCAGCGTCCAGCTCCAGGAGCGGGAGCGGAGCAGGCCCAGCATCCGGAGCTACCTGAGCGGGGTCAACCACTTCCTTCGCTGGGCGGCCCGGGAGGGCGAGCTGCCGGCGCCGACCACGGCACCCCAGCTGCGCCAGGAGCGGATCCTGATCGACGTCATGAGCCGGGACGAGCTGACCCGGCTCGAGGGCGCCGCCCAGACCGAGCGCGACAAGCTGATCGTCCGCATCCTGGCCGACACCGGCATGCGGCTCGGCGAGCTGCGGGCCCTGCGGGTTGACGACCTGGTCAGCCGCGGCCGGGAGCGCTTCCTCCGGCTCCGCGGCAAGGGCTCCCGGGAGCGGTTGGTGCCGCTGCAGCCGGCGCTCTACGTCCGGCTCGAGCGCTACATCCGCCTCACCCGCCCGGAGGCCTCCTCGCCGGCGCTCTTCCTGACGCTCAACAAGCGGCCGGGCGGAGTCTACGAGCCGATCGCCGAGCCCAGCGTCCAGCACATGATCCGCTACCTCGGCGAGGTGGCCGGGCTCGGCAAGCGGGTCTATCCGCACCTGCTCCGCCACTCCTTCGCGACCGAGATGCTGCGCCGGGAAATGCACCCGATCCAGCTCCGCGACATCCTCGGCCACTCCTCGCTGGCGATGCTGGACCGGGTCTACAGCCACCTGGCGCCGACCGACGCCTGCGCGGCCCTGATCACGGCTCTGACCGAAGAGTGATCGACCCGAATCCGTACATTCCGTACGGAACTGATAGGATTCTCTTCGCCATGAAGACCATCCGCGCAAACGACGTCCGGATCCCAGCCGAGGCGCGCGCTGCCCTGGACCGGCACGAGGAGGTCCTGGTCGTCAACCATGGCCGCCCGGCCCTGGTCATCACCAGCGCTCTCGACCACCCGGCTGGCGGATCACTCGCAGTGCGCGGCCGGCCGCTGCGCGACGCGGCCGCCATGCTGAGCCGTGCGCCGCTGCCAGATGAAGTCTTCGGGGCAGACCTCGAGGAAGTCCGAGCCGCCACCGGTCCGGTACCGGGCGATCCGTGGGAACCCTCCTAGACACCACCGTCTTCATCCAGCTCGAACGCGAGCTGCGGAGGCTCGACACCGGCCGGGCCATGGCCGAGGTGGGCCAGCGGCTGGTTCGCGAGTTGGGCGCCGACGAGGAGGTGGGGATGGCGGCCATCACAGCCTCGGAGCTCCTCCACGGAGTGCACCGGGCCGACGCTCAGCACCGGGCCCGCCGGGAAGCGTTTGTCGAGACGGTGATCAGCGCCTTTCCGCCGATTCCCTTCGACCTGCTGGCGGCACGGGTTCATGCCCGACTCTGGTCCGATCTCGCCGCCGGGGAGATGGACGTCGGTGCCCACGATTGGCTGGTCGCCGCGACCGCCATCGCGAACGGATGGCGGGTCGCAACGTCCAACCGTGAGCACTACCGCAGGATCGAGTCGCTGGTCGTGGTGGTCCCGAACCTGTCCGCGTAATTCCTCGTACCTCTCGCTCCGCCTGACCCACGACACAGCAGCTATGGCTACGACACCCAGAACCGGCTGACCTCGGGCGGCAGCCAGGGCTACGGTTACGACGCCGCCGACCGGGTGACCGCCATCAACACCTCGGGCGGCAACCCGGGCGCTCTGGCCTATGACAACGCCGACCAGCTCTCCACCGACACGATTACCAACGGTGGCACCAGGTTCAGAAGTACACCTATGCCTACGACGCCAAGGGCAACCGGGTGAGCGGGGAGCGGCTCAGCGTCGAGCTCCAGGAGCGGGAGCGGAGCAGGCCCAGCATCCGGAGCTACCTGAGCGGGTCAACCACTTCCTTCGCTGGGCGGTGTGGGAGGGCGAGCTGCCGGCGCTGGCCGCGGGCAGCGACCGGGTCACCCTGAAGCGAACGCGAGAGGGAACGAGGTCCTGACGCCTCGGGGCCGATCAGCCCTACCTGCAATTCGGGCGCCTGCCTAAGGTCGAATTAATGCGCCGGCCCCATGGCCCGGCAGCCAAGGTCAGGCGTCCCGAGGTCGTCCTCGGCCTTGCGGTCGCCGGCATCAGCATCGGAATCGTCCTCTGGCTACTCGGAGCCAGGGTTGCGGCCGAGGTCGCCTGGGCGGCCACCACGCTGCTGGCGCTGGTGCCGCTGACCTGGTCGATCGCCAAGGAGCTGCGGCACGGTGAGTTCGGCGTGGACGTCATCGCGCTGCTCGCCATGGCGGGATCGCTGCTCTTCGGCCAGGACCTGGCCGGCGCGGTGATCGCAGTGATGCTGTCCGGCGGAGACAGTCTCGAGCACTATGCCGGGCGACGGGCCCGCCGCGAGCTGTCCGCGCTGATCGCGCGGGCGCCCCAGGTGGTCCACCGCCATCAGGGCGGCGAGCTTGCCTCGCCCCCGCTGGCGGAGGTTCGGCGGGGAGACCTTCTCCTCGTCAAGCCGGGCGAGGTGGTGCCCGTCGACGGCGTCATAAGCGAGGGCAGCGCCGTGCTCGACGAGTCCGCGTTGACCGGCGAGGCGCGGCCCGTGGAGCGGCACGCCGGCGACCAGGTCCACAGCGGCGTCGTCAACGCCGGAGTCCCCTTCGACATGTACGCGACGGCAACGGCCGACAGCAGCACTTACGCGAGGATCGTGCGCCTGGTCGAGGAATCCCAGAAGGCCAAGGCGCCCTTCGTCCGGATGGCTGACCGCTACGCGCTCTGGTTCCTCCCCGTGACGATCATCCTCGCGGCGCTGGCGGGATTGGTCAGCGGCAGCCCGGTCCGGGCTCTCGCGGTGCTGGTCGTGGCAACGCCCTGCCCGCTCATCCTGGCGGCGCCGGTCGCGATCATGGCCGGCATCTCGCGGGCAGCAGGACGCGGGGTGATCGTCAAGGGAGGCGGGGCCCTGGAGGCGCTCGCGCAGGCGCGCACGGTCGTCTTCGACAAGACGGGCACCCTGACCGCGGGCACGCCGCGGCTGGCCTCAATCGAGTCCTTTGGGAAACGAAGCGAGGAGGAGATCCTGGAGCTGGCCGCGTCGCTCGACCAGGTTTCGCCGCACATCTTCGCCGGTCCGATCGTGCAGGCGGCGCGGGAGCGGGGGATCTCGCTGCGCTTCCCGACCGAGGTCGCGGAGGTGCCGGGCGCCGGCATCCACGGCCGGGTGGGGGAGATCGAGGTCGCCCTCGGCAAGGCCTCGTGGCTGGCCGGTCCCAACGTCGTCCCGCCCGCTGCCTTAAAACTCCGCGAGCGCGCCGAGATCGAGGGCATGACCGCCGTCTTCGTCGCCATCGGCGGCAAGTTCGTCGGAGCGGTGACTCTCCAGGATCCCGTCAGGGCAGACGCCGCTCGAGTCGTCAGGGAGCTGCGCGACCTCGGGGTGCGTCGCGTCGTCGTGCTGAGCGGCGACCGGCAGGAGGTGGCGGAAGGGGTAGGCGAGCTGGTCGGAGCCGACCTCGTGCTCGCTGAGCACTCGCCGGAGGACAAGGTCGAGGCCGTCCATCGCGAGAGCCGGCAGGCGCCGACGGCGATGATCGGGGACGGCATCAACGACGCCCCCGCCCTTGCCGCCGCCCAGATCGGGGTGGCGATGGGCGCCCGCGGCGCGACCGCGGCGTCCGAGGCGGCCGACGCGGTGATCGTGGTCGATCGCCTCGAGCGCGTCGCCGACGCGATGGCGATCGCACGCCGGGCCACCGCGATCGCCCGGCAGAGCGTGGTCGCCGGGATGACGCTCTCCATCGTCGCGATGGGAGTGGCGGCGATCGGCTTCCTGCCCCCCGTGCCGGGCGCCGTCCTCCAGGAGGCGATCGACGTCGCGGTGATCCTCAACGCGCTCCGCGCCCTCGGCGGCGGGTCGGTGGTGCGAACCGCGGCTCTCGACCTCCAGGCGGCCGGATCGAGCGCCGACGTCGTCCCGAGCGCCTGACATGTCGACGCCGATTGTGGCCGCCCCGCCCGCTATCGCCACCGGGCTGAGCGAGGCAGAGGCCGCTCGGCGGAGAGAAGCCGGAGAAGCCAACGTGAGCTTGCTGCATCCGAGCCGGACGGCCGGCGAGATCCTTCGCGCCAACCTCTTCACGCGGTTCAACGCGCTCCTCGGCAGCCTGCTGCTGGTGATCTTAGTGGTCGGCCCCCTGCAGGACGCGTTCTTCGGGCTGATCCTGGTGGTCAACTCGGCGATCGGGATCGTCGAAGAGCTGCGGGCGAAGTGGACGCTCGACCGCCTCGCGCTGGTGGACGTTCCGAGGGTGGCGGTGACCCGCGACGGGCGCCAACGCGAGCTGCCGGCCGATCAGCTGGTGCGCGGCGACGTTCTGCAACTGGCCGAGGGGCAGGAGGTGCCGGTGGACGCGCAGGTCCTGGTCACGGTCGGCCTCGAGGTTGACGAGTCGCTCCTGACCGGCGAGTCCCGGCCGGTCGCCAAGGCCGCGGGCGATCAACTGCTGGCCGGCAGCTCGGTGGTCGCGGGTGCGGGGACGTGCCTGGCGACAGCAGTCGGCGACGCGCGCTACGCGAGCGGGATCGCCGTCCGGGCGCGGCGCTTCCAGCTCGTTCGGTCGGACCTGATGGTCGGGATCAATCGGATCCTGCGGGCGATCACCTGGCTGATGGTGCCGATGGCGCTCGTCATCGTCGGGTCACAGCTCGTGGCGCGGGTGTCCTTCGCCGACGCCATCCGGTCCTCGGTGGCCGCCCTCGTCACCCTGGTGCCCGAGGGCCTGGTCCTGCTTACGAGCCTGAGCCTGGCCGTCGCCGTCATCCGGCTTGGCCGTCAGAACCTGCTCGTGCAGGAGCTCGCCGCGGTCGAGATGCTGGCGAGGGCCGACACGGTCTGCATCGACAAGACGGGCACCCTGACCGACGGGACGCTGCGCCTGGAGCGCGTCGAGCTCCTCGAGGATGGGGAGCCGGCCGACCTCGCTCTGGCGGCGATGATCGCGGCCGAGCCGCACGGCGAGCTGGCCCAGGTCGCCCCCGCCCTGCCTTCGCCGCCGAGCTGGCGGGTCACCGGCCGCATTCCCTTCTCCTCGGACCGCCGATGGTCGGCGGCGACCTTCGCCGGCCACGGCAGCTGGGTTCTCGGGGCGGCCGACGTGCTACTGCCGGGCTCAACTGTTCCGTCGCGGCGTGCCAACCAGCTCGCCGGGGAGGGTCTGCGGGTGCTCCTGCTCGGCCGCTCCGAGCGGCCGGGCCAAGATCCCGTGCAACCGGTGGCCCTGGCCGTCCTGCGGGAGGGCCTGCGGCCCGAGGCCGGCGAGATCCTGCGCCGGTTCGGGCGAGAGGGGGTGGGGGTGGTGGTGCTCTCCGGCGACCTCGCCGCGACGGTTGAGGCGGTGGTCCGCAGCCTCGAGCTGGGCGAGATGGAGGTGACCGTCCGCGGCCGGGTCACACCGGAAGGGAAGGAGGCCGCCGTCAGGCAGTTGCAGGCCGGGGGCCACACTGTCGCCATGGTCGGCGACGGCGTCAACGACATCCTGGCGTTGAAGGCGGCCGACGTCGCGGTCGCGATCGGCGGCGGCAGCTCCGCCGCCCGCGCGGTCTCCGCCTTCATCCTCGTGGACGGCCGGCTCGGCGCCCTCGCGGGTGCCATCCATGAGGGCCGCCGCGTCATCGCCAACGTCGAGCGGCTGGCCAGCCTCTTTCTCGCCAAGACCACCTACGCGGCGCTGCTCGGCCTGGGCACGGCGGCCCTGCTTCTGCCCTATCCCTTCCTGCCCCGGCACCTGACCCTGATCGCCGCCTTCACGATCGGCATTCCCGCCTTCTTCCTCGCGCTCGCCCCCAGCCCCGAGCGCGCCCGGCCGGGATTCCTCCGTCGCGTGGCCGCCTTCGCGCTTCCTGCCGGCGCCATAGCTGCTGTTTGCACCTTCGCGGGCTACTACCTGGCTCTCGGCGAGCGCGGCGTGCAGCTGGACGAGGCGCGAACGGTGGCGTCCGTCGTTCTTGCCGGGACCGGGATCTGGATCCTGGCCGTCCTTGCCCGGCCGCTGACGCCCGCCCGCCAGGGCCTTATCGTCGCCATGGTCGCAGGGCTCGTCGCGGCGGGACTCTTTCCTCTGACCGCGCAGCTCTTCGGGATCGATCTGCCCGACCCTGTGCTCTGGCTGGCCGCGCTCGGGCTCGTCGCCCTGGGCGGGGTCGCGCTTGAGGTGACTGTCCATCGACTGCCCCGACTGGTCCGTCGACTCGTTTCCCAGGTCCGGGGATTCAGAGATATCGGCACCTAAGTCACGATGCCGTCGAGAAGATCATCTTCTATAGAAGTCACCGAGTCGATCCGTGACGGTCCAGACCTTGAGCAGGTGGCGCGAAGTCGTCGAAGCCGTGAGAGAGTTCATGTGGGCTGTCCGGCCTTCGTGACCGCACCGGAGGCATCGGGCGGGAGTCGATAAGTCTTGCCGGCCCTTGGTGCAGATCGAGGACGACCAAGAGATCGTCCACTTGGTCGTCGGCCTCGCCGAGCCGGCTGCGCCAATGTGACCTCGCAAGGCTCCCTTTGACCTGGCGGCTCGTCCCCGATTAGGCGGCGGAGCCCGGCTCGCTAGGTCGAATGGCCGCCGCAATCCCGGTCCTGCGGCACTGCCGCCGCTTGCCAGCCGGAGGAGCATTCAGAGGTGGAGGTGATATCCGAAATGACCAAAGCAACCATCACCAAGAGTTGGATCGGCGGCCTGGCGGTCTTCGCCGCGGGCGTCATCGTGGCTATCGTCGGGGTCTTCCTTATGCTGGCCTACGGGGGGACCTTCAACCAGGTTCCGGGCAGCAGCAACAACTACGACTTCACGCCCACCCTGAATGGCTTCTTCTGGACCACCGTCGGGCTCATCGTCACCGGCGGGGTGATCGGATTGATCGGCGGCCTGGTTCAGCTGGTGGCGTGGATCGGCGGGCTGGTCAACAGCTACGCGCTGCCGGAGAAGACCTGGTTCCTGGTGCTCCTGCTCGGTGGGCTGCTCAGCTTTGCGTTCGCTCCCATCGGATTCGCAGCGATGGTCGCCTACGTGGTCGCCGCCCCCGACGGGACGCCCTACCGACAGGCGCAACTGCCAACCGCCGGCCCTCAGCCCACGCCGCTCGTGCCGACGGCCTAGGAGGTATCGCGATGAATAACGGATACGTGGTCAACATCAAGAAGGCCGCGAAGGACAACGAGTACTTCCGCGACGTCGTCTTCACGGCAGCCAAGAGTCAGCTGGTCCTGATGTCCCTGCAGCCGGATGAAGAGATCGGGATGGAGGTTCATGACGGAGACCAGGTCATCTACTTGGTGGACGGGGAAGGGTTTGCAGTGCTGGACGGTTCGAAGCACGACATCAAGAAGGGTTCGATCGTCTTTGTGCCGACAGGCGTCCGACACAACGTCGTCAACAACGGCGATGAGCCGATGAAGCTCTTCACGGTCTATGCACCGCCTCAGCACGCGGCAGGCACCGTGGAGCCCAAGAAGGACACGGTCCACGTCGAGGACCTCGAGGAGGAGGTGGTGGAATGAGCCAGAATCCATCGCCAAGAGGGACAGGCAGGTTCATTCAAATCGCCATCGTCGTCGTTTCGGGACTGGTGGGCCTAAACGCCATCGTCCCGGGTTGGCAGCTGATGACCAGCGGCTCCGTCTACGGATATAAGCTCCCCACCGATTGGCTGAGCTCCTACTGGCCATTCGCCGACTACACCGTCGCTGGCCTTGTCCTGTTGGTCGTAATCGGAGCTGGTGGTGTCGCCACGGCGATCGCCGCCGCGCTATCCGCACGGATGGCACCCGTCCTGTCGCTCGTCGGAGGCCTGGTGTTGGTCGGCTGGATTGCATTCGAGCTGATCTTCCTGACTCAGACCATGATCATGACCTGGATCATTCTCGGGGCCGGTCTCGCGCTGATCGCCCTCGCCGCTCCGTTCTGGCTCACGGGCCTGAGCCGGGATCATCGGCGCGGCCGACGGATCCCTGCGGCGTGACGAGGCCTCCTCAGCTCAGGTCAGAGGCCCACGCGGCAGGCCTTGGATATCGACTTTGCTGTCGCAGAGGTGAAGAGCTGCCTTCGATAGCGCATCGGGTCCGCGCGTGGTTCTTTTCACCCTCAGTTCGTCCAGATACACTCGCGTCGGTCTCCCGCGTCAACAGGGCGCATTCAACGGCGCAGCCGCATGTTTCTAGATCAAAATTGGTCGCCGGAGCCGTGAGTTGGGGGCGCCAAACTTGAAACAGCTGTGGCGCAAGCCACCGGGGGTTCGAATCCCTCTCGCTCCGCCACCCCGTGCCGCATCGATATGGCGGCACGATATGCATCCCGCCCTCAGTTGTCTATGTATGATTAGGTCGTGAGTCGACGCACCACGATCGAGATGGATGATGCCCTCCTGGCTGAAGCCCGTGTCGTCCTGGGCACGCATGGCCTCAAGGAGACGGTGGACCGGGCACTTACCGAAGTGGTTAGAGCCGCGAAGAGACGGGCTCTTGCCGCGAGGTTGGCGTCTGGGGCCGGCCTTGATTTCGACGACCGGACCGTTGGGGCGGCTCGACAGTGGCGGACGCCCGAATCCTCCTAGCCGACACCAGCGCGTGGCACCGGAGCCGCCACCCGAGCGTCGTGGCCGAATGGCGTCGCGTCCTCGATGAAGACGTAGTCGCAACGACCGCTCCGATCCGGCTGGAAGTGCTCTACAGCGCGCAGGGCGCGGCCCAATATGACGCGATCAGCAGCGAGCTGGACGGCCTGCATCAGCTGCACTGCGATGCTGGGGCGCTGGCACGGGCCCTTGCCGTACAGCGGCTCTTGGCGCACTCGCGACCGCTTCACCACCGGGTCGCAGTACCGGACCTGATCATCGCAGCGGTCGCGGAGATCGCTGGGGCCGCGGTCTGGCACTACGACCACGATTTCGAGCGCATCGCCGCGATCACGGGTCAGGAAGTCATCTGGATCGCGCCGCCAGGGAGCCTCTGACCCGCGATAGTTCGAAAATTTTCCACGACACCCCGCTCTTTGAGGTAGATCTCCGGCTGAAATCAACCGCCTCCTCGAAGGGCGTTCAGCCTGCGGCAGGGACCGAGCTGCAGCAATCAGGGCAGAGGCCGGAGAAGACCAGGCTGTGGCCCTTTAGTCGGAAGCCGGTGCTGGCCTCGATCTGCTGGGCCGCGTCCTCGAGGACGCAGCCGTGGACCTCGACCACCCGGCCGCAGCCATCGCAGCGGATGTGCTCGTGGTGGCTGCCGGCCGTCTCGTAGCGGGAGTGTCCGTCGCCGAGGTCCACCCGCTGGATGACGCCCTCCGACTCCAGAACCGCGGCCGCGCGAAAAACCGTCGAGTAGTCGCCCGCCCCGATCGTCGAGCGGACCTGTTCGAGCAGCTCGTCGAGCGACCACGCTCGGTGCTCAGGGTGCTCGAAGACCTGGCGGAGCGCGTCGCGCACGGGGCTGGGTCGGGGCACCTTCGCAGACTACCAGACGCCAGAGACTTGTGCAACGCACTTGTGCAATACTGTTGCGCAAATGCGGTCGATCCTTTTGAGCCTGCTCGTCGCCTGCGTGGCCGCCGCCTGCGGCAGTCCCCCGCTGCCGCCGGCCAGCTCGAGCCCGAAAGAGATCGCGGTCGTCGCGGGGGAGGACTCCTGGGGCAACATCGCCTCCCAGCTCGGTGGAGACAGGGTCCACGTCGAGAGCGTGGTCTCCGACCCAAATGCGGATCCCCACGAATACGAGAGCAACACCAACGACGCGCGGGCCTTCGCCACTGCGAGGCTCGTTGTGCTGAACGGCGCCGGCTATGACGACTGGGGAAAGCACCTGCTCGACGCCAACCCGAGCTCGGACCGGCGGGTGCTGACGGTGGCACAGCTGCTTGGCAAGAAGGCAGGCGACAACCCGCACTTCTGGTATCAACCGGACTACGTGGCCCGGGTCGCCGACGGGATCACCGCCGAGTACAAGGCCATCGACCCCGGCGGCGCGTCCTATTTCGACCAGCGGCGTTCGGGCTTCACGGCGGCGCTTGAGCCGTATGCCAAGCGGCTGGCTGAGATCAAAGCGAAGTTCGCCGGGGTGCCGGTCGGGGCGACCGAGTCGATCTTCGTATACCTCGCGGCCTACCTTGGGCTCGACCTGGTCTCGCCGCCTGGATTCATGCAGGCGGTGTCGGAGGGCATCGACCCGGCCGCCAGCGCCGTCGCGCAGTTCCAGGACCAGGTCGCATCGAGGGCGATCCGAGTCCTCGTCTACAACGTCCAGACGGACACGGCGGTGACAACCAACCTCAAGCTCCAGGCCGCCCGGTCGTCGATACCTCTGGTCGGCGTCTCGGAGACGCTGCAGCCGGAGACCGCGACTTTCGAGGAATGGCAGGACCGGCAGCTGGTCGCCCTCGAGGCCGCCCTGGTCGCGGGCGGATGACTCCGTTGGCGTCGGTTCCAGAGACGGTCGTCGAGGCGGTCGGCCTTGCCGTGCGCTACGGTTCGCGGACGGTCTGGGCGGACGCCGGCTTCAGCATCAAGCGAGGGAGCTTCACCGCCATCCTCGGCCCCAACGGGTCGGGCAAATCGACGTTGGTGAGGCTGCTGCTGGGTCAGCTGGCGCCCTCGGCCGGGGAGCTCAAGGTCTTCGGCGAGCCTCCCAAACGTGGCAACCACAGGATCGGCTATATCCCCCAGGGATCGGCCTTCGATCCCGACTTCACGGTGCGTGGACGCGATTTCGTCGGGCTCGGCATCGACGGCCACCGCTGGGGCGTGCCGCTCGGCGGCGCCACGGCGAAGCGTCGCAGGATCGACGCCGCCATCGAGGCGGTTCACGCGGGCGCCTACGCCGACCGCCCGCTGGGCCGGCTCTCGGGGGGTGAGCAGCAGCGCCTCCTGCTCGCCCACGGCCTGGTCGGCGAGCCCGAGTTGCTCCTCATGGACGAGCCGCTCTCGCACCTCGACGTCCGCAACCAGGCGGCCATCGTGCAGGTGATCGCCCGGGTGGTGCGCGAGCGGGGGCTGACCGTGGTCCTGGTCGCCCACGACGTCAATCCCCTGCTGGCGCACATCGACGGGGTGCTCTACGTCGCCAATGGCAGGACGGCGATCGGGACGCCGGCGGAGGTGATCACCTCGGAGAGCCTGTCCGCCATCTACTCGGCCCCGGTGGAAGTGTTCACCGATCGCTTCGGCCGAATCTTCGTGGCCGGCCTCGAGGAGGAGGCGAGCCATCCCCATCCCTGAGCTCGTCATCCACGACAGCACGCCGACACTGGGCTGGAACGTCATCGCCGACCTGGCCGCGGTCTTCCAGTACCAGTTCATGGTCAACGCCTTCCTGGCCGGCACGGTGGTGGCAGTGATCGCGGGCGCGATCGGCTACTTCGTCGTGCTCCGAAGCTCGTCATTCGCGGCCCACGCGCTGTCCCACGTAGGGTTCGCCGGCGCGACCGGCGCGGTGCTTCTCGGCCTGAGCCCGATCTTCGGCCTGCTGGTCTTCACGGTCGGGAGCGGGGTCGTGATCGGCGCCGTGGGGGACCGTGTCCGCGGACGCGACGTGACGATCGGCATCGTCCTCGCCTGGACGCTCGGCCTCGGGGTCCTGTTCATCTCCCTCTACACGGGCTACGCGACCGAGGCCTATGCACTGCTGTTCGGCGAGATACTGGGGATCAGCAGCCTCGACGTCGAGGTCACCGCGGCGGTGGCCGTGCTGACCCTGCTGGCGCTGGGGGCGCTTTATAGGCCGCTGCTATTCGCCTCCGTCGACCAGGAGCTTGCCCGGGCCAAGGGCGTCCCCGTCCTCGCCCTCTCGACGGCGTTCATGGCCGTCCTGGCCCTCGCGGTTACCGATGCCGTGCAGGTCGTCGGCGTGCTCCTCATCTTCGCGCTCGTGGTCACCCCGGCGGCGATCTCCATCCGGCTCACCAGCCGGCCGGCCAGAGCCATCGCGATCGCCGTCGGCCTCTCGCTCGCCTTCACCTGGATCGGCCTCTTCATCGCCTTCTACTCACCGCACCCGGTGAGTTTTTTCATCACCAGCCTGGCCTTCGGGACCTACCTGCTGGTGCGGGTCCTCCAGGCGCTGAGGAACTAGACGGCCACGCCCTCGGGGTGGGCCAGGCTGAGGACGAAGAACGGCTCCAGCCAGGCGGGCAGATTCTTGCGCAAGCTCACCTCCGGTCGGCGGGTGATCAGGATCAGCGGTGCGTCGGTGCCACCCGGCAACTTGCGGAGTGATCCCAAGAGGTTTCCGTCAACGCCGGGCGAATCGGCATCTACGTAGACGAGGTCGGGCGCGTCTCCCTTCAACTGTTCCAGCACCGACCCGGGGTCTGCCCACCTGATCCGGTATTCGTCAAGCTCGAGCCGCAGCCGGTAGACCGCCGCCAGCACCGGGTCCGAGGTGACGAAGAGGACGCTGATGGGCTCGACGGCCATGCTGCAGCGCAGTGAACCGCGGGCACCTTAAAGGAAGCTGAAGCCAAGCTGAACGCCCGCGTTCGGTTCTCAGGCAAGGTGGCGGAACGGCGCCGGCACGTAATCCGCCAGCAGCTTTTGCCAGGCGGACGAGAGGACTTCGCGGACGACCTCGTCCTGGCCAGCCAGGCCAGGTGCCGGAGGCGTGCTCGAGCACCTGGTCGGTGGCGATCGCCGGTGGCGCGGCGGTGGCCGAGTTCCGCGCCAGCTCGGCGCGCACGACGGGGACGCCGCGGAGGTCGGTCCGCTGTCCGTCGGCGAGGACCACCACGAAGCTCAGCACCACGGCGTGGCGAGCGCGCCGCCAGGAGGTGGAATGGACGAGCTGCGGCGGGCCGAGCTGGCGGGATGCGATCCGGTTCACCACGTCCATCGGGTCGTCGTCCTCGCCGACCTCGAGGTACCAGGCGATCGGCCCATCGGGGCCCGTCAACTCGGGGCCGTGCTCCGTCATCCGGAGCACGTAGAACCTCGGCCTGGACCGGGCCCTCGACGCCCCAGGCGGCCCGGGTCTCGACGCGTTCGCTCAGGCGGACTCCGCCCGGCTGAGGACTTCCTCTCGGCTCGTCCTCATGTTGTGCATCTCGAAGGCGTGCTCGCTGATCAGTGCGACGACCTCGTCTTCGTCGCCCTTCGCCTCGTAACCGCACTCGCAGCGAACCACCAGCCGGCGCTCGGTTTCTTTCACTGCGGCGACAGGATAAGCCGGTTCGGGCAGACTGGAACAGATGGCAGACGTCGTCCGCGCACCGGCAACCCTCGACGCCCGCGTCTACGAGTTCCTCAACGGGCTACCGCACACGCGCTTCAGCGATCGTTACATCGGGCTGATCTCCGACCTCGGCGAGGGCGCCGGCTGGGCGTTCGCCGGGATCTGGCTCGCCAGCCTCGACGGCAAACGAGGAAGGCGGGCGGCGATCGCATCGACCGGGGCCGCCGCGGTCTCGACCTACATCGCGCAGCGGGTCCTAAAGCCGATCTTCCGCCGCAACCGCCCGTGGTTCACCCGCGAGGCGGCCAAGGTGGTCGGCGGCAAGACGCCGGACCACTCCTTCCCGAGCGGCCACACCGCGGCCTCCTTCGCGGCGGCCACCGCGCTCGGCATGGCCTACCCCTCGGCGAGGCCGCTCCTCTTTCTGAGCGCGACCGCGGTGGGAGCCTCGCGCATCCACCTCGGCCACCACTTTCCTTCCGACGTCATCGCCGGCGGCCTGCTCGGCGTCGCGATCGGCTGGATCAGCGGTGAGGTAGCCGGCGTCCGGCGGCAGCCAGGTCGGCGACGAAGGAGCTCATCGCGGCTTGGCAGGAAGATTCGTCGGGCGCTCGCAGGATAGAAGAGGGGTGGACCGTCGCCGAGAGCGGCGGCAGGCCGGGCCGCTCGAAGAGCTTGCCGCGCTCCCTCGTGACCCGGAAGTCGGGCCCCAGCAGTGCCTGCGCCGCGGTCGCCCCGAGGCAGACCACGACCCGCGGACGGACGATCTCGATCTCCTTTTCGAGCCACGGACGGCAGGCCGCGACATGGCGGCTTCTCGGTTCCTCGTGGAGCCGGCGCTGGCTCTGCTTCCTCCAGTGGAAATGCTTGACCGCGTTGGTCACGTAGACGGCCTCCCGGTCGATGCCGGCCTCGGCGAGAGCCTCCTCCAGGACGCGCCCGGCGGGACCGACAAAAGGCCTTCCGATGAGGTCCTCTTTGTCCCCGGGTTGCTCGCCGACCAGCATCAGTCGGCTCCCGAGGTCGCCCTCGCCGAAGACGGTCTGGGTGGCGTTCTCCCAGAGCTCGCAGCCGCGACAGCCGAGCGCCGCGGCGCGCAGCTCCTCCCAGTCGTCGGAGCCGGGCACGAACTCCGCTGCGGAGGAGGCCATCGCTTCCAAGCTACCCTTCAGCCGGTGCTGAGAGCGGTTCGTCCGTACGGCCTGCAGATCGTCTTCGCGCTCTACATCCCGTTCATCCTCTTCCTCGACGCGCACCTGGTGAGTGTCTACGAGCAATACGGGCTGGGGCTGTTGACCTTCGGCGTCCTCTGGCTCAGCACCCGCTGGTCGGACGCCGCCGAGCGGCGCCAGGTCTGGCTCTGCGTCGTGGTCGCGACCGGCTTTGAGATCTTCGGCTCCCTGGTCTGGGGCCTCTACCGCTACCAGCTGCACAACCTGCCGCTCTACGTACCGCCCGGCCACGGGCTCGTGTACCTGTTCGGACTGACGGCGGCGCGGACGCCGCTCCTTCGCCGGCACGGCTGGTTGGTGACCCGGGCCGCCCTCGTCCTGGCGGTCGGCTGGGCCGTCTCCGGCCTGACCTGGCTGCCGCTGGTCACCGGCCGGGTCGACCTCCTGGGCGCGCTCTGCCTGCCGATCTTCGCCTGGTTCGTGCTTCGCTCCCCGCGTGCCGGGGTCTTCGCGGCGATCTTCTTCTGCACCTCGCTGCTGGAGATCTTCGGGACCAGCTTCGGCAACTGGCGGTGGGCGGTGGACGCACCCTACCTGCTGATTCCCGCCGGGAACCCACCCTCGGTGATCGCCGGCGGCTACTGCGTCATCGACGGCAGCGTTCTCCTGCTGTCCGCGGCGCTCTCACGCCTTCCGGCGCCGGCGTGGCTGCGGGGGCCGGAGGCTGTCGGCGAGGCTGCGTAAGAAGTGATAGCAATACTATAATAAGTGGGCCAGGAGACATGGCCCTTCCCGCCCACGCCGCAGCCATCGCCGCAGAGCTCGACGAGCCTGAGGAGGCCGCGCGCGCCGCCGGGCTCCTCTACGTCGGAGACGACCAGCCCGGCATCCGCCGCCGGCGTTCGGGCCGCGGCTTCACCTATCTCGGGCCTGGCGGGGAGCCGGTGACCCAACCCCAGCGTCTGCGCCGCATCCGGTCGCTGGCCGTACCCCCGGCCTGGAACGACGTCTGGATCTGTCCCAACCCCCGCGGCCACATCCAGGCGAGCGGAAGGGACTCGCGCGGTCGCAAGCAGTACCGCTACCACCCCCGCTGGCGGGAGGCGCGGGACGAGACCAAGTACGGCCGGATGGTCGACTTCGCCCGCGCCCTGCCGGGGCTTCGGCGCCGGGTGGAGCGCGACCTGGCGCAGCCGGGCCTGCCCGAGAGCAAGGTGGTGGCGACGGTCGTCAGGCTCCTCGACCTCTCCCGGATCCGGGTCGGCAACGCCGAGTACGCCCGCGACAACGAGAGCTACGGCCTCACAACGCTCAAGCGCCGCCACGTCAGGGTCGAGGGCGAGCGGGTGCGCTTCCGCTTTCGTGGCAAGTCAGGAAAGGACCACGACGTGGATGTCCGCGACCGCCGCGTGGCCGCCGTCGTCCGCCGCTGCCAGGAGCTGCCCGGGCAGCAGCTCTTCCTCTACCTCGACGACGCGGGCGAGGCCCGCCGGATCCAGTCGTCGGACGTCAACGACTACCTGCGGGAGGTGACCGGGCAGGACTTCACGGCGAAGGACTTCCGAACCTGGTCGGGCACCGTGCTGGCGGCCGTCGAGCTTGCCCGGCTGGGTGTCTTCGAGAACGAGACCGAGGCCAAGCACAGGGTGGTCGAGGCGGTTCGCTCGGTGGCAGGGGTGCTCGGCAACACCCAGGCGGTCTGCCGTCGCTGCTACGTCCACCCGGCGGTGATCGACGGCTACCTCGCCGGCAGCGTGATCGACGTCTGTCCCGAGCCCGACGAGGACTGCGAGCGGGCAGTGCTGGCGCTTCTCGAGCGCCAGGCGGTGGGGGCGGCCTAGGAGTCCGCCGAGAGCGTGCGCCGGAGCTCGGCCAGGTGCTCTCGCTGGTGGTCGACCATGTGCTCCATCGCGGCGGCCGCCTTCTCGCCGGCGAAGGTGCCGGCACCGATCGTCTCGCCGACCGGCAGCTCCGCGAGGATGGGGTCCAGCTCCTTCAGGCCCGCATCCAGCTCGGCCTTCAGCTCCGCCGCGGTGGTCTCGGCGCGGCGGCGCAGTTGGGATGCGTTCCAGCGGTCAGAGTCGAACCTCGCCGCCGGCTCGGCGTCCGGCTCGGCGCGGGAGCGTGCGACCGCCGGCAGCGCGGACTGGGTGCTCGAGAGGTGGGCCAGAAGGTCCCTGGCCGTCCAGTCGCGGTAGCCGGTCGCCCTGGTCCAGTCGCCGTCGGTGGCGAGGATGTCGGACGTCACCTCGGCGAAGGCCGCCCGCAGGCAGAGCCGCTCCAGCTCGGCCGCGATCTCGGCTGGCCTTTCGAGGGGGATGTCGTGACCGGTCGGGTACCAGTGGACGGTGGTCCCGGGCACCTGCTCGGCGACGGCCGCAGCCGAGCGGCGCTTGTAGTCGAGGAAGCCGGAGTCACCTCCGCCGTCGGCCAGCACCAGTAGCACCGGGCAGCGGACCTGGGTCCAGAGCACCTTGTACGGCTGGAAGAACATGGCCTGCAGGATCTGGAGCCGGATCGCTGCGGTGAGGGGGAGGCGAAACCCGGTTCCCTCTGCCACCAGCCCGGACCGGACGAACTCGACCAGGTCGTCGGCCCAGGCATCCTTCAGATAGCGCCGCTGTTCGGCCAGCGCCGCCTCCAGGTCCTGGTAGAGCGGCAGCGGCGGCTGCATGAACTGGGCGGCCTGGTCCCAGGTGAGACCGGTCTCGCTCCACGCCCTCACCGGGCCGTCGAGGACGGCCAGGCCCGCCACCAGGTCCGGCCGGTCCGCCGCCAGCTGGAGGCCGATCGACGCGCCCCAGCTGTGGCCCGCGACCACGACCGGCCCGAGCCCCAGCTCCTCCACCAGGGCCGCCGCGTCGGCTGCCAGGATGGCCGGTTGGTACCCGTCCTCGGGAGCCGCCGACGCGCCGTGCGCGCGCTGGTCGAGCGCGACCAGCCGGCGCGTTGGGAGCTGCCCGGCGAGGCGGCTCCAGAAGGCGGCGTTGGAGCTCAGCCCGTGGAGGAGGAGGACGGCCGGCCGTCCGTCCGCGTCGGGATTCCATTCCAGGTAGTGGAGCCTGACGCCGGTCCGCTCGAGGTGCCCGTTGATCACTCGCTGGCCGAGTTTAACCACTGGCTCGCGGGTGGTAGATCGAGGTATGCCCTTGCGCATGGATCGTTTCACCGAGAAATCGCAGGAAGCCCTGTCCGCCGCCGTGTCGCTGGCCGCCGAACGCGGCCAGCAGGGCGTCGAGCCCGAGCACCTGCTGCTGGCGCTGCTCGCCCAGGAGGCCGGGCTGGCCAGGCCGCTCCTGCGCGCCGCCGGCGCCGATCCCGGCGCCCTGGAGGCAGAGACCGGCTCGGCGGTGGACCGGTTCCCGCGCGTCAGCGGTGGCGCCGAGCCCTACCTCTCGCCCGCGCTTCGCAAGGTCCTCGAGGCGGCGGCGGGCCAGGCCGAGCAGCTGAAGGACGAATACGTCTCGACCGAGCACCTGCTGCTGGCGATGGCCCCGCTGCCGCCGCTGACCGCTGCCGGCGTCACCCGTGACGCGCTGCTCGACGCGCTGCGCAAGGTGCGTGGCAACCAGCGCGTCACCGACCAGAATCCCGAGTCCAAATATGAGGCGCTGGAGAAGTACGGACGCGACCTGACGGCGCTCGCCGCGGCCGGCAAGCTCGATCCGGTGATCGGCCGCGATGACGAGATCCGGCGCGTCATCCAGGTCCTCAGCCGGCGGACCAAGAACAACCCGGTCCTCATCGGCGAGCCCGGCGTCGGCAAGACGGCCATCGCCGAGGGGCTGGCCGAGCGGATCGCCCGCGACGACGTGCCCGAGGGTCTCAAGGGCCGGCGGGTGGTCGCCCTCGACCTGGGGGCGCTGATCGCCGGCACCAAGTACCGGGGCGAGTTCGAGGACCGCCTGAAGGCGGTCCTGAAGGAGGTCGTCGGGGCGGAGGGCAAAGTCATCCTCTTCATCGACGAGCTCCACACCTTGGTCGGAGCCGGCGCGGCCGAGGGCGCGATGGACGCCGCCAACCTGCTGAAGCCCGCCCTGGCCAGGGGCGAGCTTCGCGCGATCGGCGCCACCACGCTCGACGAGTACCGCAAGCACATCGAGAAGGACGCCGCGCTCGAGCGGCGGTTCCAGCCGGTGTTCGTCGATCAGCCGAGCGTGCAGGACACAGTGGCGATACTGCGCGGGCTGAAAGAGCGCTACGAGATCCACCACGGTGTCCGCATCCAGGACGCCGCTCTAGTCGCGGCGGCCGTGCTGTCGGACCGGTACCTGACGGGGCGTTTCCTGCCGGACAAGGCCATCGACCTCATAGACGAGTCCGCCAGCCGGCTACGGATCGAGATCGACTCCATGCCGACCGAGCTCGACGTGGTCACCCGCAGGATGCGGCAACTCGAGATCGAAAGGGTGGCCCTCGCCCGCGAGACCGACCGCGCGTCAAAAGAGCGGTTGGCGCGGCTCGAAGAGGAGCTCGCCAACCTGAAAGAGCAGTCCGACGCGCTCAGCGCGCGCTGGCAGGCCGAGAAGGCGGCGATCGCCCACATCCGTGAGCTCAAAGGCGAGCTCGAGGCAAGGCGCGCAGAGGCCGAGCGCTTCGCACGTGACGGAGATCTGACCCGGGCATCTGAGATCCGCTACGGCCAGGTGCCCGACCTCGAGCGCCGGATCGAGGAAGCGAGCAAGGCGCTAGCAGAGCTGCAGACGGGCGGGGCGCTTTTGAAAGAAGAGGTCGACGCAGAAGACGTCGCGGAGGTTGTGAGCCGCTGGACCGGAGTTCCCGTCTCGCGCCTGCTCGAGGGCGAGGTCCAGAAGCTCATCCGCATGGAGCAGGCACTCCACGACAGGATCGTCGGCCAGGATGAAGCGGTCGCAGCGGTGGCGAACGCCATCCGCCGGAGCCGTGCGGGTCTTTCGGATCCACGGCGGCCGATCGGCTCGTTTTTGTTCCTGGGTCCGACAGGCGTTGGCAAGACGGAGCTCGCCAGGGCGCTCGCGGACTTTCTCTTCGACGACGACCGGGCGATGGTCCGGATCGACATGGGGGAGTACCAGGAGAAGCACACGGTGTCGCGCCTGGTCGGTGCGCCCCCCGGCTATGTGGGGTACGAGGAGGGGGGGCAGTTGTCTGAGGCCGTTCGCCGACGTCCCTACGCGGTGGTGCTCTTAGACGAGATCGAAAAGGCGCATCCCGACGTCTTCAACGTGCTGTTGCAGGTGCTGGAGGACGGCAGGCTCACAGACGGCCAGGGCCGCACGGTCGACTTCACCAACACGGTGCTGATCATGACGTCGAACCTGCCCGGGGACCCGGCGGACTTCTTCAGGCCGGAGTTCGTGAACCGTATCGACGAGATCGTCAGGTTCCGGCCGCTCACTCGCGAAG
>DATLQT010000074.1:0-24360 GCA_035535055.1 Candidatus Dormiibacterota bacterium | reverse complement strand
CCCGACCGGCTACCGCGGCCGGCTCTGGACGATGCGCCAGTTCAGCGGCTTTTCGACCGCGGCCGAGACCAACCGCCGCTACCACTACCTCTTGAAGAACGGGCAGACCGGCCTCTCGGTCGCCTTCGACATGCCGACGCTCATGGGCCAGGACTCGGACGCGCCGACCTCCCGCGGCGAGGTCGGCCACTGCGGCGTGGCGGTCGACTCGCTGGCCGACATGGAGGTGCTCTTCGAGGGCATCCCGGTCGGCGAGATCACGACCTCGATGACCATCAACTCGCCGGCCGCGATCCTGCTCGCCATGTACCTGGCCGTGGCGGAAAAGCAGGGGGTGCCCTTCTCCAAGGTCGGCGGCACCCTCCAAAACGACATCCTGAAGGAGTACATCGCCCAAAAGGAGTACATCTTCCCGCCCGAGCCCTCGATGCGGCTGGTGGTCGACTCGATCGAGTACTGCGCCGCGCAGGTCCCCAAGTGGAACACGGTCTCGATCTCCGGCTACCACATCCGCGAGGCCGGTTCGACCGCCGCGCAAGAGCTCGCCTTCACCCTCGCCGACGGCTTCGCCTACGTCGACGCCTGCCTCGAGCGCGGTATGAAGGTGGACGACTTCGCGCCCCGGCTGAGCTTCTTCTTCGACGCCCACATCGACTTCTTCGAGGAGATCGCCAAGTTCCGCGCCGCGCGCCGGATCTGGGCCCGCCACCTGCGCGAGCGTTACGGTGCGCAGGATCCGCGCTCCTGGAAGCTCCGCTTCCACACCCAGACCGCGGGCGTCTCGCTGACCGCCCAGCAGCCGGAGCTGAACATCGCCCGGACCGCGCTGGAGGCGCTCTCGGCGGTGCTCGGCGGTACCAACTCGCTCCACACCAACGCGATGGACGAGGTGCTGGCGCTGCCGACCGACAAGACGGCGCGGATCGCGCTCCGAACCCAGCAGCTGATCGCCTACGAGACGGGCGCGGCGAGCACCGCCGACCCGCTCGGTGGCAGCTACTTCGTGGAGGCCCTGACGCGGGAGATGGAGGAGCAGGCCGAGGCCTACTTCGTAAAGATCGACGCCATCGGCGGGGTGATCCCGGCGATCGAGCGCGGCTTCTTCCAAAAGGAGATCGCCGACTCCGCCTATCGCTACCAGTCGGAGCTGGAGTCGAAGCGGCGGATCATGGTCGGCGTCAACGACTTCGTGGTCACCGACGAGGAGGACTTGGAGATCCTTCGCATCGACCGCTCGAAGGAGGAGGGCCAGGTCGAGAGGGTGCGGGAGGTGCGAGCCAGGCGCGACTCGGCGAAGTGGTCCAAGACCATGACGCAGCTGGGCAAGGCCGCGCGTTCGTCGGACAACTTGATGCCCTACATCCTCGACGCGGTGCGCGCCTACGCGACCGAGGGCGAGATCATGAACGAGCTCGTCGAGGCCTGGGGTCTCTACACCGAAGAGGCCGTCATTTGACGCTCCGGATCGTGATGGGCAAGGTCGGCCTCGACGGTCACGACCGCGGCGTCAAGGTGGTGGCCCGCGCCCTTCGTGACGCGGGCTTCGAGGTGATCTACACCGGGCTCCGGCAGACGCCGGAGATGATCGTCGGCGCGGCGATCCAGGAGGACGCCCAGGTCATCGGGCTGTCGATCCATTCGGGCGCCCACATGACGCTGATCCCGGCCGTGGTCGAGGAGCTGAAGAAGCGGGGGGCCGAGGACGTCATGGTCTTCGGCGGCGGGATCATCCCCGAGGAGGACATCACCGAGCTGAAGCGGCTCGGGGTGGCCGAGATCTTTCCTCCGGGCTCGCCGCTGCAGGAGATCGTCGACTTCCTGCGCGCCAAGTTCCCCGAGGAGGCCGCCGCTCCCGCCTAGCTCAGCGCCAGCGGCGGACGACCAGGAAGAGGCCGATCACGATCAGCACCGCCGGCCAGACCAGGTCCCAGCTCAGCCAGCCGAGGTAGCCGAGGTTGCGGAGCAGGAAGTAGACGCCGACCAGCAGGATGATCCCGCCGCCCCAAAGGCTGCTGCTGCCGCGCCGAGGCTGGAGCCGCGGCGGCTGGAAAGAGGGAAGCGGATCTGGCTGGGCCATCTTGCGGCCAATGATAGGGCCGCCCGGTTCGGCTCTCAGACGAGCGGGCCCGAGCCCCAGGCGGGGTCGTCGTAGGTCTTGTGGGCCAGCTGGGCGGCCAGCGGGGTGCCGTCGCCCGGGATGACCAGCACGGGGGTCCCGATGTCACCCCAGGGATAGAGCTTGTCGATCGGACCGTAGGGCAGGCCGATGCAGCCGTGCGAGCCGCGGCCGTTGAGGTTGGATCCGGGGCCGTACCAGCTCCGCCACCAGGAGTCGTGGATCGCCTCTCCCGAGGGCTGGAACCAGAGGGCGTACTTGGCGTCGATGGTGCCGTAGTCGTAGGGCGAGCCCTTGGGGAAGGGCGACACGAAGTGGACCGGCGACTCCTTGCGGTTGATCCGCATGAGGCCCTTGTCGGTCGGCAATTGCGGCATCCCGGTGGTGACCAGGGTGTCCACGAAGAGCTGGCCGTGGTCGTAGGCCCAGAGCTCCTCGTCCTGGATCGAGACGAAGATGCCCTTGGCGGGGAACCCGGCGATCATCGCCGCGTGGAGGAGGTCGCGATGCCGCTCCTCGAGGGCCGCCGCCTCGGCCACCGCCTGGATGTCGGTGCCCTGCAGCTTGGTGCCGTCGCTCTCGAGGAGGTCGTACTGGCGGCCGGGGTCGAGGCGGAGGTAGGCGACCGCGGTGGCGTAGTTGCGGCCGTAGTAGAGGGCGTTCAAACCGACCTGGCGGACGGCGTCGATGCTCCCGGCCGCTGTGGAGATGAGCCGCGCGGCCTCGGCCTGGACGGCGGCGAGGTCGGCTGCGCGGGCCGCCCGCAACTGCTGGGCCTGGTCGATCGGGGCTCCCAGCGCCTCGAAGGAGCGGCGAAAGTCGGCCGGGCTGTAGGAGACGGCGAGACTCGTCTGGATCGAGCTCACCTGGGCCTCGATGGGAGCTAGGTCGACGGGGTCGACGCCAAGCTCCTCGTCCTGGGCCAGCTCGTCGGAGAGGTCGGCCAGCCGGGTCGTGGTCGCGCTCCGCAGCAGGTTCAGCTGGTGCACTTCGAGCGCGCCCAGCGAGCTCCGGAGGCTGTCGAACTCGGCCGCCTGCGAGCGGTAGAAGGAGGCTCGGTCGGAAAGGCCGCTGGGGGCGGGTTGGTCGCTCAGGTACTGGACGGTGTCGAGGATCGGTCCGAGGTCCTGGTCGCTGTAGCCGGCCGCCGAGGCGGCGAGCAGGTCGAGGGTCAACTGCTGGCGGGCGGCCGCGACCTGGGAGAGGCTGCTCGAGGCCTCGACATCCGCCTGCGCGACGAGGGCGGCCGAGACTGCGACAAGACAGGCGGCCACGACCGCCAGCAGCCGAGGAGGCCCTCCCACGACCATCACTATCGATTAAAACGGGGCGAAGCGCAAAGCGTTCCGCGGACGGCCCGGAAGCGGAGTCGAGTTTCGATATGATTAGCCGCCGGCGGACCCTGTCTGGGAGGAAAACTTCCGCGGCTTTTTCGAAATGGACCTGAAGCTCAAGGCATCCAAGCGCACCGTCAACGGGCGCCACGTCCGCAAGCTGCGGACCGAGGGCGTCGTCCCCGGAGTCGTCTACGGCCATCGGAGCGAGTCCGAGGCCGTCACCCTCGACGCCGCCGAGTTCCGCCGCGTCTTTGCCCGGGCCGGCCGAACCCATCTGGTCGACCTGGAGATGGACGGGGGCCGCGCCCAGAAGGTGCTCATCAAGGAAGTTCAGACCCATCCCCGCTTCGATGGTGCCCAGCACGTGGACCTCTTCCGGATCGACCTCAAAGAGAAGCTCCAGATCGACGTCCCGGTCACCATCGTCGGCGAGTCGCCTGCCGTCAAGCGCGGTGACGGCGACCTGCTGATCAGCCTCCACGCGGTGAGGGTCGAATGCCTCCCCAGCGACATCCCGGAGGCGATCGAGGTGGACGTCGCGGGGTTGAAGGAGGTCGATGACGCCGTCCGCGTCCATGACCTGAAGTTCCCCGACGGCGTCACCATCCTGACCGGCGGCGACGAGATGATCGTCAAGGTCCAGGCCCACCGGGTCGCCGAGGAGCCCGTCGCCGAAGCCGCCGAGGGCGAGGAGGCCGTCGCCGAGGGCGAGGAGGGCGCCGAGGGCGAAGCGGGGGCCGCCGAGCCCGAGGCCTCCGCCGAGTAGGCACGCTGACAAGGCTCGACTTCGCCGGCTTTTCGGGCACCACCGGCCTGGTGCTCGAGATTGCCGCGGCGCTGGTCGGGCTCCTCCTCCTCTGGCTCGTCGCGCGCGCGGTCCGCGGCCTGGTCCACGGCGCGATGTCCCGGCGCCGGATTCAGCCCGAGGTCGTAACGCTCATCTCCCGGATCGCCTTCGTGGGCGTCATCGGGGTCGGGTTGGTCGTGGGGGCCACCTTCGTCGGCCAGGGCCAGCTCGGCGCCAGCGGCGTGCTGGCGGCAACCATCCTGGCGGCGCTCGGCATCCAGGACATCCTGCGCAACTACGTCAGCGGGCTCTACCTGCTGACCGAGCGGCGCCTCAATATCGGCGACGTCGTCGAGTTCGCAACCTATTCGGGCACCATCATCGAGATCCGCTTCCGGGTGACCTACATCCGAGCCGAGGACGGCAGCCTCGTGATCGTGCCCAATTCAGAGCTCTTCAACAGCACGGTCGTCGTCAAGGCCAACAAGATCGCCGCGGAGTCCGACCGCCCGCCGGTGCCGAAGACGGAAGGTGCCGCCGTGCCGGCGGCCTCGGGGACTAGTCGAAAGCGCCGAGCATGATCCTCGAGTAGGCCTGGAACTCCAGGCCGCCGAGGTCGGTCTCCTCCTGGAGGAGCGCGAGGATCCGTTCGCCCGCCAGATCCTTATGGATGCCGGCGCTGTACTGCGCGGCCAGCGACCGCAGCTCATAGGTGTGATCGGGCGCCCCGGCGCTCTCGGCAAGGTGGCCCGCCTCGACCCCGTCGAACTTGACGTAGCGCTCCCACAGGCTCGTCTCCTTGGCGCCGCTCTCGGCTGAGTCGGAAAGGTGGAGGCAGTTGACCCCGCCGTAGATCCCGTAGCGCTCCCGGAGCGACCCCGGCCACGCCTTCTGGATCTGGGTCTCGCCGAGGTCGTGGCGGATCCGCTCGAGGTCCTCCGGCGTCGACTCGAGCCTCCCCACGACCACCGGGAGCGCGCTCATGAAGTCGACCAGCCACCCGAAGAAGGGCCGACCGGCGAGGAAGTCGTAATGCTCCTCGATCAACTCCTTCGGAGCGTGGAACCAGCGCAGGGCGGTCAGCTGGAGGTCATCGCGCGCCCGGAGCCAGCTCCAGATCCCGGCGCGGACCGCGCGCCGGTAGGCGGCGTCGGGCTTGAAGATGAGAAGGGCGGGGGTCGTCATTCGGGCTCAAGACTATCGGGGCGGACGTCGCGCTCGCCCGGCGAGTAGAAACGGCGGTCCTTCACCGCGTCGGGCAAGTACTGCTGCTCGACCTTCCCATCCTTGAAGTCGTGCGGGTAGCGGTAGCCGCGGCCGTGGCCCATCGCCTTGGCCAGCGCGGTCGGCGCGTTGCGGAGGTGGGCGGGGACGGGCAGGTTGCCGGTTTCCCGGATCGCCTGCACGGCTGCTCCGTAGGCCCGGTAGGAGGTGTTGGACTTGGGCGCCCGGGCGAGGTAGACGGCGGCCTCGCTGAGAGGGATCACCGCCTCCGGCAGGCCGATGAAGTGCGCCGCCTGCTGGGCGGCGACGGCGACGCTCAGCGCCTGCGGGTCGGCGAGACCGACGTCCTCGGCGGCCGAGATGACCAGCCTCCGGGCGACGAACATGAGGTCCTCACCGGCCTCGATCATTCGCGCCATCCAGTAGACGGCGGCGTCCGGGTCGCTGCCCCGGATGCTCTTGATCAGCGCCGAGACGATGTCGTAGTGCTGGTCGCCCGACTTGTCGTAGAGGAGGTGTTTGGCCTGCAGCGCCTGCTCAACCTCGGGCAGCCCGATCGGTCTTCCGGCGGACAGGTTGGCGGCGGTCTCGAGCCCGTTGAGGGCGATCCGCGCATCCCCCCGCGCGCCGTTGACCAGCGCCTCGACTGCCTCGGGCTCGATCTGGGCGGCGAGCTCGGCAACACCGCGCTCCACGATCTTGCGGAGATCGTCCTCGGTCAGCGCCTCGAGCCGGAAGACCCGCGTTCGGGAGAGCAGCGGCGAGATCACCTCGAAGCTCGGGTTCTCGGTGGTCGCGCCGATCAGGGTCACCGTGCCGTCCTCGACGTGGGGAAGGACGGCATCCTGCTGGGCCTTGTTCCAGCGGTGCAGCTCGTCGATGAAGAGCACGGTGCGCTGGCCGAGCTTGCGGGCCTGCCTGGCCTCGGCGATCACCCGCCGGATGTCCGCCACGCCGGAGGTAACCGCGCTGAGGGAGACCTGGCGGGCGCCCGCGGCGCCGCTCATGAGGCGGGCGAGGGTGGTCTTGCCGCTGCCCGGCGGGCCCCACAGCACCAGGCTCGGCAGGCTGCCGGACTCGGCTAGCCCACGGAGCACCGCGACCGCCCTGCCCTGGCCGACCAGATCCTCGAAGCCACGGGGCCGAAGGCGGGCGGCGAGTGGCAGGCCGGGCTCCTCGCCGGTGGTCTCGCCGAAGAGGTCGGCCTGCCCACTCACCGGCCAAGGGTAGGTGCTTTAATGGCGCCCACATGATTTCAACCGGGGTCACCTGCATGGCGTGCGGCGCCCAGATGGCCGCCGGCGCCAATTACTGCCCGAACTGCGCCACCGGGCGAGAGGACCCCAACACCCGCGCGCTCTTCGTCGTGGACGGCACCACGGGGCTCTTCAACGGAGCCTTCACCACCGCCATGGTGGATCACGAGACCAGCCGGGCCGTTCGCTACAAGCGGCCGCTGACCATCCTGGTCGGACTCGTCGACCACTCCGAGTTCATCGCCACCGACCTCGGCCCGGCCAACACCGGAAGCCTGCTCCGCGAGGTGGCCGACGTTCTCGCCGGCGCAGTCCGCGACATCGACACCGTCGGCTACCTCGGCGACCGCTACTGCATCCTCCTGCCCGAGACCGACCAGAACGGCGCGATGGTCGCGGCCGACAAGATCATGCACGCCGTCGCGGCCCACGAGTTCACCTCCGGCGCCGGGCAGTGGGGACGGCTGACGATGTCCTTCGGCGAGGCCAGCGTCAACTTCGACCGCATGGGCCGGCAGGACCTGGTCGAGGTCGCCACCCGCGCCCTGCTCGACGGTCGCGCCGACGGGTCCAACAGGGTCCACCTGAACCACCAGGCCTGAAGGACAAGAGGGGGCAGGGCCCTCTCGAACCCGGTCCAGGCGGCGCGTCTTCTACATTCTTCGGACGGTGACCACCGTCTATCTCGTCCGGCACTCCGACGTCGAAAATCCCAGGAGCGTGCTCTATGGGCACCTCGACGGTTTCCCGCTGAGCGAGGTCGGGCGCCGCCGCGCCCAGGCATTGGCCGACCGGCTGAGCGACAGCGGCATCTCCAGGATCATCTCGAGCCCGCTCGCCCGCGCCGTGGAGACGGCGAACATCATCGCCGGCCGGCTCCCCTCTCCGGTCGAGGTGGAGACCGATCCCGAGCTGCGGGAGGCCGAGTTCAGCCGCTACCTGCAGGGGGTCCGCTACTGGATGGTCCCGCTGCTGCGGCCCCGCTGGTACCTGCACAAGCTGCGCCGCGGGATGGTCGCCGGGGACGAGGCGATCACCGACCTCGGCGGCCGGATCCTCGCGGTCGCCCGCCGCGCGGTCGCGCAGACCCCTGACCGCCAGATCGTGCTGGTGAGCCACGCCGACCCTCTGCAGGCGGCGTGGATCCTCCTCGATGGCCGACCCCACAACGAGGCCGAGATGTACCGCAAGGCAGTCGATCGCGCGGGGCTGCTGAAGGTCCTGTTCGACGGCGATCGGGCCCTCAGCTGGGAGTACCAGCCGCCCCCGCGGCCGGAGCCGGTCAGGACCCCTTCCTGACGGCGGGCGCCGCGACGGCCGCCGCCCCGACCCCCGCGATCGCGCCGCCGGCGAGGTCGGGCCCCGGGTGGGCCGGGTCCCGTGCGCAGAGCGTTCGCGCCGCCGGCACCCGGCCCGGGTTCCCGGAGGAGGGCACGGGCAGACCCAGCAGCTCCCCGTACCAGCCGCTGGGACTGGTTCCACAGCTCGAGAGGTCGCGCGCGGGGTAGTCGACGTAGGACAGCTCGGGGTGAGCGAAGTCGAAGCCGTCCTGGAAAGGGTCCGCCGCCGCGTCGCGCCCGGTGAGCGGCCGGAGCCCGAAGGTGTGCTCGATCAGCGCCAGCGTCGAGCAGTGCTCGTAGGTCGAGCGGCTGACATGGCCGGGCCTGGCGAAGGGGGAGACCAGGATCGCCGGAACACGGAAGCCGAGGCCGGCGTCGTCGACCCGCGGCGGCGGCAGGTGGTCAAAGAAGCCGCCGTTCTCGTCGTAGGCGAATATGAGGGCGCTCTCCCGCCACTGCGGCCCGGCCGCCAGCGAATTGATGGTGAGGGCACTGAACCGCTCGCCCCAGCTGACGTCGTCGGGGCCGTGCTCGCCGAGCGGGTCCGCGGTGACGATCCAGCTGACCGGCGGCAGGCGCCCGGCCGCCGCGTCCAAGAGGAACTCCCGGTAGGGCCGGGATGCCCGCGGATCGTCCCGCCAGCGAGGGAAGTAGCGGACCGCGTTGTAGTCGGAGTCCTGCGGCTGGGCGTTGTAGCAGCGCCAGTCGATGCCCGCCGCCTGGAGGCGGTCGACGATGCTGACCTCGGGCAGCGTTGCCGTCGGCAGGGAGTTGTTGTCAAAGACCGACCCGGCGGCGCCGGCCAGGCTGAAGACGCGGTTCATCGCGGTCGGCCCGAGGGCCGAGCAGAAGTAGTGGTCGCAGAGGGTGAAGCGGTCGGCCAGGGCCCAGTAGAAGGGCAGGTCGGCGCCCGTGTAGTAGGTCAGGGCCTTGTCGCCGCCGAGGGCGCGGAAGCGCTCCGGGTCGTTGACGCCGCCGGCAGCCTCCGCCCGCGCCTCCTCGACCTGGTGGGGCGGCGCGTCGACGCAGAGGGTGGCCGCATGCGTGAGCGGCGCGCAGGACGGGAGACCCGCTGCGGCGGGAAAGAGGCCGAAGTAGTTGTCGAAGGAGTGGTTCTCTTGCATCAGCACGACGATGCTCCTGAGCGGCGTCTCCGCCGCGCGCCCGATCCGGATGGCCGGGAAGCCGGCCACGGCGACCCCCGTCGCCGCGGCGCCCAGGAACTGACGGCGGGTCAGCACGGCCACCTATCATCGCCGAGGTGACAGAGCCTCGCCGATTCCCAGCTGGGTTCCTGTGGGGCAACGCCACGGCCGCGCACCAGGTCGAGGGCGGCAACACCAACAACGACTGGTACGCGTTCGAGCAGCAGCCTGGCCACATCGCCAACGGCGACGTGTCGGGAATCGCCGACGACAACTTCCACCGCTACCGCGAAGACTTCAAGACCCTTCGCAAGCTGGCCAACAACGCTCACCGCCTGTCGATCGAGTGGTCGCGGATCGAGCCGACGCCGGGCGAGTTCGACGCCCGCCAGCTGCGCCATTACCGCAACGTGCTGAGCGAGCTGCGCGAGCAGGGCATGTCACCGATGCTCACCCTTCACCACTTCACCAGCCCCCTCTGGTTCACCGCCCGGGGAGGGTGGGCGGCGCCCGGGTCGGACGAGGCCTTCCTGCCCTTCGTGGGCCGGGTGGTCGATGAGCTGGGAGAGCTGGTCGACCTCTGGTGCACCATCAACGAGCCCAACATCTACGCGACCCAGGGATGGATCTTCGGCGCCTTCCCGCCCGCCCGCCGCAACGACGTTCGGGGTGCCTGGCGGGTGCTGGCCAACCTGCGCAAGGCGCATGAGGGCGCCTACCGGCTGATCAAGCAGCGGCGCCCAGACGCGGTGGTCGGCATCGCCCACAACAAGTTCTGGCTCTTACCGGCGCGGCCGCGCAGCGTGCTCGACCGCGGCGCCGTCCAGGCGGGCCGGACCCTTCTCGACTGGTGGCCCATGGCCGGGCGACGGATGCAACGAACGGTCGCGGCGTCCGCGGACTTCATCGGGCTCAACCACTACTCCGGACGCCTGCTCCGCTTCAACCCGATCCGGCGCGAGTTCGGCACCCAGCTCAACCCGCCCGGTTACCCGATCTCGGACTTCGGCGACGCCATCAAGCCGGACTGGATCCGCGAGGCGCTGGTCGAGCTGAAGCGGTTCGGCAAGCCGGTCTACGTGACCGAGAGCGGCATCGCCACCACCGACGACTCGATCCGCGAGCGGTTCCTGGTCGACATCCTGGCCGAGGTTCATCGCGCGATCGCGGAGGACGGGGTGGACGTCCGCGGCTACTTCCACTGGACCTCGATGGACAACTTCGAGTGGTCGCATGGCTACCGGATGAAGTTCGGGATCATCGCCGTCGACCGCAAGACGATGGAGCGGACGCTGAAGCCGAGCGCGCACCTTTTCGGCCGCATAGCAAGGGCGAACGCGTTGCCGGAACCTCACTAGACTGCCCATCGTGAAGCTCGGGATCAACGTCCCGTATGCCGACTACCTCCCTCGCGAGATGGTCGTCGCCTACGTGCAGGAAGCCGACCGGCTCGGATACGACACCGTCTGGGTCGCCGAGGCCTACGGCTGGGACGCGTTCACCATCTGCACCCAGCTCGCCGTGGCCACCGAGCGGATCAAGATCGGGACCGGCATCGTCAATGTCTTCAGCCGCAGCCCGGCCCTCATCGCCCAGACCGCGGGCTCCCTGGACCTGATCTCCAACGGCCGCTTCACCCTTGGGCTCGGCACCAGCGGTCACCAGGTGATCGAGGGCTGGCACGGCGTCAAGTTCGAACGCGGTGTGCGCCGGATGCGGGAGACGATCGAGATCGTGCGCCTGGTCCTCCGGCGCGAGCGCCTCAACTACGAGGGCGAGATCTTCCACCTCGGAATGGGCCTCAAGCTGATCACCAACCCGGTCCGCTCCCAAGTGCCCATCTACCTGGCGACCCTCACCCCCAGCGGGGTCGCGCTGGCGGGCGAGCTGGCCGAGGGCTGGCTGCCGGTCTTCTTCGCCCCCGCCCACTACGACAGCGTGATCAAGCCCGGGCTGGAGAAGGGGGCGGCGCGGGCCGGCCGATCGCTCTCCGACCTCTCCGTCTGTCCGATCCAGCCGGTGGTCGTGACGTCGGATCGGAAGGCCGGCCGGGACGCGACCCGCGCCCACCTCGCCCTCTACATCGGCGGCATGGGCTCACGCGAGAAGAACTACTACAACCAGCTCTGGTGCTCCTACGGGTATGAGGAGGAGGCCAAGCGGATCCAAGACCTCTACTTGGACCGCCGCAAGGACGAGGCGATGGCGGTCATCTCCGACGAGATGGTGGACCTCGTCACCATCATCGGGCCCGCGCAGGAGTGCCGCGAGCGACTCGGGGAACTCGCCCGGGTCGGCGTCAGCGAGGTCTCGGTCGCGCTCAGCGTGCCCGGCAACGACCCCGCCGAGACGCTCGCGGCGCTTCAGGCCCTGGCCCCGCGGTGATCCTCAAATGGGGGCTGCTGGCGGCGGTGGTCGCGGTCTGCGTCGGCTACCTGGTCTTCAGCGCCACCGCCAGCAACGCCCAGTACTACCGGACCGTCGCGGAGCTGAAGCGGAACCCTGCGGTGGGCGATTCCAGGGTGCTGGGCACCGTCCAGGACGACGTCCAGCGCCTCGACGGCGGGCTGGAGGTGCGCTTCACCGCTTCCCAGGACGGCGCCAGCATGCCGGTCGACTACAGGGGCCCGCTGCCCGACATCTTCAAGCCGGGGATCCAGGTGGTGGTCGAGGGGCAGATCCAGACGGACGGCGTCTTCCACGCCAAAACGCTGCTTGCCAAGTGCCCCTCGCGTTTCACCGTCGCGCCCACGCCCCCGGCCTGAGCAGGAGGTTGACGACCAGTGCTGCTCGCTGACCTGGGCTCCGGAGCTCTCCTCGCCGCGCTGGCGTTGGCCGGCTTCGCCAGCGTTGTCGGCCTGCTGAGCGGCGCCCGCAACCTGGTCCCCCAGGCGCTGGTCGCCCGCCGCGCCTTCTGGGCCGCCGCGGCGGCGGTTGCGCTGGCCTCAGCCGCGCTCGAAGCGGCCTTCCTGAGCCATGACTTCGTCATCGCCTACGTCGCCGAGCACTCCGACCTCGCCACGCCGATCCCGCTCCTGGCGGCCGGTTTCTACGCCGGCCAGGAGGGCTCGCTCCTCTACTGGACCTTGATCCTGGCGGTGATCGGGGGCGTCTCGCTGGCGCGCAGCGGCGGCGGCCGGCTTTCCGCCTACGCGACCGGCGTCCTGGCCGCGCTGCTCACCTTCTTCCTGCTGGTGCTGGTCTTCGTCGCCGGCCCTTTCCAGCTGCTGAGCTTCGTCCCCGCGGACGGCACCGGGCTCAACCCGCTGCTGCGCGACGGCGGGATGCTGATCCACCCGCCCTTCCTGCTGGCCGGCTTCGCCTCCTTCGGGGTTCCCTTCGCCTTCGCCTGCGCCGGTTTGCTCGCCGGCCGCGCCGACGCGGCCTGGATCTCCCAGACCCGGCGGCTGGCGCTGCTCGCCTGGGGCCTCCAGTCGACCGGCCTGACGCTGGGAATGTGGTGGGCCTACCACGTCCTCGGCTGGGGCGGCTACTGGGGCTGGGACCCGGTCGAGAACGTCGCCCTGCTGCCCTGGCTGGTGACCACCGCCTACATCCATTCCTCCCAGATCCAGGAGCGGCGGGGCATGCTGAAGACCTGGAACCACGGGCTGGTGATGGCGGCCTTCCTGCTCTCCATCTTTGGCACTTTCGTCGTCCGCAGCGGGGTGATCCAGTCGGTCCACAGCTTCGCCATCAGCGCCATCGGACCCTGGTTCCTCGTCTTTTTGGGGATCGCGGTGGTGGCCTCCGGCGTCCTGCTGGCGGTCCGGGCGCCACTCCTCCGCTCCGAGCGCACGCTGGAGTCGAGCGTCTCCCGCGAGGGCGCCTTCCTGCTCCAGAACCTGCTCTTCGCGGGCCTCGCCTTCGCCGTCTTCTGGGGGACTGTCCTGCCGCTTTTGACCCAGCTCTACAACGGCCGCGCAGCCGCCGTCGGGCCTCCCTTCTACGAGCGCGTCACGGGGCCGCTCTTCCTGGTCCTGCTCGCGCTCTTGGCCGTCGGGCCGCTGCTGCCCTGGCGGAGGGCGGGCACCGCCTGGCTGCGGACTCTTAAGTGGCCGTTGACCGCCGCCGTGGCCGCCCTCGCCGCCCTTTTGGCGGCCGGCGTCCACGACCTGGCGCCGCTAGTTGCGGCGCCGACTCTGGCCGCCGCCGCCGCGACCTCGCTGATGGAGTACTTCAAGGGCGCCCGCTTCGCCGCCCGGCTGCCGGGCTCTTGGGCCGGCGCCGCGCTCCGGCTGGCGGTTCGCAACCGCCGCCGCTACGGCGCCTACCTGGCCCACCTCGGGATCGTGGTGGCGGCCGCCGGCTTCGCCGGCTCCCACTTCTGGCAGCAGGAGCGGCAGGCCTCGCTCCAGCCCGGCCAGTCGGTCAGCGTCGGGGGCTACCTGCTGACCCTCGACTCGGTACAGTCCATCCGCAGCGGGCCGACCCAAATCCAGCGTGCCGTCCTCGACCTCTCGGGCGGCGACCAGCTGACGCCGGGACGGACCGTCTACGCGGACTTCGGCGGCCAGTCCTCGACCCAGGTCGCCATCCGCAGCACTCCCCTGGAGGACCTCTACGTCGTCCTCGAGGACACTCCCGGCTCATCGACCGCGGTCCTGACCGTCTTCGTCAATCCCCTGGTCGGGTGGATCTGGGCCGGCGCCGCGCTGCTGATCCTTGGCGTCGTGCTCGGCAGCTGGCCGGGCGGGCGGCGCTCGGTCGAGCCGGCTCGGGCGGTCGCGCGGCGGCCGGCGCTGGCGGGGAGCCGCGAATGAGGGGCTGGGTCGCGCCGGTGGTCGTCGTGCTCCTGGCCACTGCCGGCGGCCTGGCCTTCTCGCAGCTCTACCTGCGGCCGGCGCCACCCTCGGCGCAGCTGGCGGTCGAGCAGAGGTTGCTCTGCCCCCAATGCCAGGAGGTGCGGCTGGACGTCTGCGACCGGCCGATCTGCACCGACATGAAGGCCGACATCGCCCGCCGCCTGGCGGCCGGTCAATCGCAGGACGCGATCGTCAGCGCCTACCGGCAGGCCTACGGGCCGGCGATCCTGGCCGACAATCAGCCCGGCGGCCAGGCCGCCTGGCTCTTCCCCTGGGCATTGGTGCTGCTGGCCGTCGCGGCACTGGCCGTCCTCGGCTGGCGGTTCCGGGGGGTCAGCCGGGCGGAGCTGCGGATGGCCGCCGACCGCGGCCTGGAGGCCGAGTTGGCTGCCTGGAGGTCGGGCCATTGATCGTCATCGCCACAGTCCTGCTGCTGCTCGCGCTGCCCTTCCTGCTCTGGCCGCTTTTGCGGCCGGCCGACCGCCCCGGTGAGCCCGACCCGGCGGTCTTGGATCCCCCCGCCGACGGCCGGGAGGACCTGCTCCACCAGGTGGAGGAGCTGGAGCTGGACCTCGCTTCGGGAAGGATCGACCGCCCCGAAGCCGACCGCCGGCTGGCCGAGCTCCGGACCGCCGCCCGGTGAGGGCGATCGAGGCGACCGGGCTCCGGCAGCGCTATGGCAGCCGGACGGTGCTCGGCCCCCTCGACCTGGTCTTGGAGGCCGGTGATTCGCTGGCGGTGCTGGGTGAGAACGGGTCCGGCAAGACGACCCTGCTGCGGCTGCTGGCGACGGCCTCACGGCCGGCCGCGGGCGAGCTCCGGATCCTTGGCCTCGACGCCTCCATCGAGCGGGCCGAGCTCCGGCGGCGGATCGGCTACCTCGGGGACAACCCCGGTCACTACCCGGCCCTCACCGCCCGCGAGAACCTCGAGTTCTTCGCCGTCCTTTTCGGGGTCGACCGCTCGCGCGCCCGGGCGGCGCTCGACCTGGTGGGCCTCGCCCCGGTCGCCGACAGGCGGGCTGCCGAGCTCTCCCGCGGGATGGCCCAGCGCCTCGGGCTGGCCCGGGCGGTACTTCACGCTCCCCAACTGCTGGTCCTCGACGAGCCCGACGCCGGCCTCGACGAGGAGGGCAGGAACGTCCTCGCGCGGCTTGCCGAGGGCCGCAGCCTGGTTCTCGCCACCCATGACCGAGAGCTCGCCGCAAGGCTATGCGCCCGGACCCTCGACCTCAGCCGGTCGCCGCTGGAGGTCTACCGGTGAGGGAGTACCTGCGGGTTGCCGTCGCCGTCGCCGGCAAGGATCTCAGGACGGAGCTGCGCAGCCGCGAGGTGCTGCCCGCCCTCGGACAGTTCGTGGTGCTGGCGCTCCTGATCGCCAACTTCGGCTTCGACCTCGAGACCGGCGGCTCGGCGGTCGCGCCGGGGGTGCTCTGGCTCACGGTCACCTTCGCCGGGCTGGTGGCCTTCGGGCGCACCTTCGCCTCCGAGCGGGACCAGGGCTCGCTCGAGCCGCTGCTGCTGACGCCGGCCAACCGGGCCGCCATCTTCGGTGGCAAGGCTCTGGCCGCGGCGACGCTGCTCGCGGCGTGCGAGGCGGTGCTGGTCCCGGCCCTGGGCGTCTTCTTCAACGCGCCGGTGCTCTCGCTGCCGCTGATCGCCACCCTGCTGCTGTCGACCATCGGCATGGCCGGCGTCGGCTGCCTCTTCGCCGCCCTGGCGGCGCAGACCCGCGCCCGGGACCTGCTGCTCCCGGTGCTGGCGCTGCCGCTCTGGGTGCCCTTCGCGGTGATCGGCGGCCGCGCACTCCAGGTTGCGCTCGGCACCGGTGGCGATCTGAACGGAGCGCTGGCTCTGCTGCTCGACTTCGACATACTGTTCGTCGTCGTGGCCTCCCTGTCCGCCAAGTTCGTTTTGGACGACTAGCCATCAGCACTACCCAGGCCCAGCTCGGCGCCGCCACCCGTTCCGGTCCCGACCTGCTCAAAGTCGGTGCCTATGCGTCCGCGGCGCTGCTCGCCCTCTCGGCCGGCCTCGTCGTCTTCTACGCGCCGGACGACGCCGTCCAGGGGGTGGTTCAGAAGATCTTCTACCTCCACGTCCCGGCCGCCATCGCCGCCTACGTGGCCTTTGCGATGGTCCTCGTCGGCGGCCTGGTCTACCTCTGGAACGAGTCGCCCGCGGCGGACCGGATCGCCCGGGCGGCCGCCGAGGTCGGCCTTGTCTTCACCACCCTGACTCTGGTCATGGGGTCGATCTGGGCGAAGCCGATCTGGGGAACCTGGTGGGTCTGGTGGGATCCGCGGCTGGTGGCGACGCTGGTGCTCTGGATGATCTACGCCGGCTACCTGCTGATGCGCCGGATCGCCACCCCCGGCCGGCAGGCCGCCCGCTTCGGCGCCGTGGTCGGGATCATCGGCTTCATCGACGTGCCGATCACGCACTTTTCGGTCACCTGGTGGCGGACGATCCACCCTCCGCTGGAGACGGCGGCGCCGGCCAACCTGCCCCCCGAGATGCTGGTCACCTTCGCGGTCAGCTCGATCGCCGTCCTGCTCTTCGCGCTGGTGCTGGTCGGCTACCGCTACCGGCTGGAGACCGCTAGCGACCGGCTCGCCGAGGCTGTGGACCGGTGAGTTACCTGCTCGGCGCCTACGGCTTCGCGGTGGTCGTCCTGGCCGGCTACGTCGCCTACCTGGCCCGGCGCTCGCGGGCGGCCGCCGAGCGCGTCCGCGACCTCGACCGGGACCGCTAGGAGACCTCCAGGGCCCGGCGGAGTCGGGGGAGCAGGTCGGCCAGAATCCGGCCGGTCAGGCCCCAGATCGTCGAGCCCTCCCATTCGAAGAGCTCGCCCATCCACTCCTGCGGTCCGATCACCCACGCCCGTTGGTCGAGCAGGCGCGTCAGCGGCACCTCGAGCACGGCGACCAGCTCGCCGGGATCATGGTTGAAGATGGTGTCGGGTCGGGTGAGGCGCGCCACGAAGGGCACCACGCAGAAGTTGGTCACCGCCGTGTAGAAGACGTCACCCGCGCCGAGCGGCTCGAGGTACGCGGTGTCGACGCCAATCTCCTCTGCGACCTCGCGCGCCGCCGCCGGCCAGGCCTGCTCGCCTGGCTTCACCATCCCGCCCGGCAGAGCCACCTGGCCGGGGTGGTCGGGCAGGTCGGCGCGGCGGACGACGAAGGGCACGCAGAGCTCGCCCCCACGTTCGTAGAGGAGGGCGGTGACAGCCGCGGGCCGCGAACCGGGCCGAAAGGTTCCCCAGGCGTCAAGGGGCTTGAGCAAGGAGGGTAAAGCGTGGAAAATGGGGCGTTCCAAGATGATTGACCAGACTAACGTTCGGATCGTCCAGGCCACCGCGGAGCTCCGCCGGCGGAAGGCGCGCGAGCAGAAGTTCGACCGGCTCCTGCGCCTCACCGACGTCGTCCTCTGGCAGCTGGAGGAGATGAATCGCGACGGCGTCGCCTCCGTCCCCGACACCCGCCAGGCCGCCATCGACGACCGGCTGGCCGAGATGCCGGAGTCGCTGCGGAGCCTCTACTGCGCCGACGGCTCGGTACAGTGCGCGCTCGACAGCCTCTTCGAGATGCAACAGGCCCTCTTCAAGGCACGCCATCCAGAGTTCGACTATGGGGAAACCGACGAGCTCGATCCCGATTAAGGGCCAAGACGGGGGAGAGCCCCCTCTCCAGAATTCCCCTCTCGGCGCGATGCAGGAAGTCGCTTCTGAACAACTCAAACTGTGAACCGGGCCTACGCGTCAGTCATCCTCGCGCTGTCGCCTAGTAGGTCAGGTAGGTGAGTAGTAAGTCGGTCGCGTAGGCGACCAGGAAGCCGGTCAGCAGGCCCCAGCCCAGCGAGGGCGGCGAGTTGAGGCGCTTGGCGACGCCGAACATCTCGTTGATCACGTAGATCAGCGCGCCGGCGGCCAGCGCGAGGAAGAGCACCGAGAGGGTGACCGAGGTGGCGAAGAGTCCGATCATCGTCCCGACCACCGTCGGGCCACCGCCGATCAGCCCGGCCAGGCCGAGGAAGGCCCAGGAAGGCCGGGTGCCGGCCATCGTCATCGGGGCGGCGATCCCGAAGCCCTCGGTGATGTTGTGGAGGGCGAAGCCGATCACCAAGACCCCGGCGAAGGCGATCGCTCCGTCCGCGGCCGACTGCCCGATGGCGAGCCCCTCGGAGAGGTTGTGGAAGCCGAGCCCGGTCGCAATCGCCATCGACAGCCCGCGCGGCGACGCCTGGCCGGTCGCCTTCACCCGCCCGACCAGCCGCTGGTTGCCGTAGGTCAGGACCAACAGGCCCGCCGCCAGGCCGGCGACGAAGACCACGGCGAGGGCGATGAACTGGCCGGGATGGCCGGCGCGCACGCCGGCCAGCGCCGCCTGCACCGGCGCGGTGGCGTGGCTCAGGATGTCCCAGAGCAGGAAGACCAGGATGCCCAGCGCGAGGGCGTTGAGGAAGCCCTGGACGCTCGTGGATAGGCCGCGAAGTCGCGCCACGGGCAATCCGAGGAAAATGGAGAACCCCGCCACGCCGCCGATCGCCGCGGCGGTCAGCGCGCTCACTGCAGCAGGATTAGCACGTGCAAAGCCATCGGTTAGCGGATGCTAATGGTAGCGACCCGTCGGAGGTTATCTCCCGCTACCTGGAGGCGATCTACTACATGCGCGCCGAGGGTGAGGTGGTCACCAACTCGCGCCTGGCCGATTGGCTCGGGGTCAGCCGGCCAACGGTCACCGCAGGGCTGAGGCGGATGGTCCGCGACGGCCTCCTCCGCGGCGGCGCCGGCAGGGAGGTCGCGCTGGCGCCCGCCGGTGAACGGGTCGCCGCGGCCATCGTGCGCCGCCACCGGATCGTGGAGCGCTGGCTCACCGACGCCCTCGGCCTCGACTGGGTGGTCGCCGACGAGGAGGCTGCGCGGCTCGAGCACGCGATCTCCGAGGTCGTCGAGAAGAGCCTCTACGAAGCCCTGGGACGGCCGGCGTCGTGCCCTCACGGCAACCCGATCCCGGGCCACTCAGAGCCCGTGTCCGGAGAGGTTCGGCTCGCCGGCCTGGCCGGTGGCGCCGCGACCGTCACGCGGATCTCCGAGGTGGCCGAGAGGGAGGCGCCGCCGCTCCTCCACTACCTCCGCGAGCGGAACCTGGTGCCGGGAACGCGGCTGATCGTGCTGGAGGTGGATCCCGTCGCGAATGCCGTCCGCATCGAGGCCGCCGGCCGCGAGCTGTCGCTGGGTCTCGACACCGCCGCCAAGGTTTGGGTCCTTCCCGAATAGGCGAGGTCGCGGTCCTGGTCGGCCGCGGCGAGTGGACGACCTACGGTGAGATCGCCCGGGTCGCGCTGGGCGGCCGGGGCGCCCGCCTGGTCGGCGGTGCCGCCGCCCGTGGGCAGCTGGCAAACGCGCACCGGATCCTGCTCTCGGGCGGCCGGATCTCGCCCGGCGGAGGAGAACCCTGGGCCGCCGAGGTGCGCCGGCGCCTGGAGGCGGAGGGCGTCCATTTCCAGGGGGCCCGGGCCGACCCGCGGCGCCACCTGACCTGGCTCGACCTCGAGGCGCGGGCCGCTCAGGCTAGGTGATGAGGCTGCCGAGCTCGGCCGCCGGGTCGGGCGCGAGAAGACGGAGGCTGCCGTCCGCCTCGGTGGCGGCGAGGACCAGCACCTCGGAGTCGAAGCCGGCAATCCGGCGAGCGGGAAAGTTGACGACGCAGACCACCTGCCGGCCGGGCAGCTCCTCCTGCCGGTAGTCGAGCTTGAGAGCCGCCACCGAGCGCCGGACGCCGAAGGGGCCGAAGTCGATCGTCAGCCGGAGGGAGGGTTTGCGCGCCTTCGGGAAATCCTCGGCGGCGGTCACCACCCCCACCCGCATCTCGACCTTCACGAAGTCCCCGATCTCGATCAGCTCCCCCATTTCCGGCGTAGCCTAACCGCTCGCCATGAACGTCCTCGAGGTGATCGGCCGCAAGCGCGACGGCCAAGCCCACACGCCGGAGGAGATCGCCCTCCTGCTCGAGGGCTACCTGGCCGGCCGGATTCCCGACTACCAGGTGGCGGCCTGGCTGATGGCGGTCGTGACGCGCGGGATGACGGGCGGGGAGACGCTGGCGCTGACCAACGCGATGGTGGCAAGCGGCGAGGTGATGGACCTCTCCCCGATCCCCGGCTTCAAGGTGGACAAGCACTCCACCGGCGGCGTCGGCGACAAGGTCACCCTGATCGCGGGGCCTTTGGCCGCCGCCTGCGGGGTCCCGGTGCCCAAGCTCAGCGGCCGGGGCCTGGCGCACACCGGGGGGACCCTCGACAAGCTGGAATCGGTGCCCGGGCTCCGGGTCGAGCTGACCCCCGAGGAGTTCGTCGAGCAGGTGAGGTCGGTTGGACTGGCCGTGGCCGCTCAGTCACCCCGCATGGTGCCGGCCGACAAGCTGCTCTACGCGCTGCGCGACGTCACCGCCACCGTGCCCTCGATCCCGCTGATCGCCTCCAGCGTGATGTCCAAGAAGCTGGCCGCGGGCGCCGACGGGATCGTGCTCGACGTCAAGGCCGGCCGCGGCGCCTTCATGGCCGACCTGGCCGGCGCCGTTGAGCTGGCGCGCGAGATGGTAGGAATCGGCGAGGGCGCCGGGCGCCGGACGGTCGCCCTGGTCACCGCAATGGACAGCCCGCTCGGCCTTACGATCGGCAACGCGCTCGAGGTCGCCGAAGCGCTGGAGGTGCTGGCCGGCGGGGGCGACGCCGAGCTGCGAGAGGTCTCCATCCGGGTGGCGGCCGAGATGTGCCGGCTGGCGGGCGTGGAGCGGGACCCGGCGCTTGCCATCGCCGACGGGTCCGGACGCGAGCGGTTCGAGCGGATGCTCGCCGCGCAGGGCGGCCGCCTCTCCGACGGCCTGCCGGTGGCGCCGGTCCAGCTTCCCGTTGTCGCTCTCACGGCCGGTTGGGTGGCCTCCATCGACGCCCTCGAGGTCGGCTATGCCTCGCTCGAATTGGGCGCCGGCCGCCTCCGCAAAGGCGACCCCATCGACTCTGCCGCCGGGATCGTGATCAAACGGCAGGTCGGCGACCGGGTCGAGGCGGGCGAGCCGCTGGCGGTCCTCCACGCCGCCTCGGCCGAACTCATCGAGCTGGCGTCGCCGAGGCTGCTCCGCGCCTGGAGGATGGTCGCCGAGCCGGTCGAGCGGCCGCCCCACGTCCTGGCGCGGGTCGACAGGGCCAGCCCTACACTAACCGCCCAGTGAGCGAGCGGAAGTACCACGTCGGCCTCACCAAAGAGGAGGTCGGCAAGTACGTGCTGATCCCCGGCGACCCCGCCCGGACAGCCGTCATCGCGAAGCTTCTGGACGGCGCGCGCGAGGTCGCCTTCAGCCGGGAGTACCGCACCTTCACCGGGTCCCTGGACGGGACCCCGGTGTCGGCGATCTCGAGCGGGATGGGCGGCCCCTCGATCGCCATCGGGGTGGAGGAGCTGCGCGAGCTGGGCGTCCACACCTTCCTCAGGGTGGGCACCTGCGGCGCCACCCAGCCGGGGATCAAGATCGGCGACCTGATCATCGCCAGCGCGGCCGTCCGCACCGAGGGCACGGCCGACAGCTACGTTCCGAAGGAGTTCCCGGCGGTCGCCGACCACGCGGTCGTCACCGCGCTCTTGGAGTCGGCGGGCGAGATCGGAGCCCGCCACCACCTGGGCATCATCCGGGCCGTCGACGCGCTCTACTCCGACCTTCTCCCGGACACCATGCCCAACGCGCCCCAACTCCGGGCCGAGCTGGAGATGTGGGCGAAGGCGGGGGTGATCGCCAACGACATGGAGTCGTCCACGCTCTTCGTGCTGAGCTCGGTGCGGCGGCTCCGGGCGGGCTCGCTGCTGCTCTGCGTGGACGAGGTCGGAGCCGGCGAGGTCCACCACCTCGACCCCTCCTACATGGAGACCATGCTGAAGGTCGCCATCGGCGCCCTGAGGCGACTCATCAAGATCGATGCTGCACGTCAGTAGCCACCCCCTGGTGGCCGACTGCATGGCCGGGCTGCGCGACACCAAAACGGCGCCCGAGGAGTTCCGCGTCCTCGCCCGCAAGATCATCACCCTCCTCCTCTACGAGGCGACGGCCGACCTACCGGTGCGTCGCGGCAGCGTCGAGACCCCCCTGGCCCCCGCCCCGGCGGCCTGGATCGAGCAGGAGGTGGTCGCAGTCCCCGTCCTCCGCGCCGGCCTCGGCCTCCTCGGCCCCGTGCTCGAGCTGCTGCCCAAGGTCAGCGTCGGCTACATCGGCCTCGAGCGCGACGAGGAGACGGCGCTGGCGCGGATCTACTACAACAAGCTGCCGCCGCTGGCGGGCAAGGTGCCCCTGCTGCTGGACCCGATGCTGGCCACCGGCGGCTCGGGCGCCCGGGCGATCGACCTCATCAAGGCGGCCGGCGGAACCGACTGCCGGTTCATCTGCGTCGTGGCCGCGCCGGAGGGCGTGAAGGTGGTGGAGGACCAGCATCCCGAGGTGAAGATCTTCACGGCCGCACTCGACGACTCCCTCAACGCCAAGTCCTACATCGTCCCCGGCCTCGGCGACTTCGGCGATAGGCTATTTGGGACCGGCGGATGAGCGAGACCGATGACATGGCGGCGAGGATGCGGGCGGCGCGCGAGCGCCTCCATGGGCTGCCCGTGACCGAGTCGCACGAGCCGGGCCCTCCCGACCCCACCACCGGCGAACGCTGGGACCGCTTCAACATCCTCGGTCACACCGCCGAGGTCTTGCCCTTCTGGTCGCGCGAGATCCGAAAGGCGCTCGATACGGGCGCCAAGATGGGCCGGGAACCGGGCAGCGCCGGGCGGTTGGAGGGCATCGAGAGTGGACGCCTCTTCGGGGAGCCGGTCCTTCGCGAACGGATCGACGCCGGGACCGACCAAGCGCTGGCGCTCCTGGCGACTCTTTCAGATGCCGACCTCGACCGCGAGGTCGACACTCACGGGCGGGGCATGATCACCGTCCGGCAGGCGCTGGAGAGCTTCCTGGTCGGCCACCTCGAGGGCCACTTGGCACAGCTGGCGGAGCTTCCCTAGCCGGTTCCTCTCGACAGCGGGCCGATCCGCCCTTGGTGCTCTGGGTCGGAAGTTCGGTGACGTATTCACGCAGCGACGGGCGCCTCGGCAGCGGCCTTTGACGCGAGACGCTGGAGCAGCTTGGCAAGGTCTGCGCGCGTGAACTTCCATTCGAACGGTTTGGCCATCACTTCATAGCCGGCCTGGAATCCGAGGATGTCTGCGGCGAGCCCCGTCAGGGAGTCGGCGTCGGGTGGCGTCAGCACCTTGCGTTGCAGAATCGAGAAGTAGATCTCGATTTGATTGAGCCAGCTGGCGTGGATCGGGAGATGGACGGGCACCAGGTTGGGGTGGGCCTTCTGCAGACGATCGACCGATGCCCGACCGCGGTGCGAGCTGCCGTTGTCGAGCACCCAGAAGACGCGCCTGGCGGAGCGGTAAGGCTCGGCCGACATGACCTCGGCGACCAGGCGGTCGAAGGGCACGATACCGGTGGTCGGAGCGAGTTGCCCGAAGAGCTTGGCGCGGTGGACGTCCCACGCTGCGATGTACGCCAGCGAGCCGCCCCGCTCGTATTCGTGCTCGACGCGCATCGGTCGACCCGGCGCGGCCGCCACGGTGGGGTGGCAGCGGATGCGTGCCTGGATCGAGGTCTTCTCGTCGGCGGAGATCACGAACTCGTCGGGTTTGAGTTCCGCACCTTCGTATTCGCGCGCATAGAGATCCAGGACCCGGCCGGCCTTGGCCTCGAAGTCAGGGTCGCGCGGAAAGATCCAGCTGCGATGCGTCCAGGGCTTGATCGCGTCCTCATCCAGCCAGCGCCAGATGGTGGACCCGGAGATGCTGGCGACCAGGCCCCGGGTGAGGACCTCGCTCTGGATGTCGGGAACATGAAGTCGCGAGAAGGGGAGACCGAGCCGGCTCGGCAGCTCACACGCGATCGCCTTGACCGCGACCACCAGCTCTGGGGGGGAAAACCGGGGTGCGACCCGTGCGCGCCCGCTCGTCGAGACCAGGTAACCGCTGTTCATAGAAGCGCTGCCGCCACTTGGAGACGATCTGACGCGGAAGGTCGAGACGGGCGGCGATGGTCTTGTTCTCGAGGCCAGCAGCGGCCATGAGCACGACCTTGGCCCGGACGACCTCGCGATACTGTGACGTATACCGGCGGCTGATTGCTTCGAGCTTGGCCCTTTCGGAAGGCGAGAGTTCGATGACGTATGGAGATCTTCTCGGCACTTGCTCCTCCTTTGGGGCGGGCAAGAGACAGAATAGCTCACGACGGTCGTCTATACGCCATCGTATTTACGACGGAGG
>DATLQT010000073.1:0-4174 GCA_035535055.1 Candidatus Dormiibacterota bacterium | reverse complement strand
CGGCCGCTCTTCTCGGCCCTGCTCCAGACCATCCTCCGGCTGGCCACCTTCCGAGCCCGTGCTCAGGGCGGCGTCTTGAATCCCCGTCTCCTGCTCGCGTTGGACGAGGTCGCCAACTTCGCTCGCATCCCCCGCCTGGCCAGCTACGTCTCGACCGGACCCGGCCAGGGCATCCAGACCCTGCTCTGCTTCCACGACCTGGCCCAGCTCGAGCACGGCTACGGCCACGACCAGGCGCGGACGGTCTGGAACAACTGCCGGGCCCGGCTCCTGCTCCCCGGCCAGGGCGACCTCCGCACCCTCGAGCTCTTCAGCAAAGCCATCGGCGACGAGACGCGCTCCTATGACCTTCTGAGCTGGGGTGCCGACGGTCGCCAAAACCGCTCCCAGCAGCAGACCGGCCAGCCCCTGGCGCCGCCCGACGAGCTCCGCCGGATGCGCCAGCCGGTGCTGCTCTACGCCAGCGCTCCCCCGGCCAAGCTCCAGGCCCGCCGCTGGGACCAGGTCCCCAGCTGGCGGCGCGCGATCGAGTCCTCCCGGGTCCCCATGCCCGGGCCCATCCAGGCCGGCGCCGCCGGCCGCCACCGCACTTAGGAGGTGCTGCCCTTGATCCACACACTTCTGTTTCCGCTCGCCGACATCGTCATCCGGCCCGACCTCACCGGCGTCCCGCCCAACGTCGTCGCCGGCCTGGTCCAGCTCGCCGACAACCTGGCCGCGGTGCTCCTGATCCTCTCCGGCGTCGGCATCGTGCTGTCGCTCATCGGCTGGATGGCCGGCCACTGGCTGGGCGTCCACACCCTGAGCGAGCGCTCCCGCTCGGGGCTAATCGTCTCGGCCGGCTCGGGAGCCCTGCTCTACCTCTCGGTGACCGCCGCCAACTACGCCTCGGGGCTCTTCCGCTAGTGGCCACCGGCTACTGGGACGGCGTGGTCCAGGAGGTGGCGCTGGCGATCGCCCGCTGGTCGGCTGAAGCCGCCTCGCAGGCGGTGCTCACCCTGCTCGGCTCCTTCGGCAGCGCCACCGAACCGAGCCTCAACGGCCTCGTGCCCGCCTACGACCGGATGCTTGGGGTCGCGCTGCTGCTGGCCGGCGCCTTCATCTCGCTGGCTCTCATCGAACAGAACCTGGGCGGACCGCGCGGCGCCGGCGGCAACGTTGTCCTGCGCACGCTCTGCTGCGTCTCGCTCGCCTTCTGCGGGCTGAGCCTGGTCCAGTACGCAGCTCGCGACGCCAATCTGCTGGCCGGGACCTGGAGCCTCGACTTCCTGGGCCAGAACCAGCAGCTGGCGGCCAAGGTCTCCCAGCTCTACTCGCTGGACGCCCTCTCGGGCCCCGCTCTAGGGAGCATCGCCGGGCTGATCGCGACCGCGCTGCTCACCGTCCTCCTGGCGCTCTTCGTCTACCTCGAGCTGATTCTGCGCGCGGCCCTGATCCTGGTCACGACCGCCTTCATCCCCTTCGTCTGCGTGATGGCGATCTGGCCGCGGCTGGCCGGCGCCGCCATCCACCTGGCCGAGTTCCTTCTCGCCCTGCTGCTCTCCAAGTTCGTGATCGCGACCGCTGTCTACGTCGGCTATTCGACCGTTGTCGCTGGCCTGCTGACACCCTCCACCGGGTCCTCTGCCAACGGGATGGCGGTCGGTCTGGCTGCGCTGACAATCGCCGCCTTCGCGCCGGTAGTACTCCTCCAGGGGATCAGCTTCGGCCAGGTCGCCGCCGCACCGATGGTCCGCGGCTGGGCGACCACCAGTTCCAAGTGGGCGGGCTCGGCTTGGTCGACGGCTACCAAGGCCGCCGGCCCTGCGCTTGCATGGGCCATCCGGCCCAAGACAGGCGGGTCGCCGCCGGCCCGGAGTCGCCCCAACCGCAGCCGCCGGCCCCGGGCCAAGGGGTAGGGCTGAGATGTCGGCACAGACCATCGAGGTCGCCACCCTGAGCGAACTCGATGCCCGGATCCACTGGTACCAGGCGGAGGGCTTCGGGCTCCGCTGGTACCAACCACCGCTGGCGATGCTGGTTCGAGCCAAGCGGTTGAGCGCCGGCTGGCTGATCTTCTGGCTCCTGGTCGGCTGGATCCTGATCTGGATCCCGCTCTTCATCTACCTGATCCTGTTCGCCGTTGCCAAGGACGAGCTGGTCACGATCCGGATCAGCGAACAGCCTCTTCCGATGGAACTGGCAGTCGTGCACGGTAAATCGGAGGATGCCGCCGCTTGAGGAATCGGGGGGCGGTCCCCAGCCCCGCGACAAGACCTCGCGCCGACCCCCGGACGCCGAGCCTAGGCCGGCTAAGGATCGGCGCGGAAGGGTCAGGGAAACCCGCGCCGCGGCGGGTTTCCCTGGAGCGGGCTCGACCGATCGGTCATCAAGTGCCGCCTGGTGCGACGGTAGACCTGAAGCCCGCAGAGTTTGTCGCTCTTGACGATGACCAGGCGCGGCGGGCTGTCGCGGCGTGGGCCGAGCTCATCCTGCCGCTCCTCCAACGCCGCCCTTAACCGGGGTGGTTGCGGTTTCGGCCCCTAGGGCCGACGCTTTGCCAATGGAACCCCAGGTGACCCCGGTCCGGGTGGCGACCTACACCCGGATCTCGACCGACGAGGAGCATCAGCCCTACTCGCTGGAGGCTCAGGCCCATCGCCTCGGCTCCTACATCGAAAGCCAGGACCAATGGCAACTGGTCCGCCGTTTCACCGACCAGATGACCGGCAGCGTGCTCGAGCGGCCGGGCCTTGAGCGGGCACTGGCCGAGGGCCGCGCCAAGCGCTACGACCTCCTTTTGGTCTACCGCGTGGACCGCTTGTCACGTTCAGTCCGCGGTCTGGCCCAGATCCTCGATGAGCTGGATCGGGCTGGTGTCACCTTCCGCTCGGCGACCGAGCCCTTCGACACTGGCACCCCAGCCGGCCGAATGATGGTCCAGATGCTCGGCGTCTTCGCCGAGTTCGAGCGCGCGACCATGATCGATCGGGTGGTCGCCGGAATGGAGCGCAAGGCCGCCCGCGGTGGCTGGAATGGTGGCCTTTTCCCTTTCGGCTACCAGGTCGATTCGAGCACCGGCGCCCTCAAGGTGCACGACGAGCAGGCGCTAATCGTGCGTCAGATCTTCGACCTCTACTTGAAGAAGCGCATGGGCAGTCGCGCCATCGCCGCCTGGCTCAATCGCTGCGGTCATCGCACCAACTATGGCAAGCCCTGGAGCCACCGCACCGTTTTGATCGTGCTCCGGAATCGGACTTACCTCGGGGAGATCTTCTTTAGAGGTGTTCACCACGTAGCGCCGCATCCGGCTTTGGTGGAGGCGGAGACCTTCGAGGCCGCACAACATCTTGCGGAAGAGCGCGGCGAGGACCTCGGAAAGCGCCGCATCAATGGTTCCGACTACCTGCTCTCAGGGCTCATCCGCTGCATGCACTGCGGCCGCCGCTACATCGGCGCAGCGGCACACGGTCGATCCGCCCGATACACCTACTACACGTGCTACTCGCGTAACCGTTATGGCACCCGCACCTGTGCGGCGGAGAACTTGCCTGCCGGGCGGTTGGAGGAAGCGGTCGTGGCAGCGCTTCTCGAGGCCTACGCCGACCATGATCTGGTCGACGCCGCCATCGCAGAGGCCCGCCGTCGAGCCGCTGATTCAGAGCCTCACCACCAGGAGGAACTGGCCGGGCTGGAATCGGAGATCAAGAGGACCGAGGCCGGCATCGACCGCTACTTCGCAGCCTTCGAGGCGGGCACCATGACTGAGAAGGTGTGCGCTCCCCGCCTGAGCGCGCTCAGCGAGAAGCTCGGCCAGCTTCAGGGTCGGCGGGCCGAGCTGTTGGCCATGATCGAGCCCGAGGCCCCCGCCTCTATCGGCGCTTTGCAGCTTCAGCAGGTGCGGACCGAAGCCGAGCGGATTCTCTCCGACGGGCCGCTGCCTCAACGCAAGGCGCTCCTCCAGGAATTGGTGGCGGAGATCAGGGTCGAGGGTCGGGACTCAATCACCCCGGTGTTCCGAGTGCCCGATCCCCCGGTTCGAGTTCTGGACAGGGTGGTGGGCCGCGGTGGACTCGAACCACCTACCTCCGCGTTATCAGCACGGCGCTCTGCCAGTTGAGCTAGCGGCCCTTTCGGAAGACGTGAGTGGCAGGGGCGGAAGGATTCGAACCCTCGGCCCTCGGTTTTGGAGACC
>DATLQT010000072.1:0-20686 GCA_035535055.1 Candidatus Dormiibacterota bacterium | reverse complement strand
GGCAACCTTCGACAAGCTCGCGCTCCCCAACGACCTCCAGAGCCGCGCCCTCCAACTCCTCGGCCTCAACGCCTCGTTGTAGCCAGAACCTGCATCGCCATTCCGAGTTCAGCTGAACTCGGCCGGCCTCCGGAACTTCGGTTTAGGCGGCCCAGGCGGTGCCCCGCGTGTGCTCGGGCAGTCGCAGCCCGAGCGGAACCAGGGCTTGAACGATCCCGGCGACGATCACCATCAGGTAGACGCTGGCGTTGCTGCCGGTCGCGTCCCAGAGCGCACCGGCGACCAGTGGAGCCAGGAAGCTGGTCGCGTACTGGATGGTCGTGATCCCCGCCATCAGCCGGTGCACGTCGTTCGGCTCGGCCAGGAGGGGCGGCATCGCCAGTACCAGCATGAAGACCTGGGCGGCGGCGAAGCCGATCACGCCGACGGCGATCGCCTGCCAGATGCCGGAGGCGAAGACGAAGACGACGGTCGCTGCGAGGGTCAGGATCCCGGTCGCCACGAACGGCCAGCGCCGCCCGAGCACGAGATGGGAGAGGCCGCCGACGATGAAGGAGGCCGGCAGCTGAAAGAGGTTGAGGCAGGTCAGGGAGACCGTGATCAGCTCCGGGTGGTGGGTTGAACGGAGATAGTCCGGGAGGAACGCGTTGAGGCCGAAGTAGGCGGCCGAAGCGGTGCCCATGCAGAAGCCCAGCCTCAGCGTGGTGGGATCGCGCCAATTGGGCAGCCACAGAGGCCTCGGCGTGTCCTCGAGGCGTGCTTGGTGCGGCGTGCCGAGCCAGATCGCCAGCGCCGTCAGGGCGACCGGGATCGACCAGAAGGAGAGTGCCGCCTCCCAGCGGCCGCCGACGAGGCTCAGCACCCAGGGCACTGTCAGCGCGGCGGGGAGGATCTCGCCGATTAGGAAGCCGTTGGAGAAGGCGGCGGTGGCGATCCCGATCCTGCGGGGCGCCCAGAGCGCGACCAGCGAGGGCAGCGCCGGCTGGGAGAAGGCGATGCCGACACCCATCACGAAGGTCATCGCGAAGAGGACGGCGACACTCGGTCCGAGGCCGCGGAGCGCTCCGCCGGCGGCGATCAGGAAGAGGCCGATGATGATCGCCCTCCGAGCGCCAAGGCGCGCGATCAGGAGCGAGCCCAGGATGGTGGCGGTCGCCAGCAGCAGGATCGGCAGCGAGGAGACCGCGCCGATCTCGCTCTCGTTGAGCGGGAGGCTCCGGTGGATGGACGGCAAGAGCGGCGGTACCGCCAGCAGCGTCAAGCGGACCGAGTTGCCCGCCAGCCAGAGAAGGGCGATCCGAAGCGCTATGCCGCGGGTCAGGCTCGGGCGGCCTCGATGGCTTCCAGGGACTGCGGGTTCTCGAGCGCGGTGAGGTCACCCGGCGGCAGGCCCAGGTAGACCGCCTTTACCACCCGGCGAAGGATCTTGGCGTTACGGGTTCTCGGCAGGTCGGGGACGAAGTGGATGGCCTTTGGGCGCAGTGGCTTGCCCATGTCGCGGGCGACCATGTCCTTGAGTTCAGCCTCCAGTTGGGGAGCGGTCTCGACGCCTGGCCGCAACACCACGAAGACAACCAGCGCCTCGCCCTTGATGTCGTCAGGAACCCCCACCGCCGCCGCCTCCGCCACCTGGCGGTGTCCAACCACCACCGACTCCACCTCGGCCGGCCCGAGCCTCTTGCCGGCGATCTTGAGCGTGTCGTCCGAGCGCCCGAGCACGTACCAGAGCCCGTCGCGGGGGTCGACGTAAGCCCAGTCGCCGTGCAGCCAGACGCCCTCGAAGCGGCTCCAGTAGGTCGAGACGTAGCGTTCGCGGTCCTTCCAGAACCCGTTGGTCATGCCCACCCACGGCCGGCGGACGACGAGCTCGCCGACCTCGCCCCGGACACTGACTCCCTGGTCGTCCACCACATCGGCCGCCATACCGGGGATCGGCCCACTAAACGAGCAGGGACGCTGAGGGGCCAGCACGTTGGATTGGAGGATCCCGCCCGCTATCTCGGTGCCACCGGTGTAGTTGATGACCGGCAGCTTCCGCTTGCCGACCTGCTCGAAGAACCACATCCACGGCTCGGGATTCCAGGCCTCGCCCGTGCTCCCGAGGATCCGCAGGCTCGAGAGGTCGTGCTTGGCCGGGTGCTCGTCGCCGGCGGCCATCAGCGAACGGATGAGGGTCGGGGCGCAGCCGAAGACGGTGACCTTGTGGTCGGCGATCATGCGCCACATCCGATCCGGGCCGGGCGTGTCGGGGGTGCCTTCGTAGAGCACCATCGTGGCGCCCTGGCTGAGGCTCCCGAAGATCAGCCAGGGACCCATCATCCAGCCGATATCGGTGATCCAGAAGATGGTGTCGTCGCGGCCGACGTCGAAGCCCCAGGACATGTCCTGAGCCCCCTTGACGGGGAACCCTGCGTGGCAGTGGATCGCGCCCTTCGGCCTGCCCGTCGTTCCCGAGGTATAGATGACCATGATCGGGTGGTCGGGGTCGCAGCGATGGGTCGGCAGCTCGGCGGGCTCGTCCTCGACCAGCTGCTCCCAGACGTGGTCGCGGCCGTGGGTCCAGGGGATCTCGCGGACCACCCGGCGGAGCACGACGAGGTGCTCGATCTTCGGGCACTCGTCGAGCGCCCGGTCGGCGACCTCCTTCATCTCGACCACCTTGCCGCGCCGGTAAAAGCCGTCGGCGCAGAGCAGGACGCGGGCATCGGCGTCGTTGAGCCGCGAGGCGACCGCCGCGGGGCCGAAGCCGCTGAAGAGGGGAACTATGACCGCGCCGATCTTGGCAATGGCCAGCAGGGCGATCGCGACCTCTGGGCACATCGGCAGGAAGACCCCTACCCCCTCGCCGGGCTGCACCCCGAGCCTCTTGAGCGCGTGGCCGAGCTTGCCGACCTGCTGGTCGAGCTCGCGGTAGGTCAATCGGCGGACCTCACCCGGCTCGCCCTCCCAGATCAGCGCGACCTTGTCCGGCTGGGCCTTCGGTCCGGCGACCCAGTGGTCGAGGCAGGTCTGGACGATGTTGATCTTGCCGCCCTTGAACCAGCGCGGCCACTCCGGCCCCTCGGATTCATCGAGGACCTGGTCGTAATGCCGGTAGAAGGAGATGCCGAGGTCGTGGATGACGGCGTCCCAGAACCAGTCCGGTTCCTCGACCGAACGCCGCTGGAGTTCGTCCATCCCGGCGATCCCATAGCGCTCCATGAAGCGCGTCAGCCGCGCATTCCGGATCACCTCGGGAGTCGGCTCCCAGACGACGTCCCCGATGACGACCGGCTGCATCTCCGCCCGATTCTAAGTCCCTGACCGTCTTTAGCCGGGCGTCCCGAGCAGCCGGGCCGCCTCCTCGTGGAGCTCCCAGTAGTTGGCCCAGGCCACCCGGGCACGGGCGAGGGCCTGGCGGGCGCCGCTGCGATCGCGGGCGGCGCGCGCGGCGTGGTGCTGGGTGAAGGCCCAGCGGTCGAGAGCGCGGTCCAGGGTTGCCTCGACCAGCGCGCGCCATTCGGTGGTCGGCGCCGCCGTGATCGGGGGCAGGACGAGGTGCTTCCAGCTGCCTCCGGCGGCGATTGCCCGGACCGTCGCCTGGCCGGCACCGCGGCCAAGGTGGGTGCCGATGGCGCGGTTGCGGGGATTGCCGCTCATCAACCGGTACTGCACGCTGAGCACGAGTTCGTGGGCGCTGCGGAGCGTGGCCGGGGCGACCGACGCGTCACCCCGACCGGCCCTCACCTGGAGCCGCTCGATCGCGGCCCCCAGGTGTTCGGGGACGCGGAGCCGGTCCTGAAGGCGGAGCTCTTCCACCTCGTCCAACAGGTGGTCGGACTCGTGCAACAGCTGGCGGCGGTCACCCTCGTCGGGATCGTGGCGAGTGGCACTCATCTTTTCGGCTCTGCCGAAGCTAACGCGGGCGGGTGCAAACGTAAAGTATTTATTTACACCCGATCATATGGTGCGCGCCTGACGCATTCTTTACCGGTCCTGTTGGCGCCGCTTCCCGGCGGTCTTAGGCTTCGCCCCGAAATGCTTCGCAGGATCATCGCTGCGACCCTCTGCCTGGCGCTCGGCTGCGGCGTCGCGGCCGGGCTCCTCCTCTACGCCGGGACTGTTGGCGGTGCCCGGACCTTTTACGCCGTCAGCCAGGACCTGCCCGCCGGGGCGCCGATCACCGCCGATGTGCTGACCGAGGTGCACGCCGGCGTCGACCCGGGCCAGGCCGCCCTTCTCTTCGGCGGCGGTGACCGCGGGCTCCTGCTCGGCAGCCGCGCGCGCCACCAGCTGAGCTCGGGCCAGCTCCTGCAGCGGTCGGACGTCGAGCCGCAGCCGGCGAACGGTGCCGACGCGCTGGTGGCGGTGCCCATCAAGGATCTTCCCCCCGTACGGCCGGGGGATCGCGTCGACCTCTTCGCCCTGACTGGTAACGGCGACCAGGTGGTGGCCCAGCCGTTCGCCTGGGCGGTCTCGGTGGCGGCGCTCAGTCCCGACGGTTTGGTCCTCCAGGTCCGCGGCAGGCAGGAGCTCGCCTTCGTCTACGCCGCCGGGACGATGCGACTGGCCGCGGTGGTGACCGGCGCGCCGGCGCCGCCGGTGGAGGTCGCGCCGATCGGGTCGGGGGAGGCGGCGCTGGCCGCCGCCGCCGGGTGACCCGCTCGCGCGTCATCACGGTGGCCTCGGCCAAGGGCAGCCCCGGCTGCAGCTTTGTCGCCCTCGGGCTCGCCGGACGGCTTGCCGAGGCGGGTTTGGAGACGCTCCTCATCGACGCGGATGGTGAATCCGGCTCGCTCGCATGCTCGCTCGACCTCGCCCGGCCGGAGGTGGCGGCGCCGATCGCCGGGCTCGGCCCGGTCAGCGAGGCGGCCGTGGCGGGCGCGGTTCAGTCCGCCGCGCCCCGGCTGCACTGCCTCGACCTGAGCGGAGACGCGGTCGAGGTCGACGGCCGACAGCTGGCCGACCTGGCGCGTCAGCGCTACATGGCGGTGGTCATCGACCTCGGACACCGCCCGGGGCGTCTCCAGCGTGAGCTGGTCGCCTGTTCTGACTGGCTGCTCTGGGTGGTGGCGCCGGACCGGAGCGGCTTCGAGCGTGCCGACCGCCTGCTGGGCGGCGACCAGTTGCCCCGCGTCAGCGCCGGCATCGTGCTCAACCGGCTCGGGGCCGACCGGCTTTCGGACGCGGGCCTCGTGCTGGCTGAGAGGCACCAGCTGCCGCTCCTTACCCGCCTGCCGGAGAGTCCGGGCGGCGCGCGCGCCGCAGCCCGCCGCTGTCAGGGGCCCCAACGGGTGCGCGAATTCCGCCGGCACTTCGCCGAGCTCGCCCGCTGCGTTCATCCCGATGTGAGCGGAGGGGGTGGCGATCGGTGGCCGTAGACGCCGCGGCCGAGGCCATCGTCGACGTCGAGGCCCGGGTACTAGGCTCAGTGGAGCTCCAACTCGCCCAGCGCCTTGGTGAGCGAGGGTCGGCGAGGGTCGGCCTCGAGGACCAGGACTGGGTCTACGCCATGGTCGGCAGGGTGGTGGCGGAGGAGCACCGGCTGGCCGGACTGGGCGCCGACCGGGACGCATCGGTCGCGATGTGGAGGCGCGTCTACGGTGCGGTGACTCCGCTGGGGCCGCTGGCTGAATTTCTCGCCGATCCTTCGGTCGAGGAGATCCGGGTCAACGGCACCGGCACGGCCTACGTCCTCCGCGATGGGCGTCGGGAGGAAGTGCCCCCGCCCTTCCCGTCCGAGGAGGCACTGGTCGAGCTCGTCCACTGGTACACCGACGGTGCGGGGAGCGCCCGGCTTGATCGCTCCAGCCCCATGGTCACGCTCACCCTCCCCGACGGAAGCCGGCTCCACGCGGCGCTGTCACCGCCGGCGCGACCCCTCGCGGTGACCATCCGACGCCATGTCCCCTCGCGCTTCCGGGAGCTGGCTGACCTGGCCCAGGCGGGCTTTCTATCGGCGGGATCGATCCCCTTCCTGGAGGCGGTCGTCCGATCGCGGCTCAACGTGCTCGTCGCGGGGGGCACCGGGACCGGCAAGACGACCTTCGTGCGCACGCTCTGCCGGCTGATCCCTCCGACCGAGCGACTGGTCACGATCGAGGATCAGGCCGAGCTGCACCTCTGGCGGGAGCTGCCCGACTGCGTATCCCTCGAGGGCCGACCGGCCAACGTCGAGGGCCGCGGGGCGATCGGGATTCCTCTCCTGGTCCACGAGGCGCTGAGGATGAGCCCCGACCGGATAGTGATCGGCGAGGTCCGCGGCGCGGAGGCGCTCGATCTCCTCGATGCCATGAACACGGGCCATCCGGGCTCGATCTGCACCATCCACTCGGAGACGCCACGCGACACGCTTCCGCGGCTCGCCCGCCTCGCCCTCCGCAACGCGGCAGCGCCGCGACCGGAGGCGATCAGCGCCGAGATCGCTCGCACCGTCGATCTCGTACTCCAGCTCGGGGTCAGCACCGAGGCCGGTCTGCGGCGCCGCCGGCTCCGCTCCATCGGCGTCGTGACCGAAGGGCCGCAGGGACAGCCGGAGGTTGCCGACCTGGCCGAGCTGCATACGCTGCCCGAGCGGGTGGCGGCGAAGCTCGGGGCGGCGGGCTACGACTGTTCTGCGCTGCTGGACTGGCGCCGATGAACACCGTGGAGGCCGCATTTGCAGCCGGACTCTCGGTCGCGGTCGCCGCGCTGGTGCTGGCCGGGGGACCGGGCAGGCCCCGCTCTGCCGAGGCCTGGCTGCTGCGCGCGGCTGACCGGCTCGCCACGGCCGAGGCGGGGCGCGCCCGCGCCTCCGGCTTCCAGAGCGGCCGCACCGGCATGGTGGTCGTCGAGGGCGCGACCGGCCTGCTCGCCGGGGCGGCCGCCTACCTGGTAACAGGGATGCCGGTCCTGGGACTCGCCGCCGGCGGCCTCGCGGTGGGGTTCCTGGTCGGCTGGCTGGGACTCCGGGCTGCCGCGCTGAAGCGGGAGCGGCAGGACGCTGTGGTCTCCGCCGTCAGGACCCTCCGCCAGCTGCTGGAAACGGGCGCTGTCGGGGTCACCGCATCTCTCGAGGTGCTCGCCGAGAGGGGCCCCGATCGTCTGCGCCGCGAGTTCTCCGGCATCGTCGGCGCCGGGGGTCGCCCGCAGGCCTGGGCGGAGGCGCGGCGCCGGGTCGCTGAGCCCGTGTTCGACCTTCTGTCGGCGGCGGTGCTGGTTCAACGTCCGGGAGGCGGCGAGTTGGGACCGCTCTTCGGGGAGCTGGAGGACTCGGTGACCGCCGCCTACGAGGTTGAGCGGGAGGCGGTCGCGCTGCAGGTCCAGGCGCGCTCCGCTTCGACACTGATCCTCTGCCTTCCCCTCGCCTTCCTGGCGGTGATGTGCCTTCTTCGCTCGTCCTACCTCGACGTCTACAGGACCCTGTTCGGCCAGCTCTTCCTGGCCTCGATGCTCGGGACGATGGCCGTCGCCCAACTGCTGATCCGGCGCTTGCTGCGGCTGCCCGAGGAGCCGAGGGTCGAGCTGGTCGATGGCTGACCTTTTCGGGATAGCGATTGCGGCGTGCGCCGGTGGTTGCGGCGCCACCTCGGCCTACGCGCTGCTAGCTCCAGCCCGAGCGCCCGGCGTCAAGGACTGGCTGCGACGACGGGGCCCGACGGTGGGGCGAACCCGTGGGGCACTCCAGGCCGCGCTCACGGGCGCAGCGGGGCTCGCGAGGCTCCGAGCAGGCCTCGCCGTCCGGTTGGAGCGTGCCGGACTCAAAGAATCGCCGGAGGCGGTCGCGGGACTCGGCCTCCTCGCCGCTCTGGTGACGGGGGCCGCCATAGCGATCGCGGTCGGCTTGCTCATCGACCCAGTCGCCGGTGGGCTATCGGGCTGCCTGGTCGCGGTCGCCGTGCCGGCGCTGCTGCTGCACCGCCTGAACGCCGCCGTCGAGGCCCGCCGGCAGCGGCTCCTCGGCGAGCTGGGGCCGATCCTGGAGCTGGTCAGCCTCGAGCTGAGCGGTGGGGCCCCGCCGATGCTGGCGTTGGAATCCGTCCTCGGCCGATCCCGATCCGAGCTCGGGGCGGCCATGCGCGCGCAGCTGATCGGCTCTCGGGTCGCCGGGTCAGCTTCTTTCGACGGGCGTCTCGACCAGCTTGCCGACCGCTTCCAACTGCCTCCCCTCCGATCGATGGCGATGATCCTCGGCTTGAGCCGGGATTACGGCTCGGGCATCGGACATGGAGTCAGGGCTCTGGCCGCCGACCTCCGCCGTGCCCGCCGACGGCGTGTGATCGAGTTGAGTCGGGGGGCGCTCAACCGCGTCCTGATACCCGCGGCGGTGGGAGTCCTGCTGCCCTTCATGGCGATCCTGCTCTTCCCGGCGGTCGCGGTGCTGGTGCGGAGCTTCGCCTGAGATGCGGGGCCAGAGAGGGAGCGCCCTCCTCGAGTTCGCCATCGCCTGGCCGGTGACCCTGCTCCTCGTCGTCGGCGCAGTCCAGCTCGCCGTATGGGGCTCGGAGGCCTACGCCGTCCGGGAGTCGGCTCTGGCGGGGGCGCGGGCCGGCAGCGGGGTTGGGGGAGGCCCGACGATCGCGGAGGCAGCAGCCCTGTCCACCCTCCGGCCGTCCCTGGTCGGCGTGTCGGCGTCGGCCTGGTGCCCGGGTCTGCCCGGGCATCCTCGGCTCTGGGTCTGCGTCCGCCTCTATTCCGCGACCATCGACGTGCGGATCGGCGGCTCGGTGCCGGCGCTGGTGCCGCTTCTTCCGGGCGCCGGCGGCCTGCCGGTCGGCGCTGACGTCGCCCTGCCCCGCGAGAGGTTCCAATGAGGTCGCCCGGGCAGGCTCTGGTCGAGCTCGCCGTGAGCCTGCCGGTGATGCTCATCCTTGCCTTCGGAGCAGCGCAGTTCGTCCGTGTGGCGATCACGCGTTCGGGCCTCGACGCGGCAACGGCGGCCGCCGCGGCCGCCGCCGCGCGAGCCCCGAGTTCGAGCTCGGCCACAACCGCCGCAAACAGCGCCTTCAGTGCGGTCACCACCGGCGACGGACTCGATTCACCGGGGCTGGCGCTCAGGCTCGGCGGTTTCCAGCGCGGCGCGATTGTGACCGCGACCGGCCGGGCCACCGTCAGCCTGGGCTTCAGCGGGTCGCCGGCACTGCGAGGGACCCTCCGGCTGCAGTCGACGGCGAGCGCCCGCGTCGAGGACTGGCGGTCTCGGGCGCTTACGCCATGACGCGGATCCGCGGTCAGACCCTGGTCTCGGTCGCCCTGCTGTTACCGGTGGTGCTGCTGCCTTTGATGGCCTATGCGGTCCAGGCGACCCTGCTCGCCACCCGGGCAGGCCTACTGCAGGCGGCGGTCGGCCGGGCTGCCGAGGACGCAACCGCGGGGGTCGATGTCGCGATCCTTCGGGCCGGTGGCGGCCTTGTCCTCGACCCGGCCGTGGCAGGATCGATTGCGAGGGATTCGCTGCTCGCCATGGACCCAGGGGCGGTGGTCGACTCGATAGCGGTCGGTTCGACGACGGTGACGGTCACCGCCCACGAGCGCGTCAACGCGGGCTTCGGCGAAATCCTCGGAGCCGGCGCAACTGTGCTGCGCGCCACCGCGACGGCGCAGGTTACGGCCGGCTACGCGAGCCCCAGCAGCCGGCTGCCGTTGCCGAAGAGGAGCTTGTCCATGATCGCCTGAGGCAGCTCCAGCGCGGCCAGCTCGTCGAGGCAGCGTTGGGGCTGGATGAACGGGTAGTCCGACCCGAAGAGGAACTGGTCCTGGAGGCGGGACCGGATCTCGCGGACCACTTCGGGCGGTATGTACCTCGGCGCCCAGCCGGAGGTGTCGATCCAGACGTTGGTCTTATGCATCGCCATCGCGAGCAGCTCGACGTGCCAGGGCCAGCCCATGTGGGCGGCGATGATGGTCAGCTTCGGGAAGGCAGCCGCCAGGGGGTCGAGGAGGATCGGCCGGCAGAGGTCGATCCGGATCCCTTGTCCTCCCGGCGTGCCGCCTCCGATGCCGCTGGTGCCCGTGTGGAAGATGCACGGAAAGCCCAGCTCCTCGCACTTGGCGAACACCGGCCAGAAGCGCTCGTCTGAGGGGTCGAAGGCCTGGATCGAGGGGTGGAACTTGCCGCCGACCAGCCCTAGCTCCGCGGCCTTCTCGAGCTCGGCCACTGCCCGCTCTCCCTTGTGAGGGTCGACGGAGGCGAAGCCGATGAAGACCTCCGGGTAGTCCTTCACCGCCTGTGCCACGAACTCGTTGGAGAGCCGCGGGCGGTGGGTCGCGGTCTCGGCATCCCACGCCAGCAGCACCGCCTTCAGGTCCATCTCCGAGTACTCCCGGGCCAGGCCCTCGAGGGAGTTCCGAGCCACTTTGGAGTGGAAATAGCGCTCGGCTGCCTCGACGTATCCTTCGAGGCTCACATCGAGCCACTCGGGCGTTGGCAGGTGGACGTGGAAGTCGATGGCCCTCACGGCTGTGATCATAGAGGGCGTGTTGGAGGCGACCCTTCTGGTCCTGGCGGGTGGCGCGGGCCGCCGGATGGGCCGGCCAAAGGCGCTCCTACCGGTTGGGAGGACCACCTTGGTGGCCTGGCAGGTGGATCGGCTCGGGCCACTCTTCGCTGAGGTGCTGGTGGCCGCCGCGGACGCCGCCCTCGTGCCGGCCGGGGCGCGCTTCGCGGCCGACCGGCACGGACCCTTCATGGGCCCCCTGGCCGGGATCGAGGGTGGCCTGGCCGCGGCATCCTACGACGCGGTGTTCGCCGTGGCCTGCGACATGCCGCGCGTCGACGCGGACCTTGCCCGAAGCCTGATCTCGCTCAGCGAGGGGTTTGACGCGGCCGTCCCGCGCCTGGACGGGCGACCAGAGCCAGCCTGCGCCTGCTACCGCAGGTCGGCGCTCGAGGTCGTTAGGCGGGAGCTTGACCTGCGGCACCTGAAGGCGGCCGATGCACTCGCCCAACTCCGCGTCGTCTGGCTCGAAGAGTCGGATCGAAGCCTATTCTGGAACATAAATACCCCAGAGGACTATCAAGTTTTCCTTTCGGAGATTTGACGCCCTGCGCCATAATCTGAATGGATTACCCAACCCGGTAGCGGAGATACGCGTTTGAAGATCGTCGTCACCGTGAAGCAGATACCGGATCCGAACGGGGTCCAAAGGCTAGGTACCGACAACCGCCTCGTGCGTGACGGCGAGGTCGTGCTCGACCCCGGCGACGAGTACGGGGTGGAGGCGGCGCTGCGGATCAAGGAGGCGGCCGGCGAGGGCGAGGTGGTGCTTGTATCGATGGGCCCCGCCAAGGCCGCGGATGCCATCCGAAAGGGCCTCAGCATGGGTGCCGACCGCGCCATCCATATCAGTGACGACGCCCTCGCCGGAGCCGATGCGCTCACCACCGCCCAGGTGCTGGCCGCCGCCATCAAGGGCGAGTCCGCCGACCTGGTCATCTGCGGCACGGAGTCGACGGACGGCTCGACCGGCATGGTGCCGCCGATGCTCGCCGAGCTGCTCGGTGTCCCCCAGCTGACCTTCGCGAAGAGTGTCGAGGCCGGTGGTGGCAAGGTCAAGATTCAGCGCCAGACCGAGGTCGGCTATGACGTCGTCGAAGCGGCCACCCCCGCCCTGCTGACGGTGACGGCCGCCGTGGGCGAGCCGCGCTACGCCTCCCTCAAGGGGATCATGGCGGCCCGCAGCAAGGAGGTCAAAAAGCTCGGTCTCGGCGACCTCGGGGTCAGCCGGGGAACCGCCGCGGAGGAGATTCTCGAGGTGGTCGACGCCGAGCAGCGGCAGGCGGGCGAGGTCTTCGAGGACGACGGCACCGCCGTCGATAAGATCCTGGCGCTGCTGGTCAAGGTGAAGGCGGTCTAGCGATGGCAAAGATCTGGATATACGCAGAACTCTCCGAAGGCAAGCTGGCCCCGATCTCGCTGGAGTTGCTGGCAAAGGCCCGCGCCCTGGGCGGGGAGGTCGAGGCGGTCGCCCTCGGTAAGGGAGCCGAGGCGGCTGCGACCATCCTCGGCAAGCACGGCGCCAAGAAGGTCTACGTCTGCGACGACTCCGTCTTCGATGAGTACGTCGCCCAGCCGGCCACCGACACCATGGAGGCGCTAGTCAAGGCCAACAGCCCCGACCTGCTGTTATTCGGGTTCTCGCTGGACTCGCGCGAGGTGGCAGGGCGCCTTTCCGCTCGCCTTGGGATCGGCCAGGTTTCGAGTGCGGTCGACGTCGAGGCGGGTGGCGGCGGCTTCACGGCCAGGGTGTCCTACTTCGGCGGTTCCAAGATCGCGAAGATGAAGGTCAACCAGAAGCCGGCGATAGTCCTTATCCGCCCGAAGTCGTTCGAGGCCGCGGAGGTGGGCGGTAGCGCAGAGGTCGAGCAGGTCAAGGCGACCGTCGGCGCGGACTCTAAGCGGGCTCACCGGTTGGAGCGGGTCGCCGAGAAGGGCGACAAGGTCAAGCTGGAGGACGCGGCCATCGTGGTCAGCGGCGGCCGCGGGATGCAGGGACCGGAGAACTTCCCCCTCCTGGAGGAGTTGGCAGACGCCCTCGGGGGCGCCGTCGGCGCCAGCCGGGCCGTGGTGGACGCAGGGTGGGTGCCGTACTCAATGCAGGTCGGCCAGACCGGCAAGGCAGTTCGACCCAACGTGTACATTGCCGCCGGGATCTCGGGGGCGATGCAGCACACGGTCGGGATGAAGGCCTCCAAGGTGATCATCGCGATCAACAAGGACGCTGAGGCGCCGATCCTGAAGATGGCCGATTTGGGCATCGTCGGCGACGCGCTCAAGATCCTTCCCAAGCTCACCGAGGCCGTGAAGGCCAAGAAGGGCGGGTAGCCGGAACCCGACGTCGGGTCGGCCAGGCTCGGGGAGACATTAGCCACGGAACGCAGCGAGGCCGAGCGGCTCAGCGTCAAGCGCTCGCGCCTTCGCGAGGAGCGCGACTTCGCGGTCGCCGACAACATCCGCGACCGTCTCTTCGAGGGCGGCTGGGAGGTGGCCGACACCCCCGTCGGAAGCACGTTAAGCGAACGCGCACTGCCTCCGGCGCCGCGGCGGTTGACGATACTCACCGTTCTCCACGGCTGGCCCGACGACGCTCAGCGCTGGCTCGACTCGATCCTCCGCCACCACGTGACCCACGATCTTGAGGTGCTGCTTGTCGTCAACTCGGGCGATCCCCTGCTGCTGGCCTGGACCGAGCGGGTGGAGAGCGAGCGGGTAAGGGTGCTGAAACTCGAGCCGGAAGGTTTCGGCGCGGCCGTCAATGCCGGGCTCAGGGTGGCGGCGGGCGAATACGTGATCCTCTTCGATCCCGGTACCGAGGCGACCGGCGACCTCGCCGGGCCGCTGCTGGAGACGTTGGCGAAGCCGGAGGTCGGCATCGCGGCCGCGTATGGCGTCCGTGGGGTCGGGACGGTCAAGCACTTCCACGACCATCCCGGACCGGAGGTGGACGCGGTGGAGGGCTACTGCATGGCCTTTCGGCGAGACGACGCCCTCGCCGTCGGCGGCTTCGACGAGAAGTTCCGCTTCTATCGGATCGCCGATTTCGAGTTCAGCTTTCGAATCCGGTCGACCGGCAAGCGGGCGATGGTCGTGGCCGGACTTCCGCTCCGCCGACACCAGCACCGGCTCTGGGAGGCGGAGAGCGAGGAACGGCGAGAGAAGCTCTCCAAGAAGAACTTCTATCGCTTCCTCGATCGCTGGGGGAAACGGACCGACCTGCTGGTCGACTGACCTTTCCTTAAACCGGGTTGCTTTGGCGACCGGCGGAAAATGGACCTCGCCCAATTGGCCAGCCCCCCTGGGAGCGTGGGCCGCGCAGTGGTGCGGGCGTTTGGGGTCTTACCTGTTGCCTGACGTGACGGGGCGTGCTTACTGGGTCTGGCCGTTGCCCACGACGTGGATCCAGGTGAGGCCGGTGTTGAGGCGGATCAGGTTCCCCGACGGGTCGGTGAAGTAGAGCGGTTGGGTGGTGTTCTGGTAGAAGTCCTGGCCGGCCGCGCCCATGTGCCAGGTGGCCTCGACCTGCTTTCCGTCGGACCAGATCTCCGCCGGGCCTTGGCCGTTCATCTGGTACCGGATCGACTGCGCGCCGCCGTTCACGTCCTCGACCCAGCCGGCGTTGCCGAAGGGCACGTGCATGACGATGACGTTCTTGACGCCGATCTGGCCGCCGCCCGCGGCGGCGTCGGTTCGGGGGGTGCCGTGGTCGAAAGGTCTGTAGCAGGAGCAGCCCCCGTCGTAGGAGTAGGTAACTCCCTGCAGGGGAATCGAGGGCGCGGCAGCGGGGGCGGCGCCGGGGATGTCGGCGTCGGGATGCTGGGGGTCTACCACGTAGTTGCCGCCGCCCATCCCCGCTGATTCGGAGCGCGCCCTGGTCATCCGGCTGGCGTCGGTGTAGAGGTTGTGGGGGGCCACGTTGGTGTTGACCCGGAAGAAGTGGTTGCCGGTGTCGTAGTCGTTGATGATGACCGGGATCCCGGGAGCTCCGTGCTTGCCCCAGAGCCAGCCCAGGGTGCCGTCGGAGGCGCCGCTACAGAGGGTGAGGGCCTTGAACGCCATCCCGAGGTAGGGGTTGATCATCCGGCAGCTCCGAACCGGGCCGATGGTGGAGGCTGGATTGTTGAAGTAGGTCAGCGTGAAGCGGCTGATGTTGTACTCGCTGATGTACTCGAAGACCATGTCGGCCGCCTGCAGTCCCGACTGCGGCCGGGCCAGGCCCGCGTTGTCGACGACTACCATCAGGGCCGGTTGGGTCTTGAAGCCGGTCGCTGGGATGCCGCTGCTGGAGTTGGCAGGCTCGATCCCGGCGGCCGCGGTGGTGAGGGGTGCGGTGTCGGTGGCGACGTCGCCATTGGCGGCGAGCGCGGTGCCGGCCACGCCGATCTGGTAGGTCTGGTACGGCAGGTAGGTGCGGTTGATCAGCACCGACTTGTGGTCGGCCGCCCAGGCGAACTGCGCCGCCGGCAGGGCCAGCCCGTTGACCGTCGGGGTGGCCGTCGCGGGTTGCATCGGGCCGGTGAAGGTGATGGTCACCGCGGCGAGGGGCGCGATGGTCGGCGTGGAGCCCGCCGTGATCGCGAGCGGCTTGCCGTCCACCAGGAAGCCGGCGATGCCGGCGTGAGGCTGGGTCTTGAACTTGGCCTGCCAGTTGCTGAGCGAGAGCGAGTGGTCGGAGCTGGAGACGTTCTTCAGCTGGACCGAGTAGGTCTGGGCTGGCTTCCAGCCCTTGAGGGGGGTGAGGGTGAGCTCAGTCCCCTTGGCGGCCAGCTTCAGGTCGGTCTTCGGGTTGATCGAGAGCCTGACGGATTTGAGGTCGATCTTGGCGTTGAAGGAGAGGACCACCGGCTCGTTGATCCGGACGTAGCCGGCCTTGGTCTTGGCGATGCTCGCTGAGATCGACTGGCCCCAGCACCCGGGCAGGAGCGTCGCGCCCAGCACGACGATCGCAAGGAGGGCAGGTCGAAGAAATCGCTTATTCAAAATCTGCCAGTGACTCTATCAACTTGGCGAAGACAATCCGGGAACCATGCGCGGTGTCAAAGTTAGAATTCGGCCAATGTCCGCTGACGGCCCGGTGACCCCGGCCACTGCCGCCGGCGAATTCGAGCAGAAGGTCGCCGACCTTCATCGCCGCAAGCAGAAGAACCTCGCCATGGGCGGCGCGGAGAAGGTCGACAAGCAGCACCAGCGGGGCAAGCTGACGGCCCGGGAGCGGATCGATCTCCTCTTCGACCGAGGAACCTTCGTCGAGTTCGGGCTGCTGGCGCACCAGCAGTCGATGCGGGGCAACGAGGTCGACCCGCCGGAGAAGACGCCCGCCGACGGCGTCGTCACCGGCCACGGGTTGGTGGAGGGCCGCCAGGTCTGGGTCATCGCCTACGACTTCACGGTCATGGCCGGTTCCATGGGAGCGGTCGGCGAGTCGTTCAAGACCACCCGCGTGCGTGAAATGGCGCTCCGCTACCGAAAGCCCATCGTCTGGCTGCTCGACTCGGCAGGCGCCCGCATCCAGGAAGCCGCCGGCTCGACCTTCGCGGGCAGCGGCGCGCTCTTCTACGACCAGGTCCAGATGTCGGGCGTGGTCCCGCAGGTGAGCGCGATGCTCGGGCCCTGCGCCGCCGGCACCGCCTACATCCCCGGGCTCAGCGACTTCGTGCCGATGGTGAAGGACACCAGCAGCATGTCGCTGGGCGGCGCCCGGCTGGTGAAGGCGGCCACCGGTGAGGACGTGACCGACCACGAGATGGGCGGCTCCCAGGTCCACTGCCATGAGTCGGGGGTGGGGGACAACGAGGTCGAGTCGGACGAGGAGTGCATCGCCCAGGTTCGGCGCTTCCTCTCCTATCTGCCCTCGAGCAACCTGGATCAGCCTCCCGTCCGGCCCACCGACGATCCCGCCGACCGTCCGGTGGAGGGCCTCGAGAGGCTGGTTCCGGCCAATCCCCGGGCTGCCTACGACGTCCGCAAGGTCATTCAGCGGATCGCCGACAACGACTCATGGTTCGAGCTCAAGCCGACCTGGGCCAAGAACCTGGTGATCGGCTTGGCGCGGATTGCCGGCCAGTCGATCGGGGTCGTCGCCAACCAGCCGATGTTCAAGGGCGGCATCCTCGACGTCGATGCCGCCGACAAGGCGGCTCGCTTCATCCGGATGTGCGACGCCTTCAACGTCCCCCTCCTCTACCTGATGGACGTCCCCGGCTTCCTGGTGGGATCGGGCGTCGAGAAGGAGGGGATCATCCGGCACGGCGCCAAGATGCTCTATGCCACCAGTGAGGCGACGGTCCCCAAGATCACGGTGGTCATGCGTAAGGCCTACGGTGCCGGCTACTTCGTCATGTGCGGCAAGGGCTACAACCCGGACCTGATAGTGGCCTGGCCGTTCGCCGAGATCAGCGTCATGGGGCCCGAGGGCGCGGTCAACATCATCTTCAACAAGGTCGTTGAAGCCTCCGACAACCCGGAGGAGACGCGCGCCCAGCTGGTGGCGCGGATCCGGGAGACGATCAGCCCTTACGTCGCCGCCGGCTGGGCGATGATCGACGACGTGATCGACCCCGTCGACACCCGGCGCGTCGTCGCCCAGGGCCTGGAGCAGGCGCGCGGCAAGAGGGTTGAGCGGCCCTGGCGCAAACACGGGAACATCCCGGTATGAGCGTTCCCGGGGTCGTCATCAGCTGCGCGCTCACCGGTGCGCTCACGACCCGGGCGCAATGCCCGGCGATCCCTTACACGCCGGCGGAGATCGGGGAGGAGGCCCGGCGGGCGGCCGAGGCCGGCGCGGCGATCGTCCACATCCACGCCCGCAACGACGATGGCACCCCGACCTGGTCGCCGGACACCTTCCGCCGGATCTTCGAAGAGGTCCGCTCCCGGACCGAGGTGATCGTCAACTTCTCGACCGGCTCGGTCGGCATCCCGGCCGCCGAACGGGTGGCGCACATCGGCGAACTGAGGCCCGAGATGGCCGCCCTCAACATGGGCTCGATGAACTACGCGATCTACTCCGAGAGGCGCAAGGAGTTCTATCACGACCTCGTCTTCGCCAACCCCTTCCACGACATCCGCTTCTTCCTGGAGGCGATGAACGGGGCCGGCGTCCGGCCCGAGATGGAGTGCTTCGATTCCGGCCACATCGGCAACACGCGCCCCCTGATCGACCTCGGGGTGCTCCGGCCGCCCTACCAGTTCAGCCTCGTGATGGGCGTCCTGGGCGGGATCCCGGCCGGCACCCGCAACCTGGTCCACCAGGTCGGCTCGCTTCCCGCCGATTCTCACTGGCAGGTGATCGGGATCGGCCTCGAGCAGTGGCGGCTGGCGGCGGCGGCCATCACCATGGGCGGGAACATCCGCGTCGGCCTGGAGGACAACTTCTACCTGGAGGCGGGCCGGATGGCCGGCAGCAACGGCGACCTGGTCGAGAAGGCGGCGCGGCTCTGCCGCGACCTCGGCCGGGAGGTGGCGTCCATCGGCGAGGCCCGGGAGATCCTCGGCCTGCCCACTCAAGCGAGGACGGTGCACGCGTGACTGAAATCAAGGCGGAATTGGTGGGAAATGTCTGGAAGATCGTCGCGTCCCCCGGTGACCAGGTCGAGGAGGATGACGTCCTCCTGATCCTGGAGTCGATGAAGATGGAGATCCCTGTGGTGGCCCCGCGGGCGGGGACGGTCGCCGAGATCAAGGTGAAGGAGACCGACGTGGTCAAAGAAGGCCAGGTCCTGGCCGTCCTCGAGTAGCCGTCGGCACCAGCCTTCCTCGCCGCCTCCGCCCCGTCGCCGAGCTGGTCCCAGCCGGTTGTTCGGTCGCCGACGTCGGGGCCGGCGACGGTCTCCTCGCCGCCTGGCTGGCGGCCCACGGCCGGCGCGTGATCGCCACCGAGAACAAGACCGGCCCGCTGGCGGTGGTCCGCGCCCTGCTCGATCCCCTCGGCGTCGAGTGCCGCCTCGGTGAGGGCCTCCAGCCGATCCGGCCCGGCGAGGTCGAGGCGGCCGTCATCGCCGGTATGGGGGGCGTCACCATCGCCCGCATCCTGGCGGGGTCCCCGGAGGTGGTCGGCCGGCTGCGGGCCCTGGTACTGCAGCCGGTCCAGCATGCCGAGGAACTCTTCGACGGCCTGTTCCAAGACGGCTACCGCGAGGCCGGGCGGACGGAGGTCGCGCAGGGGCCTCACCGCTACACGGCCCTGCTTTTGGTTCCGCCATAATCGACCGCGCCATGAGGCCGACCGAGACACTCCTCCAGTTCCAAAGGCTCGGCGACCGGGCTCGCACGTTGGGGGACGAGAAGACCCATCTCGAGGGCCGGCTGGCGACCGATCCCCGGGTCGATGCGGCGGAGGGGGCGAAGGCTGCGGCCCGGCGCGAGCGCGACGCACTCGTGCTCGATCTGAAGGAGATGGAGCTCGAGGTGGAGGGGCACCGGGCAAAGATGAAGGGTCATGAGCGGGAGCTGATGAGCGGCCGCATCCGGAGCCCGACCGACCTCACCCGCATGAGCGACGAGGTCGGCCACATGAAGACCCGACTGGCCGAGGAGGAGGACCGCGAGCTGGAGCTCATGACCTCCCTGGAGGCGGCTGAGGCCGGCCTCGCCGCCGCGACCGCCGAGCTCGAGGCGGCCGAGGCTTCACGAGCCGCGGCGGCGCCGGGTACCCGGGAGCGGCTGGCCGCGATCGAAGCCGAGCTTGGAACTCTCGAAGCCCAGCGGGCGGCGCTCTGGTCCGAGGTGCCGGCGCCCCTCCAGGCCGCCTACAACAGGATCAGCCGGATTGCCAACGCGGTCGTCGCCGAGGAGGGCGGCCAGTGCATGGGCTGCCGGGTGCAGCTGACGACCAACGAGCTCCAGCAACTCCGGCGCGGCGAGCGCTTCAACTGCCAGAACTGCAACCGGATCCTGGTCCTCAGCTGAGCCGGGTCCTGCGGGTCTACACGGACGGCGCCGCCCGCGGCAACCCCGGGCCGGCCGGTCTCGGCGTGGTGATCGAGGACGGAGAGGGGGTGCGACTGCGCGGCCTCTGCCGATACATCGGAACGGCCACCAACAACGTGGCCGAGTACCTGGCTCTGATCGAAGGGCTCACGGCGGCTAGCGAGTGGAAGCCGGAGCGGGTCGAGGTCTACCTCGACTCGAAGCTGGTGGTGGAACAAGTGGCTGGCCGCTACAAGGTCAAGAACGCTGCCCTGGCTCCCCTCCACGCTCGCGCCCAGCGACTCCTCGGTGCGCTGCCGAATCCATCCATCAGGCACGTACCGCGCGAGAAGAACAAGGGAGCGGACGCGCTCGCCAACCGTGCCATCGATGAGTGGAAGGGCGACCCGACCGCGACTCAGACGACGCGGAAATAGGACCTTCCGAGCTCGTCCTGGAGCGGCTTGCCGGGGCCGGTCACGCTGTAGACCCCCGCACCCAGTTGCGCGTCGACCTTCACCTGCGCGCTGGCGGTTTCACCTGGGGAGAGGAGGCGGACCAGGAACGGGCAGGGACGCGCTACCTTTGGGGTCTGCCAGACCGCGGTACCGGCCTCGCTGTCCACCTCGATCGCCTGAAAGCACCCGAAGGGGGAGGCGCAGGGGGCCGCAGAGGTGTTGGTCGCCGTCAGGGTCACCGTGATGGGGGCTCCCATCGAGTAACTGCGAGCGTCGGTGCTGATCTGCTCGGCGAGGTGGCCGCCCTGGCCGCAGTCCTGGCCGAGGCCGCCGACGTCGGCGGGCAGGGCCCCCGATCCGCCCGCGCTGACCGAGCCGCAGGCGGTCAGCAGCACCAGGGCCAGCAATGAGATCGCCTTGCGCATCAACAGGAAGAGTTAACGCCGCTGGGGCGGGCGGGTATCATCCCTGTTGAGTCGAGACGGACGGGCGACCGCCGGGCGCGCGAGCGCCGGGAGGAAAGTCCGGGCTCCAAAGAGCGGGGCGCTGGGTAACACCCAGTCGGGGCGACCCGAAGGAAAGTGCCACAGAAATTACACCGCCGTTCGGACAGGATCTCCGGAGCCTGGTTCGAAGGGCAAGGGTGAAATGGTGAGGTAAGAGCTCACCGGCGGCCGGGTGACCGGCCGGCCAGGCAAACCCCGCCCGGAGCAAGACCAAATAGGAGGGCGTCAAGGCTGCTCGTCCAGCCCTCGGGTTAGCGGTCGCTTGAGGCGCCGGGAGACCGGCGTCCTAGACAGATGGTCGCCGGGAGGCGCGAGAGCCTTCCACAGAACCCGGCTTATAGTCCGCCTCGACCCACCTTTC
>DATLQT010000071.1:0-67500 GCA_035535055.1 Candidatus Dormiibacterota bacterium | reverse complement strand
TTACGGGAAGAAAAGCCTCGTTCGACTTGCATGTGTTAGGCACGCCGCCAGCGTTAACCCTGAGCCAGGATCAAACTCTCCGTCTAAACGGAGACCCAAGGCCTTAGCCCTGAGTCGTTATGACTCTCAGAGTCTTTCCCACTCTTCAGTTGTCAAGGTTCTGTTTTCCGGCCTCCGCAGGGCGCACGAAGCACCGCTGTCGGAAGGGCCCGGCCATTATACCGCCCGGCACCCGGTCTCGAAACCGAGGCGCAAGAGCCGTTCGGCCGAAGGGAGAGTATACCCCGTCCGGACGCGCTCCGGGGACGGTCTCTAGAGGGAGCGACGGCCAGACATCGCCCGGGCCAGGGTAAGCTCGTCGGCGTATTCGAGATCACCCCCGAAGGGCAGCCCATGAGCCGGCCGCGTGACCTTCACGCCCAGCAGCGCGATGGCACGGTGAAGGTAGGCCGCGGTCGCCTCACCCTCGATATCGGGGTTGGTGGCCACGATCACCTCCTCGACCCCGCCGCCGGTGATCCGCTCCAAGAGCTTCGGGAGGTGGATCTCCTCCGGCCCGACGTTGTCGATCGGCGAGAGCACGCCATGTAAGACGTGGAACATCCCTCGATACTCGCCGGTGCGCTCGATGGCGAGCACGTCGAGGGGCGCCTCGACAACGCAGATGACGCCGTGATCTCGCCGTCCGGACGTGCAGACGACGCAGAGCGGTCCCTCGGCGATGTTGAAGCAGGTGCTGCAGTAGCCGAGCCTCGCCTTCACGTCGACCAGCGTCTCCGCCAGCCGCTCCACCCGCTCGCGATCGGAGCGGAGAAGGTGGAAGGCGAGACGCTGAGCGGTCTTGGGTCCGACGCCGGGCAGCCGCGAGAGCTCCGCGATCAGCCGCTCGAGCGGCTCTGGAAGCTCCATCCCGCGACCCGTCCGAACCCGGCGACTAGATCAGGCCGGGCGGAAGGCCGAGACCGGCGGTGACCGCCTGCATCTTCTCGGCGGCCATCGCGCGAGAGCGATCGAGCGCTTCGTTCACGGCGGCCAGCACCAGGTCGGGCAGCATTTCGGCGTCGCCGATGACGTCGGGCCCGATGGTGATCGAGACCAGCTTTTGGGCGCCGGTGGCGACCGCAGTCACCACCCCGCCCCCCACCGTGGCCTCGACGGTTGCGGTCTCCAGCTCGGCCTGGACCGCGGCCATCTTCACCTGCATCTGCTGGACCTGCTTCAGCATCCCCATCGGATTCTTCATTCGTGGATCTCCTTGATGTCGATGACCCTGGCACCGAGGACGTTGAGCGCCTCGACGACGCTGGGATGCTCCTCCGGCGCCAGCGCCGTGGGCCGGGCGGGGACGCCGCGGTCGCTGAGCGGCAGCAGCCGGATCTCGAACCGGGTGCTGGGACTGAAATGCGCGGTGACCAGGCGCGCCACCTCGGCCTGCTTGTTCACGGCCACATCGTATTGGCCCTTGTAGGGGTACACGGCGACGACTGTGTCCCCCTCGAAGTCAACCTCGGCCTGTTTCAGGATGCCGCGGGCACTCACCGGCAGTTCCTCGAGAACCCTCGTCCACGCCTGCTGGGTACCGGCCGGAGGCTCGATCGGGCTGGCCAGCTCCGGCTCGGCCGCGAGGTCCGGCTCGGGCCCGGCCTCGGCCTCTGCCATCGGGGCCGAGGCTGGTACCGGGGCCGAGGAGGGCAGCGGAGGCGCAGCGACTGCCGCGACGGGGACGGCCGTGGGCGAAGCCTGCGGAACGGGTGCGGGAGGCGCTGAACGCGCCGCTGCCGGGGGCAGGGGCGCAGTCGCCAGCGGCGGGGCGTGTTGGTCCCCGGCGACCGCCAGCCGGACCAGTGTCGCCTCGACCAGGAAGCGGGGCTCGGCGTGTCGCCGGACCTCGCCATCCAGGTGGAGGAGCGAGTCGAGGGCAAGTGAGAGCCTGGCGCGCGCGGGCGCGCTGCGGGCGTCGATCGCCTTCACCAGCAGGTCGCGGCAGCGCTCCATCAGCCCGCGCACCAGGGGCCGGAGGTCGGCGCCTCCCTCGTACAGCCCGGTGAGGGTGTGAAGCGCATCGTGGGCACGGCCGTCGAGAACCGCGTCGAAGAGGGTCGCGACCGCCAGCGGGTCGGCAAGGCCGAGCAGCGAACGCGCCTCAGCAAGGTCGATCCGGCCGGAGGTGAGAGGCGCCAGCTGGTCGAGGTAACCGATCGCGTCGCGCATCGATCCCTCCGAGGTGCGGGCCAGCAGGGAAAGAGCGTCGGCGTCGATGGCGATGCCCTCGCGCTCTGCGATCATCCCCAAGCGGGCGGCGATCACATCCTCCGAGAGCCGCCGGAAGGGGAACTGCTGGCAGCGCCCTAGCACCGTCAGAGGCACCTTCTGTGCCTCGGTCGTGCAGAGGACGAAGACGACGTGAGGCGGCGGCTCTTCCAACGTCTTCAAAAGTGCGTTGAAAGATTCGGCCGTCAACATGTGAGCCTCGTCGATGATGTAGATCTTGAAGCGGCCCTGGGAGGGGGCCAGCCGGACCTTCTCGCGGAGGTCCCGGATGTCGTCGATGCCGCGGTTGGAGGCAGCGTCGATCTCGATCACGTCGAGCGCGTTGCCAGCGGCGATCGCCTGGCACGGAATGCACTCGCCGCACGGCTCCGCCGATCCTTCGGTGCGGTTCTGGCAGTTGAGCGCCTTCGCGAGGAGGCGCGCCGATGACGTCTTGCCGGTTCCCCGCGAACCGCTGAAGAGGTATGCGTGGGCGACACGCCCGGAGGCGATCGCGCCCTGCAGGGCGCGCGTCACGGCTTCCTGGCCGACGAGGTCGGCGAAGGTCTGCGACCGGTACTTGCGGTAGAGGGTCTGGTAACTCATCTATTGAAGAAAAGATTGACCGCGCACCCACCCGTCGATCGCGGCACCCCCGGCGCTACCGCGGCTTCGGGCTCCGGCCCAGATGACTGCGGCACCGCCGGATTCCCCCTTACCGCTGCTACCTTCCGGTCCTGGCGGGGTTCGAGGGCCCGACCTGCGCAGGTCCCGGCCTTCAACGCCTTACACCTCGGTCTGACCCGAAGGGCCGAACCTCGGAGCGGGGATTCAACCCAGCTGAGGCGGATTGCTGGTGCAGGGTACCGCCAGTCCCCCGTCTAGCGCGGCCGGGAGTAAGTCTACCCGCGCGCCCCGCCCGTCGAACCCGAGAATCCGCGACACGGGCAACCGCCCTTCGCGCGCCCGCCCGCGGCGATACCCGCCCCCAATCCACCCATCCACTTTGGGGTCTACTTTCGCTCTGCGCGAGCGCAGCGTAGACGGCAACGGCGGCGGCGCCAAGGGTGGCGGTTAAGAAGCCGGGGTCGGCGAGGCGTCCGGGGCCGCCAGCCGCCGGGCTGTCCAGGCCAGCTCCAGCCAGGCCAGGATGGTCACCGCGGGCACGACCACCCCCGCCACCGCGACCAGTGAAGACCCCGGCAGCCCGAGGCCGCGGAGCAGCGCAACCCCTCCGAGCAGGACCGCGATCATCGCGGTTGACAACTGCCCGAAGAAGGTGTGGCGCAGGGACGGCAGCCGCCGCCGGGCCACCAGGACCGCGCCGACCAGCACCGGTAGCAGGTAGCGGAGCACCACGACCCAGGCCAGCCAGGCCGGATAGGCGCCGCCGGCAGCCAGCCCGAGGGCGACGGCCCCGAAAAAGAATCCGTCCGCCACCGGGTCGAAGGCGGCACCGAAGCGGGTCGGCCGGTCGAAGCGGCGTGCCACCCAGCCGTCGAGGAGGTCGGTGAGCCCGGCCGCGACGACGATGAGCACCAACCACCAGAAGGAAGCCGAGCCGGACCGGCCAGTGCCGCCGCCGGCGCCGGCGGCGAGCCAGAAGGCGGGCGCCGAAAGCAGCACCCGCGACCCGGTCACCAGGTTGGCGGGCCCGGTCCCCACGGCGAGCGAACCTACTTAGCGGGCGTCGCGGCCGGAGAAGGCGTCGGGGTCACACCGACCGAGGGCAGCGGTGAGGGCGTCGGCAGGGGGGTCACCACCGGCGTCGGGGTCGCCGACGGCGTCGGCGCCGGCGTGGGCACGCCCGGCGCAACGTTCTGTCCGCAGGGTCTCGGCGGCGCCGTCTTGAGGAACACCTCGGAGTAGGTCTGAGAGGCCGGCATCGATGCCGGAGCCAGGCCGCCGTCCGCTTTGCAGACGGTGAGGCTGGTGACCCCGGAGGTCGGAGCCCAATTGGCGGGCCAGGATCGTCCGCCCGTGTAGTACGACATCAGGAAGGGCTTCCAGAGCACGGCGGCGACGTCCTCCCCCCAGAGGACCTTGGTGGGGCAGATCCAGCCCGAGGTCGGCACACCCGGCGAGCCGTAGGCCGTGAAGCCGGAATCGCAGGTCGGTCCGGCGTTGATGTGGCCCATGAAGGTCCCCACCGCCAGGTCGGGCGTGTAACCCATCATCCAGGAGGAGGTGTAGCCGTCGGTGGTGCCGGTCTTGCCGGCCACCGGCAGGGAGTTCATGCTCAGCTCCGTGGCGGGCACGCCGTGGAGGATGTTGTTCATCAGGTAGGCCAGGTCCGGCGAGATCACCGGGCCGCCGACGGTGTTCTCGGGGAAGGCCGGCAGCGTCTTCCCGGTCGAGTCGACGATCTTCAGAATTGGATGCGGATAGACCCGAATCCCACCGTTGTCGAAGGCCGAGTAGCCCGCCAGGTGGTCGACCATCGTGATGTCCGAGGAGCCGATGGTGGTCGTCAGCGAATTAGGGTCGAAGTTGCCGGCGGCGCCCAGCTTGTGGGCGAAGTCGATGACGTTCTGCGGTCCGACGTCGCGGAAGGTCCAGAGCGCCGGCAGGTTGCGCGACTGGGTGATCGCCGTCCGGAGTGAGATGTACCCCTCGGTCTTGTCGTCCCAGTCGGTGAAGTGGGTGCCGCCGATGACGGCGTCGTGGTCGTTGACCAGCGTCGACGCGGTGTACTGGCCGGTCTGCAGCGCGTAGGCGTAGGTGTAAGGCTTGAAGGACGACCCCGGCTGGCGCCCCACGTCGGTCAGGTTCACCTGGCCCTGGATGGCGTCCGAACTGTAGTCGGCCGATCCGACCATGGCCAGGATCTCGCCGTTCTTGGGGTTCATCGCCAGCAGCGCGCCGGTGTTGGCGCCCTTGTTTTTCAGCGCCGAGACCGCGGCCTTGACCGCCGAGTCGGCCTTCTGCTGGGTGGCGAGGTCAAGCGTCGTGTAGATCTGCAGCCCCCCGGTGAGGATCGTCTGCTCGTCGTAGCCATGGTCCTTCAGGTACTGGACCGTGTAGTCCACGAAGTGACCCGTCAGCGGATCGACACCACCCAAAGCGGTGGCGTGGTTGGCCGCCATCGGCGTCCAGATGTCGGTCCGGTAGGCGGCCGCCGCCTGCGCCGAGGTGAGCTTCTGGTTGGCGACCATCGAGTCGAGCACCTCGAGCCAGCGAGCCTTGGCGGCGGCCTTCTGGTCGGCGGTGCCGAAGGGATCGTAGGCCGTCGGCGACTGCGGCAGGCCGGCCAGGAAGGACGCCTCCGGCAGCGTCAGCTTGGCGGCGGTGACCCCGAAGTAGGTGTGCGCCGCGGCCTCGATGCCGAAGGCGCGGTTGCCGTAGAAGATCGAGTTGAGGTAGAGCTCGAGGATCTGGTTCTTCGTATAGCGGCGCTCTAGCTCCTCGGCGAGCAGCAGCTCGCGCATCTTGCGCGAGATGGACACCTCACCCTGGCCGTTGGTCAAGCCTGCCGAGCAGCTGCCGCAGAGGACGTCGTTCTTGATTAGCTGCTGGGTGATGGTCGAGCCGCCAATCGCGGACCCATGATGGGTGGCGTCATAGATGGCGGCGATGGCCACCCGACGGTAGTCGACGCCCTGGTTCGTGTAGAAGGTGCGGTCCTCGGTCGAGATGGTCGCGTCCTGGAGCGATTGGGCCACCTTGGTCAGTGGCACCACCGTGCGGTTCTCGACGAAGAAGGACGTGATCTCGACCCCGTTACGGTCGTAGATACGGGTCGTCTGGTCGAGGTTGCCCTCCCGCAGCTGGTCCAGTGATGGCAAACCCTGGGAGTAATAGCCGACCACCGCGACCGTGCCGATGGTGCCGAGGATTCCGCCGATGGCAAGCAGGGCCACGGCGACTAAGAGCAGGGTCTGCCAGCGCTTCGACTGACCCTTCCTCGAGTTGCGACGACGTGTTCGGCGACGTTTCAAGAGCGGGGTATGGAACGCGGTTCCGCCCCGAAGGTTACCTCAGGCCGAGCGCGGCCGCACCCTGGACGGCCAGTCCGGAGATCGGGTTGGCGAAGAAGGTATAGGCGATCAGCACGGCCGCCGCGGTGGCCGCGCCACCGGCGGCGAGGCGGTTGCGGGCCACCGGAGCGACCACCTCGCCAGCCGAAGCGAGAAACACCAGACGGAGGTCGCGGAGCACCGAGAAGGCCATCACCGCCGAGCTGAAAAAGCCGATCGCCACCAGCCAGAAGAGGCCGCCGCGAACCAGCTGCGAGCCGACCGCGAACTCGCCGAAGAAGCCCGCCAGCGGCGGGATCCCGGCCAGCGAGAGGAGGCTGACGCTGAAGCCGGCGGCCCTGGCGGGACTCCTTTCGGCGAGACCCGCCAGACCGTGCGGCGTCTCGCCCAGGGCCACCGGCCCGACCGCCGACGCCGCCAGGTACACCCCGAAGAGGAAGAGGCCCGCGCCCAGCGCGAGCCGGCTCCCGCCGGCGAGGCCGGCGACGATCCAGCCCAGTTGGAGAAGGCCCGCCCAGCCCAGGATCCGGCGGCCAGGGCCGCCGGCCAAAGAGCCGATCGCCGCCAGGAGCATGGCCAGCGCGGCCAGGGCCGGCACCAGCACCGCCCACGCGGTGCCTAGCGCGGCGACCGACCCGCCGAACTTCAGTAGGGCCAGCCCCGCCGCCCCGACCGCCATCGGCCCGAGCCAGGGCCCGGCCGCGAGCGCGACGAGCAGGGCGGCGAGCACCAGCAGCACGGCGATCGCCAGCGGCAGGGGCAGCTGCGCGCTGAGCGCGGTCTGGAGGGTGACGAGGCGCTCGCTCCCGGCGTCGCCCGCCAGCAGCGCCATCCCAATCGCGGCCAGCGCCGCCATAGCGCCGGCGAGGGGCAGCAGCCGCCGGGCGGCGGAGGGGTCGCGCTGACCGACCGCGGCTACCGAGGCGAGGACCGCCAGTTGGACGCCGGCCCAGACCCCGACCAGGTCGGCCGCCGACGCGACAACCAGGCCTCCGAAACAGCCGAGCAGAATCAGCCCCAGCGTCCCGCTGCCGAGGCCCTCCCAATCCGAGGCGAGGATCACCAGGAGGGCCGCCAACAGCAGTGCGGAGGTGCCGAAGAGCGCGAAGCGGTCCTGATTGAAGCCGCCGCCGAAGAGGCTGACGATCGTCCCGCCCACGACCAGCTCCACGACCAGCGCAGCCAGGACCAGCAGCGCGGCGGCGGCCGGCAGCCAGCGACGCGGTAGCAGCGGATAGCGGTGGTTGAGGAGGCACACCACGGCCGCCAGCGCAACCAGGGCGTCGGGCACGACGAGCATCAGGTTGCTCACTGGCCCGGCAGCGGCGGGTAGGTGGACATGATGTCCGCCGAGCTGTTGTTGATCACATTGACAAGCCCCTCATCGAAGATGGTCACCGAGCCGCCAAGCTTCGGGCCGCCGGGGAAGATGCCCCACCAGAGCAGGACCCCGACCAGCGCGCCGAGATACCACATCTCCGAGAGCGAGGCGTCGGAAGCCCCCGGCGCGTCGCCGCGGACGTGGCCGAACAGGATCCGCTGCGACGCCAGGGCGAGAGCGACCAGGGCCAGCGCCAGCCCGATGCTCACCACCAGGACCGCGCCCGGCTCGGTCAGGAAGGAGCCGAAGAAGCTAAACGCCTCGGCGATGAAGGAGGCGAAACCGGGCACGCCGACCACCGCCATGGCGGCCAGCAGGAACAGCCAGGTGAGCTTCGGCATCCGCATTGCGAGTCCGCCCATCAGTCCGAAGTCGCGGGTCTGGGCGCGATCGGCCATGGTCGCCGTCACCCCGACCACCAGTGCCGCCGCGAGCCCGCCGGCGATCAGCTCGAAGGTCGCGCCGAGCAGGGCCAGCGAGGACAGGCCGGCGATCCCGATTGCGAACACCCCGCCGGGAAGCATCGACGCGTAAGAGCCGAAACGGCGAATGTCCCTCGTGCGCAGCATCATCAACGCGGCGTAGACGACCGTCGCCGCGGCGAAGAAGCCGAGGAAGGGCGCCAGCAGGGTGGCGCCGTCGTGCTGGTTGGAAACCAGCAGGCGGATCAACAGGTAGCCGCCGAGCCGCGCGGTGATCCCGGCGACAAGCACCGCCACCCCCGGCGTCGCCTCGGCGAAGAGATCGCGCGCCCAGCCGTGGAACGGTAGCAGCGGGAGCCGGGTGAAGGCGACGATCAGCAGAAGCACGCCGATCACCACCTGCAGTCGGTCGCCAAGGTTCGCGTGGACCAGGAAGTCGAAGTCGAAGCTGACCCCCCCGGTCGTCGCGTAGAGGATGAGCGCCACCGCGGAGAGGGCGGCGGTCCCTACCGCGCCGTAGGCCAGATAGCGGCCGGCCGCAGCACGCCGCAGAGGCCCTCCCCACCCGGCGACGAGGAGCGCGACGGGGAGAACGCCGGCGCCCCAAAACACGACCAGCAGGAACATATCGCGCGCGCAGAGCACGCCGTTGACGGTCGCCTCGACCAGCAGCAGGAGGACGAAGTACTCGCGGACGCGCTCCCGGATCCCCGTCGAGGCGAGCACCGCGACGAGACCCACGATGGAGCCGACCAGCAGCAGCGGGACGGTCACGCCGTCCACGCCGAGGTGGTAGTTGATGCCCAGCGCGGGCAGCCAGGGGTAGTTCTCCTCGTACTGCGGTGCCGAGCTGAAGAGGTTGGCCTGGTTGTAGGTGACCAGCGAGAGGAAGGCGAGGAAGGCGTTGGTCCAGAACGCCACCTGGAGGATGGCGCGGTCGTAGCGTCCCCGCGCATTGGGCATCAGCGCGATCACGACGGCGGCTACGACCGGCGCCCAGACGAGGGTGCTGAGCAGGAAGTTGAAGTGGATGATGGTCGGTCCGAAGGGAGAGATCGGGCTCGGCGACGGGCTCGGAACGGCGGTCGCCGCGGCTACCGGGGTCGCGGCGAGGAAGAGGAGGTTCACCGGTACACGGCCGGAGCGACCAGGCCGGCGATCACCGCCAGCAGGACCGCCACCCCGACCAGGATCGGGATCACCGCCAGCGGCCGGCGCACCAGTTGAGCCGATTCCTCCACCAGCTGCCGCAGGTTGTCCTCCGCGCCCGGGACCACGTCGTCCTCGGTCCGCTCGGCGAGGGTCAGGGCAGGCTCGACGAGCAGCCGGTCGAGCACCAACCGGCCGCGGAATGCAACCCGCTCCCAGCCGGCGGCGGCCGTGGTGGTGAGGCGGGCACCGCTGCTGCGAGAGACTGAGAAGAGGACTGTCGCCAGCAGCGCGCCGCCGACCGGCACGGCCAGCCAGTAGGCGAAGAGGGTAGGGTCCCCCGCCGGGTGGGGACGGTTGTCGGTCCAGCCCAGGAAGGACGGCCAGTAGAAGGCCACCGAGAGGCCGAGGGCGAGCAGCCCCAGCACCAGAGGCGGGTAGCTCATCGACTCCGCCGCCGGTCGGACCCGGTTGGGATCGAAGCCGCGCCGCCGCGGCAGGTAGGGATAAGCCGTGAGCAGGTAGACGCGGAGAAATCCGAGGGAGGCGAGCCCAAGGCCGAGGGCGTAGGCAAGCACCCAATACCACCTGAGCGTCCCACCCGCGACGACGCCGACCCCGGCGACCAGGGCTGCCGCGGCGAGCGGCAGCGCGGCGACGGAGAGGCGCATCCGGCGCCAGCCCTCCCCCATCTCGTTGATCAGCGAGGTCCGCATGCCGGCGACCAGGCTGCCGGTCGCAAGCGTGGCCGCCGTCCGGGCGAGGCCGGTCACGGCCAGCAGAACCGCGGCCGCGGCGACGTCGCCGGGGCGGGTGAAGGCGAGCACCGCGATAGCCGAGACGCCGATCCCGGAGGCGATCACCGCCTTGCGCACGTCAAGGCTGGCCAGCCCCAGCAGCGGCAGCAGGACGGCGCTGACGGCCGCCGTCGCGGCAAGCGACTTGCCAGGGATCCAGTGGGTGAGGAGGTCGGCGCTGACGATGATCGGCATCACCTTGTAGAGCAGCCCGGCGACGATCAGGGTCCAAAAGCCCTGGACGGCCGCGAGGGCGCCGCCGGAGGCCGGACCCGCGCCGGTGAGCCAGCCCTGGAAGGGGAAGAGCCCCAACCGCCCCACGGCGCCGACCAGGATCAAGATCGCCGCCACCCCGAGGCTCTTGGGCTGTGGCCCGAGCTGGGTCATGCCCGGGATCAGCTGGTCGATGGCCAGCTGTCCGTAGCGCGAATAGAGGACCGCGATTCCCGCCAGCAGGGACAGGTCGCTGATCGCCGGCACCGCCAGCGAGAGGCGGGCCGCCAGGGTTGAGGCCGGGTCGGCCCAGGCGTTCGAGAGGAGCAGCCAGCTGGCGATCGCGGCGACACCCCAGAAAACGTAGATCTCGGAGAGGTCGGTGCTGACGATCACTCCCAGCGTGCACGCCAGGAGCAGGGTCAGCAGGCCGTAATAGCGTGCCGGGGACGGCTCGCCGCGGGCGCCGGCGCGGCTCCAGGCGAGGACGGCGAGCGAGATCACCAGAGCGCAGGCCATTAGCAGGGTGGTCAGGTGGGTGACCCGGATGCCGATGTCCGTGATGTAGGTCTGGAAGCGGGCGGGGCCGCTGAACGCGGTTGCGACGTTGAGCCACTCGTAAGACCCGGTGTACGGCGGCGACGTTTTGAACTGCGAAGCGCCCGCCAGAGCGACCCCGACCAGCGAGGCCAGAGGTGCCAGAACCGCCAGGTTGGCGGCCGTCCGCCGGCCCCTGACGCCGAGGGCGATGATCGCGACCACCGCCAGCGGCCCGAGCAGGATAAGCGGAACCGACCAGCTCAGCGTGGTCGACGGATCGAAGTGAAAGCCCGCGCTCGATCGTGCGGCAGTGGCGGTCGTCAGGAGGGCGAGCTGGGCCGTCAGCGCGATGTCTCCGCCGCCAGCCGGGTGCCGAGCGCAACCACGGCGAGCGCGAAGCCCGCTGCGATGATGGCGAACTCCTGGCCCGCGAGCTGGTCGTGGGTGCCGGTGGCGAAGCGGGCGATCGCTGCCAGGTCGACGCCGGCGCCACCCAGCATCAGCGGGACGCCGGCGAGGCCGGGGGGTCCGGCCGCGCGGCGCGCGACCAAGAAGGCTCCGGCCGCGAAGAGGAAGGCCCCCACGAAGAGGAAGTGGACGATCCCGACGCTCACCGCCGGCGCTCCCTGACCAGGCGCCGGCTGGTCACCAATGCGACCAAGAGCGCGCCGCCGAGGGACTCGACCGATAGCGCGTCACGGGTGAAGAGGAGGCGGCCGAGCGCCGCGGAGTTGAATAGGCCGGCGTTCCAGCCGCCGCCGAAGTAGGACCCTTTGAAGGCGACGTAGGCGAGGGCCAGGAAGACGAGACCAGCCAAGGCGGCACCGAGCTGCTGGCCGAACCCGTTCGGCTCCTCGGCTGCCGCCTGCGGCAGCTGGAGGATCAGGATCGCGCAAGCCCCCAGCGAGACCAGGGTCACGATGGCGGCGAAGCCGGCGTCGAGGTCGCCCAGCAGGCCGGCGACGCCGATCGCGACTAGGCCCAGACCGAGCACGCGCGAACGCGCCTCGAGCAGCGCTGCGACCAAGCCCCCAGCCACGGTCACGGCCGCGAACGCGTAGAAGAGCACCGAGTGGAGGGTGTCCAAAGCTGAGTTACCTTCTGCCTACACCGAGGCGGGCGGAGTTCCGAGTTCGAAAGCATACAGGAGCCCGATCAGGGCGACCACGACCGCCACGACCACGCCCACGAGGGCGGCGGCGTCCACCCGGCCGACCACCGCGGAGACGACCCAGGCGGCGGTCAGGAGCAGGATGATCAGCGCTCCCGAGACCGCGACCAGCCGGGCCGCGTCGAGCGCGGCGAGCCGGTCGAGCAGCGATTGCATCTTTGCGGGGATTGAGTATGGCAGGCGCGCCGTTCTCAACCGCCATCCTTGCGCATCCCATCGGCCCCCGAATAACCTCCCAAAGCCGCCGTCAGAACTCCCCAAGGGTGGGGGGTTGGATGGAGGGTCAGAGAACTCCGATGGTCAGAGGAAGGCCGCCGGTGCTGAGTCCCGAGATCAGCATTCCCGGTGGCGAGTTGCCCGGTTAGGTCTCCTCCAGCGGGTCGATGGTCTCGGCGTTGGAGGGCGAGCGTCCCTCCTCCTCGTCCCGCTCCCCTTCGCGGTCCTCCATGAAGCCGCGGTCGATGGCGTCCGACGCGTCCGCCTGCCTCTGCACCAGCGGCGGGTTGGGCTCACCCGGGTGCATCCGAGGCCGGGGCCGGTCGTCCAGCTCCTCGCGTTCCTCCTCCTCCTCGAGGAGGGACTCGGAAGAGGTGTCGACCTCCTGCATGGTGCCGGTATCGGCCACGCCCAGCTCGACGTAGCCATCGTCGGCGTAGAGCTCGGGGTCGTCCTCTTCTTCCTGGTCGGGGGGGCGATTCTCGGCCATCTCTCTAAGAGCCTACGCCGTCGCTATAACGTTCAGGAGTTTGAGGCGATGATTCCCCCACCCAGCACCCGGCTGCCCGAGTAGAGCACCGCCGCCTGGCCCGGCGCCGCTCCAGCCACCGGCTCCGAAAGCTCCAGGGTCGAACCCACCAGCCGCGCCGGGACCGGCCGCGCCCGGTAGCGAAGTCGAGCCGAGCATTCCAGGGCGTCCGCAGCCACCGAGCCGTCCACGAACGAAAGCGACTCCAGCCGAACCGCCCTCACCCCCTGCTCGGCCGCCCGCCCCACTACCAGGCGGTTGGACGCCGGCTCGATGCGGAGCACGTACCACGGGCCCGGGTCCGCGAGCGAGAGCCACCCGGTCCGCTGGCCGACCGTGTAGAGCGGAGTCCCCCGGTGGGTGCCGACCTCGCGGCCTTCGGAGTTGACCATCGGCCCCGGCGCGACCGGCAGCCGCGCCGCCAGGTATTCGGCCGTCCGCCCGGGCGGCACGAAGCAGATCTCCTGCGACTCCTTCTTTGCCGCCACCGGCAGCCCGAACTCCACGGCGTGGGAGCGGGTCTCCGTCTTGGTCATCTCGCCGAGCGGGAAGAACAGCCGCTCGAGGCGCGCCTCTGAGAGGTGGTAGAGCATGTACGACTGGTCCTTGCCGGGGTCGACGCCCGCGTGCAGCTCAGGTCCGGTGGGCCCGTGCAGGATCCGCGCGTAGTGCCCAGTAGCCATCGCGTCGAACCCCAGCGCAAGCACCCGCGAGAGCATCAGATCGAAGCGCACGAAAGCGTTGCAGGACAGGCACGGGTTCGGCGTTCGTCCGGTGAGGTAGGCTGCGTGGAAGGGCCGGATCACGCGCTCCCCGAACTCACGCTCGAGGTTCCACACGTAGTAGGGGATGCCGAGGATGCCCGCCACCCGGCGAGCGTCAGAGACCGCCGAGAGCGAGCAGCAGCCGCCGTGCTTCTCGAGCTCCACCTCGTCCTCGCGCGGCCACTGCTGGAGGGTGATCCCGACCACCTCGTGGCCGGAGGCGGCGAGCAACGCCGCGGCGACCGAGGAGTCGACCCCGCCGGAGAGGGCGACCGCAACCTTCATCTCGCGAATCAGGTTAGCGGCCGCCCGGCCGATGACCTCGGAGCCGGCCGGCGCCCCCGCCCGGATACCGCGTAGACAACCTCGAACAGTTCCACCGTCGCCCTCGGCGCGCCCGCGGTGGCGGTCGTCTTCTTGCGCAGCTCGGCCAGCTTGGCCTCGCTGTTGGCGCGATCGGGCTCGGTGGCCCAGACGCTGCCGACCATGGTGCGGCCGCTCTCGCGGTTCACGCTCATCACCACCGAGCGGAAGCCCGGATTTCAGGAGCGGCACCACCTCGGACCTTTAAGTGGCGATCGCCGCGTCGATCTGATCTGGTTGGCGTCGGCTGTTGAGGGGGCGAAGGTGCCCGGGGCCGGATCCGCCGACCTCTCCATCGACACGATCTCGCCGCTCTCGACGCCTGCGATCGTCTCACCCGACGCCGAGGCGGCCATAGCTCGAATCTGTTTCGCGCGCTCAGCGCTCGCTTCCAAGGAGTCCCGGTCCTTCCAGTAGGCGATGGCCACGCCCTCGCTCATCTCCCGGTTGACGAGCAGGGCCACGCCCACCAAGCCTGGCTCGCCGCGCCTTCGGGACCACCCTCTCCTCGAAGGTGCGGATGCTCTCCTCGAGTCCCTCCGCGGACCCTTGATGCGTGTCAATCGTCCGGACATCACTCCACTTCTCCATGGGAGCAACGCGGCCTCCGACAACCGAGATCGCGGGCTGGTACCGGGCGCTGCGCCTATCCAGCCCGCTTCTTACTCGATGACGTCGCCCTCGACCGGTTCGACGCGGACGCCGCGTGACTCGAGATAGGCGACGCCCCGGTCGAGCTCGTCCGGCTCCCCGGTCATCTCCAGTACCACCCAACCTTCCTCGCGGGTGACGTCGGCCCGCCGGATGTTGGTCACGACCGCGTAGTTCTTGCCCAGGTGATAGATGACCGGCTCGGTCACCAGGTCCTTACCGAAGATCAAGCGGACGCGCCTCCGAGCCATGTCGGGAGCGAAGTCTAGGACCGGATGAGGCCTCCGGCGACCGCGGGGATGATCGACACCTCGTCCCGCTCGCCGACCTTGGAGTCGAGGCCGCCGCCGAAGCGGATGTCCTCGTCGTTGAGGTAGACGTTGACGAACTGGCGGAGGTTGCCCGAAGGGTCGAGCAGGCGCTCGCGGAAGCCGGGATAGCGGCTTTCGAGCTCTTCGATCGTGCTGCGCAGGTCGCCCGCCCCCACCTCGATCGCGGCCTCGCCGCGCGAGAGGGTCCGGAGCGGGCCCGGGATTCTCACTGTAGCCATCGCTTAGATGTTCACCGATTCCTTGAACGATTTCAGGGTCGGGTCTATTTCCACCCTTCTTTCGCCACCCGCCGAGGCGGCGATCACCTCGGCCGTTTTCAGGCCGTGACCAGTGACGTAGGCGACGACTACCTCGTCGCCCTTCCAGCGGCCGGCGCGGGCCAGCTTCGCCAGCACCCCGATCGTCACGCCGCCCGCCGTCTCGGTGAAGATGCCCTCGGTGCGGGCGAGGAGCCGGATCGAGTCCACGATCTCCTCTTCGGTAACGGCCTCGACCACGCCGCCCGTCTCCTTCGCCATCCGGATCACGTAGGACCCGTCGGACGGGTTCCCGATGGCGATCGACTTGGCGATGGTGTCCGGCTTCACCGGCATCACCGTCTCGGTGCCGTCGCGCCAGGCGTTGTAGACGGGCGCGCAGCCGAGCGCCTGGGCACCCGTAAGCGCCGGCAGCTTAGACCCTGAGTCGACGAGGCCGACCTCGATCATCTCCCCCATCGCCCGCCGGTGCTTGACGAACTGGCAGCCGGACGCGATCGGGATGATGACCTCGTCGGGCAGCCGCCAGCCGAGCTGCTCGGCGGTCTCGAAGTCGAGCGTCTTCGAGCCCTCGGCGTAGAAGGGGCGGACGTTGATGTTGCAGAACGCCCATGGGTAGCTCTCGACCAGCTGCGAGCAGAGGCGGTTGACCTGGTCGTAGTTCCCCCGGACGGCGACGAGGTTGGGCTCGAATACCGACGTCGGCACCACCTTGCCCGGCTCGAGGTCGGTGGGGATGAAGACGAACGCCTCCAGGCCGGCACGCGCCGAGTAGGCCGCCACCGAGTTGGCGAGGTTGCCGGTCGATGCGCAGCCAATGGTTTCGAAGCCGTGGGCGCGGGCCCAGGAGATGGCCACCGAAACGACCCGGTCCTTAAAGGAGTTGGTCGGGTTCATCGAGTCGTTCTTGAGGTAGAGGTTGCGCAGCCCTAGCTCGGCGCCCAACCGCTCGGCGTGGACCAGCGGCGTGAAACCCTCGCCGAGAGTGACGATCGGAACGCCGTCCTCGAGGGGCAGCAGCTCGCGATAGCGCCACATCGAGCTCGGGCCGGCGGCGATCTTCTCCCGGCTGATGCTCTTGCGGATCCGGTCGTAGTCATAGACGACGTCGAGCGGCCCGAAGCACATCTCGCAGACGTGGGTGGCCTGGACCGGGTACTCGGTGCCACACTCCCGGCACCGCATCGCGATCACCCGCGGAGAGCCGTTTGGAGCGCTCACCCGACGCCCACCCCCATCCGCTCCAGCTCGGCGGGGACGACGACCGCGGGGTCGAGCTTTCGGAAGAGCGGGGTGGGCTCGCGGAGCTTCTGGCCGGCGGGCAGGTCGGGAGCCTCCCAGCCGCGGATCCACTCCCGGTAGTCGCCGGTCAGCACCCGGTGCGGGCGCCGGCCGGCCTCCTCGACCTCTTGGAAGCGCAGCGGGCCGGCGATGAACCCTTCGTGGCCCAGCATCTCGTGTACGCGCTGCGAGGTGAAGGGCAGGAAGGGTGTGAAGATGACCTTCAGGGCGTCGACCAGGCGGAGTCCCACGTTGAGCACCGTACCCGCTCGCGCGCGGTCCTCTTTGATCGTCTTCCACGGCTGCTCGCCGGCCAGGTAGGCGTTGGCGACCGAGCTCAGCCGCAGCGCCTCCTTGATCGCCTGCTGGAAGGAGGCCCGTTCGATCAGGCCGCCGACGGAGTCGAAGCCCGCCGCCACCTGCTCAAGCACGGCCCGGTCCTCAGCGGTCAGCGCGCCCGCCGGCGGCACCTCGCCGAAGTTGCGCTGCGCGTTGACCAGAACCCGGTTGACCAGGTTGCCCCAGTTGGCGACCAACTCGTCGTTGTTGCGGCGGACGAACTCCTCCCAGGTGAAGTCGGTGTCGGCGTTTTCAGGCCCGGCTATGGTCAGAAAGAAGCGGAGCGGGTCAGGGTCGTAGCGGCTCAGGAAGTCGTTGACGTAGATGGCGCCGCCGCGCGAGCTGCTCAGCTTTCGGCCCTCCATGGTCAGGAACTCCGACGCCACCACCTCATAGGGCAGCTCGAGTCCGCCCAACCCAAGGAGGATGGCCGGCCACATGACCGTGTGGAAGGTGATGTTGTCCTTGCCCATGAAGTAGTAATGGCGGGATTCGGGGTCCTTCCACCAGCGCTCCCAGGCATCGTCGTCGCCATTGATGTGCGCCCATTCGACGGCCGCCGACAGGTAGCCCATCACGGCGTCGAACCAGACGTAGATCCGCTTGTCGTCGCGCTCCTCCCAGCCGGGCACTGGGATCGGGATCCCCCAGTCGAGGTCGCGCGTTACCGCGCGAGGCTTCAGGTCGTCGATGAAGTTGCGACTGAAGGCGATGACGTTCGGCCGCCAGTGGGTCCGCGACCGCAGCCAGGCGGTCAGCTGCTCGCCGAAGGCGGGCAGGTCGAAAAAGAAGTGCTCGGTCTCCCTGAAGATGGGCGGCTCGCCGTCGATCCGGCTCCGCGGGTTCTTCAGGTCCAGGGGGTCGAGCTGGTTGCCGCAGTTCTCGCACTGGTCCCCGCGCGCCTCCCCGTAGCCGCAGATGGGACAGGTGCCCTCGATATAGCGGTCCGGCAGCGTCCGGCCACTCACAGAGCTAAAGGCGCCCATCGCGCTTTTCCGGCGGAGGTAGCCCTTCTCGTGGAGCCTGCGGAAGACGTCCTGGACGATCCGGTAGTGGTTGGCGGTCGTCGTCCGGGTGAAGAGGTCGTAGCTCAGCCCGAGGTCGCGGAGGTCGTCGCCAATCAGGACGTTGTAGCGGTCGGCGATCTCCTGCGGCGTAGCGCCCTCCTTGTCGGCGGCGACCAGGATCGGCGTGCCGTGCTCGTCGGTACCGCTGACCATGAGGACGTCGTCGCCCTTCAGCCGGTGGTAGCGGGCGAAGATGTCGGAGGGCACGCCGAACCCCGCCACGTGACCAAGGTGCCGCGGCCCGCTAGCGTAGGGCCAGGCGACCGCGACCAGGATGCGCTGAGGAGAGGGATTGGGGGACACGAAGGGTTCCAAGTCTATTGATCTCGCCCGGCGCAAATTCGTTCCAGCACCGATCTGATCACGCCGCTCTCAGCTCTCCTGTCAGTTGCAATCCACCCTCAAGGTATGGCTGACTTGTGCCCATGGCTGAGATGGCGGAACTAAAGCGACGACCTCACGACTCGGGGGAGGACGCCCTCCTGGTACCCACCGGAGCGCCACTCTACGAGTCGCTGAGCGCCCGACTGATCGCCTATGACCGCCTGGTCTCGACGCTCGGGAGGGGCGGCTACTCGGGCTACGTCCGCATCTTGGGACCCGGCGTCAACGGGATCCTGCTCTTCCGCACCGGGAAGATGATCGACTGCCTTTGGCGGGGCCCCGACCAGCTCCGCAAGAACGAGGAAGCGGAGACCGCTGCCCGCAACCTCCTCGACTCCGGTGAGGCGGTGGTTGACGTGGTCGACCTCCAGGCAGAGCTGGTGGACAGCCTCCACCATCTCGCCTCGGGAGCGTCGACCTACCCCGAGATGTTCGCCTCCTGGGTGAACCTCGAGGGTCTCGTGGCCTTCCTCAAGGAGCGCGCCTTTAGCGGGACCATCTCGGTTAAGGCGAAGGATGGCGGGGGCGTCCTGATGCTGCGCCAGGGCGAGCTGGACGGCGCCTTCACCACCGAGTCCCGGGAGCTGTCCACCGAGGAGACGGAGGTGCTGGCCCTGGCGTCCGACCCGCTGGCGCGGATCGAGGTGCGCAGCGCAACCGACCCGGCGCCTGCTCATCACCCACATCCCGCCGAGGCACGCCAGGAGCAGCCGGCGGTCTCCTAGGAGAACCGGCCGGCGGCGCCCCCAAGCCGCGCCCGCTCGCTAAACGCTTTGCCCTGCGAACATTGGTTTACTCGCCTGGCCGGCGTGAACATGGGGTAGCGGGGGGCCTGTCCGCCCGGCTCTGATCTTCAACAACCTCGACTTCAACTGGGCAGCCGAGCGCACCAGCTGCACGGACGGGGCGCTGAAGCCGAACTTCTACGCCCGCCCCGCCTCCGACGACCGCTGGTCCGGCGGGCGCGTCGGGGCGCCCAACCTCGGCCCAAGACTGCTCGAGTTGATAGCTGCGGTGCCCGATGGCGAACTGCCTGCCCGCCAGCGCCGCACGCCCAGGACGCCCAGCACCACCATCCAGGCCAGCTCGAATCCGACCAACGGGTAAGGGCCCCAGAGCAGGGTGAACTCGGCGCACACCCACCCCAACAACAGGAACGAGCGCACGCCCCACGAGGGCGACTCGCGGAGCCAGATCCAGGCCGAGCCACAGAGAACCGCGAGGTCCTGGAAGCCGCTGTAGGGCGCCACCAGCAGGGACGCTAGCGGCGCCGCAACCAGCACGTAGTCGCGCCGGCGCGAGCCCAGTGAGGCAAGCACGAGGAGGCCGACTATCACGACCCGGAGCAGGTTGAACACCACGCCGGGCACCAACCCCACCAGGCTCAGGCGCCGCTGCAGTTCGAAGGTCGAGGCCAATTGGAGCGCGTCGAGGTAGTCGCGTACGCCGGCCGGCCGCAGGGCGGCCAGCTGCGCCAGGCCTAGGAGACCGCCCGCCACCGCCAGGCCGAGCAGCATTCGCCACTGCCGCGCCGCGAGCAGCCCGACCGGTACCAGGAACCCCAATTGCGGCTTGAGCCAGATCACCGACAACGCGACCCCCGCCCAGAACTCCCGGTCCGAAGAGCGTAGCCGGACCGCCAGCGCGATGGCGAGGACCACGAAGAACTGCGGCTGCGCGATCCCGATCGAGAACATCGCCGGCAGCCAGGCGAAGACCGCCAGCAGCCACCACCAGCGCGGCCCCTGGCCGGCGGGACAGAGCACCCACCAAGCGACCAGCAGCGAAACCAGCAGCAGCGCCGTCCAGGCCGCATGCGCCCAGACGAACGGCAGCAGCACGAATGGCAGCGTCGCCCACGCCATTACCGGCGGGTTCAGGTAAGGCTGGTAGAAGTAGGAGGCCAGCAGGACCGACTGCAGGTGGAGGTCGTAGAGCCGCCACCAGCCGTAGCGCACTCCCAGCTGCGCGGCGACGTAGTAGAGGCGGAAGTCGTTCCCGTGCGGCCTGGTCCAGATCTCCGCCAGGTACGGCGGCAGGGTCCAGGCGGCGAACGCGATCCACGTCCCGGCCAGCGCCGCCTGGCTGGCGCGGAGAGCTCGCGCCGCGCTAACCGCGCGCCTCGGCCTTGGTTTCCCGGCGCCGCCAGACGGTGCCGGCGGCGGGCAGGCGGAGGTTCCGGAAGACGTCCTCGCTGACCAGGAAGCCGGCGAAGATAAGCAGCACCCCGATCAGCTCGCCGAGAAAGTGGGCCCAGGTGATGCCGAAGCGCGTCAGCCCGCTGGTAAGGCCGGGGACGAAGCCGCCGAGCATGATCAGGATGGTCGCCGGCACCCGCGAGTTCAGGCGACCGGCGAAGAGCGCGGCGAGCGCCGACGGCAGGGAGACGACGAAATTCACCGCCGCGGCGACGAAGTACCAGCCCTGGGCGAGGACCGGGACGCGCACCGTATTCACTGAGAGCAGCCTGCGCTTGGGCATGTAGACGTAGGCCGAGAAGGCCGCGCCAAAGACCAGGCTCAGTCCGCCGGCGACGTTGAAGGGCAGGGTGACGACCTGCATATACCCGGGGAAGGCGGATGGCAGGGGAACCCCGGTGTGGATGTCGACGGCGAAGCCGGGCGATTTGAGGGGCGCACCGGCGACCAGCAGCGCAGCCACGAGCGAGCCGAGCACCAGCGCCGCCAGCGCCAGGTGCGGCGCCCACGGCCGGCGCAGCGCCGTCGCCGCAATGATCGCCAGGCCGGCTACGACGGATGCCGCGAGGGTGACCTGCGCCGCCTGCGTCGAACCCGGGTAGGCGGTGGACGCGGCCAGGCTCAGGAGCCCTCCGAACAAGACCGTAACCGCCGCGAAGTAGGCGAAGGAGGTCCTCGCGAGGAGGTAGACGGTCCCCATGCCGAGGTAGGCGGCGACGTAGAAGGCGCCAACCAGGAACCAGGCGCGGTAGAGCCCGGTCGACCATCCGAAGGCGGACCCGATGAGCTCCGCGCCGGTGGCCACCGCATAGAACAGCAGCCCCACCGACCAGACCAGCTGGAAAGCCTGGCGGCGCTGCCGCCACTGGTCGAAGACCATCGCGGCGAAGACGAGGCTCACCACGCTCGAGCAGAGGGGCAGCACGGTGTTCACCTGCCTATGATCGCGCGCCGCTCAGCCGACGGTGAGCCGGTCGTAGACGATCTGCGACCATCCCTCCATCTCCAGGTAGTAGATCCGCATCTCCTCCAGGGTCAGCAGCTCCCCTGCCAGCTTCTTGGTCTCCCGGATCTCGATCTCGGGTGACGACCCCTCGACGAGGAAAGCCAGACCGAGGTGGACGCGGCTGACTGGCGCCGACTCGTCGTTGATGAGGCCGAGCAGGGTGACCTCGATCTCCCCGGCGTAGACGACCTCCTCCTCAAACTCGCGGCGGAGCCCGTCCATCACCGGATCCCCGTGGTCGAGGTCGCCGGGGTTGATGTGGCCGCCGACTCCGAGCGAATACTGCTGGCGGAGGCGCTTCTCGGTGGAGGCCCGCAGCCGCCGTGTCAGCAAGTAGCGGTCGCCGTGGCGGAAGACGACGTAGGGGATTATCTGCTGGTAGGCGGGGTCCTCCTCGACCTCCGCCCGGGGCATGAAGAAGCTCTGCTCGCGGATCACCCTCTGGTAACGCTCGAGGCCCTGGTCGACGAACCCGTGCCAGGCGCCGTCGGGAAATACGTCATCCCGCCGGACACAGAGCACGTGCTCATCGAAGACGCCCGGGCTCACAGTTGGGTGCGGTCCAGGAGCGGCTCGGTCCGCAGCGGGCTGAGGGCGGAGATGTCGACCGGCGGCGTCTCCCCGACGATCATCGCGGCCAACGCGGCGCCCACCGCCGGCGACTGCATCACCCCGTGCCCACTGAACCCGCAGCAGGCCCAGACGCCGCTCCGCTCGGTCTCCCCCACCAATCCATGGTGGTCGAAGCTGACCTCGTAGGAGCCGGTCCAGTGCGAGGTGGGCTCGCCCTGTGCCGCCGCTGGCGCGCGCCGCTCCAGCCAGGTACGGAAATGGCTCCAATCGCGCTGGTCCCCGGGGCCCATCACCCAGAGCATGCGGTCGCGCTCGCGGAAGTGGTAGCCAGAGCCCGCCTCCAGTGTCATCGGGAGGTCGTTGGGGAGCCAGTCGAAGGGGCCGGCCATGAAGACACTGCGTTCCAGCGCCTCGACCTTCAGCTCGACGCCGAGCGAGCGGCCCAGCTCGGGCGACCAGGTGCCCGCGGCCACCACCACCGCGTCGGCCTGCTCGACCGCCTCCGGCGGGGCCGCCTCGCCGCGGAAGATGACTCCGAGCTCCTCCGCCTCCTCGACCATCGCCCGGTGGACGAGCGGGGGCAGGTAGACGCCGTCGAGCGCACAGAAGTTGGTCCCGAGGTAGCCGTCCGGCTCGAGGAAGGGCACCTTGGACCGGGGCTCCGGGTGCTCGATGGGCAGCCCCAGTTCGACCTGGAACTCGGCCCGGACCGCCAGCTCGGCCGCCGCCGCCTCGTCGTCGGCGAGGTACAGGTAGCCGTTGGACTGGAAGCCGATCCGCCCCGCCCGGGAGACGAAGAACTCGCGCGATCGAAGCGCCAGCTCGACGTTCAGCCGGCTGCCGTGCTGGGTCCGAAAGCCACCCAGCGCGCGCTCGGTGCTGGTCGCCGGGCGGCCCGGGTCGTAGACGGTGACATCGCGCCGGCGGAGCTTGGCGAGGTGGAGGGCGACCGAGGCGCCCGCCACCCCGCCGCCCAGGACAGCTATCGGCACAACTCCTCCAGGTCTTCCCAAAAGCTCGGGTAGGAGATGCCCACGCACTCGGCGCCGGCGATCTCGGTCTCGCCGGAGGCGAGGAGCCCGCCGACGGCGAGGGCCATCGCCACGCGGTGATCGCCAAAGGAGTCGACCTGGGCGCCCTGGAGCCGGGTCGGCCCCTCGATCGCCCAGCCGTCCGCCCGCTCCTCGATCTGGGCTCCCATCGCTGCCAGCCCGGCCGCGATGGCGGCTATCCGGTCCGACTCCTTGACCCGCAACTCGGCGGCGCCGGTGATCACAGTCGTGCCGGCGAGCTGGGTGGCCGCCACCGCCAGCACCGGAAGCTCGTCTATCAGCTCGGCGCTCAGGTGGTCCGACCACCGCCAAGGCTTCAGACCGCGGAGGCTCGCCGCGTGGAGGCTCGCCACCGGTTCGCCGCCCTCGACGCCGTCCTTGATCCGCGCGACCGGCAGCAGGCGGAGGATCGCCGCCCGGGTGGGATTGACGCCGACGTCAGGCAGGTCGATGTGCGCGCGGGGATGGAAGACGGCGGCGACGACCCAGAATGCCGCAGCGCTGAGGTCGCCGGGCACCCGCATGGAGAGCGGGTCGAGGCGCGCGGCCCGCCGCACCTCGACCGCCGTCCCCTCGACCCGGATCGGGGCCGCCATTGCCGTCAGCATCCGCTCGCTGTGATCGCGGGTGCGCAGGGGTTCGACCACCCGTGTCACGCCCTCCGCCTGCAAGCCCGCCAGCAGCAGCGCCGACTTGACCTGGGCGCTGGCCACCGCCATCCGGTGCTCAGCTCCGTGGAGGTGGCCGCCCCCGACCCGGAGGGGGTCGAGGGATACCCGGGCACCCATCGCCGCCAGCGGCTCGGAGACCCTGTCCATCGGGCGCCGGGTCAGGGAGGCGTCGCCGAGCAACGTCGTCTCGAAGGGCTGGCCGGCGAGCAGCCCGGCCAGGAGCCGCATGGTGGTGCCCGAGTTGCCGCAGTCGAGCGGGCCCTGCGGCGCCTTCAGCCCGTGCAGGCCGACGCCCTCGACGCCGTCGGCGCCGACCGGCACCCCGAGCGCGCGGAGGCAGACGGCGGTGCTGGCGACGTCCTCCCCGGTGGCCAGGTTCTCAATCCGTGCCCGACCGGCCGCCACCGCGTTGAAGATCAGAGCCCGGTGTGAGATCGACTTGTCGCCGGGTACGCGCACCGTCCCCCGCAGCTCGGCCGGGGAACGGACACGGGCGGTGGTCAGGACCCCTCCGCCAGCCAGCGCTCGTGCTTCTCGCGGGCCTCCTCGAAGAGCTCGGCCAGCCGGCCGTCGCCGGCCTCGACGTGGCGGCGGAGCTTGGCCAGCTGCGACTCGACCCGCCTCAGCCAGGCCGCGAGGTTGCCAGCGTTGGTCAGCGCAATGCCGGCATACATCGCTGAACTGCCGGAAGCCAACCGCGTCATGTCGCGAAAGCCACCCGCCGCCAGGCCCGCCATCTCCGGCCACTCCTTCGAGGACGAGACGGCGAGCGTGTAGGCGGCCGCCAGGCTGAAGGCGACGTGGCTGATCCCCGCAACGACCCGGTCATGGCGCTCGGCGTCCATCACCACCGGGTGCGCGCCAACGGCTCGGACGAGGTCCTCGACTCGAGAGTCAACCTGGGTCAGCACCCAGGGCGCGCCCTTGAAGAGGTCAGGGTCGGCCGCGTCGATTCCGAAGGCCTCGCGGCCGCACATCGGGTGGCCGCCGACGAAGTCGAGCCCCGCCTCGGCCGCCCAGACCATGATCTCGGCCTTGGTCGAGGCCACGTCGGTGACGAGCACGTCGCGGGGCAGGTTGAGCATCAGGTGCCTCATAGCCTGCGGCGGCACCGCGAGCACGATCATCGACGCTCCCTCGATGCCCGGCTCGCGGATGATGCCCCGCTCCAGGGCCTTGGCCATCGTCGTGGCGTCGGAGTCGACGCCGATGATCTCCAGCTCCGGCCGGGTTCGGCGGAGAGCCTCGGCCAGCGAGGCGCCGATCAGGCCCAGGCCGACGATGCCGAGCCTGGCCACCGCGGACTAGTTGTGCGCCGCCTGCGCCGCCAGCACGCCGGCCAGCCGCTTCAGGTCGGCCATCAGCCGGTCGAAGGTGGCGAAGTCGAGCGACTGGGCGCCGTCGGAGAGCGCATCGTCCGGGTGAGGGTGGACCTCCACGATCAGCCCGTTGGCGCCGGCCGCCACGGCCGCCAGCGAAAGGGGCGACACCAGCGACCAGCGACCGGTGCCCTGCGAGGGATCGACGATCACCGGCAAATGGGACAGCTCGCGGACCAGCGGCACCGCGTTAATGTCGAGCGTGAAGCGGGTGGCCGGCTCGAAGGTGCGAATCCCGCGTTCGCAGAGCATCACATTGCGGTTTCCCTGGCTGAGCAGGTATTCGGCCGCCAGCAGCCACTCCTCGATGGTCGAGGACATGCCGCGCTTCAGCATCACCGGGTGCCCCGAGCGCCCGGCCTCCTGGAGCAGGGCGTAGTTCTGCATGTTCCGGGTCCCGAGCTGAAGGATGTCCGCGTAGCAGGCGACCAGCTCCACGTCGCCCGGCGTGACTACCTCGGTAATCACCTTGAGCCCGGTCTCGTCCCGGGCCGCGGCCAGCATCTTAAGGCCCTCCTCGCCCAGGCCCTGGAAGGAGTAGGGCGAGGTGCGGGGTTTGAATGCGCCCCCGCGGAGCACCTGGGCGCCGCGGGAGGCGACGTGGCGGGCCGTCTCGAGGAGCATCTCGACGCCCTCCACCGAGCAGGGGCCGGCCATCATCACGGCCTCGTCGCCGCCGATCTTCACGCCCCCGACGTCGATCACCGTGTCCCGGGGCTGCCATTCCCGGCTGGCCAGCTTGTAGGGCTTGGTGATCTGGACGATCTCCTGGATCCCGCCCAGATGGGCGAAGGCCTCGCGGTAGGCGTAGGCGTTGCCGCCGATCACTCCAATGACAGCGCGGTCCTCGCCCTTGGAAACCTCGGGCGTGAGGCCGAGCTCGGCGATCTTCTCTACGACGGCGTCGACCTGGACAGGCGTCGCCTGGTGGGACATCACGATGATCACGGGTTCAACTCTCCGGCTTGGCGGTCGAGGTCGGCTCGGATCGCCTGCGCCCCACGCAGGTAGGCGGACCTCATCTCGGACTGGGCTCGATCGGTGTTGTAGAGGAGAAGGATACGGATGCACCTGCCCACCGAGCGTGGGTTCGGGCCCGGAACCACCATGTCGTTGCCGCAGAGCAGCGGCACAGTGGTCCATCCCATCCGCCGCGCGGCAAGTGCCGGGAACTCGGCGTCGAGGTCGAGCGTGGTCGTGAAGTAGGCGAAGCAGACCTCGTCGCGATCGAGCTCATTGATCCTGACCAGCTCCGCCAGCAACTCGCCGGTGGCCTCCACGATCGCCTCGGCGGTGTTCGTCTCGGCTGTGGTCGCCCCACGGATCCCCCTCACCGGCATGCCGTCAGCAACTCTCCCACCAATCGAGCCGGATCTCGCCCCTCGGCGACCTCGTTCACGACGGCGCTGCCGACCGCCGCGGCGTCAGCATGGCCGGCGAGGGCGGCGAGGTGTTCGGGCCGTGAGATCCCGAAACCCGCGACCACCGGCAGGGTCGTGCATGCCTTCACCTTGTCGAGCATCTCCCCCACCCCCGCCGGCAGCTCAGCGCGGGCGCCGGTGATGCCGGTCAGGGTGACGCAGTAGACGAAGCCGGCGGATGACGCACAGATCAGCCGGATCCGCTCCTCGGCGGAGGTCGGCGCGACCAAGAAGACGGTCGCCAGGCCCCTGGCTTGGAGTGACCCGGCGACGCTGTCGGCCTCCTCCGGGGGAAGGTCGGGCAGGATCACGCCCCTGGCGCCGGCGGCGGCCGCGTCGGAGGCGAACCGCTCCGGCCCGTAGCTCAGGATCGGATTGACGTAGGACATGAAAAACACCGGCACCTGTCCCGAGACCGCTGCGGCCAGCTCCAGGCAGGCCGTGACGTTCGTGCCGGCCTCCAGCGCTGCCTGGCCGGCGCGCTGGATGACAGGGCCGTCGGCCAGCGGGTCGCTGAAGGGGATGCCGAGCTCCAGCGCGGCGACCGGAAGCGCCGCCAGGGAGCGGGCCGCGCCGAGCGAGCGGTCGCGGTCGGGGTGGCCCGCCATCAGGTAGGGGATCACCCCCAGCCGGCCGTTCTCGAGCCTAAGCATCGTCAAGATTGTCCAGGTCTTTGTCGCCACGGCCGCTGAGGCAGACCAGCACCCGGCCCTCGAGCTGGCCGGCGACGTGGAGGGCATGGGAGGGCTCGAGCGCCGGCAGGATCCCCTCCAGCCGGGTGCAGAGGCGGAGCGCGGCGACCGCGTCCGCATCCTCCGCGGCGCGGTACTCTGCCCGCTCGCTGTCGCGGAGGAATGAGTGCTCGGGGCCGACGCCGGGGTAGTCGAGGCCCGCGGAGATGGAGTGGGTCGGCAGCACCTGGCCGTCGGCGTCCTGGAGCAAGTAGGAAAGAGCGCCATGCAGCACGCCCGGCCGCCCGGCCACCAGGGAGGCGGCGTGGTGGCCACTCGCTATCCCCGAGCCACCCGCCTCCACCCCCAGCAGCCGCACGTCCTCATCGCCGGTGAAGGCCGTGAAGATGCCGATCGCGTTGGAGCCGCCGCCAACGCAGGCGACCACGAAGTCGGGCAGCCTGTTTTCGGCCGCTTGGTACTGGGCGCGAGCCTCGTCGCCGATCACCCGCTGGAGGTCGCGGACCATCTCGGGGTAGGGGTGGGGCCCGACCGCCGAGCCGATGATGTAGTGCGTCGTCCGGACGTTGGTCACCCAGTCCCGGATGGCCTCGCTGGTGGCGTCCTTGAGCGTCATCGTCCCGGCCGTCACCTCGCGGACCTCCGCCCCTAGCAGCCGCATCCGCTGCACGTTGACCGCCTGCCGCCGCATGTCCTCGCGGCCCATGTAGACGGTGCAGTCGAGGCCGAAGCGAGCGCATAGGGTGGCCGTGGCGACGCCGTGCTGGCCGGCGCCGGTCTCGGCGATGATCCGCCGCTTCCCCATCCGGATCGCCAGCAGCGCCTGGCCGAGCGCGTTGTTGACCTTGTGGGCGCCGGTGTGGCAGAGGTCCTCGCGCTTCAGGTGCAGCCGGTTGCCGAAATGCTCCGAGAGCCGTTCGGCGAAGTAGAGGGGGGTCGGCCGGCCGATAAAGGTCGCCCGGAGCCGCTCCATCTCGGCCGCGAAGGCGGGGTCGCCGCGGGCCGCCCGCCAAGCCTCCTCCAGTTCGGCCAGCGGGGACATCAGGGTCTCCGGCACGTATTGGCCGCCGTAGATCCCGAACCTGCCCTTCATCCCGCATCCTCCACCGGGTCCTGGAGGCGGACGGCGTCAACGAAGGCGCCGATCAGCGTCGCCTCCTTGACCCGGGGCGCGGACTCGACGCCGCTCGATACGTCCACGCCGTAAGGCCGCAGCCGCCGGATCACGCTGCCGACGTTGAGCGGGTTCAACCCGCCGGCGACGAACACCTTGCGGGTGACGGTCAGCGCCACCGCCTGCTCCCAGTTCCAGGCCCTGCCGGTGCCGCCGCGGGAGTCCTCGGACCAGGAGTCGAGCAGCACCGGGTCCGGCCAGCCCGACGCATCCGGGACCACCCCGTCGCGGACCTTGAGCGCCTTCATGACGATGTGCTCGCTCTCGAAGCCGGGCCTCTCGTTGCCGTGCAGCTGGACGATGTCCAGGCCGAGGAACTCGGCGATCGAGTTCACCTCCCGTGGCGGCTGGTCGATGAAGACACCGACCAGCGCCGGGCCGTCGGGCAGCTCGTCAAGGATCTTCACCGCATCGTCGGGCGTGATCTTGCGCTTCGAGTCGCAGAAGTGAAAGCCAAGCAGGTCGGCGCCGGCGTCGACGGCGGCCAGCGCGGACTCGACGTCGCAGATCCCGCAGATCTTCACAAGCGTCACGGCCGCTCCGCCCGGGTCATCTCCCGGATCAGCTCCCGCGGATCCTCCGCGCGCAGCAGCGACTCGCCTACCAGCACGGCGTCGGCACCGACGGCGCGCATCCGGCGCGCGTCGGCAGCCTCTCGGATGCCGCTCTCGGCGACCAGTACCGTCCCCGACGGCACCCGCGGCCGGAGCCGGGCGGTGAGCCCCGTGTCCACCGTCATCGTCTTGAGGTTCCGGTGGTTGATCCCGATGACGTCGGCCCCGATCTCCGCAGCGACGGCCAGCTCGCCGGTGGTGTGGATCTCGACCAGCGCCGTCATGCCCAGCCGGCGGACCAGGGCCAGCAGCTCAACCAGCAGCGTCCGCTCCATGGCGGCGACGATCAGCAGCACCGCGTCCGCCCCGTAGGCGCGCGCCTCGAAGACCTGGTAGGGGTCGGTCACGAAGTCCTTGCGCAGCACCGGCAGCCGGGTGGCGCGCCGCGCCAGGGCCAGGTGATCGGGCCACCCACCGAAGCGGCTTCGCTGGGTCAGGACCGAGAGGGCGGCCGCGCCGGCGGCCTCGTACGCCGTCGCGATGCTCGACGGCCGGTAGGCCACCACCAGGGTTCCGGCTGAGGGCGACTTCGCCTTTATCTCGGCGATGACCGCCAGCACCGGGCGCACGATGGCCGCCTTGAAGTCCCGGACCGCCGGTGCCGCCGCGGCGAGCCTCTCCAGCTTTGCCTGCGGTGTGACCAGCCGGCGCTCCTCGACCTCCTCGGCTGTCTCGTCGAGGATGTCCTGGAGGATCCTCGACTGGTGAGGGGGGACGTCCCCCCTCAGGACCGTGCTCGGCATGGCCTGTGCGCGGTCACCCCCCTGTTGCCGGGACGGCCCGTGAGACCTTTGCCCACCGGTCCAGCACCTCCCCCGCCCGGCCTGAGTCGAGCGCCTCGACGGCCACGCCGATCCCCTCGTGGAAGTCCCCGGCCAGCCCGGCGGCGATCAGCGCGGCCGCCGAGTTCAGCAGCACCACATCCCGTTTGGGGCCCTCGGCACCGTCCAGCACCGCCATCGCGATGGCCGCGTTCTCCTCCGGGCCGCCCCCCTGGAGATCCTCCAGCCGGGCCTTCGAAAAGCCGAGCTCGGCCGGTTCGACCACGTATTTCCGCCGCCCGCCGGCGCCCACCTCGATGACCTGCGAGGGCCCCGTAGTGGTCAGCTCGTCCATGCCGTCGCCGCCGTGAAAGACCAGGGCCTTCTCGACGCCCAGCCGCTCGAGGACCTCGGCCATCCGCTCGGCAAGGGACCCGTCGGCCACCCCGAGGGCCTGGCGCCTCGCGCCGGCCGGGTTGCAGAGCGGTCCCAGAATGTTGAAGAAGGTCCTGACCCCGAGCTCGCGCCGCGGGATGCCGGCGTAGCGGAAGCCCGCGTGGAAAACGGGAGCGAAGCAGAACGCGATCCCCGCCTCGTCGAGGCAGCGGCCGACCCCGTCCGCTCCGAGGTCGATCTTCACGCCAAGCGCCTCCAGCACGTCGGCACTGCCGCACTGCGAGGAGGCGGCGCGGTTGCCGTGCTTGGCCACCGTCGCTCCGCAGGAGGCGGCCACGATCGCCGAGAGGGTCGAGATGTTGAAGGTTCCGAGGCTGTCGCCACCTGTGCCGCAGGTGTCCAGCAGGCCGGGCCGCGGCTCGAGCGGAAGCGCGTGCAGCCGTGCGGTCTTGGCCAGGCCGGTGATCTCCTCGGCGGTCTCGCCCTTGATCCGGAGAGCGATCATGAAGCCGGCGATCTGAACCGGCGTGGCGTCCCCGGCGAGGATCAGCTCCATCGCCTGCGCGGCCTCGGCCTCGCTCAGGTCGTGCCCCTTGACCAGCTTGCCGATTGCGTAGATCAACCGGCCACCTGCAGGAAGTTGCGCAGCAGGCGCTTCCCCTCGACGGTGAGCACCGACTCCGGGTGGAACTGGACTCCGTACGTCCGGTGGGTCCGGTGGCGAAGACCCATCACGATCCCGTCGTGGGTCCAGGCGGCGATCTCCAGCTCAGGCGGAATTGAATCGCTTTCGACCACCAGCGAATGGTATCGAGTGGCCTCGAAGGGGGCGGGCAGGCCGTTGAAGGGCGGCCGGCCGTCGTGGTGGATCCAGCTCGTCATCCCGTGCATCGGCCGGTACCGCGAGACCAGGCCGCCGAAGGCCTGGCCCAAGCACTGGTGGCCAAGGCACACGCCAAGGATCGGCAGCCTTCCGCTCAGCTCGCGGATAGCGGTCAGGGAGACGCCCGCGTCATCGGGGTCACCGGGGCCGGGAGAGATCACCAGCGCGTCGTAGCCGGCCAGCTCGTCAACGCTGACGGCGTCGTTGCGGTGGACCTCGGGCTCGGAGCCGAGCTCGGCCAGGTACTGGACCAGGTTGTACGTGAATGAGTCGTAGTTGTCGATCACGGCGACCCTCATGGCATCTCCTCTGCCATGCGGATGGCTTCGAACATCACGCCCGCCTTGGCCAGCGTCTCCTGGTACTCCCGCTCCGGCACGGAGTCCGCGACCACGCCGGCGCCGGCCTGGACGTAGGCCGTGCCGCCGGCGATCACGACCGTGCGCAGGGTGATCGCCAGGTCGAGGTCGCCGCCGAAGCCGACATAGCCAAATGCTCCCGCGTAGGGCCCGCGCCGGTCTGGCTCGAGGCCGGCGATGATCTCCATCGCCCTGATCTTGGGTGCGCCGGAGACAGTGCCGGCGGGGAAGGCGGCCCGCAGCGCGTCGAGGCCATCGGCGCTGTCTGCCAGCTCCCCGGTCACGGTCGAGGAGATGTGCATCACGTGGGAGTAGCGCTCCACCTCCATCAGCCGCTCGACGCTTACGCTTCCCGGTCGCGCGACGCGGCCGACGTCGTTGCGGCCGAGATCCACCAGCATCACGTGCTCGGCGCGTTCTTTGGGGTCCGCCAGCAGCTCCTTCTCAAGCGCTATGTCCTCGACCGGGTCGGCCCCCCGGCGGCGGGTGCCTGCCAGCGGCCTGACGCGGACCCGGCTGCCCTCGACGCGGACCAGCAGCTCGGGCGAGGTGCCCACCACCTGGCGGCCCTCGCCGAGGTCGAAGAAGTACATGTAGGGCGACGGGTTGATCGCCCGGAGCCAGCGGTAGACGTCGATCGGCCTCGCCCCCAGCGGCTTCGAGAAGCGCTGCGAGAGCACCACCTGGAAGACCTCGCCGGCGTGGATCTCCTCGCGGGCCGCGTCCACCATTGCCTCGAAGGCGCCCTGGGTGAGGTTCGAGGACCACGCCGCACCGTCGGCGTCCGGCGCCGGGGCAGGCGGGGGCGCCTCGGCGGCCAGCTTCGCCTCCATCACGTCGAGCCGCGAGACCGCCGCCACGTAGTCCTCCCGGTCGGGACGATGGAGGGTGACCAGCTTCAAGCGGTGGGTCACGTGATCGAAGATCGCCAGGTCGTCGGCCCGGAGGAAGCCGCTCTCGGGAAGCTCGGGCGCCGGCCCGGCCGCGGCCGGGAGCCGCTCGAACCGGCGTGCAACCTCGTAACCGAGGTAGCCGACCACCCCGCCGCGGAAGCCGGGAAGGCCTGTCGCAGGCGCCACGGTAGTGGCGGCAACCTCGCGCAGCGCGGTCAGTGGGTCGCCCGGACCGAGGTCGAAGGGCTCGGGCCGGTGGCCGACGAAGGAGTAGCGCGCGAGCCGCTCGCCGCCCTCGACGCTCTCCAGCAGGAAACCGGGACTACCCGGTGGGCAGAGCAGCGAGTAGGCGCGGACCGGGGTCAGGAGGTCGGCCAGCAACTCGCGCTGGACGGGAACCAGCGAGTAGCTCCGCGCCAACTCCCGCGCCTCATCGGCGCCGGGCAGGTCTCTCATCTCATCTCCACTCGAACTTTTTCGCCCCGAGGCTCTCTCGGCCGCGGGCGCGGAGGACGAAATCTATCAGAAGCGACGGTCGAGAACGAGCCGGACGGCGAAGAAGAGCCCCCGCGAGACCACGACCCAGGTCGACGCCCCCGGGCCCAGGGCAACCACCGGCCCGAGCCGCCGGAGGCCGAAAGCACCGACGACAGTGAAGGCGAGCGTCCCGCAGGAGCCAACGATCGCCCCCACCGCGTCGATGTCGGCCTTGGCCTCGCCGCTCTTCTCCAGCAGGGTCAGGCTCGCCGGCAGGACCGCGGGAAACGCCAGGAAGATCCCGCCCGCCAGGTGGCCGAAGTGGAGCCCAGCGAACATCTTCGGCTCCAGCATCTCGGCCGGCAGCGAGAAGAGGAGGACGACGAAGGTGCCGACCAGCACCGCTTAAGGCCGAGGATCCAGAGCTCGGGGGTCAACCGGATCGTCTGTCAGGCGAAGGCCTGTTCCCCGGTGATCTCCCGGCCGACGATTGGCGACTGTATGGTGTCGGTCCCCTCGTAGGTGAAGACCACCTCCATGTCCGCCTGGTGGCGGGCGACGTGGTAGTCGAGCAGGATCCCATTGCCGCCCAGGATCTCGCGGGCCCCGGCCGCGATGCCCCGGGCCTTGCGGGCGTTGTTCATCTTCGCCCAGCGACGCCATCCCCGGCGTCAGCTTGCCCTCTGCCGCCAAAACCGAGAGCCGGTGGCAGAGGAATTGCATGCCGGCGATCTCGGCCAGCATCCGCGTCAGCCGGTTCTGGATCAGCTGGTAGCTCGCCAGCGGCTTTCCGAACTGGGTCCGATCCTTGGTGTAAGTGACCGCCGCCTCGTAGCAGGCCAGCGCGTGGCCGAGCGCCTCCCAGGCGAAGACGCCGTAACGGGTCGCGGTCAGGACCTTGGCAGTGTCCTTGAAGGTCTTCGAGCGCGCCAGGCGGTTCACGGCGGGGAGGCGGACGCCGTCGAGGTTGATCTCCGCCTGCCGGACGGCCCGCTTGGAGATCTTGCCGCTCATCACGCGTGCCTCGTAAGCCGGGTGTGCCTTTCTCGACCAGGAAGCCGCCGATCCCGTTGTCCTCGTCCCGGGCCCCAGACGACCACCACGTCCGCGATCGAGTCGTTGCCGATTCAGCGCTTGGAGCCGTTCAGCGCGTACTCGTCACCCTCCCGGGTTGCCGCCGTATCGAGCAGGATGGCATCGGACCCGTGCTGAGGCTCGGTGAGCGCGAAGGCGCCGATCTTCTCCAGCCGCGCCCTCGCCGGCAGCCACTTCTACCGTTGGGCGGGCGAGCCCAGCATCGCGATCGACTGCATGGCGAAGCCAGAGTGGACGCCGAAGAAGGTGCTGACGCTGCCGTCGCCGCGGGAGAGCTCCATGCCCACCAGGCCGACCGCCACCGGCGACATCCCCGGGCAGCCGTAACCTTTGATCGTCCCTCCCGCGATACTCAGCCCGGCCAATTTGGGAACCAGCTGAGGGGGAACTCGCCGCGCTCCCAGTAGTCGTTGATGACCGGGATGACCGCCTCGTCGGAGAAACTGCCGCACCTTGTCCCGGATCCGCCGCTCACGCGGGGTCAGGAGCTCGTCCACGAGGTAGTAGTCGGTGCCCAGGTTGGCGCTGGTGTCGGTGATAAGCGGCTGCGGCGGGGTTTCCCGCTTCGGACCGGCTTGGCGGCGGCTGGTCGGACGATTGCTTCCTGCCTCGTGACTTCAGCTTAACTGATAGTCACCTTGTAACTAAAGCGTCAGGGAGCCCCTTTCTCGGCCTTCATCTGGCGCTTGACGACCCGCGCCTGGGCCATCGACTCCGGTGAATCGACGTCGGCGACCGTGTGCCAGTCGGCGCCATGCGCTTCCCAGCCGGGTGGCGTGACTCCGAACTTCTTGGCCAGCACGGACACGGTGATCTTGACCTTCATCTCGCCGAAGCCAGGGAGCTTTTTGAGCCGCGCAGCCAGCTCCTGGCCGGTCCCGGCCTCCCGCCAGACCCGCCCGGCGTCGCCGCCATAGTCGCGGTCGATCGCGGCGCAAAGCTCCTGGACCCGCTTTGCCATCGATCCTGGGAAGCGGTGAAGGGCCGGTCGCTCGCGGAAGACGGCGACCAGCCTGTCGGGGTCCATCGCGGCGATGTGGCCCGCGTCCAGGTGCCCGATCCGCTTTTTGAGCTCGTAGGGGCCGCTGAAGGCCTTCTCCATCTTCACCTGCTGGTCGAGGACCAGGCCGATGAGCAGTGCCAGGGGCTCTCGCTCGAGCAGGGCGTCCGCTTCCGGGTTGTCGGTCCAGCGAATCGCCATGGCGTGAACAATAGGGGCCATGGAACCGTCCCTGACGTGGTCGAGCGCGACCGATCTTGCGCGCCGCGTCAACGCCGGGGAGCTCGACCCGCAGGCCGCGGTCGCCGAACACCGGGCCCGGATCGAGCGCTTCAACCCCCGCCTCAACGCCTTCGTCGACCTCGACCCCGCGGCTCAGGCCGGCGCTGAGGGATTACTGGCCGGCGTCACCCTGGGAGCCAAGGAGAGCTATCGGGTCGCCGGGCTCAGTTGGACGTGGTCCTCGCACCACTTCGAGGGCCAGCGGGCGAAGGTCGACTCCGACCCAATCCGCCGCCTCCGCGAGGCTGGCGCGGCGATCCTCGGCAAGACCAACATGCCCGAGCTGGAAGCTTCTGTCGGTACCGTCAGCGCCCTTTTCGGGCCGACCCAGAACCCCTGGCGTGAGGGCTTCACCCCCGGTGGTTCGAGCGGAGGCAGCGGCGCGGCGGTCGCTGCCGGGCTGGTCACAGCGGCGACCGCGGACGACCTCGGCGGCTCGATCCGGATCCCGGCGAGCTGCTGCGGGGCGGTCGGCCTACGCCCCTCCCCCGACCGGATTCCCCACGACTTCGCCGACCCGACCACCTTCGTGTCGAGGGGCTTCATCGCCCGCACGGTCGAGGACGCCCGACTCCTCTTCGATGCGGTGGTGGGTGCAACCGCCCGGCCGACCTTCGGACGCCGCAGGTTGCTCGCGGTCACCGAGTCGCCGCTCGGAATCGACCCCGGCCCCGCCGAGGCGGTCAGGCGCGCCGCCGGCGCGCTGGCCGGTCGGGGCTGGGAGATCACCCCCATGGCGTGGGACCCCCTCCCCATCGCCGAGTCTTACAAGGTCGTCCGTCGCGTCAGCATCGCTTCCTGGCCCGGAGACCCGGAGAGCTACGGGCCCATCCGAGCGCTAATGGCGGAGGGCCGCGCGATCTCGGCGGTCGACTACTGGCGCTCCCTCCAGGAGGGGCTGGAGGCCGCCCGCCGGATCCGGAGCCGCCTGGAGGACGGCTTCGACGCCATTCTCGCGCCCACACTCGGGCTCCTCCCCATGCCCCACGAGCAGGTTCCCCAGTTCCTCGGCGAGGCCTGGAACCGCTACGTCCAGTTCGTGCTGCCCATCAGCTACTCCTGGCTGCCGTCGATCTCGATCCCGGCAGGCGAGGTCGACGGGCTGCCTGTCGGCGTGATGCTCGCGGGCCACTACCGGCGGGAGCTCGCACTGCTGGACGTGGCGGCCGAGCTGGAATCGCTCGAGGGATTCGGCTTCCACCGGCCGCCGGGCTTCGAATAGCCCTCACGGCCTCCTACTTGGCGCGGGAGAAGCGCTTGGCAATCCGCCCTGTGAAGCTCGCCTTCCGCTCGTCCTTCAGCGTCGTCTCGATCGTCAGGTCGATGAGCGCGTTGCCGTCGACGAGAACGATGCCGCCGCTGGTGGCGGCGGCCGAGGCCTCCGGCGCGAAGCTGCCGTCGGCGATCAGGTAGGCGCCGGCGACGCTGTAGTTGTAGACGACGGCAGACATCTCGGTCACGGCCTCGATGGGGATGTCCATCTCTCCCCGGAGCTGGCAGTTGACCAGCATCCGCTGGTCGTCGCGGTTGACGACCAGGTCGATGACGTCAAGGTCGCTACCCTCGTCAGGAGGCGGCAACACCTCGAACGCCTTGCGCCGGAAGATGTCGGCGATCAGAGCCTGATAGCCCTCCCAGCTGAGGTTCCGGATCGCGGCCAGTATCTCCTCCCGCTCGCGCGCCGCCTCGGCCTGCTTCTGCTGGCTCACCCGCGTCATCCGAGATTGCACCCGAGTGCGCCAGCCGATCTGATAGCGGTCCCGCTGCGGGGGACGCGTCCGCGCCGGCTCGGGCGTGGCCGCCGGCGCCGGGGCCGGCATCTCCTCGGTTGGAGCCGGCTGCTCCTCGACGACCGGCGCAGCCGGCATCGTCTCGGACGCCATCGCCTCCGCGACCTGTTCCAGTGCGGTCTCCGCGGCCACCGCGGCCTCCTCCGCCTCCCGGGCGGCCTTGGCCTCGGCGATCAGGCGCTTCACCATCTCGGGGTCGAGGGTCATCGTCCGGTGGCTTGGTGGTATCAGCGAGATCGGCTCGGTGGGCGGCGGTGGTGGCGGGGGCTCCGGCTGCGGCTCCGGTTCAGCGACGACCTCGGGCCCTGGCTGCTCGGCGGGCTCGGGCTCAGCCGCCTCGAGTGCGGGGAGCTCGGGTTGGCCAGCCGCGGCGGGCGCGGGCGCCGCCGGGAGCCAGTCCGACGACGGCGGAGTGGTCGGGGCGACCGTGGGGGTCAGGGGCGCGTCGAGGCGGCGCCAGAGTACGCCCGGCTGGTCGAAGGACAGGCGGTAGGCGCCGGCCGCGGACAGCTCCGGACCGGCGACGTCGGCCAGCGCCCGGACCAGCCGCTCCTGGTCGGGGCTGAAGCTGCGATCGGGAGCGTAGGCGAGCAGCAGAACGGCTCCGACCCCGGTCCCGGAGAGGAGCACCGGCACGCACAGGATGGCGCTCGGCCGGTCCGGGTCCGGCGCAGGCTGGTTGGTGGACGCGGTGAAGGACTGGCCGCTGGAGATGACGTCGAGGCAGATGTCGGAGAGGGTGTCCAGCGCCAGCCGGCCGGCGATGTGAGCGTCGATACCGGAGGAGGCTCGGACCACCAAAACGTCGTCCTGGAGGAGGGCCAGGATTCCGACCTCGGCCCCGCTGGTTCGGACGCAGGTGCCGAGGATCACGCGGGCCAGCTCGTCGGCCTCCACCGGCGCCGGTGCGACGGGAGGCGCCGGGGCCGGCGGCGGAGCGGGCTCCGGCTCAACCTCCGGGATGGCCTCCCAGGCCGGGGTCGGTCCGGCCTGGGGACGCCAGTCCTTATCGGGCGCGGGGGGCGCCCGGTAGGGGGCCGGCTGAATCGTCCGCGCCGGTGGCGGCTGCGACCAGTCCACCTCGGGATGCGCGACGTTCGGCTCGACGCCCGGCTCCTCGTCCGCGTCCGGCGCCTCCGGCTCTACGGTGACCGCCGGTCCGGCCTCGGCCTCGGGGGCCGCCTCGGGCTCCCGGGACGGTGGCCGCCACTCAGTTTCCGGTATCGCCTCCCAGACGGCGGGCGACTGGTCCATGGGAGCCGCCGCAGGCGCCGGCGGCGCCTCGCCCGGAGCGCGCGGCGGGGGAAGGGTGTTGAGTATCGTGGACGAGCTGGGGGCAGGCGCGATGGGAGTCTCCGTCGGCACCTCGCCGCGCTCGCGGCTGACCGAGACCACCGCTTGGATGAGTGAGAAGGTCCAGGTGAAAGGCGCCTTCAGCCACCGGTAGCGCTGCTTGACCCGCAGGCGGCGCTGCTCCTCGAGCCGGGCCCGAAGCTCGAGCTCCGCCTCCATCCGGTCCCGGACCGGCGACCACTCCCGCTTCTTCGGCTGCTGGTCCTCGGGGGCCAACCAGGACGGGCGCTCACCATCGCCCCACACCGGCATCGGCTTCTCCTCGGTCGGCGGAGCCAGCATGGCGTTGGGATCCACGCGCATGCGGCCACCCCGGAGGCCGCCGAGGGTCGCTCGTTCGGGCTTGTTGCCGGGAGCTATTCGCTTGCTCCTAGCCGGCCGCCATGAACCGTTCGATCCGGTCCAATGCCTCGGCCAGGCTCTCCTCAGACTGCGTGTAGGCCAGCCTGATGTAGCCCTTGCCGCCCTCGCCGAAGGCGGTTCCGGGAAGCACCGCGACCCCCGCCTCGTTGAGGAGACGGTCGGCCATCGTCTTCTCGTCCATCCCGGTCGCCTCGACGTTGGGGAAGGCGTAGAAAGCCCCATCGGGACGGGCGCAGCGGAAGCCCGGGATGCGGTTCAGGCCATCGACCATGAGGTCGCGACGGCGCTCGAACTCGGCGACCATCCGCTCCACGGCGGCGTCCGACTCGGGGGCGTTGAAGGCCTCGATGGCTGCCATCTGGGTGAAGGCCGCCGCGCAGCTGGAGGTGTTGATCATGAGGGTCTCCATCTTCGCCGCCAGCTCGCGCGGCGCAACCCCATAACCGAGGCGCCAGCCGCACATCGCGTATGCCTTCGACATCCCGTCAAGCAGGACCGTGCGCTCGCGCATTCCCGGCTGGGCCAGCAGCGAGGTGTGCTGGAAGCCGCCATAGATGATCTGGGAGTAGATCTCGTCGGCGAGCACCAGCAGGTCGCGCTCGATCGCCAGCCGGGCTATGAACTCCACGTCCTCCTTCGTCAGCACACCGCCAGTTGGGTTCTGCGGCGTGTTGACGATAAGCATCCGGGTCCTGTCGGTGACCAGCGATGCCAGCTCGTCGAGGTCCATCCGGAAGTTGCGGTCCTCACGCAGCCGGATCGGCACCGGTTTGGCCTCGATGAAGCGGACCAGCGACTCGTAGACCGGGTAGCCGGGGTCCGGCAGGATCACCTCCTGGCCGGGTTCGACGCAGCTCAGAAGCGTAAACAGGAGCACGTTCTTGGAGCCGGGCACCATCACAACCTCGAGTGGCTTGACATCGGTGCCGAAGCGGCGATTCAGGAAGTCGGCGACCGCCTGCCGCACCTCCAGGATGCCGCCCGCCGGGGTGTAGTGGGTGTAGTCGGAGCGCATAGCGTCGTAGGCGGCCTCGACGATGTTGTCAGGCGTCGGAAAGTCGGGTTCGCCGATCTCGAGATGCACGATGCTCCTGCCCTCGGCCTCGAGGGCACGGGCCTTGGCGAGAACCTCGAAGGCGCCCTCGGTCCCGATGTTCTGCATCCGCTCGGCGAACTTGATTGACAAAGGCTTCTCCTCTTCCTGTTTCCTGGGAACTCAGACGCTCAGAAGATGCTCTTCCCGGCGCCGCCATCGATGACGATGGTCTGCCCGCTGACGTAGCCGGCCTGCGCCGAGCAGAGGAAGGCGCAGATCGCCGCCAGCTCGGACGCCTCACCGTAGCGCCCCATGGGCATCGCCGCGGCGTTGACTTTGAGCTGCTCGTCGATCGACCGGCCGCTTCGCTCGGCGGCCGAGGCCGCGATCGAACGCGTGCGGTCGGTGAGGAGGGCCGTGGGGGCGATGCAGTTCACCGTGATCCCCGCCGGCGCCAGCTCGGCCGAGAGCATCTTGGCCATCGCCGTCACTCCGGGCCGGAAGGCGTTGGAGAGCAGCAGCTGGCTGCTGGGCTCTTTGACGAAGGCCGAGGTGATGTTGACGATCCGACCCTGGTCGGAGTGGCGCAGGTGCGGGATGGCGTGGCGCCAGAGCCGGACGGCACTCATGGTGGTGAGCTGGAGGGCCATTTCGAAGGCGTCGTCGTCGATCTGCTCCAGCGTTCCCGCCGGCGCTCCGCCCGCGTTCACGACGAGGATGTCAAGCCCGCCCAGCGCCCCGCTGGCCGCCGCCACCAGGGCCTCCACCTCGGTGCTCAGCGACAGGTCGGTGGCGCGGTAGCCCGCTCCCCCTATCCGCTGGTTCAGCTCTTTCAGGGCGAGCTCATCGCGGGCCGCGATGAAGACGGCCGCGCCCTCTGCCGCCAGCGCCTCGGCGCAGGCGCGCCCGAGGCCGCGGCTAGCCGCCGTGACGAGCGCCTTCCGTCCCCTGAGCCCGAGTTCCATATGAGTTCTCCCGCGAGAATACCTCCGAGATGCCTGCACAACCCGACTTCTCCACCAAGATCGGCCGCCGCACCCTGGATCGGCTGGAGGCCGAGAAGGCGATCTGGCTGACCACCGTGGCGCCCGATGGGACGCCGCAGCCGAACCCCGTCTGGTTCATCTGGGACGGCGAGACCGTACTCGTCTACAGCCACCGCGACGCCTACCGGAACCGCAATCTTGGCCAGAATCAGCGGATCGCACTGAACTTCGACAGCAGCCGCGGCGAGGCCGACGTGAATATCATCACTGGTTCGGCCTGCTTCGCGCCCGACGAACCGCCGGTGACCGAGTGCCCCCCGTATCTTGCCAAGTACGCGGAGGCCATCACGGGTGAACTCGGCACCGATGCGGAGCACTACGCGGCCGACTACTCGGTGGCGATCCGGATCACCCCGGAGCGGATCCGAGGTTTTTAACCGAGCTGCCAGTCGGTCACGTACTGAAACCGGTCAGCGGCGTCGATGACCGGGTTCATGTGCACCCCGCGGATGCGGCTGCTGACCGCGTACTGGTAGTGCGGCGAGTAGAGGAAGAGAGCCGGCGCGGCGGCCACCAAGAGGTCCTGCAGATCGGCGTAGGCGGCCAGCCGGTCCGCCATCGACGAGCTGGCCCGGCCGTCCTCCAGGTCCTTGTCGATGAAGGCCTGCTGGGGAAGGTTGGAGAAGTTGAGAGCGTAATCACGTGCGCTCGAATGCCAGAAGGCGAACTGGTCCGGGTCGGGCCCGTTGTCGAGGTTGGCAAGCGCCATCTGGTAGGAGCGCGCTCCGAGATACTGGGTCACCAGCTGGTCGGCGGGCACGATCCGCAGCCTGACCCCGATCCCGACGGCGGCCAGTTGGGACTGGACCACCCGGCCGACGTCGCGGTAGGGAAAGGCATCGGCGACCACCAGGTCGACCACGAAGTCGACCCCCTGCCGGGTCCTGTAAAGGCCCTGGTCGGGAACCGTCCAGCCGGCCGCGTCAAGAGCCCGGGCGGCCGCCTCGGGGTCGTACGGAAATCGCAGTGCGGCCTGCGCCGAGTAGGCCCAGTCGTGGGCCGGGATCGGGGTGAACTGAGGGTCGCCGGCGCCTCCCAGCACCTTCCTGATCAGCGCCGGCCGGTCGATCGCCTCGCTCAGCGCCTGCCGGACCGCCGGGTCCGAAAAGTAGGGATGGCTCGGGTCGAGGTCGAGGAACACGGAGGCGAAGCTGAAAGTGGGCAGGTCTGTGACCGTGACGCCCGGCCGGTCGAGCTCGCGGACCTCCGCGGGGGTCATCTCCCCGCCGACCCCGTCGGCCTGACCGCCGGCGACCGCTCCCACGGCGCCGTCGAGACTCGGGTAGCTGCGGAAAACGACCCGGTCGAGGTGCGGCGCCGGGTTGGCGTAGGGGTTGCGCCGGAGCGTCACGACCGTCCTGTCGGGCGAGATCGACTCGACCATGAACGGTCCGGTTCCGATCGCCTTGGGCCCGCTGTAGGGGCTGGTCGGGATGGTCGCGACCTGGCCGAAGAAGAGGTGCTGGGGGATGATCCCGATGCGGAGGGAGTTGAGGAAGCCCGCGCTCGGCGACTTGAGCGTGAAGGCGACCTCGTCGGCGGACACCTTGCGGACGGCGACACCCTTCCAGGTGGCGGCCTCGGGCAGCGTGTAGGCGGGGTCTTGGAGCACGCCGAAGGTGAAGACGACGTCGTCGGCCGTGAAGGGCAGGCCGTCCGCCCAGCGAATGTCGGTGCGGAGCTGGATGGTGTAGGTCATCCCGTCCGGGGAGACCTCGAACGAGCGCGCCAGCAGCGGCTCGATCTGCTGGTCGCGGCCGACCTGGGTCAGGCCCTGGTAGACGAGTCCGTCGATATCCCGCGCGTCATCCTCGTCCGCGAAGAGGGGATTGAGGTAGCCGGCGACGCCGGCGATCGCCTCGGTGAAGGTCCCCCCGCGGAGGGCGACGTCGGCCCCTGCCGAAGTGGTGATGCGGGCCGAGCTCGCCGGCGAGGAGGGAGCCGGCTGGCAGGCCGCGCCGGCAAGGCCGAGCAGGGCGAGCCAGAGGCTCGCCGCCCGCAGCCGGCTAATGGCTGAGGCGGGTCGAGACCACGATGTTGGCAACCGAGATCGCCAGAAAGCCGAACACCAGGACCCAGGTGGTCCAGTACAGCTGGCGCTCGAGGCCGCGGCGCGTCCGGTAGCCGCCGCCGAAGTCGCCCCCACCGCCGCCGATGGTGCCGCCGAGGCCGGTCGCCTTGGGGGTCTGCAGGAGCACGCCGGCCATCAGCAGCCCAGAGATGATGAGCTCGGCGACGACGAGGTAGGGCTGGATCTGCTTCATGGGCCGGGCGAAATTCTACCCGCCCGGCCCGGCTCCAAGCCGCCTCGGGGCTAGCCCCCGAACTTCTTGTTGACGGCGGCCCAGTTGATCGTGTTGAACCACGCCGCCACGTAATCGGGGCGCTTGTTCTGGTACTTCAGGTAGTAGGCATGCTCCCAGACGTCCACGCCGAGGACGGGCGTCAGGCCCTCCATGAGCGGGCTGTCCTGGTTCGGCCGGCCGAACACCTGGAGCTTCCCGGAGCCGTCTTTGACGACCCATCCCCAGCCCGACCCGAACTGGCCCACCGCGGCCTTGGTCAGCTGCTCTTTGAGGGTCGCCCAGTCGCCGAAGGCGGCCTTGATCGCGTCGGCGACCGGCCCGTTGGGATCGCCCCCACCGTTCGGCCCCATGATCTCCCAGAAGAAGGAGTGGTTGGCGTGTCCGCCGCCGTTATTGCGAACCACCGTGCGGATGTCCTCCGGGACCTCCTGCAGGTGCCCCAGCAGCTGCTCGATGCTGTGGTCGGCCAGTTCGGGGTGCTTTTCGATCGCCCCGTTCAGGTTGTTGATGTAGGCCTGGTGATGGCGATCGTGGTGAATCTCCATCGTCTGGGCGTCGATGTGGGGCTCGAGAGCACCGAAGTCATAGGGCAGCGGCGGTAGTTGAAAGGCCATTTCGGAAATACCTCCTCACGGGCGAGCGTGGATTCAGCTCTTTGCTATCTCTACGAGTCTAGGAACCAGCTCGGGTCCGCGTAGCTTCCCGAGCCGTCCCCGGGCCGCCTCCGACTCCCCGAACTGGAGCGCGCCCTCGGGCTCCAGGCCACCGCTGGAGATCAATAGCGGCACCGGGTCGGCCGAGTGAGCTCGGATTGCGCAGGGCGTGGAGTGGTCAGCGGTGACGGCGATCACCACGTCGGGCAGGCGAAGCGCCTTCACGATCGGCCCGAAGTAGAGTCGATCGATCGACTCGATGCAGGCGGCCTTGCCCGGCGCGTCCCCGTCGTGGCCGAAGAGGTCCGGTCCTTTGAGGTGGACGTAAAGGCCGTCGTACCTTGCGAGCGCGCCGAGCGTCTTGTCGGCCCAGTCGGCGAACCCCTTCTCGGGGTCCTCCGCCGTCGACATGACGCGCACCTCGCCCATCCCGGTCAGCTGGGCGAGTCCGATCTCGACCGGCATCTCCACCAGCGAACCGAAGTGGATCCCGTAGCGCGACTGGAAGGACGGCAGGCGCGGCAGGCGGTCCCCGGCGTCGCGGGCGAGGATGAAGTTGCCGGGCATCTTGCCCTCGTCCCGCCGGCGCTGGTTGACCGGGTGGCGGTCGAGAACCTCGTAGCTCTTCCGCATGAACTGGTTGGTGATCTCGGCCCCTGCTCTGGCCGAGATGGTGTCCCGCAGCGGCCTGGCCTCCTGGACCTCGGTGCCGGGGTCTTCGAGGGCGACCGAGAAGGCCCCGTGGCGGGCGTAGGCCGGGTCGCAGTTGTCCACGTCGCCGCTCAGCTGGTGCTTCATCGACTGGATCACTAGGCAGGCGCGGTGGCCAATGCTGTGACGGAACTCGAAGGTTGCCCCGTCGAGCGCGACCTGCTCTTGGACGGCGATCGCCAGTTCGCGCGCCTCGGGGTCGGTGAGGTTTCGGCCGACGCGGCGGTCCACGATCTTCCAATCGGCGTCCACGGTCGCGAAGTTGCACCGCCAGGCGAGCGAGCCGTCCGGCACCGCCATCCCGGCCCCGTGTGATTCCAGGGGACCGCGACCGGTGTAGTACTCGTCCACGTCGTAGCCGAGGATGCTCATCACGGCCGCGTCCGACTCGGGCGCGATGCCCGGGCCGATCGTGTCCATGAGCCCGGTCTCGCCCTTCTGGGCGAGCTCGTCGAGGTGGGGCGTGTCGGCCGCCTCGAGCGGGGTTTTGCCACCCAGCGCCGGGTCCGGCCGGTCGCCCAGCCCGTCGAGGACAACGTAAAGGATCTTCTTCACTGGGCCGCCGTCGCGTAGACGCCTGCCGTCGAGGCGATCATGGCCGAGAACTCGTCCGCCTTGAGGCTGGCGCCGCCGACCAGGCAGCCGTCGCACTGGGGAAGCTCGACGTAGTCGTCGATGTTGGCAGCGTTGACGCTGCCGCCGTAGATGACGCGAAGCCTCGCACCCGCCTTGGCCCCGATGATGCCGGCTGCCGTGTCACGGATCAGCCGCATCTGGCGGTAGGCGTGCTCGGGGTCCGCGTTCTTGCCGGTTCCGATCGCCCAGACCGGCTCGTAGGCGAGCACCAGCCGCTGAGAATCGTCGGCCGAGCATTCGGCCAGCGCCGCCCTGACCTGGGCCTCGACGACCGGCCCCGCATCGCCCGCGTCATGCTGCGCCTGATTCTCGCCGACGCAGATGATCGTCGAGAGTCCCGCGGCGAGGGCCGCCCCGGCCTTGCGGGCCACCACGTCGTCGGTCTCCCCCATCGCGCGTCGCTCCGAATGTCCGACTATCACCCAGCTGCAGATTCCGGCCAGCATGGCCGCCGATACCTCGCCGGTGAAGGCGCCGGAGGGCTCCCAGAAGCAGTCCTGGGCGCCGAGCTCGATGCCCGTTCCCTCCAGCAACTCGAGCACCCCGAGCAACCACACGAAGGGCGGAAAGATCGCCACCGTCACCCGGTCCTGCGCCCTGGCCGCGTCGGATATGCCCTGAAGCAGCGCCGCCGCGTCGCCCGCGATGGTCGGGTTCATCTTCCAGTTCCCCGCCAGGATCGGCTTGTTCGCCACCCTATTTCTCTCCCCTCATCGTCGTCATTCGTCCTTCAAAACCGCCACCCCGGGCAGTTCCTTGCCCTCCATCGCCTCCAGAGTGGCGCCGCCACCGGTCGAGACGTGGGAGAAGCCGCTAATCCCGAGCTTGGCGACCGCCGCCGCCGTGTCCCCGCCGCCGACCAGGCTGTAGGCGCTCGAGGCCACGATGGCTTCGCCCAGGGCGCGCGTGCCCTTGGCGAACTCGGGCACCTCGGCCACCCCCGCGGGGCCGTTCCAGACGATGGTGCCGGCTCCCTTCACCCGGTCCCCCAAAAGCTCGATGGTGGCGGGCCCGATGTCAAGGATCATCCATCCCGCCTCGACATCGTCGACGCCGTTGAACCGGGTCTGCGCGCCCGCCTCCGCCTTCTGAGCGATCACCGAGTCGACCGGCAGCACCAGCTTGGAACCACCGTCCAGCTCCACCTGGCGGGCGGCGTCGAGTGACTTCTCCTCCACCAGGCTGGCGCCGAGCCGGGCGCCGCGCGCGGCTAAGAAGGTGTTGGCCATAGCACCCACGATGGCGAGGCTGTCGACCCTCGGCAACAGGTGCGCCAGGACGGCCGCCTTGGTCGAGACCTTGGCCCCGCCAACGATTGCCAGCAACGGCCGCCGCGGCTCGTCGAGCGCCTGGTGGAGCGCCTTCAGCTCGCCCAGCATCAGGTAGCCGGCATAGGACGGCAGAAACTTCGCCACGCCGACGACCGAGGCATGGGAGCGGTGGGAGGCGGCGAAGGCGTCATTTATGTAGACCTCGCCCTGCCGTGCCAGGGCCTGCGCGAAGTCCGGGTCGTCGGTCTCGTCGCCGGGATGGAAGCGGACGTTCTCGAGCAGAACCATCTCGCCGTCCGCGAGCTCACCGACCGGCTCCAGGCAGTCAGCCACCAGGCGGACGCCCAGCGCCTCGGCCACCGGCTTGAGCGAGAGCGCCGGGTCTGGCCCGCCGTCAGGCCGCCCCAGGTGGGACATGACGATCACCTTCGCGCCCATCGCCCGCAGCTTTTCCAGCGTCGGGCCGGCGGCCCGGATCCGGGTGTCGTCCGTGATCCGTCCGCGGTCGAGGGGGACGTTGAGATCCTCGCGCACCAGCACTCGCTTGCCGCGCAGGTCGAGCGAGTCGAAGCAGGCTTTGATCGCCTAGAGCCTGTCCGCCAGGAAGGCGATGAGGTCCACCATCCGGCAGCTAAAGCCCCACTCGTTGTCGTACCAGGAGACGACCTTGGCCCAGTCGTCGCCCTGCATGAGCGTCAGCGGCGCGTCGACGATCGACGAATGGGGGTTGTTTTTGAAGTCGGAGGAGACGAGCTCGTCGTGGCTCACCGCGAGGATCCCTTTGAGGCTCCCGCCGGCCGCCTCGTCGAAGGCGCCGTTGATGGACTCGACGGTGGCCGTCCGGCTCAGCTGGACGGTCAAATCAACCACCGAGACGTCGAGCAGGGGCACCCGGAAGGCCATGCCCTGGAACTTACCCTTGAGCTCCGGCAGCACCTCGGATACGGCGCGGTTGGCGCCGGTCGAGGTCGGGATGATGTTGTCGGCGGCCGCCCTCGCGCGACGCAGGTCCTTGTGGGGCAGGTCCTGGAGCTTCTGGTCGGCCGTGTAGGCGTGGACGGTGGTCATCATGCCGCGCTCGATCCCGAAGGCGTCGTGGAGCACCTTGACCACCGGCACCAGGCAGTTGGTGGTGCAGGAGCCGTTGGAGACGACGTGCATCGACTCCGGCTCGTAACCCTTCTGGTTGACGCCCATCACGAAGGTGTAGTCCTGGTGGGTCGCGGGGGCGGAGATGATCACCTTCCTCGCGCCACCTGCGTCCATATGCACCCGCGCCTTGGTGGCGTCGGTGAAGAGCCCGGTGGACTCGACCACGATGTCGACGCCGAGGTCCTTCCACGGCAGCGCGGCGGGGTCTCGCTCGCTCAGGAACTTGACGGTCCGGTCCCCGACCCGGATGGCGCCGTCACTGGAGCTGACCTCCGGGTCGAAGGTACCGAGCGCCGAGTCGTACTTGAGGAGGTGGGCGAAGGTGTGCGCGTCGCCGAGGTCGTTGACCGCGACGATCTCGACCTCCGGTTTGAGCTGGGTCGCCGCCCGGTAGATGTTGCGGCCGATCCGGCCGAACCCGTTGATGCCCACTTTTACTGTCATGGCGATAAGGGTAAGAGTTCGGCCTCTCAGAAAAGGGGCCGAACTCCCTGCGCGATACGGGACGAGGACCCGTCGGGACCCACGACCCAGATCTCGCCCGGGCTGCCCAGCGCGACCGCGACCCGGGACCCGAAGGGCTCACCGAGCAGGCTCGTCACCGCGGCGCCGCCGGGCGCCGTCCAGACCACCCTCCCGCTTCGCACGTCGACCACCCGCGACCCGATCGCGGCCAGCACCCCGTCGAATCCGAAGCCGACCGGCGCGCCGCTCATCTGGCTGATCGGCGAGCCGTCCCGCGCGGCTCGGACCTCGGTCCCGATGGCGAAAACGGCTCCGTCGCGGGAGGCCGCCGCCGGCCCGCTTGCGGTCCCGTGGTAGAGCTGGGCATGTGACGCCAAGTCGAAGGTCCAGACCTCGCAGGCGACGATGACGCAGTTCTCGACCGCGGTGACAGTGCCCTTGCCGAAGCTGCAGGCCAGCACGGTCGCGCTGTTCTGCGCGGCCTCGTAGCCGGCGCTCGCGATGGATCCGGGAGTCGAGCCAGGCAGCACCTCGAAGATGGTCGCCGGTTGCTGCGAATCATTGCCCGGCGTGCGGTTAGGGTTGTAATCGGCGCAGAGGTGGCGGCTGTCGTCGGCCCAGGTCCAGCCGATCTTGCCGGCCGGCACCACTCCGACGAGGTCGCCGGCCGGTGTCACCACGCGACCAGGCGCCAAAAGGCGACTGCCGTCCGGTGACTGGATGAACTCGAAGCCGCGGTCAATCGCCGGGCCGGTACCGATGTCCACGGGCCCCCCGCCGCTCCACGACATCGCCTCCAGGTGGCCGTTCGCCGCGCGGACCCAGATCGACGGCCGGGGCGGTCCCGGAACGAACGTCTGTGAGGTGACGATCGCCGGTGGCGACGGACTGGCCTTCGCGACCGGTTGCGACACCGAGCAGGACGCGAGCAGGATGAGCAGCACGAGCGGGGCGGCGCGCATTGCCGCAGAAGGATAGGCGCGGTGCTAGCTGGCGGTCCTGCTCACCTCGTTGCCGGCCTCAGCGATCTCGATCAGGCGGCGGAGGCGGTGGTTCACCGCGGACTTCGAGAGGTTCATCTGGCCCGCCAGCTCGGCCAAGTTGAGCTCCGGGTTCTCCTTCCGCCACCGGGCCATCTCGCGAAGCGAGGGCGGCAGCGTCTCTAGCCCATGGTCCTGCTCGAGCTTGTTGATCGCGTCAACCTGGCGCATCGCGGAGCCGATCGTCTTGTCGATGTTGGCGGTCTCGAAATTGATGCGCCGGTTGACCTGGGCGCGAACATCGCGGACCACGCGCACATTCTCGAACTCCATTACGGCGCGGTTGCCACCCATCAGCTGCAGGCAGCGGACGATCCCCTCGGCGTCCTTGACGTAGACCACGTGCTGGCCGGCACGCTCGACCACGCCGGCGCGGATCTCGGCCTCGTGGAGCAGGTAGATCAGCACCGTCGCCCAGCCGAGCGTCGGCGCGACCAGCTCCAGGTGGTAGCGGGTGGAGGGCGCGTTGACCGAACCGCAGCCGAGAAAGAAGCCACGGAAGAAGTTCTTGCGATCGCACGGCCTGGACGGCACGGCCCGGGCCGCCGGCATCGTGAACGCCGGTTCCAGCGCGACCGGCAGGGGAACCTCGATGAAGAAGGCGGTGCGCTTGGCGTGCCGCTCGGCGTGGTATTTGGCCTCCACCTGGGCCAGCGTCCGGGAGAGCCTGACGACCTTGCGGGCGACCGAGTTGCGGAGAAGCGAGAAGTAGGCGGCGTTGCCATTGCCGGTGCGGATCAGGCGGCCGCGGGTGGCGTAGAAGATCGCACTCAGCTCCGCCAGCTGGCAGCAGGAGCGGGCGGGAATCAAGCCCGAGAGCTCGCTTTTGACCTCAGACGAGAAAGAAATCGGATAACCTCCGGACCCGGGACTCCTCCCCCGAGGAACCAGTCTAGCCCCCGCCCCCGACGGGTGCATCTAAGATGGGTTTCCAAGCATGGCGACCGCCAAAGAGACCCGCCATCTGAGCCTCGGTCTCGATTCGGAAAGGTTGCAGGCGATGTACCGGCAGATGGTCCTTGCCAGGGCCGTCGACCGCCGGATGTGGGTGCTCAACCGCCAGGGCAAGGCGCCCTTTGTGATCTCCGGCCAGGGCCACGAAGCGATCCAGGTCGCGGCCGCCAACGCGATGCGTCCGGGCCACGACTGGCTCGTCCCTTACTACCGGGACCTCGCCTTCTGCCTCGCGCTCGGCCAGACGCCGCGGGACTTCATGCTTTCGGTCTTCGGGCGGGCCGAGGACCCCAACTCGGGCGGCCGGCAGATGCCTTCCCACTTTGGAAGCGCCGCCCACCGGATCATGACCAAGTCGAGCGTCGTCGGGACCCAGATCTGCCATGCGGCGGGCATTGCCTACGCGGCCAGGATGCGCGGGCTTGACGAGGTCGCGGTCACCTGCATCGGCGAGGGCGGCACCTCCCAGGGCGACTGGCACGAGGGTCTCAACTGGGCGGGTGTCCACAAGCTCCCCTTCGTCTGCATCGTCCAGGACAACGACTACGCGATCTCCGTGCCCCACCGCCTCCAGATGGGCGTCGACTCGGTCGCCAAGAGGGCGGAGGGCTACGGCGTCTTCGGCGTCAGCGTCGACGGCGGCGATCTCCTCTCCTGCTTCGAGGTTATGCGCGACGCCGTCGAGCGGGCGCGGACGGGCGACGGCGCCACTTTGGTCTCGGCCAAGGTCGCCCGCTTCACTTCCCACTCCTCCGACGACGACCAGCGCCGCTACCGTCCCCAGGCGGAGCTGGAGGCGCTGCTGCGCCGCGACCCGATCGAGCGCTTGCGGGGCTACCTGCTGGACGAGGGGCTGATGACCGAGGAGGTCGACGAGCGGATCCAGCAGGAGGCGACGGCCGAGGTCGACGACGCCGTCACCTACGCCGAGCAGGCCGCCTCGCCGGTCCCCGAGGATGCCCTCCTTAACGTTTTCGCGAAGGGCGCCTGAGATGGCGGTGAAGACGCTCATCGAGGGCGTGCGCGAGGCCCTGGCCGAGGAGATGGAGCGCGACGAGCGGGTCTGGGTGCTGGGCGAGGACGTCGGCCGCAAGGGAGGCGTCTTCCTCGCCACCGAGGGTCTCTACGACCGCTTCGGAGAGGCGCGCGTGCTCGACACCCCGCTGGCGGAGTCGAGCATCGTCGGCGTCGCCATCGGGGCGGCGATGAACGGCACCATTCCGGTCGCCGAGATCCAGTTCGCGGACTTCATCCATCCCGCCTTCGACCAGATCGTCAGCGAGGCGGCGCGGATCCGCTACCGCTCCAACGGCGACTTCTCCTGCCCGATCGTGATCCGCGCGCCCTTCGGCGGCGGGGTCCACGGCGGGCTCTACCACTCCCAGTCGGTGGAGGCGTTCTACGCCCACGTGCCGGGCCTGAAGGTGGTCATCCCCAGCACGCCGGAGGACTGCAAGGGCCTCCTCAAGGCGGCGATCAGGGACCCCGACCCGGTGATGTTCTTCGAGCACAAGAAGACCTACCGGCTGATCAAGGGCGAGATCCCCGAGGGTGACTACGTGACACCGATCGGCAAGGCCGCGGTCCGGCGCGAAGGCGCCAACCTGAGCGTCTTCGCCTGGGGCCTGATGGTGCACTACTGCCTGGAGGCCGCCGAGGCGGTGGCCGCCGACGGGATCTCGGCCGAGGTTGTCGACATTCGGACCATCAGCCCGCTCGACAAGCCGGCCATCCTCGCCTCGGTCGAGAAGACCGCCCGGGCCATGGTCGTCCACGAGGACAACCTGACCGGCGGCTTCGGCGCCGAGATCGCCGCTGTGATCGCGGAGGAGGGCTTCGAGATGCTCGACGCGCCGGTGATGCGGGTGGCCGGGCCGGACGTCCCGGCGATGCCGTTCAACAAGCCACAGGAGGAATTCTTCCTTCCGGGCCCCGAGCGCATCGCGGCCGCGATGCGCAAGCTCGCCTCCTACTGAAAGCCTTCTCTTAGGAGGCGGCGAGATGGACCTGACGGGCGACCTCGTGAGGCTCCGCGCGCCCGTCCATGAGGACGCCCCCTACATCGCAGAGTACATCTCCATGCCCGAGGTCACGCGGACCCTCAGCGGCTGGGCCAAGTCGCCCTACTCGGTCGAGCAGGCACTGGACTGGATCGGCCGCCATGATCCTTCCGAGATCAATTGGGCGATCGACTGCCTCGCCGACAACGCCTTCATCGGCTGCACCGGCCTCCGCGAGCTCAACTTCCGGGAGCGAAACTGCCACTGGGGCATCTGGATCGGCCCGCCCGGCCGCTGGGACCAGGGCTACGGCACCGAGGCCTGCCGGCTGGCCACCGCCTACGCCTTCCGGGAGCTCGGGATGGAGAAGGTCTACCTCAAGGTCTACGAGACCAACCCGCGCGGCCGGCGCGCCTACGAGAAGTCGGGCTACAGGCTCGAGGGCACGCTGCCGCGCGATCATTGGTGGGAAGGTGGCTTCACGACCAGCTACCTGATGGCCGCCTATCGCGACGATCCCCAATACCGGCTGGAGGACTGAATGAAAAAAGACGTCAAGCGGCTTCTCGACGAACTGCGGCTACTCGGACCGGCCGGACTTCAGCGCGCCGCGGAGGCGTGGCGGGCCAACTCGGGCGGAGAGGACAAGCTGCGCAGCACCGCCGGGAAGCGCGAGGAGGACGACGCCGAATGGCGGGAGGCCGAGGAGGGGATCTTCCTGCTGGCAGGTGGCGAAAGCTGGCTGGCGGCGTCCCAGGTCGACCGCGAGTCGGCGGTCGCCGCCGCCCAGGACGCCCTGCTGGCGGTCATGGAGCGCGGCACGCTCAGCCGGGCCGACTACCAGCGGCTGGCGGGCCCGATGGCGGAATCACTGCCCTGGCTGCTGAGCGGCGAGGCCGAGGACCGCTACTAGCCCGCCAGGGAGCGGGCTAGCTCCAGCTCCGTCGCCCGCCCCTGGTAACCGGGGTGGGACGGCTTCACCGCCCGGTACCAGGCGAGCACCTCCGCCAGGCTGTCCTCGAGATGCGAGGGCTCGAAGCTGAGCTCGGAGCGGCCGCGGGTGAGGTCGTAGCCGGCCGAGCGACGCGGGTCCGGGCCGTAAGGGCTAGCGCCGGGCGGCAGTGCGGCGTACGGGATCGGCACCAGCTGCGCGGTCTTACCCATGACGCGGCCCAGTGACTCGATGAGGTCCGCCAGTGACACGCCGTCGAAGGCCACGTTGTAGGGGCCGGCGGCGGCCCGGGCCAGGTCGGCCGCGAGCGCGTGCGCATAGCCGACGTCGCGTACCCAGGCCAGGCCCGCCTGCCGGCGGTAGGACTCCTCGGGCACCAGCAGCGGACCACCATCCTCGACCCGCTGCAGGTAGGCGGCGATCCGGAGTGTGTGATCGCCGGCGCCCAGGACGGCCGGCGGCCTGATCACCACCCAGGGGAAGGCGCCGCTGCGCGCCAGCAGCGTCTCGCACCAGCGCTTGCCGTCGCGGTACTCGATCGGCTCCGTAGGCGGGCTGCCGGCGAGGGGCACGAAGTCCTCCTCCAACGCCGGGCGGCCGCCGAGGTCGTCCGGGTAGACGCCGGTCGAGGTGAAGACGTAGCGGGCGCCCCGGAAGTGGCGGATCACGGCCGCGACCTCGGAGGGCTGGTAGGCGGCGTGGTCGACGAGGACGTCGGGCTGAACCTCCTCCAGGACGCGGGCCAGCTGCGCCTCGTCGGTGCGGTCGAAGGCTCGATGGCTGGTGAAGGTGCCGTACGCGTGCTCGCTCCGGCTGGCCGCGATGGTCTCCACGCCCCGTCGCATCAGCTCCTTGCAGGTGGCGGCGCCGATGAAGCCGGTGCCGCCCAACACCAGGGCCCTCATCCCAGCCGCTCCAGGAGGTCCGCCACAGAGAGATCGGCCAGCGACCCAAGCCGAAGGTCGGCGGCGCTCAGGTCGAGGCCCGTCGTCATCGGGTTGGGGATCGCCACGCAGCGCAGCCCGGCGGCCTTGGCCGCGGCGATCCCGTTGGCGGAGTCCTCGAGGGCGATGGCCTCCGCGGGCGTCACGGCGAGGCAGGCGCAGACCGCGAGATAGAGATCGGGCGCAGGCTTGGCGTCCTCGACGTCGTCGCGGCAGCGCACGCAGCTGAATTGGTTGAGGCCGAGGCGCTGGAGGTGGCCGTCCACCCAGAGGTGCGAGGAGCTGGAGGCGACGCCCAGGGCCAGGCCCAGATGCCGGGCCTCGGCCACCGACTCGCGCACGCCAGGCAGGATCTCCAGCTCGGCGATCATCTCCAGGTGCCGCGCCCTGCGCCGGTTGAGGACGGCCTCCCGGTCGAGGTCGTGGCCGAGCCGGTCGACCAGCGCCTGGTAGGGGTTGAAATGCTCCGCGCCCCGGCCGATCACGTCGCCCCAGACGTCCATCGTGAGGTCTTGGCCGTGTTCGCGGTAGACCTCGCGCCAGGACTGGAAGTCGGGTCGCTCAGTCTCCAGAATGAGACCGTCGAAGTCGAAAATCAACGCGCGGAAGGCCGTCTTCAGAGCTCGCGGTTCTCCGTCTCGACGTCCACCTCGCCGCCCTCCAGCCGGCGGGCCAGCTCGGCCGCCAGCGCCACTGAACGATGTCGACCGCCGGTGCATCCGAAGGCGATCGTCAGCTCCTGCCGGCCCTGGGCGCGGTAGGCGGGGAGCAGTCCTCCGATGGTGCGGACCAGGTTGTCGAGCAGCTCGCCGGCCGCCGGCTGCGCAAGCACATAGCGGCGCACCGCCGGGTCGAGGCCGGTCTGCGAGCGCAGCTCCTCCACCCAGTAGGGGTTGTCCAGGAAGCGAGCGTCGACCACCCAATCCGCGGTGGGTGGCAGGCCGTGCTTGTAGCCGAAGGCGATGACGCGGACCAGCATCCGCTCGCGGGTGCGAAGCTTGCGAGCCAGCTCCGGCAGCTCGGCCGCCGACACCCGGTGGTGGGCGCGGGCGTGGGAGCCCAGCGGCGCGCCGTCGTCGGGGCCGACGTGGACCAGGACGTACTTCACGCCGTGCGCGTCGGCCTCCTCCAGCGGCCCGGTCGCGTCCCCCTCGACGAGGAGCACGTCCTTCCCGACCTCGAAGCCGGCGTCGGCAAAGGTCGCCGCCACCCCATCCAGCTCCCCGCCCACGTACACCACCCGGCTCACACCAGCTCCTTCAAGCGGCGGGCCACCGGTTCCGGCACGCCGAGCCGGGTGATCTCCTGCAACTCCGCGTCGCGGATCCCCTGGACGCTGCCGAACGCCCGCAGTAGCGCCCGCTTGCGGGTCGGGCCGATTCCCTCCACCGAGTCCAGCGGCGAGCTCAGCGCCTTTCGCGAGCGCACCTTGCGATGGTGGGTGACGGCGAAGCGATGGGCCTCGTCCCGAACCCGCTGGACCAGGAACATTCCGGGCGAATCGTGCTCCTGGACCACCGGGTCAGGCTCGTTGGGCAGGAAGATCTCCTCCCGCTCCTTGGCCAGGCCGAAGGTAGGGATGTCGGCGAAGCCGAGCTCCTCGAGAACCTCGAGGCCGGCATTCAGCTGGCCCTTGCCACCGTCGATGAGGACCATGTCCGGCCGCGACGCGAAGGAGCGGTCGCCCGCGTCCGAGTCGCGCCGGAGGGCTGCCTCGAGGCGGGTGAAGCGGCGCCTGAGGACCTCCTGCAGCATCGCGAAGTCGTTCGGACCCGGCGTATACCGGATCTTGAAGCTGCGGTAGTCTTCGTTCTTCGGCCGGCCCTCCTCGAAGACGACCATCGCCCCCACCGCCGAGTCGCCCTGGAGGTTCGAGATGTCGTAGCACTCGATCCGCCGGGGCGGCATGTCGAGGGTGAGCGCGTCTGCCAGTGCCTGCAGCATCGGCTCGGTCCGGCTGCGGTCGTAGTCCCACTGGATCCGCAGCTGTTTCAGCTCCTCGGTCGCCGTCTCGGCGAGCTGCTCTACCAGCCGGCGCTTGCGCCCCCTCTGCGGCACCTCGAGCGCGACCGGGCCCTGCCGGCGCTGCTCGAGCCACTCCCGCACCGGCCCGGCATCGTCGATCGCCGCGGGCAACACGATGGTCCGCGGGACGTGGGTCGCGCTGGAGTAATAGCGAACCAGGAAGGAGCGCAGCAACTCCGCCTCGGAGACCTCGAGCTCACCCTCCAGTGGGTGGCCGTCGTGGCCGACCATCTTGCCGGAGCGGACGTAGGCGACCTCGACGAAGACGTCCTTGCCCTGCCTTGCATAGGCGACCAGATCCTGGTCGTCGCGGCCACGGGTGACCACCTTCTGCCGGTCGGCGATCTTCTCCACCGCCCGCAGCTTGTCCCGGTAGCGCGCGGCGTTCTCGAAGTCGAGCGCGGCGGCCGCGCCCTCCATCCGGGTCCCCAGGTCGCGGGCGAGCAGGTCGGAGCGGCCCTCCATCAGCAGCGCCACCTCCCGGATCCGAGCGGCGTACTCCTGCTCGTCGATCCGCTTCTCGCAGGGACCGGGGCAGCGCTTGATGTGGAAGTCGAGGCAGACCCGGCCCTGCCGGAAGACGTCGTCGGAGCAGGTCCGGAAGGGCAGCAGCTGGCGGATCGATTTGACGGTCTGGCGGAGACTCTGGGCGCTGGTGTAGGGCCCGAAGTAGAGAGCCCCGTCGGGGTGGATGCGGCGCGTGTAGTGGACCCGCGGGAAGTCCTCGCGGACGGGGAGCTTTAGATAGAGGAAGTTCTTGTCGTCCTTCAGCCGGATGTTGAAGCGCGGCCGGTAGTGCTTGATCAGCTCGTTCTCCAGCACCAGCGCCTCGACCTCGTTGGCGGACCGCATGACCTCGAAGTCGCGGATCCGCTTCATCAGCTCGAACTTCTGGCCCTGGGGCGTTGTGAAGTAGGAGCGCAACCGGTCCCGGAGGCGGAGCGCTTTGCCGACGTAAATGACCTTCCCGGCGGCGTCACGGAGCAGGTAGCAGCCGGGCGCCTCGGGCACCGCCCGCAGCCGTCGCCGGATAGTGTCCTGCTCCATCACCGCCATCTCGCTCGAATTCTCCCATCCACGTGCGGCCGACCTTAGACTGGCGGCGAAACATGCAGGAACCGCCCGCGCCACCGCCGATGCCGGCTCCGCCGGCCCAGTACTCCCCGGCTTCTGTCCCCGCCGCGATCGCGACCAACACCATGGCCGTGGTCAGCCTTGCCACCGGGATCGCGTCCTGGTTCGTGCTTCCCCTGGTCGGCGGCGTGGTCGCGGTGATCACCGGCCACCTCGCCAAGAAGGAGATCCGTCAGACCGGTGAGCAGGGCGATGGCCTCGCCACCGTCGGGCTGGTCCTCGGCTACCTCCACCTGGCCGTGGTGGCCCTGGTGGTCTTAGTCCTGATCCTCGTCTTCGGCGCGGTCATCGCCGCCTTCCTCTCGAGCCGGGGTCTGGCCACGCCCTAAGGTCGCCGACCCTCAGAAGTGAATCCCCTTCATTAAGAAGGCCATCGCCACCGCCTCCGGCGAGATCTCCTCCAGGTCCGGCTTCCCCTTCCCCTTCTTCTCCTCGCCACCCGGGGAGTCCGGGAAGACGTGGTAGGCCCCCGTCATCACGAGGTGGAGTAGGCGCGACCACGTCCACAGTCTCGCCCAGCTTGCCCAGCCGGGTCGAGACCTCGGGGTTGCGAGTCAGCACCGCCGAGAGCACCATCTCGGCGGCCTCCTCGGGCGAGATGGTCGGGAAGCTCTTGTAGATCCCGGTCGGCGCGATCATCGGCGTCCGCACCACCGGCATGTGGATGTTGGTCACCGCGATGCCGTCGTCGGCCACCTCGGGCCCAAGGCAGCGCGAGAGAGCGGCCAAGGCGCTCTTGGAGGCGACGTAGGCGCCGAAGCGTGGCGGGTAGGCCTGGACCCCGATGCTGGAGATGTTGATCACGTGGCCGTGCTGGCGCTCTTTCATCCCGGGCAGCACGAGCAGCAGCAGGCGGACGGCACCGAAGTAATTCAGCTGCATGGTCCGCTGGAAGTCGTGGAAGCGGTCGAGCGACTCGTGGACCGAGCGGCGGATTGAGCGGCCGGCGTTGTTGACTAGGATGTCCACCCGGCCGTGCTTTTTCAGGACCGCCGCGGCCATGGCGTCGATCGCCTCCATCTTCGCCAGGTCGCAGGGGAAGACCTCGGCCCGGCCGCCGGCCGACTTGATCTCGCTGCGGAGGTCCTCAAGTTTGTCCCTGCTGCGGCTGACCAGGATCACCTGCGCCCCTGAGAGGCCAGGGCGACCGCGGTGGCCCGGCCGATTCCGCTGGAGGCGCCGGTCACCAGCGCCACCTTGTCGGTCAGCGCGGCGCGGAAGTTGGGTGCGGTCGGCGCGGTCGGGTCGAGGTGGCGCTCGTAGTAGTCCCAGATCTTCCAGGCATAGGCCGCCAAGGGTGGCACCTCGATCCCGCTCCCGTCCAGCGCCTTCTCGGCCTTGGCGCAGGTGAAACGGGTCCGGACGCTGGCGTAGCTGATCGCCGCCTCGGGCACGTTGATTCCCTCCAGCACCTGCCGCTTCACGGTCTGGAAGACCGTCCAGCTCTGGAGCATCTTGGTCAGGTCGCCAGGCAGGATCGCCGCCGCGCGGGCGTCGATGCGGAGGCTGAATTGGGGCGCGTGGGCGGCCCGGCAGAACACGTTGAGGGTGTCTCCGAAGCTGGCCGGCGAGGGGTCCACGAGGTGGAAGACCTGGCCGTCGAGACCGGGTCGGTCGCTGATGTGGGCGATCGCGCGGGCCACGAAGTCGACCGGCACCAGGTTCAACCGGCCCCCCTCGATGCCCACCAGCGGCACCCACGAGGGGAGCGCGTCACGCAGCCTCTGGATGATCTTGAAGGAGTAGTAGATGCCGTCCACTCGGTCGGCCGCCCCGTCCACGCTGGCCCCGATGACGATCCCGGGCCGGTAGACCCGGAAGGGGACCCTGGCCTCGCCGCGGACGATCTTTTCCGCGTCGAACTTGGTCCGGTAGTAGGGCTGGCCGAGCTCTTGGCCCTCGTCGAAGGAGTCCTCGGTGAACTCCCCGCGAAAGGAGCCCCCGGCGACGGCGATGGAGCTCACATGGTGGAGGCGAGCAGCCCGGACCGCGTTCGCGAACCGAACCACGTTGCGCGTCCCCTCCACGTTGGCAGCCTGGTTGGCCTCCTCCGACGCCTCGAGGTCGTAGACAGCCGCCCCGGTGGAAGAGCTCCGCCCCCTTCAGCAGCCTGCGGTCCGCGGCGGACAGACCGAGGCCCCTGCGGGTGACGTCGCCCTCGACCGCGGTGACCCTCTTCCCCAGCCGGAGAGCTTTCCGACCGACTTCGGGCGGACCAGCGCGAAGACTTCGGCGTCCTTCCGCTTGACCAACTCGCCGAGCGGGTGGCGGCCAATGAAGCCGGTGCCACCGGTGAGGAGAATGGTTGTCAAGCCGCCGCCCGACCTCGCCCGGCCAGCCAGCCGAGCACCACCTCGTTGAAGGCCGCTGGGTCCTCCATCATCGGCACGTGGCCAAGGCCTTCGAAGACGTGCAGCTCCCAATCGGGCCGGACCTCGAGCAGTTTGCGGATCGCCGCCATCGGAACCAGCCGGTCCTTGGAGCCCTGCACCACCAGCGCCGGCGCGCGGACGCGCCTCGCCTTGGCGTAGAAGCTCGAACGGCGCAGGTTGTTGATCAGAAGGGAGCGACCGGTCTGGAGGAAGGCCGCGCTGGCCTCGGCGTCGCCGTGCCGCGGCCGGTGCGCCTCGAGGTGGGCCTGGATCACCTCGGCCGGGATCCGCGAGTAGTCGGCAGACACCATCTTGAGCGTGCGATAGACCGCCTGCTCGGAGGTGGTGCGGCCAGCGCTGGCCTTCATCACCGCCTCGCCGAGCCCGCGCACCAGCAGTGGCGCCAGAGCCATCGCCGCCGTGGAGGGGATGGCCATTTCGCCCACCGGCACCGGCACAGCCGGGTCGACCAGGACCAGGCCGGAGACCTTCTCCGGCGCCAGAGCGGCCTCGACGATCGCCAGGTGGCCGCCGGTTGAGTTGCCGACCAGGGTCGCCGGGCGCCCGACCACGCGCTCTAGGAAGAGGTCGATGACCCGCCGGTGCCCGGCCAGGTTCGCCTTCCGGCCTGCCAGCGGCGTCAGGCCGTGGCCGATGTACTCGAGCGCGTAGACGCGGTGTTGACGCGCGAGCCCGGGCGCCACCGCCATCCAGTTGAGCCGGCTGCCCCCGAGGCCGTGGAGGAGGACCAGCGGGCTGCCCTCGCCGCCGTGGTCGGCATAGTGGACCGGTCCGCCGAGGTCGACGTCCACCTCCCGCATGCTCCGTATTCGTAGCACTCCTACAAGCCCGGCGTTCCCCGCGCCCGGGGTGTAAGAGCGGGTATAGCTGTAATCGGCAGCTTCACCGATGTCAGCATTGCAGCACCCACCGGCCGACCTCCTCCTCTCCGGTCGTCACGATGCCCGAAGGATCCGGCGCTTCTTCGCTGGCTTCCTGGTGATGATCGGAGCCTTCGACGTGGTGGAGACGCTGCTGGTCCGCCACCCCCTGAGCGACCGCCTGGTCGAGAGCGTGGTGCCGACCGGGGTCGTCCTCACCGGCAGGACGGCGAGCGTGGTCGCCGGCCTGGCGCTGATCCTCCTCGCCCGAGGAATCGCGCGGGGCAAGCGCGTGGCCTGGCTGATCACCTGCCTGGTGCTCGCCGCATCTCTCGTTATCCACCTCGTCAAAGGACTCGACGTGGAGGCCGCGGTCCTCTCGCTCTGGGTCCTGGTGGGCATCTTCTGGATGCGCCGCTTCTTCCGGGCCGAGTCCGACCCGGTCGGCATCCGCCGAGGACTGCTGACGATCGGCGCCGCCGTCGGACTGGCGGCGCTCTACGCCTTCCTCGGCAGCCTGCTCCTCGAAAAGGAGCTCGCCGGCGGTTTCCAGCCCGGACTGACCATCAACCACCTCACCGGCACCGTGCTGGCCGGGCTGGCCTCGGCCTACGACCCGCTGACCGACCGCGCCCGCTGGTTCTTGGACTCGATCCCGGCCGTCGCCGGGTTCTTGGTCTTGGTCGGGCTCTTCCAGCTGCTGCGACCGGTGGTCCTCCAGGCTGCAGCCGGCAACGACCCGCACTCGCTACGCAAGGTCCTCCAGGCCCACGGGCACAACCCCGTCTCCTGGCTCGCACTCGCCGGCACCCAGCTCTTCTGGTCCGGGCCGGAGGTCGCCGTGGCCTACGAGGTCACCCGCCGGGTGGCCATCGCTCTCGGCGACCCGATCGGGCCGCCCGAGCTTGCCGGCGCCGCGGTGGAGGCGTTCGCCGGGCACTGCGAGCGCCACGACTGGGTCTGCGCCTTCTACGAGGCCGAGAACCCCGACCTCTACCGCCGGCTCGGCTACCGGCTGGTGCCGGTCGGCTCCGACGCGGTCGTCCGGCCCGCCGGCTTCAGTCTCGGCGGGAAGGAGAAGGCGGACCTCCGTTACGCGGTTCGCCGTTGTGAGCGGGAGGGCATCCGCTTTGAATTCCTGCCCGGGCCGGAGGCGTGGGCACAGCACTCGGACCAGCTCTGGGCGGTCTCCGCTACCTGGCTCCGAAGCGGCAAGGGGCCGGAGATGCGCTTTAGCCTCGGCACCCTGGAAACCCTCCGGGACCCGGCCACGACCACGGGCCTCGCCTTCGCGCAGGGCGGTGAGCTGCTCGGGTTCGTGACCTGGCTGCCGGTGCCGGCGCGATCAGGCTGGACGCTGGACCTGATGCGACGCCGGCCGGACGCGCTCAACGGCCTGATGGAGGCGCTGATCGTCCACTCGCTCGAGGAGGCGCAGCGGCAGGGCCGGGCGGAGGTCAGTCTTGGCGTCGCCCCGATGTCCCTCAGCGGCTTTCCCGCCTCTGCCGGCAACAACCTTTTGAGCCGGGTCTATGGCCGCCTCGACCGCTTCCGCTCGGGGCGGACGCTCAGCAAGTTCAAGGCCAAGTTCGGCCCGACCTGGGAGCCGCGCTACCTCGCGGTGCCGGACACAGTCGTCCTGCCCGAGGTCTTGGCGGCGCTCCTGGCCGCCCACTTGCCCCGCCCGTTGAGGCTCCTGGCCGAACTCGGCAGGAGCGTGCCGGCCTTTTCGAGGATCGGTCGCAGGTACTGGCCGGTGTAGGAGGCCGGGTTTACCGCCAGCTCCTCAGGGGTGCCGGTGGCGACCAGGTAGCCGCCCTTCTCGCCTCCCTCGGGGCCGAGATCAATCATCCAGTCGGCCGTCTTCAAGACCTCCAGGTTGTGCTCGATGACAACCACGGTGTTGCCCTGCTCGACCAGCCGGTGGAGGACCTGGAGCAGCCGCTCGACGTCGGCGTAGTGAAGCCCGGTGGTCGGCTCGTCGAGGATGTAAAACGTCTTCCCGGTGTCGCGCCGGCTGAGCTCGGTCGAGAGCTTCACCCGCTGCGCCTCGCCGCCGGAGAGCTGGGTCGAGGGCTGGCCGAGCCGGATATAGCCGAGCCCCACGTCCTGCAGCGTCCGCAGCTTGGCCCGGATCCGGGGAACGTTCTCGAAGGTCTCGATCGCCTCGTCCACCGTCTGATCGAGGACGTCGGAGATCGAGTGGCCACGGAACTTGATCTCCTGCACCTCGCGGTTGTAGCGGGTGCCGTGGCAGACCTCGCAGGGAACGAAGACGTCGGGGAGGAAGTGCATCTCGATCTGGATGATTCCGTCGCCCTTGCACGCCTCGCAGCGGCCCTGGTTGGGGACGTTGAAGGAGAACCGGCCGGCCTTGTAGCCGCGCATCTTGGCCTCCGGCAACGCCGCGAAGAGGTCACGCAGCGGCGTCCAGAGCCCGGTGTAGGTGGCCGGGTTGGAGCGCGGCGTCCGGCCGATCGGCGACTGGTCGATGTCGATGACCTTGTCGATGTGTTGCAGGCCCTCGATGGCGCGGTGCGCGCCCGGCTTTTCCTTGGCCCGGTAGAAGTACTGGCCCAGCCGTCGGCTGAGGATGTCGGTGATCAGCGAGGACTTGCCCGAACCGGAGACGCCGGTGACCGCCACGAAGCAGCCGAGCGGGATCTCGACGTCGATCCCCTTCAGGTTGTTCTCGCTGGCGCCCCTGACGACCAGCTTCTTGCCGTTTCCCGGCAGCCGCCGGCGTGGAACGGGGACCTCGCGGTCGCCGCGCAGGAACTGGGCCGTGAGTGAGTCCGGATGGGCGAGCACCTCCTCGACGGTGCCGGCGGCGATGATCTCGCCGCCGTGCTCGCCGGCGCCGGGGCCGATGTCCACCAGGTAATCGGCCGTCCGGATGGTGTCCTCGTCGTGCTCGACGACGATCAGGGTGTTGCCCAGGTCGCGGAGCTTGATCAGGGTGGAGATCAGCTTGCGGTTGTCCCGCTGGTGGAGGCCGATGGACGGCTCGTCGAGGATGTAGAGGACGCCCATCAGCTTGGAGCCGATCTGGGTCGCTAGCCGGATCCGCTGCGACTCACCGCCGGAGAGCGAATTCGCCGCCCGGTCGACGGTCAGGTACTCGAGGCCGACGTCGATCAGGAACTGGAGCCGCTCGCCGATCTCCTTCAGGATGCCGCGCGCGATCAGCTGGTCGCGCTCGTCGAGCCGCAGCGACTCGAAGAAGTCGATCGCCGCCGACACCGAGAGCTGGCAGACCTGGGCGATGTTGCGGTCCGCCACGGTGACCGCCAGCGACTCCGGCTTCAGCCGCTGCCCCTTGCAGGTGGGGCACGGCTTGTGGCTCATGTACTTCTCCAGCTCCTCCCTGACGAACTCGCTCTCGGTCTCGGCGTGGCGCCGCGTGATGTTGGCGAGGATGCCCTCGAAGGTTGCCTCGTACCAGCGCTTGTGCCGGTACTGGTTGGTGTAGATGAAGCGGATCTTGTCCCTGCCGGTTCCTTCCAGCAGCACCTTGTGTTGCTCGGCGGTCAGCTTCGACCAGGGCTTGCCCATATCGATCTTGAAGTGCTTGCAGACCGCCTCCAGCAGCTCGGGGTAGAAGAAGTTCGACTTGCTCCAGGGCGCGATTGCGCCCTCCGCCAGCGATAGGCTCGGGTCGGGCACGACCAGGTCGCCATCGGCGACCAGCCGGGTGCCCAGGCCGGTGCAGGTCGGGCAGGCCCCGTGCGGGGTGTTGAATGAGAAGTTGCGGGGCTCCGGCTCGGGGACGCTGGTGCCGTCGTAAGCGCAGGAGAAGTTCTGCGACATGAGCCGCTCCTCTCCGCCATCTACAGGAACCAAGAGCACCGAGCCCTGGCCGAGCCGGAGCGCGGTCTCGAGCGAGTCCACCAAGCGGGTGCGCTGGTCGCTGCCCAGGACCAGGCGGTCGACGACCACCTCGATGTCGTGCTTTTTGTTCTTCTCCAGTGGGATGGTCTCGTCGAGGGTGTAGATCTGCCCGTCGACCCGGACCCTGACAAAACCGCCCTTGCGGAGGTCCTCCAGCAGCGAGAGGTATTCGCCCTTGCGGCCGCGCACGACCGGACCCAGGACCATCAGCCGGGTGCCCGCGGGCTGCTTTTCGACCTGGTCCGCCATCTGGTCGACCGTCTGCTTGGCGATCGGCCGCCCGCAGACCGGGCAGTGAGGCCGGCCGATCCGGGCGAACAGCAGCCGCAGGTAGTCGTAAACCTCGGTGACGGTGCCGACCGTGGAGCGCGGGTTCTTGGAGGTTCCCTTCTGGTCGATCGAGATCGCCGGCGAGAGGCCTTCGATGACGTCCACGTCGGGCTTTTCCATCTGGCCCAGGAACTGGCGGGCGTAGGAGGAGAGGGACTCTACGTAGCGCCGCTGTCCCTCGGCGTAGATGGTGTCGAAGGCGAGCGACGACTTGCCGGAGCCGCTGAGGCCGGTGAATACGACCAGCTTGTCGCGGGGGATGACGAGGTCGACGCCCTTGAGGTTGTGCTCGCGGGCACCGCGGATGGTGATCCTGTCGATGGGCACGCTTAAGTGTTCTCCGGGAGGTAGACGATGAAACTCGCCGACCCGGTCCCGACCAGCTCGCCCCCCACCTCCAGCCGGCTCTCGCAGACGCCGGTCCGGCGGCCGGAGTGGATCACGGTGCCGGTGCATCGCACGGTGGCCCCGATCTCCACCGGCCGCATGAAGCTCAGCTTGAGGTCGAAGCTCAGGTGACGCTCCCCCTCGGGCAGGACGGTGGCCATCGCCGAGCCCATGGCCGAGTCTGCCAGCGTGCCCAGGAAGCCGCCGTGGCAGACGCCGCCGTGGTTGCGCATCTCCTCGGTGACCTTCATCTCCAGCAGCGTCCGCCCGGCCTCGGCCTCGACAAGCTTTATGCCGAGCCAGCGCCAGGCCGGCGAGCGTGACTCGTGGCCGTCGAGCATCCGCTGGATCCGGTCCTGCATCAAGAGCCCAGGCCTTGCCTCATTCGGCGCGGGTGTGCTCGCGCGCCGGCTGCCGGAAGGCGAGCACCGAGGAGGTCGCCAGCGCGGCCAGCTTGCCGTCCTCGTTGGTGACGCTGGCCTCCAAGAAGAGCACCGTCTTCCCGGCCTGGACGACCCGGCCCTCGGCCTTGACCAGGCCGCGGATCACCGGCCGGATGAAGTTGATCTTGAGCTCGATGGTCGTGTTCGCCCAGCCGATCTCCTGGACCGTCATCCCGGCCATCCCCATGGCGGCATCGGCGATCGCCGTCAGCACCCCGCCCTGGACGACGCCGTTCGGCTGGTGATGTTTTTCGGAGGCATCGAACTCGAGCACCACGTGGCCCGCCTCGACGGTGGTGACCCGGATGCCGTAGGGCTCGGCCCAGCCGCCGCGGGCGGGGTGTCCCTCGCCCCTCTTGAAGAGCTCCAGCCAGGTGGCCAAGGCCTAGTGCCGAGCCCGGCCGCGGTAGCGCGAGGTGGCGACACGCTTCTTGGGGGCGGCCGCGATGGCGAGCGCGACGTCCGCGTCGTCCTCTCCCGACTCCTCGCCAGCGATCCGACGGCGCAGCGCGATGATCCGGTCCCGGACCTTTGCCGCGTCCTCGTAGGCCAATTCGCGCGAGAGCCGCCTCATCTCCTTCTCGAGGTCGCGGACGATGGCGATCAGGTCCTCGCGGGGCAGGCCGGCAGCCCCGGCCAGGTCGGCCGCGTCGGCGGCGATCTCGGCCTTTTCGATCTGCAGGTTGTAGATCGCCTTGATGACCGTGGCCGGCGTGATCCCGTGCTCGGTGTTGTAGGCGACCTGGATGCCGCGGCGGCGGTCGGTCTCGTCGATCGCCTCGCGCATCGAGTCGGTGATCTTGTCGGCGTACATGACGACGTGGCCGTCGACGTTACGGGCCGCCCGCCCGATGATCTGGATGAAGGAACGGAAGGAGCGCAGGTAGCCCTCTTTGTCGGCGTCCAAGATGGCGATGAAGGACACCTCGGGAAGGTCCAGACCCTCCCGCAGCAGGTTGATCCCGACCAGCACGTCGAAGGTGCCCAGGCGGAGGTCGCGGAGGATCTCGATCCGCTCCATGGTGTCGATGTCGGAGTGGATGTAGTTGACCCGCAGGCCCATCTCCTTCATGTAGTCGGTGAGATCCTCGGCGAACCGCTTGGTGAGAGTGGTCACCAGCGACCGCTGGCCGGCCACGGCGCGCCGGCGGACCTCGGCGATGAGGTCGTCCACCTGGCCCTCGCTCTGGCGGACCTGGATCACGGGGTCCACCAGGCCCGTCGGCCGGACGATCATCTCGACGCTCCGCTCCGACCGCCGGAGCTCGTAGGGGCCGGGCGTCGCGGACACGTAGACGACCTGCTGGACGCGCTGCTCCCATTCGTCGAAGGAGAGCGGCCGGTTGTCGAAGGCGGAGGGCAGCCGGAATCCGTACTCGACCAGCGGCCCCTTCCGAGAGCGGTCGCCCCCCAGCATCGCGCCGACCTGGGGGACGGCCACGTGCGACTCGTCGACGAAGATCAGCGTGTCGTCGGGCAGGAAGTCGAGGAGCGTGTACGGCGCCTCGCCCGGCTGTCGGCGGGTCAGGTGGCGGGAATAGTTCTCGACGCCGGCGCAGGTGCCCGTCTCGCGCAACATCTCGAGATCGAACATGGTCCGCTGGCGGATCCGCTGCGCCTCCAGCAGCCGGTCGTGCTCCTCGAACCACTTCACCCGGTCCTCGAGCTCGACCTCGATGTCGGCCAGGGCAAGCTCGAGCTTGGCGGCGGGGGTGACGTAGTGGGTGGCCGGGAAGACCTGGAGATCCTCCCGGGAGCCGAGGATCTCGCCGGTGGTGCCGTCCATCTCGAGGATCCGCTCGATCTCGTCCCCGAAGAACTCGACCCGCATGACTCGATCCTCGTAGGCGGGCACCAGGTCGACGACGTCGCCGCGGACCCGGAAGCGGAGCCGGCCGAGGTCGTAATCGTTGCGCTCGTACTGCAGCTCGGTGAGCTTGCGCAGGAACATCTCGCGGCGCAGGGTCGACCCCTTCGCGATCTCCAGTGACTCACCCATGTAGTCCTCGGGCGACCCGATGCCATAGATGCAGCTGACGCTGGCGACGACGATCACGTCGCGGCGCGTCAGCAGCGCCTGGGTGGTGGCATGGCGGAGGCGGTCGATCTCCTCGTTGCGGCTCGAGTCCTTCTCGATGTAGGTGTCGCTGCGGGCGATGTAGGCCTCGGGCTGGTAGTAGTCGTAATAACTGACGAAGTACTCGACGGCGTTGTCTGGGAAGAGCCGGCGGAACTCGGCCCAGAGCTGCGCCGCCAGCGTTTTGTTCGGGCTCAGCACCAGCACCGGTCGCGCCAGCTGCTCGATGGCCCAGGCCATCACGTTGGTCTTTCCACTGCCGGTGACGCCCATCAGGAC